>DATFGI010000017.1:0-68507 GCA_035249605.1 Acidimicrobiia bacterium
CCGCCGTCGGCAAAGGCCAATGCCTGGACCACGACGACGATGGTGACGACCACCACCCCCACCGAGGGTCCGAGGAGGATGGCGGCGAGGGCACCACCGAGGAGATGACCCGTGGTCCCGGCGGCGACGGGAAAGTTGAACATCTGGGCGGCAAAGACGAAGGCTGCGGCGATACCGGCGAGCGGGACCGCCCTCTCCTTCAGCTGGTCCTTCGCCTGGCGCATGGCGAAGCCCAACGTCCCCAGGCTCACCGCGCCCGTGGCCACCGCGGTCCCCGCATTGAGGAATCCGTCCGGGGCGTGCATGGGCCCACTTTAGCAGCCAGTTGCAAACGACTCGCAAGAAACCTGGTCGGGCCGGGGGGACAAACCACGAACCCAGGGTTCGTAGCGTCGCTGAGCGACGCTGTGAACCCTGGGTTCGCCGAAAGCGCGGCTTGCGTCATGCGGGCCGAGAGGGCGACGTCAGGCTCCAGGATGTAGACGCCGCCGTTTACCCGGTCGGTCGCGTAGACGGTGAAGTCCTCGGACACGTACAGATCGTTGATCTGAGCGGCCGCCTGACCGGGAGGGCACTCCGGGATCCAGTGAGCCACATCTTCGGGCTGGTCCGGATCCGAGATGTCATAGACCCGCAAGCCGGCGTTGAAGTAGGTGACGAACATCAGCTCCTCGCTCCGATAGCTGTTGGGACGATTCTCGTGGAGGCAATGGGCGCCGAAGCGAAGACCCCGATCGCAGAAGTCGCCCTCAGGCACCGGGCAGATGGAACGGACGTACGGCGCCGTCTCGTCGGAGACGTCGACGATCCGGACCATGTGCCGGTCGCCATCACAACCGTCGGTGATCGCCTCGTCGGTCACCACCACCAGATCACGATCGGGCAACGGCAAAGCGGTGTGGGTGTGTCCCCCCTCGTCCCAGCCCAGCCGGGAGACGGTCTTCGGCGCGGTGGGATCGGAGATGTCGACCACCACCATCCCGCCGTCCCAGAACCCCACGTAAGCACGATCGTCGTGGACCATGCCGTGGTGCACCAGCCATTCCTCGGTGGCCGGTGCCTCCAGGTTCTCACCGCCGGCCTGCCACATGCCCGGCCACCACCAGCGACCCACCTCGGTGGGGCGGGTGGGGTCGGAGACGTCGACGATGAGCCAGATCCTCCCGGTGAAGCCGTCGGGTGTGGCCGAGATATAGGCGAGGCCCCCGCCCTCGTAGACGATGCGGTGCACACCACGACCACCGGTGTCGAGAAAGCCGACCCGCCGCGGGTCGAAAGGGTCCTCGAGGTCATAGATGGCCATGCCCACTGGGGCCGGGCCCTCGCTGCGGAACAGCTCGTGGTTGACCATGAGGAGACCATCGGCGACCTGCACCTTGTGGGTGTGCGAGCCGGCCGGAGCATCCCATTGCCGCGACAATCGCGGCTCGGTCGGGTCGGAGATGTCGAGGATCGACGTCCCTTTTCCACTGGGCCCGAAGTGGGCCACGTAGAGGACGTCGCCCCAGGGCATCACCTGCATCCCGTCGCCATGCCCGTCGAGGTCGGAGTGTCCGACCAGTCGAAATCCGGATGTGTCCTCGGAGTGCATACCTGCCTCTGTCGATGGGGCGGGATCCTGCACAAACGTTTGTAGCATGGCTTTCCCCACCATGCGAGAGTATCTGCGAGGTCTTCGGTCCACCGGAGGGCTCCGAGAGCCCGGAGTGATTTCGACCGCCGTCCTCGCCCTCACCGCGATCGCATTCTTCCGGGTCGCCCTCCTCCCCGAGTTCGGTGCCGAACTGTCGATGTCGACTCTCCAGCTGGGTCTGGTCACCACGGCCTTCGCAGTGGGGAGGCTGGTGGCCGATCTCCCCGGAGGGCATCTCGCCGATCGGATGATGGCGCGCTCGCTCATGGCCCTCGCCGCCGGTGGGGTGGCCGTGGGCAGTCTTTTCTTGGGGCTGTCGGTGGCGGCGTTGACGGTCTACATCGGTGCCTTCCTCTTGGGCGTCTCCTCGGCCACCACCAACGCCACCGGGATGACCTTCTTCTCCAGGGTGGCCGGGCCCGGCCATCGCGGGACCTCGATGGCCGTGTTCTCCGGAGCCCTTCTCGGTGGTCAGGCGGTCGGGCCTGCCGTCGCCGGGGTGCTCTCCTCGGCCGGTGGGTGGCGCTTCGCCATGTTCGTGGCCACCGTTGCCGCGGGGGCGACGGCGATGATCCTGCTGGCGAATCGAACCGGCCCGATTACGCCGCCACCGGAAGGGCCGGCCCGGCCGGCTACCCAAGACGGAAAGCAGACACGGGGCTCGACGTCGTTCATCGTCCTGCAGACGGTGTCCTTCGCAGTCTTCCTCACCCTGGGAGCGGTCCCCCAGACACTCGTCCCCCTGATCGGCGCCGGCGATCTCGGGCTGAGCACTGCAGTGATCGGGCTCGCTCTCGGCATGGGTGGCTTTGCCCGTTTCCTCGGGACGATCGTCGGCGGATGGCTGTCGGACCGGGTCTCCCGGAAAGTCGCACTGGTGCCCGGGCTCCTCGGCCAGGCCGCCGGGGTGGCACTGCTCGCCCTCGAGCCCAACCTGTTCACCTGGCTGAGCGCAATCGTCATCATGTCCTTGGCGAGCTTCGCCGTGCCGGTGGCAGCCACCATCGTCGGCGACATCACCGATCCCGAAAGGGTCGGCGCCCATCTAGGGCGTTTCCGGTTCGCGGGAGATATCGGGTTGGTCACCGGGCCTCTCGTCGTCTCCGCCCTCTTCGACGGGCCGGGGCGTGTGGCGGCATTCGGATTCGTCGTCATCGTCCTCACCATCGCTGCCCTGCTCTCCTGGCGGCTGCTGCCCGACGGCCGAGGCTGATCCCTCCTGTGGCCGGGTTGGCGGGGACCCATTGGTTACGCTCGCCTGGTGAGTGCTATTGGCAACGGGGAGACGCGCCCCTCGAGACCGCCCACACTGCGTGACGTCGCCAGGGAGGCGGGGGTCCACGTCTCGACGGTGTCTCGGGTCCTCAACGACCAGGCGGCCGCCGGTCGGATCACCCAGGACACCGAGGAGCGGATCAGGGAGGTCGCCCGCAGGCTCGGCTATCGCCGCAACACCATCGCCCGTGCCCTTCGCACCGGCCGTACCCTCGTGGTGGGGATGGTGGTGCCCGACGTGGCCAACCTGTACCAGGCGGGCATCACAAGAGGCGCCGGCGACGTCCTCTACGCCGACGGCTACTCGCTGCTCCTCGCCAGCACCGATGACGACCCCGCCCACGCCGAGTCTCAAGTCTCTGCGATGCTCGGTGTCCAGGCCGAGGGCATGATGTACGGGGTCGCCCGCGAGGATGACGCGGTCTTGGCCGGCATCATCGCCGAGGGGATCGCAGTGGTCTTGTTCAACCGGGCGGCGCCCTCGCTCGATGTCAGTGCCGTCCTCCCCGACGACCACACCGGAACCAGGATGGCCGTCGAGCACCTCCTCGCCCTCGGTCACAAGAGGATCGTCCACGTCGGCGGTCCCGAGGACGTGTCGTCCACCGTCAACCGACTCGAGGCCTTCGAGGAGGTACTTCGGACCGCCGAGCTGACCGGAAGCCACCACTTCGCCCATCGTCAGACCGAGGAGGAGGGATATCGGGTCACCGGGGCCTTGCTCGAGGAGCACCCCGACACCACCGCGGTGGTTGCGGCCAACGACCGGCTGGCCCTGGGGGCGATCGATGCCGTCCGCGCCAGCGGCCGGTCGTGCCCGGAGGATGTCTCCGTGGTCGGCTTCAACGACATGCCCTACAGCGAGCGCTTCTCGCCCCCGCTCACCACCGTCCGCATATCCCAGTACGAGCTCGGGGCGAGAACGGCCCGGCTCCTCCTGGAGACCATCGCCGACCCGGCCAAGACCCCCGAGACGCAGTGGGTGACCCCCGAGCTAGTGGTCAGGGGATCCACGGCGGCCCCTGCCTCCGCAACCCCGGGTTCCTAGCGCCGGATCCGGCGCTATCTAGCTCAGGTTCGTTGATTAGGGTGTGTGGACAACCGTTTGTGCAGCAAGGACGAGTCGTGGACAAGCCAATCGACCTCGAACAGATGCTTCTCTCCAATATGACCCAGCCCCAGGCCGAGGAGGCGCTGGCGCGGGGCACCGCCATAATCGTCACCGGCAGCATCGAACAGCACGGCGGTCATCTCCCTCTCGGGACCGATGCCCTCGCCGCACTGACCATCGCCCTCAGGGTGGGACGGAGATTGGAGGCCCCGGTCATACCGCTGTCACCGGTTGGCGTCGCCCCGTACCACATGCACTGGCCGGGATCTTTGACGATGCGACCCGACACCCTGGCCGCCCTCATGCTCGACGTGTGCGAGGGTCTGTCCGGGGCGGGCGTGGAGCGGGTCATCGTGGTCAACTGGCACGAGGGCAACAGCTCGGCGATCCGCATCGCCGCCGATCGAGTCCAGGCGAAGCTGTCCCTGCGGGTGATCGTCGCCGAGTCACACGTGATAACCAACGGCCTCTTCCCCGACGAGATGGAGTTCACTCACGCCGGCTCCATGGAGACGGCGGCTGTCCTCGCCCACGACCCGTCCCTGGTTCGCCTCGAGGAACGTGTCTCAGGTGACCTGGTGGAGAGTGGCACCGAAGGCCATGCCTTGTTCCGGCGACGTGACGTTTTCCCGGTGATGAAGGACTTCAGGGAGGTCGCTGCGTCCGGCTGGTACGGAACGCCCGAGGGGGTCAGCACCGAACGTGCCCGGGAGATCATCGAGGAAGTGGCCGATCACATCGTCAGCTCGGTGGAGGACATCTGGAAGAGCCTCACCGAGCGCGCTCCCGACACAGAGGGCCCATCGCAGGGATGAGCACGATGCGCGCCGCGGTGTTGAGGGGCTGGAACGACCTCGCCGTCGAGGTGGTCGACGTGCCCGAGCCCGGGCCGGGCGAGGTCCTGGTGAGGGTGAGAGCGTGCGGGCTTTGCGGCACCGACCTCAAGATGGTCCACGGGGCATTCCAAGAGCGAGGTTGGCCGCCGTCACTGCCCTTCGTGATGGGTCACGAGTGGTCGGGTGAGGTGGCCGCCATCGGGGCCGGGTTGGACGACCTCGAGCTCCGGCCCGGTGACAAGGTGGTTGCGGAGAACCATGTCGGCTGTGGCCGCTGCCCGATGTGCCGCCAGGGCAGGTACAACCTGTGCGAGAGGTCGGGCACCCCGGGCTACCGCCTCTACGGGCACACCGCCCCTGGCGCACTGGCCGAGTACGCGGTGCGCCCGGCACAGATGTTGCACAAGCTCCCCGACTCGATCAGCCCCCTCGAAGGGGCCCTGGTCAACCAGGGATCCCTGACAGTGCACGCCCTGAGACGTGTCGAGTTCCTACCCGGATCCACCGTCGCCATCTTCGGTCCCGGGTTGCTCGGCCTGCTCACGGCTGCGGTCGCCGCCGCCTCGGGAGCGACCCAGATCATCATGGTGGGGCGGGGAGGCCGTCTCGACCTCGCCGCCAAGATGGGGTGTGACGAGGTCGTCGACTACGAGAAGGAGGACCCGGTGACCGGTGTCCGTCAGCTCACCGCAGGACGGGGCGTGGACTACGTGTTCGACTGCACCGGCAACCCCGATGTGCCGGCACAGGCGATCGGCACGGTGCGACGCGGAGGACGAGTCGCCCTCCTCGGTTTGACCGGCGGCAAGCCGTCCCAGATCGACGTCGACCGTCTGACTCTCGACGAGGTGGACCTAATGGGCATTCGCTCCAGCCCGAACGCCTATCCGGCGATGATCGCCCTCATGCGGTCGGGCAGAGTCGACCTGAGCCCTCTGGTCACTCATGTCTACCCCCTCGAACAGGTTGGAGAGGCGCTGGCCGCCCTCGAGTCCCGAGAGGCGGTTCGACCGATCGTGGAGACCTGAAATGGCATTGGTGGATCATCCCCACATCTCGTTGTTCGGATCGACCGAATGCACCTGCACCGAGGAGGAAGCAAAGGCTCTCGCCGTCGTGGCCGGCTATCGGGTTGCCAAGGTGTCGGATCGGGCCCCGTTCCTCTCCCCCTCCTTCAAGCGTCATCGCGCCGGCTTCACTCACATCGGGGAGCTCTGGGAGCTCCAGGGGCCGGGGGGGATGAACGACGAATCGATGCGGGATCGTGAGAACATCCTCCTCGAGCTGACCGCGAAGAACGACAAGGTGTGGGGGATCTTCAGGGTTGTGGGCACCCACACCGGCCCTCTGTACGGGATCCCGGAGACCGGTCGTCACATCGATGTCATCGAGGTCGGGCTCTGGCGTGTCGAGGACGGGGTGATCGCCGAGGCCTGGTACTTCGGGGACGAGCTGGGTCTGCTCAGGGCCCTCGCCCTCAACCCGCCCGATCTGACCGGTTCCGAGTAGCTCCCTCTTTGTGACGACCGAGTTCGCCCTCGTCATGTTGGTGATTGCCTTCGCCTACACGGTCAAGGGAGTGGCCGGGATGGGTGGCCCGCTCCTGGCGGTGCCGTTCATCGCCTCGATCACCAGCGTCGAGTACGCAGTGGTGGTCCTGTCCCTGGCGAACATGGTCTCCAACGGCTGGCTGCTCTGGGAGCACCGTGCCGGAGCCAAGGGAACCGCGTTCGTGATGATCCCCTTCCTCGCCGTCGGCACCCTCGCCGTGATCGCCGGCACCTGGATGCTCACCGCGATAGACGACCGAATCCTCTCCGTGGTGATAGCCCTGGTGATAGTCGGCTACATATGGCGCTACGTCGCCGACCCGGAGTTCGGTCTGGAGAGGGAGACCGCCCGTCGGGCCGCCGCCCCGATGGGCCTGGTCGGTGGTGGCCTGCTCGGGGCAACGGGCACGGCCGGGCCCCTGATCATGACCTACCTGCACAGCATCAGGATGAGTCGGGCGTCCTTCATCCACATGATGAGCCTGACCTTCACGGTCTTCGGCCTCATCCAGCTGGTGACGCTGGCGCTGCTGGGATCCTTCACACCAGAACGGACCACCCAGGCGTTGTGGGCCATCGTCCCGGTCGCCGTGATGACCGCGGTCGGGATAAGGATCGGCAGGCTGATCAACCAGAAGACCTTCGAGAGGGTGGTCCTGGTGTTGCTCGGGATCGCCGCAGTGCGTCTGGTCTGGTCCGCTCTCGCCTGAGAGCTGCTCCCGACCTCGAACCCCGGGTTCCTGGCGCCATATATGGCGCCAGGAAGCCCGGGTTCCCGAAGGCGGGTTCCAAGTTGAGCTGTCTGGCGCCATATCCGGCGTGAGGAACCCGGGGTTGCGGGCTTACGGACCTAGAGCCGCGTGGAACGTGAGGTGTGGAGGATGCAGGCGGTGAGCCGGCCGTCGCCTATCTGCTCGAGCTCGACCGGCGGAACCGGGGTGAATCGGATGCTGACCTTGCGCCCGTCAGTGGACATGTCCTCGAGCGCGGCCCTCATCGCAGCCGCAACCTCGCCGTGATGGAATGCCGTGACGGCGGATGCCGCCGCGTCATCGTCGTGGAACACCAGTGTCGCGTCGAATTCGCTGCGCCGCTCCACATCGGCAAGTCCGTCGGCCAGGAGGTCGTTGTTGAAGAGCCAGGTCACGGCGTCGTCGACCTCCCAGCCGCACGCGGGTGTCACCACCGGGCAGCGGGTGTGGAACCGGCACCCCTCGGGCGGGTTGGCCGGGTCGGGAACCGTGCCGTGCAACCCCCTCATCTCGGACTCCTCGGCATTGATGTCCGGGTTGGCGGCGAGGAGCGCCTCGGTGTACGGGTGCCGGGGATCTTCGAACAACTGCTCGGCCGTGCCCTGCTCGGCGACCTTGCCCAGATACATCACCGCGATGCGATCGCTCATCAGCCGGACCACCCCCAGGTCATGGCTGATGAATAGATAGGTGAGCCCGCGCTCGCGCTGTAGCTCGTACAAGAGATTGAGGATTTGGGCCTGCACCGACACATCCAGCGCCGAGGTGGGCTCGTCGAGCACGATGAACTCCGGATCGAGGGCGAGAGCGCGGGCAATCGAGATCCTCTGTCGTTGTCCGCCGGAGAACTGGTGGGGATACCGATACAGATGCTGTCGCCCCATTCCCACGCTCTCCAGCAACGACACGACACGATCGGTGAGCTCCTGACCCGAGGCCTCCTTGTAAACCCGGAGCGGCCGCCCCACGATGTCCTTGACGAGCTGTCTCGGGTTCAGTGAGCTGAACGAGTCCTGGAACACCACCTGGCAGTTGCGGCGGTAGGTTCGCCAGGCCTTCCCCGAGAGATGGTCGATGCGGTGGTCATCGTCGATCCGCTGCAGCTCCCTGACCTGCTCCCGAGTCCGCTCACCCTCGGGAGTGGCCTCGATGGCGTCGAGTCGGGCCGCGTCCGCGTCGGACAGCCGGAAGTAGATCCTCCCCCCGGTGACCTGGGTCAGCCCGCTGATGCAGCGTCCCAGCGTCGTCTTGCCACATCCCGACTCCCCGACCAGGCCGACGGTCTCCCCGGGGCGGACGTCGAAGGACAAACCGTCGACTGCCCTGACATGCCCGACGACCCGCTGCAGCGTCCCTTCCTTGATCGGGAAGTGCTTCTCCACTCCGCGCAGGGAGATCACCGAACGATCGGCGGTGGAGACCTCGGTGGTGCCCGGTTGGGCACGCAGCGAAGTCACGACACCCAAGCCTCGAGCCGGGGGCGGACCGCGTCGGTGTCGTCGATCTCATACGCGAAACAGGCGACCGAATGGGTCTTCCCGATGGCGATCGTCGCCGGATCCGTGGTCCGGCAGACCTCGACAGCGAACGGGCACCTCGTGTTGAACCGGCACGACGGGTGGGGGTCGACCAGCTCGGGGACGTTTCCCAGGATGGAGGCCAGCTCGCCGCGTCGATGGGCAGCGGAGGGCACCGCTGCCATCAGCCCCCGGGTGTATGGGTGTTTGGGATTGCGGAAGACCTCCTCGGTGGTGCCGGTCTCCACTATCCGACCCGCGTACATCACCGCCACCCGGTCACAGATCTCCTTGACCAGGGAGAGGTCGTGGCTGATGTAGAGGACCGAGGTCTGCAGGCGCTCTTGCAGCTCCGCGATCAGCTCCAGGATGCGAGCTTGGATCGTGACATCGAGTGCCGTAGTGGGCTCGTCGGCGATGAGAAGGTCGGGATTGCAGGCCAGGGCCTGTGCGATGAGGACACGTTGTTTCATGCCCCCGGAGAGCTCGTGGGGATAGCTGGCCATGATCTTGCGGGGATTGGCGATCTGGACCTCGGCGAGCGCCTCGATGACCAGCTGGTCGATCTTCTCGTGGAGCTTCTCCGCCCGGGCACGATAGGGGGGGAACTCGAGGAGGAACCGCTCCAATGAGCTGCTCTGCTGTCGGGCGGCACGACGGATGATGCGTGGCACCCCGGGTCCGAGCGCCTGCAGGATCTCCTCGGATCTGTGCTGGTAGAAGACCTCGGCGATCTGGCTGCGGATCGACAGCGCGGGATTTAAAGCCTTGCCGGGGTCCTGGAAGATCATGGCGATTCGGTCGCCGCGGATACGCAGCATTTGGCTGTCCGGAATGGTGAGCAGGTCGATCGGCTCCTCCCCGGCCAGCCGCGCATCGGACGACCAAAAGTCGATTCGACCCCCGGCGTAGACCCCGGGAGGGGTGGGAATCAACCGGTTGAACGACCGAGCGGTCACCGTCTTGCCACAGCCCGTCTCCCCGACCAACCCCAGCGTCTCCCCGTCCCGAATCTCGAAGGAGACACCGTCGACGGCATGAGCCATGCCCGCCTTGGTCTCGAAATGGACCTTGAGGTCGCGCACCGCGGCGACCAGGGGCCCGGACGTGCTCTCCCGAGCGGTGTCGATCCGAAGGGTCATGCCGTCCTGGCCCTGGTCTTCACGATGCTCATCGCTGCTCAGACGCCGCCTACCCCAGTTCACGCCGACCAGTATTTCATCGCTCTCGCGATAACTGCAGTCTCATCGCGTCCTCCTCGGCGTTTCAGCAATCGATTGCTGTACCGGTTCCGCACGATATAGCATCGCCTCGCGGGCTGCAACAGACCCCTACGATGAGCGAGATGTCCGACCATCCCCACATGCAGGATTTCGAAGGTCACGTGACTGCGGTGACGGCTGACCTGGAGTATTTCCGACGCAAGCGGGTCGAGTCTCGGGTGATGCTGTTCCTGCGTCGGGGCATCATCACCTGGGCAGACCTGTTCGCAGCCCACACCGCCATCGGGAGAGATCAACCGGCAGAAAAGCCCGAGGAGCTGGAGCCGAGGATCCGGGCACTGGAAGACGCCCTCGACGAAATGATCCTCGACATGGCAACCACCGGCGTTCCACTGGCCAATCATTCCATGGCCATCGACGAGGGCCGGCGGGAACGGGGCGACTACAACCCGGAATTCCGCCTCGCCACCCGCGCTTACGAGGGCGATCTGGAGACACGGATAGGTTTGCTCGAGGAGGGTGTGGCCGAAACCACCCACCTGGTGGCGTGCTTCACCCACGCGCTGGTCGAGAAGGGCGAGGTGACCCAGGAGGCTCTCGCCGAGAACCGCCGCCGATTGAGCGGGCTCGGCTATCGCAACGGGGCCCGCATCGTGGCGCGGGCTTGGGTCGACCCCGAGTTCAAAGAGCGGCTGATCGCGACCGGCCGGGAGGCGGTCCGGGAGCTGGACATCCCCCCGGGGAGGCTGGGCAAACTGGGTGTGGCCGAGAACACAGACGAGGTGCACAACATCGTGGTCTGCACCCTCTGCTCGTGCTACCCACACGACCTCCTCGGCAACCCGCCGTGGTGGTATCGCACCGACGAGTACAAGCAGCGCATCGTGGAGGACCCGCGCAGCACCATCCAGGACATGTTCGGCCTGGAGATCGCGGCCGAGCGCTCGGTGGTGGTGCACGACTCGACTTCCGACGTGCGCTGGATGGTCCTCCCCCGTCGCCCGGAGGGCACCGAGAGTTTGAGTGAGGAGGAGTTGGTCGAGCTGATCACGGCCGGGAGCCTGGTGGGCAGCGAGGAGATCTCCGCTCCGACGAGGACGGTATGACCGAGCGGTTCAGGACCGGTGACCGGGTCCGCGTCCTCGAGGAGAGGATCGGCGGCAATCCCCGCACACCCCGGTACGTGAAGGGAAAAGTGGGGACCATCACCCAGCGACATGGTGTGATCGTCAACCCGCTCGATCATCATGATCCCTACCCCCCGCTCTACTCGGTCGTCTTCCGGGTCGAGGACCTGGGAGGGCCCACGGGTCGCGATCTGGTGGTCGCCGACCTCCACGACGAGTGGCTGGAGCCCGTCTGAGGCCTCGAAAGGGACCTGTCACCATGACCGGTCCATGACGCTGCCCCGCTCGATCCTGTCGCGCGAGCTGCTCCCCGCCTCCATCGCCATCTTCACCGCGGTGTCGATCGTGGCCTTCGAGCGGCTGGCGGTGACCGCTGCCCTCCCCCAGGTGGCGGCCGAGTTGGGTGGAGTCACGTTGCTTCCCTGGGTGGTGACCGGTTTCCTCCTCACCTCAGGGGTGGCCACGGCCATCACCGGAAGCTTCATCGACAATCGGGGCACCGCCAATGTGTTCCGCTGGGCGACGATCGTCTTCGCGTTGTCGTCATTGGCGGCGGGACTGGCGTCCTCGATGCCGATGCTGGTGGCGGCCCGGGTGGTTCAGGGGGCGGCGGGGGGTGCCATCATCTCGGTTGGCGTTGCCGCGGTCACCCTGGTGTATCCCGACCACCTCACCGGGCGGGCCTTCGCCGCCAATTCGAACGTCTGGGGAATACTCGGCTTCGCCGGCCCCGCCATCGCCGCCGCCATGCTCGAGATCGGTTCGTGGCGCTGGATATTCCTCATCATGGCTCCGACGTGCCTGGCGGCATTGGTCGCGGGGTGGCGGACCCTGCCCGAAGCGGTCGAACCCGGGGCGACTCGAGTCGACTGGGTGTCGGCGGGGTTGCTGGTGACGGCGGTGGGTGCGGTGCTGGCCGCCGTGTCGGACCCGTCGTTGGCATCGATCGCATTGGTTGTGCTGGGAGCGGTGGCGGGGGCGCTGCTGTGGAAGCGGATCGGACGACCGAAGTCTCTCTTCGATCGGCGATTCGTCGCCTCCAGTCCGTTCTGGCAGTTCTCGGCGGTGGCCGGTCTCACCGTCGCCGCGATGACCGGCATCCAGTCCTTCCTCCCGGTCTACGTGGCCGGAGCCAGAGGAGCGTCCGCCTCCGCCGCGGCATGGTCGGTGGTTTGGCTCACCTTGGGCTGGACGCTCGCCGCCAACGTCGCGGGGCGGGTCACCGACCGTGTCAGTGAGCATTCGGTGCTTCTTGCCGGCGCCGTTCTGGGTCCCTTTGCCCTAATGCTCGCCTGGATATCGGTGGTCAACCAGGCCCACCTCGGTTTCGTGTTCGCCGCCTATTTCCTGATGGGTGTCTCGGTGGGCACGGTCACCAACGCCCTGCTCCAGATGCTCAAGCTGAACGTCCCCCGATCGTCAGCCGGCCAGGCCACATCGGTGTTCTCCGTGGCTCGCACCATCGGCCTCTCCGTGGGCGCCGGTCTCGCCGGCGGCATCATCCTGGCGGTGGTGGCTTCCCGGCTGGGAGACGTGGCCGAGGTGAGAGCGTTGCTCAGCGGAGAGACCGCCAATCTGGGAGGGGGTGCCGCCGAGGCTCTCGGCTCGGGATTCGCCCTCGCCCATCTCGTCGCGCTCGGGCTCATGCTGGCGGCCGTCGCCGTGGTCATCTCCCTGGGCCGCTCCGTCAAGCAGGTCGGCTCGAACGCCGTCTGACCGGCGGGTCCGTCTCCCCTTCCTGCAATCGATTGCTGGGCCGGTCCGGCTGGGTCTAACATCGTCGCCGGGCTTGAAGAGGCGGCCCGAATCTCGTCTTTCCAAGGAGGATCGCTTGCGACTGGTCAGATATGCCGGGGAAGACGGCCCCCGATGCGGGTTGGTGGAAGACGCCGACATCGTCGACATCACAGCCGCCCTGCCCTCGCCGGACGACACCGTGGCCCTGATCGATCTGGCCATGGGAGCCGGGCTGGCTCCATCGGCGCTCGGCGGGAGCCGCACACCGTTGTCGGATGCCACTCTTCTCCCCCCGATCCAGCCCCGCAAGAACGTGTTCGCGGTGGGGAAGAACTTCATCGAGCATGTTCGCGAGCTTCCCGGTGCGGACACCAGGACCGAGCCCCCACCCGAGTACCCGATCATCTTCAGCAAGCCGCCCACCGCGTTGATCGGCCCCGGTCAGGAGATCGACACCGGCAACGATCCCACCTCGACCACCGATTACGAGGGCGAGCTGGCGGTGGTGATCGGCAGGACCGGCAAGGGCATTCGTCCCGAGGACGCCATGGCCCATGTCTTCGGCTACACCATCGTCAACGACGTCACGGCCCGGGCCCTGCAGAGGAGACACGGGCAGTGGCTGACCGGCAAGGGACCCGACACCTTCTGTCCCATCGGCCCCTGGATCGTGTCCAGCGAAGAGATCCCCGATGTCACCCGGCTCACGATCCGCACCTCGGTGAACGGCGAGCTCCGTCAGGAGGGGTCACTCGCCGACCTGATCTTCGACATCCCCACGCTGATCGCGACGCTCTCCTCGGTGATGACCCTCGAGACGGGCGACGTGATCGCCACCGGCACCCCTCCCGGGGTGGGGATCGGATTCGACCCCCCGCGCTACCTCCAGCCCGGTGACGTCGTGGAGATCACCATCGATCCCATCGGGACCCTCACCAATCCCGTGGTCTGACCTTTCCCCGCGGTCCCGACCGCACTGCAATCGTTTTCGCGGCCGGGACCGGTTGGGTAGCGTGGCCCCCGTGTGCACAGGTCGCGACCATGTCGCGACCTGTGCACACGCCAGGCTCGAGCAGGAGGAATGCCATGGCCCGTTTCGCGGTGAAGACACCAACACATCACACCACCTGGGACAAGATGCTCGAGGTGTGGCAGGCAGCCGACGAGATCGAGCTGTTCGAGTCGGCGTGGAACTTCGATCACTTCTATCCGATCCGAGGCGACACCGACGGGCCCTGTCTCGAAGCATGGGTGACCCTGACGGCCCTGGCACAGGCGACCAAGCGGATACGGGTTGGGACAATGGTCAACGGGATGCACTTCCGACATCCCGCGGTGCTGGCCTCGATGGCGTCATCGCTCGACATCGTTTCCAGTGGTCGTCTCGAGCTCGGGCTCGGCGCCGGTTGGAACGAGATGGAGGCTGACGCCTACGGCATGGATCTCGGCACCGTCGACGAGCGGATGACCCGCTTCGAGGAGGGCACCGAGGTGATCCATCTGCTGTTGACCCAGGACCACTCCGACTTCGACGGGCGCTTCTTCAAACTGAACAACGCCCGCAATGAGCCCAAGCCGATCCAGAAACCGCGCCCGCCCATCGTGATCGGAGGCAGGGGTGAGAAGCGAACGCTGCGACTGGTCGCCCGATTCGCCTCCATGTGGGACGCGCTGTTCGTCGAGGATGAGAAGGACGAGTGGCTCCGGCTCCGCGACGTGATGTGGGGTCATTGCGCCGACGTGGGACGCGACCCGGAGGAGATCTCCTGTTCCAGCCATCTCTCCTTGGGCACCGAGCCGGATCCTGCCGAGATCGCCTCCCGATCCGCCGCCATGTTCGATGCCGGCATCGACGTGGTGATCCTCGGATTCACCGCTGCCCACGACCGGGAGACCGTCGAGACAGTCGCCGCCGCTTTGAGCGAAGTCGGTTGAGCGGGGCCCTCTGGGCCCTGGTTGCGGCGATCGGGTTCGCATTTCTCCAGGCTTCCAACCGGAAGGCGAATCAACTGGTCGACGCCTACCGCACCGCGTTCGGGTTGCTGGTCGCGGTCGAGATCGTGCTGTTGGTCGGGGTGGCTTTGCGAGGAGACCTCGATCTCTTGCTCTCGGCGCCGGCGTCGGCGGTGGCCATATTCGGGGTGACCACCCTGTTCCACTTCATCGGCGGCTGGACCCTGCTCGCCCTCAGCCAACAGAAGATCGGCGTGGCCCGCACCGCAGCCCTGGTCTCGCCCGCCCCCATCGTCGGCACTTTGGTGGCGGCGATCGCACTCGACGAGCCACTCACCGTCACCATCGCCGGCGGCGTCCTCCTCGCCGTCGCCGGGGTCACGTTGATCTCCCTGAGTGGAGGCGCCCCGGGGACAGAGGGTTGGCGCCGTCCCTGGCTGGCATTGACCGTGGCGTTGATCTGGGGGTCCACCCCGTTGCTGATCCGGCTCGGCCTGGAGCGGTTCGAACATCCCGTGGAGGGGCTCACCATCGGGCTGGGCACCAGCGTGGTGGTCTACGCCCTGCTCCTCGTAGTCACTGGGAGGTGGCGGGGACCGGTGCCGGCCACGGCGATCCGCTGGATGATGTTCGGCGGAGTGTGCGGTGCGATCGCGGTGTCGGCGCAATGGGTGTCGTTCGACCTCACCACCATCGCCATCGCCATCACCATCCAGCAGCTCTCGGTGCTGTTCGTGATCGCCCTGGTGCCCGTCATGTTCCGCCAGCCGTTCGAGCGGATGAACCCGCGGTTCTTCGGAGGCGCCATCCTGGTGCTCATCGGAGCGACCATCGTCCTCCTCTCCTAGCCGGTCATAATCGGACCATGACCGACGTGACTGTCGACCCCACCACACTCGCCGTCCAGATCACCGGGCTCGTGCCCGAGGGAGGCGCCCACATCCGTCAGGTCCTCTTCGACGAGATCGAGAGCCGTCTCCCCCGTGACCCGGAGTCGCGGATCAACATCCAACTCTCCGAGCTCAACCCGGGGCAAACCGCTTCGTGGCACGTTCACAATGGCGTCGTCTACTTCGTCCTCCTCCGCGGCGTAATCGTTCTCCAATACGAGGGGCGAAACGAGAACTACTCGGCGGGCGAGGTGTACACCGAGCCGGTCGGGGTGGTGCACCGGGCCCTGAATCCCCACCCCGAGATCCCGGCATCGCTGATCGGATTCTGGGTCACCGCCGCCGACCGCCCCCACATCACCGAAACCGGCGCCCCACCCTGGCCCCCGATCGAACATCCGGCGTGAGCAACCCCGGGTTGTACGAGCCAGATACGGCCCGATTCGGCTCGAGAACGGAGTGGCCAGCCCTAGTTGAGCGAAATCGCGCCGTATCCGGCGTGAGCAACCCCGGGTTGTACGAGCCATATACGGCCCGATTCGGCTCAAGAACGGAGTGGCCAGCCCTAGTTGAGCGAAATCGCGCCGTATCCGGCGTGAGGAACCCGGGGTTCCGGGATCGGGTTCCCGGAGGTCCGGGAGGTCCGTGGGAGTTCCTAAAGGGTCACCGTGATCGGGGCGAGCGGGACGAGCTCGAATGAGATCTCGTCGCCGGGCCGCACCGGGATCGGGGGGACAACCGAGCCGGCGATGACCACGTCGCCGGCTCTGAGGCGCTCCCCCGCCTCCAACAACAGACCGGCGACGTGACTCAGGATCGCCTTGATGGTGCCGGTCAGCCCTTCAGGATCCTCGGTGTCGGCGATCTCCGATCCGTTCCTCGACACACGAGCCCGCGTACCGGTCACTCCGCCGTCTGACCACGCCCGGCGAGCCGAGCCGAGCACCACGGCGCGGTGGTAGATGTTGCCGGCGAGGACTTCGACGATGTCCTCTGGCGGCGAGTCGACATCTGCGAGCTCGATGGCCGCTCCGATACTGGAGATCGACGCCTCGATCAGGCTCGGATTCTCCACGTCAGACCCCAGATAGACCGCGATCTCGGGCTCGGCCACCGGGTTGACCCAGCCCACACAGGAGACGTTCGCCCCCGTCTCCCTCAGGTTCGCCTCGGGGAGGAAACCGACCAGTGGGCCGGTCAGATCGAACTTCGCCAGCCAGGCGGGTGCCCCAAAACCGAGTTTCCATCCGATCATGCGCTCGCCCGACTCGAGGAGATGCGCCCGCCGCTGGAGCATCGCCCGGGTCCCCTCCCGAACAGCGGGGTCCTCCCATCCGGGCGTGGTCATCCGGTGTCGGCCTCGTAACCGGTGTCCTCCAACGACCCGGCACCACTCCACCCCCAGACCAAGACCACGTCCTCCTCGCCGGTGTTGTCGAAGCCATGCCAGTGACCACGCGGTGTGAAAACCACGTCCCCTTTCGCCGCCGGCTCCCGGCCCTCGTTGGTGTAGAGCATCCCGGCCCCTTGGAGGACGACGAAAAACTCGTCGGCGTCGTGGTGCCGATGACGTTGGTGCCGCGCCCCAGGAGGGAGCACCGTCCAGCCGAGGAGGAAGTCCTGGGACCCGGCATTGTGCTTGTCCACCAGGAACTGGACCTGCATGTCCACCCATCCCTCCTCGCGACGCAGACCGGTAACCAGAGCGACCTCGTCCAGACTGGTGCGGTAGGGCTCGGTCACGACATCCCGCTGAGCAGGTGATAGACGTCGAAAACGGTGACGAAGTCGCGGTGGTCGATCCGCCTCCCCCGACAGGCGTTCAACAGCTCGTTGGCGACGGCGGCGAGCGGCGCGGGTGAGCCCTGGCGTCGAGCCACCTCGAGGGCGAGGATCATGTCCTTCTGCTGCAGGGTGACGTCGGCGAGGGGCTTGTCGGGCATGCCGCCCTCGAGGATGAACGGGCCCCGATATCCCATCACCGGAGAGGCCACCACGCTCTTCAGCATCGCGTCCACCGCGACTGCGCGGTCGACCCCGCCTTTCTCCGCCAGCGCCACCGACTCGCAGAACGCCACCATCTCCACGATCAAGGTGAGATTCACCGCCACCTTCATCTGCACCGCGGTCCCCCGGCCCCCGATGTAGCTCACCTTGGAACCGATGTCGTAGAGCACCGATTCCACCCGATCGAAGGCGGAGCGATCGCCACCGACCATGGTGGACGCGCTCCCCTGGGCGAGAGTGACTGGGCTTCCCGAGATGGGTGCGTCGAGCATGGTCCGCCCTGCGGCCTCGAACTCGGCGCTGATCGCACGGCTCAGCTCGGGGTCGATCGTGCTCATGTCGAGATAGACCGAGTCGGTGCCGAGACCGGCGATGACGCCGTCGGGCCCGAGAGCCACCGACCTCACCGCGGCCCCGTCGGTGACGATCGAGAAGACCGCCTCGGTGCTCGCCGCCACCTCCCGAGGGGTGTCCGCCCACTTCATCCCCTGCTCGACGAGGGGCCGGGCCCTCGACTCGGTTCGATTCCACCCGGTGACGTCGTGGCCCGCGGCCAACAGACGGGGGACGATGCCCTGACCCATGTCACCAAGACCGATGAAGCCAACCCTCAATGAAATCCTCCGGCGGGGAGGAGACGATACCCGAGTGGTTATGGTGCCCCCCACCCCGGAGGCCGACGAGCGCATGACCACTATCGACATCCACTGCCATCTCGCCACCCCGGCGAGCAGGAGAATCGTCGAGCGCCATCGTCGCCCCGAGCACGAGCCCTACGAGTACTACATGGGGGCCGACTCGATCGCCCACAACGAGGGGATGCTCGGGTCCATCCTCCCCGCCCTCACCGAGCTGGCACCACGCATCGAGCACATGGACCGGATGGGCATCGATGTACAGGGTCTCGCTACGTTCGTCTCCGAGTACTTCTATTGGGCGCCGGCCCAGGTCGCCGCCGAGTCGGCCCGGATCCAGAACGACAACCTGGCGGCGGCCGCGGCCGCGCACCCCGACCGTTTCGTTCCCCTCGGAGCGACCGTGCCCCTTCAGGACGTCGACCTGGCGATCGCCGAGCTGGATCGGGCGGTGGACGAGCTTGGGTTCAAGGGACTCCAGATCGGGGGCACGGTCGACGGGCGAAATCTCGATGAGGACGGATTCCGGCCCTTCTGGGCCGCGGTCGAGGCCAAGGGGGTGCCGGTCATCCTCCACCCCAACGGCTATCCGGAGAGCCAGCGGCTCGGGGACTACTTCTTGGTCAACTGTATAGGCAACCCGCTGGAGACCATGGTGGCCGCCACCCGGATGATCTTCAGCGGCCTCTTCGAGGAGCATCCGGGTCTGAAGATGGTCCTGCTCCACGGGGGCGGGTACCTACCGTTCTACGCCCCCCGCTCCGACCACACCTGGAAAGTCCGACCCGAGACCAGGGCCTGCATCCCCGAGCGCCCTCCCAGTCACTACATGAAGATGCTCCATTACGACACCGTCGTCTTCCAACCCCTCTATCTGCGTCACCTCGTCGAGGTGGTGGGCGTCGAGCGCATCCTGCTGGGCACGGATTTTCCCTTCGACATGAGCGAGACCGACCCGATGGGGCTGATCGCCGCCACCGAGGGCCTGGAAGAGGCCGACCGGGCCGCCATCGCCGGTGGTAACGCCGCCCGTCTCTACGGGATCGACCGAACCGGGGCTTCCTAGCGCCGGATACGGCGCTAGGAACCCGGGGTTCGCATCTGCGCGGGGAGAACGGCCACCACCCCGGTGAAGCCGTCGACGACGACGATCATGTCGGGGTCGGGTTCGAGATCGACACCGGTGACCGCCGGGACATGGAGTGATCTCGCCGACTCGAAGACGTGGGCGACCGGGCTACCCCGGCCGGTGACCAGACCGGCGGCCTCCCAGATGAGCTGGGAGAGTTGGGGCAGCGCGGTCGGGGCACAGATCACGGTGCCACGCGGCGGAGCCTGTCCGTCGGCCCGTGCGACGGGGTAGAGCCGACCGATCCCGACTCCGGGTGCCGCCGGGACGCCCTGATGACGTGCCCCCTGTTCCAGGACGACTGCGGCCATTGGATCCGCCACGTCGGACCCCACCAGCGGTCGTGGCTCCGGCACCGTGCCAAGCTGAAAGATCCAGATCGCGTCGGCCACACCCCACTCACATCGGGTGAAGCCAAATCGCTCCGAGGCTTGGGCGAGTGCCGCGCCGAGCTCGTCGAGCGTCTCCTCGCCGACGAGGTCGATCCCCGCGACGCCTTCCCATCGGTGGCCGGGGGGGCGGACGGCGGCCGCTCCCCGCTCCCAGCCCTGGAGCAATCGGGCCGGCGGGCCCGCCACCGCCTCCACCCGGAGTGTCCCGTCGGGGCCGATCTCGGCGACTCCGGCTACGAGCGATTCGACGAAGGGCTGGACGAGGACCGCCATCGAGACCGAGCCCGGCTCGATCTCGGCCTGACGCTGTCGTTCCAGGGAGTCCACTGAGAAGGCCGACGCCCAGCAGCCGGCCACTGCCTTGGGCAGCTCCCCTGGCTCGATGCCGAGATACGAGGTGAATGCTCCCGCCCAGATGCCGTCGGTCTCCAGCGGGCTCGAGGAGCGCACCGCAAGGGTCAGAGACAGTTCCCCGCCGGCGGCCGCGATCCGCTCCCCTTCCGGGATGGGCTGGGAGCTGACCGCGAGACGGGCGCCTCCGGATCCTCGATCCGCCAACGTCGACGCCCCCAGCTCCATGTGACGCAACGAAGCGGCGGCATCGACGACGAATCCGGGAAGCACGGGCAGACCCGCCTGCCGGGCCAGCGCCAATGCCGACGCCTTGGCGCCCACCCGCTTCGGATCGATGGCCGACGGTTCGTCGAGATCGGTGATCAACCCCGGCTCATCGGACGGTGATGATCTCGTGGCTGGCGTAGCTGGACACCATCTCGATCCCGGTGTCGGTGACGTAGAGCATCTCCTCGAGCCGCACCCCGTGGTCGTGCAGCTTGCCGTGCTGGGTCTCCAGGGCGAAGGTCATGCCCGGCTCGATCTGCACCGGGTAGTCGAGCGACCATATCCGGGAGATCACCGGAGGGTCGTACTGGGCCAGACCGAGGCCGTGGCCCCAGAAGTTGGCCGCCGCCTGGTCCTCCTCCTCGTAGCCCCACACCTCCTTGGCCGATGGCCACTTGGAGGCGACGTCGGCCGTGGTGACTCCGGGCTTGGTGGCCTCGATCGAGTCCCACAGCCACTTGTGTGCCAGCTCGTAGGTCTCCTTGTGCTCGTCGGTGGGCTCGCCGCCGACGCAGTAGGTCCGATAGACGCAGGACTTGAAGCCATTCCAAGTGAGGGCGGCGAGGTCGATGATCACCAACTCCCCCGGTCGGATCATCCGGTCGGAGAAGTTGCGCCAGTTGGGCCAGGCGTTGGGCCCGGAGGAGACGATCACGTCCTCGACATCCTCCATGCCGGGTATCGAGTAGAGCTTCTCGAAGCCGAAGGCGGCCACTTCGTTCTCGCTGAGCCCTGGCTTGATGAAGTTGGTTATCTCGTAGTGGACGTAGTCGCAGATGGCGCCGACGATGGAGAAGGCCTTGATCTCGTCGGGGCTCTTGATCGCCCGGGCCTCCATCATCGGCGACATGCCGTCGGTCCAGGTGATGCCCCGCTCTTCGAATTGCCTGATCAGGTTGATGTCGATGAAGTCGACGCCAAGCGGCTCGTCGCTGACGCCCGCCTCCTCGAGATCGTTCATCAGGGCGTTGACGAACTTGGTCACCTGCTGGTCGGCGGCAGGACCGACCGCCCCCTTGATCCAGGCGTACGAGTAACGGATGTTCTCCTTGGGGATCCACGGGTTGTGCACCTCGAGGTGAAAGCCGATGTCGCCTTGCTCGTAGACGATGGGCTTCTTCCCGCGGGGCAACACGACATAGCGCAACCCGGGCTTGAGCCGGTTCCAACCCGGGGTCAGGGTGGATGACACGTAACGCATGTTCTCGTCGTAGAACAGGAGCAGGGCGCCCAGCCCGTGCCGCTCCATGGCCTCGTGGGCCCGCTTCAGCCGCCAGTCCCGGACCGCGGCCCAGTTGATGCCCTCTTTCCAGTCGGTGCTCAGCGTGAAGAACGCTTCTCTCATCGCGATGGTCGACTCCCTCGAACTCGTGAAGGATCGTGCACCCTATACGACAAGGGAGCCGGTCCGCGCAATCGATTGATCGAGGAAGGCCGGGTCTGCTTATCCTCGACCATCGCCAGATCCACCTTCACCGAAGTGGCGGTCATCGCGGTAATCGCGGTGGCCGCCCTGCTCGCTTCCTCCCTGCTCGGAGGGGTGGTCAGCCCGATCATGATCGCCCTCGTGGCAGGTTTGGTCCTGGGTCATCTCGTCCCCGGAATCGCATCTTGGAACACCGGGGTCGACTTCGTAGCCACCAAGGTCCTGCGGGTGGGGATCGCCCTGATCGGGCTGCGGATAACCCTGGGCGCCCTGCTCGAGCCGGGAGCGCTCGCCCTCGTCATCGCACTCGGCGGGGTGGTCCTCGTCGCGGTGCTCGCCATGCTGCTCGGGCCGGTCCTGAGCAAGTCGCGCAATGGTTGGGTCCTGTTGGCGGTGGGCACCGCCATCTGCGGGAACTCCGCCATCATCGCCACCGCTCCCGTGATCAGGGCTCGGGAGCGGGACGTCGCCCTCGCCGTAGGTGTGATCACGGCTTTTGGCACCCTGGCCTTGTTCGTCTACCCGCTCATCGGCACGGCCCTGGGCATGGAGCAGACGACATTCGGGATCTGGGCCGGCACCGGGATCAACGACACGGCCCAGGTGGTCGCCGCCGGGGAGGCGTACGGCCGGGAGGCGGCCACCACCGCGGTGACCGTCAAGTTCGTTCGCAACTTGCTGATCCTGCCCGTGGTGGCCGGCCTCGCCTTCATGACCGGCGCCGGCGAGCCCGGAGACGGTGACACCCGGCGACTCCCCTGGGTGCGGGCGTTGCCACCGTTCGTCTTCGGGTTCCTCGCCCTGAGCGCCGCGGCTTCGCTCGGTGTCATCTCATCCGATTTGAATCAGATCGGTCGTCTGCTGTCGACCGGTTTCATCACGGCGGGAATGGTTGCGATCGGCCTTCGAACCCGGCTGGCAGAAACCAAGAGCCTGGGATGGGCTCCGTTGCTCCTCGGCCTCACATTGTCACTGGCGCTATCGATCTTCTCCTTCCTGATGGTGACACTGACGTCGTAGCCCTGGGCGGGGGGCCCTTTACCTGACGAGTTGGGAAATTTGCACCGGGGATGGGCGCGTATCTAGGTTGTCGATCTTCCGGCCACCTGACCGAAGTATCTGCCCTGAACGCCATCCCTGCTATCCGCCGCGCATGACAACCTCGGCATGTCGCCACGCCGGAGATGGAGCCCCGAGCCGCCCATGGCTCCCACTCTTGGGGAGAACGTGGTGACCGGGCGCCTACGATCGAAACAGACCGCCGCGTCGACCCTCGTGGCGTCCGCCGTTTTCGCGATCAGCCTGGTTGCGTTCTTTCGTGTTCCGTTCCTGGCCTCGATCGGGACCGATCTCGGTCTGACTGACGCCGACCTCGCCGGCATTGCCGTCGCCTATGCGCTGGGAAGACTGATCGCGGATCTGCCTGCAGCCCTGTACACCGACCGCACCCACCCGTACACATTGCTCGGTGCTGGGATGGCGGTGGCTGCAGCCGGAGGCGTCCTGTTCGCTCGAGCCGCCAGCCTCGGCTTCATCTGGGGCGGCGCGTTCCTCATTGGTAGCGCCTCGGCCTTGGTGAACTCGGCAGGGCTCTGGCATTTCAGTACCGCGACCGGTGTGCAGCGGAGGGGCACTTCGGTGTCGATCTATTCGTCGACTCTGCTCGTAGGTCAGGCAATCGGGCCGGCTGTGGCGACGGTCCTCGCCCTGGATGGGACCTGGCGATCGAGTCATGCCTTCGCCGCCGTCGGTCTCGGGGTCTTCGCTGCGGTGCTTTTCTTCCGGAGGAGAGCCGCCTCCCCGACTGTCGTCCCCCCACCTGACCCCAACCCGGGTCAAGTGGCGGGGGAGCCGGTGAAGTGGCAGAGGACCTGGCCGTTGATCGTCCTCTACATCGTCCCCTTCTACATGTTCGGCATATTCGTCTCGACGATCCACACCCTGATCCCGATTGTCGGCGGTGATCTCGCTCTGAGCCCGGCGAGCATCGGGATAGCCCTCGGGATCGGTGGCGCGGCCCGGCTGCTCGCCATCCTCGTCGGGGGGCGTGTCTCGGACAGATACTCACGCACCCTCGCCTTACTGGTGGCACTGCTGCTCACGGCATCGGGTCTGGTGATGCTGGCCGTGGCTTCGTCATACTTGATCTGGCTCGGCTCGGTAATCGCGCTCTCAGCGGGCTCCACCGCCATATCCATCTCGGCCACGATGGTCGCCGACATCTCCCCTCCTGAGCGAGTCGGCCGGAATCTCGGTCCCTGGCGATTCATCGGCGACGTCGGGATGACCGTTTTTCCTCTGGGTCTCGGCTGGACCCTCGCCGCATCCCTCACCACACCCGCGCTGATCGCCGCAGCCGGGTTCGCGGTGGTTCTCGGCGCCCTGGTCGTCTCCCTGAGAAGGCACCATCCTCAGTGGTGAGTGGTTGGACCACCTACCAGTTGACAACCTACCAGCCGACCGCGTAAGTTCCCGGCCCTATGCCGGCAGGACCGTCCGATGGTCTTTGAGCCCATCCAGAGAAACCAGCTACACGACGAAGTCGTCAAGCAGTTACGAGACTCCATCGATTCCGGTGCGCTCAAGCCCGGAGAAAGGCTGCCTTCGGA
Organism: Acidimicrobiia bacterium; assembly: GCA_035249605.1. Taxonomy (GTDB): domain Bacteria; phylum Actinomycetota; class Acidimicrobiia; order Spongiisociales; family ZC4RG35; genus JANQRA01. The sequence continues at coordinate 24,424 of DATFGI010000017.1, forward strand.
GCGTGAGCTCGCCGGGGCTCTCGAAGTCAGTCGCAATGTGCTGAGGGAAGCCCTCCGGGTGCTCGAAGCCACCGGCCTTGTCTTCACCAAGCAAGGAGTGGGCCGGGTCGTGCGTGGTCTGGACGATGATCATCCGAGGGGAGCATCCCTCACCGATTCCCTGGAACTCGCCACCATCGACGAGGTCCTCGAAACCAGGGTGATCCTCGAGTGCGAAATCGTCGCTCTCGCATGTGAACGGCGAACCGACGCCCAGGCTCAAAGCGTGCTCAGAGCTGCCTCCAGGCAGGAGACATGGCAGGACAACCTCCAGTTTCACGTCCTGATCGCAGAGTGCACCCACAACACCGTCCTCGAGAGCCTCGTCTTCGAGCACATGGAGAGACTCAATCGCCTCGGACAGCGCGACCGGTACTACTCCCCACAGGACGCCGGGCTCCTGCTCAGCGAACACACCGAGATCGCCATGGCCATCTCCAAACAGGACGGCGCGAAAGGGTCGGAGCTCATGCGCCAGCACATCCTGGACACGCGTGACCGGATCGCACGGGCCAGCGACGTCAGGACCGACAGCCGGGTGTCGGAGGGCTCATGAAGATCAAATCGGTCGAGGCGATTCCATTGGCCGCCGAGTTCGAGCGGCCCTTCCGCTTCGCAGGCGTCGACCGGATCACCTCCCAGAACGTCATCGTCGTCATCCGATCGGACGAAGGGGTGGCGGGATTCGGCGAGGCCTGCCCGGTCCCACACCTGTCGGCGATGAGCCAACAGGCAATCGCTCACGTCGTGGAGACGATCGCCTCACCACTTCTCGAGGGCGCCGATCCGCTTGCCTACCGGCCCCTGATGACGCAGCTGCGGAAGGCGATATCGAGTGATCCCTTCTCGCTGGCTGCGCTGGACACGGCTCTCCTCGACCTCGTCGGTAAGTCGCTGAACGTCTCCATCACGACCCTCCTCGGTGGGGCGTATCGGGAGACGGTGCCGGTGCATGCCTCGGTCGGCTGGAGCGAAGACGGTTCGACGATGATCGACGAAGCGCTCTCGCTGATCGACCAATACACCTACCTCAAGGTCTACCTCGGGCGCGGCGAGCTGGAGGACGACCTCGGGAAGCTCGCCGCGCTCAGGGAAGCCGTCGGTGCGGCGACACAGCTCATGCTCGACATCAATGCGCAGTGGACGGCAACCGAGACGCTCAAGGCACTGCCCACCCTCGACGAGCTCGCCGTGTGCGCGATCGAACAGCCCATCGCACCGGGAGATGTCGAGGGCCAACGTCGGGTGGTGCAACAGAGCCCGATAGACATCGTGCTCGATGAGGCCATCCAGACATCCAACGATGTCGCGACGGCCGGGCGGTTGGCCACCGGAACCGTGGTCAACGTCGGACACTCGAAGCTGGGAGGCGTCCTGTCGGCCCAGGCGGCCGCCACCGCTGCATACGCCTCGGGTCTCGGAGTGGCGGTTGGGAGTGTCGCCGAGCTCGGCGTAGCCACGGCAGCCGGTCTTCATCTCGCCGCGGCCCTACCGACCTTGTCCTACCCCAGCTACCTCACCGGATACAAGCGGTACAAGAGACAGATCAGCGAGCCGTGGCCCGTGAAACCCGGCGGGCTCGTCGACGTTCCGAGTGGGCCCGGCCTCGGCATCGCGATCGACGAGGAAGCGATCGAGGACATGGACGCTCGGTCTGGGAGGAGATGATCGCCCGAATAGCCCACCAACCACAGAGAAAACATGAACCCCCAGAGCCATGGTCGAACACAAGAGGAGGAGAGATGGCCCCTGGCACGAGACCCACAACAAGACAAGGTACGACAAGCCAACGCCGGTTCCTGATGCTGATCGTCGCGTTCGCTCTCGTCCTCGGAGCCTGCGGTGAAGGCGGAGGCGAATCGACGACGACCGCGGAACCGACGGCGACCACAGAAGGACAGCCGGACACGACCGCCCCCGAGGCGACCACAACCAGTGAGGCGACCAGCGGCGATCCCGTCGTGGACGAGCTCGTCGCGCAGGGCTATGCGGACGTCGGGCTGGTTCAGCAGCCCCCCTTCTCCGGGATCACCCCCGAAGGAGACCCCGACGGTCTCTGCCCGACTCTGATGTCCGAGGCTTTGGCCGGCCTCGGGATCCCGCGCATGGAGCTGGTTGCAGCCGAGTACGCCGACATGATCCCGGGCCTGCAGTCGGATCGATGGGACGTGGCAGCTGCTTGCCTCCGGATCACGCCGGAAAGGTGCGCAGAAGTCATCTTCTCGGACCCGGTCAACGCCAACCCGTTCTCCTTCGCCGTCCTTCCCGGCAATCCGGAGGGCCTGGCATCGATCGCCGACCTGGCGGCCAACCCGGACCTCACGGTGGGGCTGCAGACCGGTAGCTCGGAGATACAACGCTTGCTCGATCTGGGTGTGCAGCAGTCCCAGATCGTGGAGTTCCCCGATGTCCGCAGCTCAGTGGAGGGCCTCACTGCCGGCAGGGTCGACGCAGCGCTCACCGCGACGATTGCGTTCATGCAGCTGGGAGAACCCGAGGGTTACGAGCTGACCGACACGGTCCCCGACATCCCTCTGAATCCGTCTGGGGTCGCTTTCAGGTCCTCTGATGTGGGTCTCCGAGACGCATTCAACGAGCAACTCGCCGCACTCAAGGAGAGCGGGCGCTTCGTTGAGATATCCGAGGAATTCGGATTCATCCCCGAAGCTGTCGAGGGCGCCGACACAGAGGCGCTCTGCGCCGGCGAAGAGTAAGCGGTAACGGAAGAGGCCGGCGATGGAGGGACTCGAGCGATACATACCCTTCCTCTTCGGAGGGTTGTGGGTCACTCTGGGAGTCAGCATCGCCGGCCTCGCCGTCGCCTTCGTCACAGCTTTCACGTTTGGCCTGATCAGGAGTTATGCACCGACTCCGGCTCGATGGGCTGCGACCGGTTTCGTGGAGTTCTTCCGGGGCACTTCCGCACTGGTCCAGCTCTTCTGGGCGTTCTACGTGCTTCCCTTCTTCGGGCTGACCCTTGCGCCCTACCTCGTAGGGATCCTCGTCCTCGGCCTGAACCAGGGGAGTTATGGCAGCGAGATCGTCCGAGGCAGCATCGCCGCGGTTCCCAAGGGACAGCTCGACGCCGCCCGAGCGCTGAGGATGCCTCCGATGGCCCGTCTGAGACGTGTGGTGCTCCCCCAGGCACTTCCCATCATGATCCCTCCGTTCGGAAACATGGCCATCTCGATGCTGAAGTTCACCTCGCTCCTGTCGGCGGTGACTGTCCAGGACCTGACCTCACGGGCCCAGACCACCCGCACCGACATCGGGGAGAGCGCCCTCATATTCGGATCGATTCTCTTGGTGTATTTCGCACTTTCGTTGATCATCAGCTCCATCACCCGGCTCATCGAGCGCAGGACGAGCATCGAGGGCAAGTATCGGTCACGAAGCACCAAGTCCGTCACGGCAGCTGGAACCCGAACCAGCACAGAGGCGGTGCCGTCATGAATCTCTGGGACTGGGATTACGCCTGGGAGACACTCCCCACCCTCCTTCGCGGCTTGCTGGTGACGGTCGAGGCAACGGTGCTCGCCGCGGCGCTTGCGCTGGTGCTGGGGGCGGTTTGGGCGGTTTTCGGATTCGTTCGTGTGCCAGTGGTCTCTAGCGGTATCTGGTGGCTGGTGGAGTTCTTCAGGGGGACACCGTTGCTGGTCCAGCTCTACTTCTTCTTCTACGTCTTCCCCGAGTTCGGCATCGTCTTCTCCCCTTTCGTCACCGGCGTGATCGGCCTCGGGATGTACTCGAGTGCGTACATGTCCGAGGTCTATCGAGCAGGGATCATGAATGTGGACGAAGGCCAAATCGACGCCGCACAGGCTTTGCGGATCCCCCCATTGAGACGATGGACCGACATCATCCTGCCCCAGGCGATCCGGTCAGTCACGCCCGCACTGGGCAACTACGTGATAGTCATGTTCAAGTACACGCCCATCCTCGCCCTGATCACGGTGAACGAGCTGATGCGTAGCGCTCTCAATGTCGGCTCGCTCAGCTTCCGTTACATCGAACCGATGACGTTGGTGGGTGTCCTCTTTCTTCTCATCAGCATCCCGGCGATGGTGGCGATACGGCGACTCGAGGCGATGGGGCATCGGATGTCATGAGCGATCCGTACACCATTCCACAGGTCACAGATTCCACCCGGACTCCCGTCGACCAGCCCGGAAGCGCCAATGCCATCGAGGTCTCGGGCTTGAGGAAGTCATTTGGCGACCACGTGGTGCTCGATGACCTCGACATGACGGTGCCGGCCGGCGAGAGGGTGTCGATCATCGGAGCCTCTGGCTCGGGGAAGACCACGATCCTCCGCGTGCTCGTCGGTCTGGAGAGGCCCGACTCGGGGTCCGTCCAGATCTTCGGGAGAGAGCTGTGGATGATGGAGAAGAACGGCCGGACTCTCCCGGCGAACGATGGTCACCTCAGAAAAGTGGGCAGCGATGTGGGGATCGTTTTTCAGCACTTCAATCTCTTCCCACACATGACCGCTCTCCAGAACGTGAGCGAGGCGCTGATGAGGTCGCAGGGTTACGCCAAGTCAGATGCCGACGAGCAGAGCATGCACTATCTCTCCCTCGTCGGCCTGGGCGAGTTCGGACCGAGATTCCCGGCGCAGCTCTCCGGCGGCCAGCAACAGAGAGTGGCCATCGCTCGCACCCTGGCCTTGCGGCCACGAATCGTCCTCTTCGACGAGGTCACGTCTGCCCTCGACCCCGAGCTGGTCGGCGAGGTGCTCGATGTCATCGATGGCATCGCCAGGGAGTCCGACCTGACGATGGCCATCGTCACACACGAGATCCCGTTCGCGTATCGGATCTCACACAGGGTTCTGATGTTCGACTCGGGATCGATCATCGAAGACGGGCCGCCTGAGCAGGTCTTGAAGGACCCGGAGCACGAACGCACCAAGAAGTTCCTCGCTGCGGTCCTCCGTCATTGAGTGGCGGGCAAGGCAGGAAGGAGAAGGAATGACGAAAGAGAAACGACTGGCTGTCAAGGCCGGCTCGGTGTTCACCGGGGTCCCGGGCGAGCAGCTGGTCTCGAACAAGGTGATTTTGGTCGAGGGCGACAGGATCGTCGAGGTCGCCGACGAGGGCCCTTCGATGAGTCTCGATGGCTACGAGGTCATCGATGCCTCGAACCGATACGTGATCCCGGGTCTGGTCAATGCTCACGTGCATCTCGAGATGCACCGCCAGTTGGGCACGATGCACACCCGTTATGACCGACCGGCCTCCGCCGTCTTCATGTCGGCCGTCGAGAACCTCTTGGTCGAGCTCGCCATGGGTGTGACCACTCTTCGCGACCTGGGATCGATCGGCACCACGCCGGCCGATCTCAGGGACAAGGTGGCCGCCGGCGAGTTCGCCGGCCCCCGGATCCAGGCGGCGATTCAGATGATCTCGATGACAGGAGGCCATGGCCAACCCCTCTGCTATGAGGCCGACGGCGTCGACGAGATCACCAAGGCCGTGAGAGTCCAGGTGAAGAAAGGCGCCGACGTCATCAAGCTGTGTGCCAGCGGTGGCGTCGTGGCTGCAATCCGAGAAGATCCCTGGAATCAGGAGCTGAGCACAGAGGAGATGAGCGCCGCGGTGCTCGCCGCCCACCGCGCCGGTCTCAAGGTATCCGCTCACGCCCAACCGCCCCAGGCGGTGAAAGCGGCCGTCGAAGCCGGGGTGGACACCATCGAGCACGCCGCCTTCCTGGATGACGAGGGTGCCGAGATGTTGGCCGAGAAGGGCGCCTACCTGGTTCCCACGATGGATGACTCATGGATGGCAGTCGAGTTTGGCGACGAGTTGGGACGCCCGAAGTGGATCCAGGAGTCCGCCAAGGCGAGTCTGGAGTATCGGGTCAAGGCGTTCGGGCGCGCCATCGAGGCCGGGGTGACAATCGGGGTGGGAACGGATGGAGCCAGTGAGATGGGCCGCGAGATGCATCGGATGGTGGAATCGGGGTTCAAGCCCGAGCAGGCGCTGGTCGCCGCCACTCACAACGGCGCGGAGTTGATGGGGTTGAAGGACAGCGTGGGGACCATCGAGCCGGGGAAATTGGCCGATCTGGTGATTCTCGACAAGAACCCTCTCGAGGACGTGCGGGTGGTCGACGACTCGGTGGCGACGGTGGTGAAGGACGGCGTGGCATACGACCCGAACGCCTTGCTCTCAGTGTGCGCGGATTCTGTGCCCGCTCGTCACGTTCGAATGATCAGGGCGGCGAGGTCCAGCTGAGTGCCGTGACCTCGCACCTCTCGGCACGCATGGCCGCAATGGCCGAGGCGGGCACCGTGATATCGGTGCACCGCTCGTCGGGTCCGCGGTCGGGCGATGTGATCAACCTCTCCAGCGGCGACCCGGCGCTTCCAACGCCTCCGGCAATCGTCGAAGCGGCCCAAAAGCGGCTGGGTGAGGGCAACCTGAAATACACCGACGTCCACGGCTCCCCGCAATTGAGAGACGCGATCAGGGAGAAGTTCGAGACTGAGAATGGGCTCGCCTACGCCGACGACCAGATTGCGGTCTCCGCGGGATCGAAACAGGTCATGGTCAACGCCCTGTTGGCAACCCTGGACCCGGGCGACGAGGTCGTGATCCCCGCTCCCTATTTCGCTCCCTATCCCCGGATGGTCGCCCTCGCCGGGGGTGTGCCACGTGTGGTCCAGGCGGCGGCCACGAACGGCTTCAAGCTGACACCCAGCCAAATCCTCGAGGCCATCGGGACCAGGACCAAGTGGATCATCATCAACAGCCCCAGCAACCCGGCGGGGGCCATCTACACCGGAGACGAGCTGGCGAGCATCTCCTCTGCGGTCCTGGCCGCACATCCCCATGTGCGCTTCATGAGCGACGAGGTGTACGAGCACTACTGCTACGACGGGCACTCGGCATCGTCGATCGCGAGACAATCCCCGGAGGTCTTCGAACGGACGCTGACCGTCAACGGGGTCTCCAAGACCTTCTCGATGACCGGCTGGCGCATCGGCTACGCCGCAGGCCCTGCCGAGCTCGTTGCGGCGATGAGGACGATCCAGCACTCGACCACCACGTGCCCTCCCGAACTGAGTCAGGTGGCGGCCACCGCGGCCCTCGGACTGGACCGTTCCGTCGTCGATCGGCGCAACGCTCACGCCGCCGCGCTGCTGAACCTCGCAGCTGGGGAGCTCGACGAGATCCCCGAGCTCCAGTACACGAGACCAGCCGGATCCATATACCTCTATATCGACTGCAAGCGCCTTCTCGGCAGAGTCACTCCGGACGGTGACCCCATGGTCGCCGACGCCGACCTGAGCGCCTTTCTCCGCGACCAGTTCGGCGTCCTCTTGCTACCCGGCGGCTACTACGGGACATCGCCATACCTCCGGCTGACCTTCGTCATCGACGAGGGCGACCTGACAGAGGGTCTGAAGCGTCTCCGGGCCGGCGTCGAGGCCCTGACCTCGCCGGGTGACAGATGAGTGGCACCAACCGCTACGACGCCGTGATCGTCGGCGGTGGTCACAACGGGTTGACCGCGGCCGGGTACCTGGCACGTGCCGGGCTGAGCGTGGTGGTGCTCGAACAGCGCGAGGTCGCCGGCGGTCTCTGCAGTCCGTTGGAGTTCTTCCCGGGCTACACCGCGGCGATCACCAACAGCCCCGGCTCCCTCGAGCCGAAGATCGTCAACGATCTCGAGTTGGAGAAGTTCGGCCTCTCGTTCATCAAACCCGACCCCTCCCTCGTCTACCCATTCCCCGACGGTCGGGTCTTCGTCGGGCACCGCGACCGCGGCCGGGCCCTCGACGAGGTGCGCAAGTTCTCCGAGGCCGACGCCACGGTCTACGAGGAATTCTTCAGGTACATGGAGGAGTTCGCCGAGCTCCTCGACGTCAGCGTGTTCGAACCGCCCCCACCCTTCGCCGAGCTGGTCAAGAACATCAAGGGACCCCGAGCAGAGGAGATGTTCTCCAAGATCATGTTCGGCAGCATGCAGGACTTCGTCGAAGAGTGGTTCGAGTCCTCAGAGATCCGCGCGCTGATCGCCAGCATTACCACGGTCAGCAACCTGGTCGGCCCACGCACGCCGGGCACCGTGATGAGAGCGATGCTGAGACCCATATCTCTTCGCTCCAGCACGGTGACCGGAGATCACGATCCGAGAAAGGTCGTCCTGCGGGGGTCGACGGGCCTGCCGGTCGGAGGCATGGGGGCGATCCCTACCTCGATGGCAGACTCGTTGGTCGCCTCGGGGGGCGAGATCCGGACCAACGCCCGGGCGGCCCGGATCAGCACTCACGACGGCAGAGTCACCGGGGTGATCCTGGAGTCCGGGGAGGTGTTTCACACCGGCTTCGTCCTGTCCAATGCCAACCCACAGATCACCCTGCTCGACCTGGTCGACGCCTCCGATCTGCCCTCCGAGTTCAGAGATCGGGTGTCCAACATCAAGATGAAGGGCTCGGCGTTCAAGGTGGGCCTGGCCCTCGACGACCTGCCGAGGTTCGCCGCGGCCGCCGATGAGGAGGAGGCGGTCGCCTTCGCATCCTGCCAGTTCCGGGTGGCACCGACGCTCGATTACATGGAACTGGCGTACGACGACGCCAAGTACGGGCGGCCGTCGCAGTCGCCGATGATGTGGGGCCTGACGCCGTCTGTGACCGACCCCCAGCTCGCCCCAGAGGGCAAACACGTGATGAGCATCAACGTCTTTCACGCCCCCCACGAGCTCGCCGAGGGCTTGAGCTGGGAGACCGAACGGGACCGGTTCGGCAAACGGGCCATCGAGGTGATGTCCGAGTACATCCCCAACCTCGCCGACATCATCGTTGACACCCGATTCTGGTCACCTGTGGACCTCGAGCGTGAGTACGGGTTGGTGGGAGCCCACATCACCCACGGCGAGTCGATGCCGGGCTCGATGTTCTCTTTCCGTCCAATACCCGGCTGGTCGGACTACGCCACCCCGATTGCCGGGCTCTACATGTGTGGCGCCGGCGTGTGGCCGGGTGGGTCGATCAGCGGGGCGCCGGGACACAACGCTGCGCACAAGGTCCTGGCGGACCTCGCCGCCGGCGCAACAATCGTCGATGGAACCAACACGGCAAAGAGGAGTGCGCAATGAGCCGGCCAAACAACCAAGAGTGGAGACACGGTGATCCCGATCACTTCACGGGAGAGAGCTGGATCGGCTCGTTGAGCGAATCGGGGGATGAGGGCGGCGTGCGAGTCCTCGCCGTCCAGTTCAACCCGGGAGCGAGGACTAATTGGCATTCCCATTCCGAAGGACAGGTCCTCCACATCCTCGCCGGGAACGGCATCGTCGTGAACGAAGCCGGTGATCATGTGGATCTGACCCCGGGCGACACAACAACCACCCCGGCCGGAGAACTGCATTGGCATGGGGCCATGCCGGCGACACCGATGCTACAGATGTCGATCACCACAGGTGGCGGGGCGATCTGGGCCGACCGGGTGGTGACGGATGAGGAGTACCGAGAAGCAACCAACCGGACTTAGCACGGCGTCTCAGGATCCCGTCCGGTCCCCAAATTCTTCGTCGCCGGTCCTTCTCTTGATGACCGGGCCACCGGCTCCTACGTGACCAGAACCACCCCAGCCCGATAGGCAGATCCCATCATGCCGGACCACTTTCCGTGGTAACTCATCACTCTATGTGGTAGCTTTGGCTAACAGGAGGGGGTGAGGGCCGGAGGCTCGGTCGGAGAGGAGAGCCATGTCAGCCGGGACCCTCAGGGCCAGTAGCGGTCGCCTGATCGCTTGTGTCATCGCCGCGATCGTCTCGCTGGTTGGGTTCGCCCCCCAGGCCCGGGCCGACACCCCGGCCACCTGCTCCAACACCACCCTGGTCCTCGACGAGAGTGGATCGGTCGGTCCCCAGGAGGGAACCGTGCGCAGCGCGGTCCACTCCTTCCTCGATCCCCTGACGGACTCCGGGGTCGCCACCTCGGTCGTCGAGTTCGGCACCTCGGCCACCACGGTGCTCGGCTACACCCCGATCACCGCATCCAACCTGACCGGCATCTTCAACCCGTACATCGACGCCACCGCGACGGGCAACGTCTACGACGCGCCCTCCCAGCTGGGGAGCTTCACCAATTGGGACGATGCCCTCGACGAGGTCACCCTGATCAACGGCACCGGTCCTGTGGCCCCGATCGTCCTCTTCCTCACCGACGGCGACCCCACTGCATACAACCTCGACCAGGCCGGCGAGCCGGGCGGCGTCTCCGTGAGCGGTGTCACTACCGAGGCAGTCACCCGCGCCGGCGAGGAGGCCGACCAGATCCGCGCCCAGGGCTCGCAACTGATCGCGGTCGGGGTGGGCAGTGCCCTCACCAGTAGCGCCAGCATCGCCCGGCTCCAACAGATCGCCGGGTCCGACGTCTACAACGGCAGCGGCACCCTCAACCTCGCCGAAACCGATGTGGTCCTCGTCCCCGAGTTCGCCGACCTGCCCGCGGCGATGGCCCTCATCGCCCAGGCCCTGTGCGCCGACCCTGGGATATCCGTGGAGAAGACGGTCAGCCCGGCCGTGGTGACGGCTGGAACCTCGGTGACCTACGAGGTGACTGTGACGAACACCGGGAACGTCCCCCTGCACGACGTGGCCCTCGAAGACCCATTGCTCGCCGGGTGCTCGCAGGTGATCGGCACGCTCGACGTCGGTGACTCGATCACGGTGAGCTGTTCCACCACGGTGTGGGCCCCGATCACCAATATCGCCACCGCCAGCGGCGAGGACCCGTTCGGGACACCGGTCAGCGACGACGGCTCGGCGCAGCTGACCCTGATCGCCGACGGCACCGGCACACCAGGGTTCTGGAAGAACCACCCCGAGGCCTGGCCGATCCTCGACGGGCAGCTTCTGATCGGTGACTGGAACCACAACTGGATGTGCGACGCCGACGAGACCTGTCTCCCCCTCACCGAGGAGGAGGCGATGTCGGCTCTGGGGACCCCGCCGAAGGGTGACATGACCTGGAACCTGGGGCGGCCCCTGGTCGCGGCATGGCTCAATGTGTCCGCCGGAAACGACTCGTCCTGCATCGCCGAGACCATCGACGCCGCCACCCTCTGGCTCCTCGCCCACCCCCTGGGTAGTGGGGTCTCCGGCGACGACACGGCTTGGGGGGAAGCTTCGGCGTGGGCGGATCTGCTCGACGACTACAACAACGGGCGGATATGCGCGGAGTCCCGCGACGCCAAGGACAACGAGGCAGAGACAACCGACGCATCGGGCACGACAGGGACGACCCGGGTCGCGCCGACCGCGGAATCGAGCACGCCCCCTCCGCCGCCACCCCCGGGCAAGGGCGAGACCCACCGGAATCCCGCGCCGGGGGAGGGCACCGGGCTGGCCAAGGGCAAGCCGTAGCCCGGCGCCGACACAGGACCAGACTTAACCCCCGGGATTTCTCACACGGAGTCGGCGACGTGTACATACTTGCGCATGACCTCGTCAGAACCTCCCCCGTGGGCCTCTTGTCAGGTGTGTGGCCATACCGGCCACGGCTACCGCAAGCACCTCGACGAGGTCGACGAAGTCCCTGCCTTCGTCCATGAGTGCGTGGTCCACCTCCGCCAGTTGGAGACGTCCGCAGCCCCTGTCCACCCCCTGGTCGACCAGGTCAGAGATATCGCCGACGGGGAGTCCGACGGTCGCAAGGCCTGGGCGATCTGGCTGCTCAAGCTGCTCGAGGAGCTGGAAGACGCCTCCGACGCGCCCGAGGTGGCGGCCGAGATAGACAACTACCTGCTCGGCGGGCACTGGGCCTAGCCCGGCTTCACCGCCAGGATCTCGCCGAACTCGATCGGGGCTCTCAGGTCTCGACGGAGGAACGAACGGCCCATCTCACTCAGGCCAAGCCCCCCGCCGTCGAGGCTGAGCATGGAGCCGGCGAGACGGGCGGTGCCCATCTCCGGCATCGCTGCGGCGAGGAGGACATCGAATCCCGCCGCGGTCATAGCCTCCATCGACTCCCCGATGGTCTTGGAGCGGGCACAGCCCCAGACCTGATCGAACTGCACCAACGCCATGGCCTCCGCGGCGTCGAGGGGCCCGGGGCGGCAGAAGACGTCTTTCACGTAGAGACCCCCCGACCCCTTCAATACGCGGAAGGCCTCCCGGTAGGTCGCGACGAGATCGGTGGCGTATCCGGTGCTCTCGAAGAAGAGGATCCGATCGAAGACTCCCGCCGGGAAGGGAAGGGCCTGATAGTCGCCGACGTGGACCCGGACCCGTGATCCGAGACCGGTCTCGGCTACACGTCGGCGGGCGATGGCCGCCTGTCTCGCCGAATTGGTGACTGCGTCGATGACCACCCGGCGGTGGTGAGCCGCGATGATCGTCGCCGGCCCGGCCACGCCACACCCGGCGTCGAGCACCCGGTCGCCATCGAGCACCCCGGCGCGCTCGGCGAGGGCGAGGATGGAGCCCGTCGGGTCCTCCCGGGGTGGGTCCCCGGTCCTGACCATCCCCGCCTGCAGCACGGGACCGAAACCGCGCAGGAACAGCTCGGTCCAGCGGTCGTAGAAGTCGGCTCCGGTCAGGCTGGGCTGACTCAGCCCCACTTGGCCCCGTTGAGATCGCCGATGAGGGCGGCGATGGCCTCGTCGACCGTGTCCTGATCCAGCTGGTCCAGAGCCTCGAGTTGATCGTCGGTCAGCTCGAACCCCTCGGCCGCGGCGACACCTCTCGGATCGGTCAACAGACGATTGCGGAATCCCGGATCCTGGATCGCCCGTCCCAGCAGCTCCGGCGGGAACTGATCCATACCATGCCCCTTTCTCGGTGGTGATCGGAGAATACGCCGATCAGGCGACGCCGGCCGGTTCGTCGCTGCCGCCCGTGCCGAAGAGCACACGAAACATGCGTTGCGAAGCCTGGTCGAGCAGATGGCGCCGGGCCGACACCCACTGTCTCAGATCATCGAGACCGAGCGATTCCCCGATCCGGAGCGCCTCGCCCAGTTCCTGGTCGATCTCGCCGACCACCTCGTCCCAACCGGCGATCATCCCCTGTCGCAGCGAGCTCATCCCGTCGAAGCCACCCAGCCTCCTCACCATCCAGGTGAAGTTCTCCTGCTCGAGGTCGTCGGGGGCGTCGACGAAGTCATCGAACAGCTGGGTGGCGGTGTTGAGATGACTGACCATCTCCCTGAGGCCGGCCGCCTCCTCCCAACGACCGATCATGGCGAGCACGACTTCCCCGGGGACCTCCAGGGGTTGGGAGCGGCCGAGCACCAGGCCGAACTGCGCCCGCCCGTAGTCGGAGCCGGGATGGTGTAGCGACCGCTCCAGGAGCATGGCCTCGCCGTAGCCCCGCCAGACCTGTTCGAACCGCTCCCAAAAACCTCGATGCGAGGTGAGTGGGGCGAGCAGCGCCTGGTGACGGGCCCGGAAGACCCCGGAGAGGATCATGGCGCCACCTGCGTCGTCCCATGCCCCGTCGAAGTAGTCGTCGTCGCATCGCACGGAGAGATAGCCACACAGGCTCGCCTCGCAGATGTCCATCAGGGCGTCGTCGGACAGGGCGGATCCTTGGGCCAGCCACACGGGCAGCTCGAAAAGGGGATGGCCGAGCACGTTGCGATGGGGGCCACTCCCATCGGCGCCCACCCGGTAGCCGTGGCGATCGAGAAGGATCCCGGCCTGCGCGCCCAGCTGGATGCCGAGCCCGGACACCAGCCGCTCCACCCGCCGCAGCGTCCGCTCCCCCCACTCCTCGGGGTGGGCATGGATGACGTCCGGCACCGCGGAGACTGTATCAACGGGTCCTGTTACCGGTGGCCCGTCCACTAGCTTCTCAGTGGGGAAGGCGCCTCGCCCCCCGGAGCGTCTCATGGCCACAGATCCGATCACATTGCAGAGTTTCGTCCCTGCCCAGCTGGTCAGCTGGGTGGCGAGGCGCGGCTCGTCGGAGGCCCGCGGAGAAGAGCCCCGAGAGATGGTCACCTGGTTTGCCGACCTCTCCAACTTCACCCAGCTCACCCACGAGATCACCGAGCGTCAGCGCGCCGGGCCCGAGCTGATAGGGCGGATCCTCGACCAGGTGTTCGGGACCATCATCGACACGGTCACTCACCACGGCGGCCATGTCCTCGAGTTCGCCGGCGACTCCGTCCTGGCGACTTGGGAAATCGATCAGACCGGGCGAGCCAAGGCGGTGGCGCAGGCCGCCCGCTGCGGCCTGGCGGTTCTCGGTCTCGAGTTGACCCAGGTACCGATCGGATCGGCGCCACTCGAGTTGCGGGTGGGCATCGGTGCGGGCACCGCGGTGCTGATGGAGGTGGGAGGGGTCGACGATCGGTGGCTCTTTCTCGCCGGTGGGGCGCCGTTCGGCCAGATGGGACGGGCCAGCAATCTCGCCCAACCCGGTGAGGTGCTCCTCTCCCCCGAGGCGGCGGCCTGGGCGGGCGCCTCGGCTCGTGGGCTCTCCGATCCCGACGGGTATCTCCGGGTCAACCATGTAGACACCGTCGACGTACCCGGGCCCGTCGATGTCCCCGAGATCACCCCCGCCCTCGCCGACCGACTCCGCCGCTTCATCTCCCCGCCCCTGCTCCGTCGGATCGACGCCGGGCACAGCGAGTGGCTGGCCGAGTTTCGCCAGGTGACGTCGCTCTTCGTCAACCTACCCCGGCTCGACCCCTCCTCCCTTTCCACGGGTGACGCCCTCCAGGACTTGGTGGCCGCCACGCAGACCGTCCTGAAGAGATACGAGGGCACGTTGAGCCGTCTGCTCCACGACGACAAGGGGATCACAATCCTCGCCTGCTTCGGCCTGCCTCCCTGGGCGCATGAGGAGGACCCCTATCTGGCGGTGCACGCCGCCGAGGAGATAGAGAAGGCGATCACCGAGATGAAGCTGGACTACGGGATCGGCATCGCCACCGGCCGTGCCTTCTGCGGCGCCTACGGGAGCCCGGTGAGACGGGAGTACACCACGCTCGGCCGGGAGGTCAACCTGGCGGCGCGCCTCATGCAGGCCGCCCGGTTCGAGATCCTCTGCGACGAGGCGACGATGAGGGCGGCACGACGGGTCGAGTTCCACCCGCTGGAGCCGCGCCGTCTCCACGGCTGGGAACGGCCAGTCCCGGTGTTCCGTCCCCTCTGGGAGAAGTCGGGGACGACGGTGAAGCCCGGGGTCAGCAACGAGCTGGTCGGGAGGGAGAGCGAGCAGCTCCAGCTGACGGCCTGGCTGGGGGCGCTGGTGCGGGCCCGCAACTCGGCGGTCGTGGTGGTCGAAGGCGAGGCCGGCATCGGCAAGACGGTGCTCGGCGAGGCCCTGGTCCACGACGCGGCGTCGTTCGACGTGCAGGTGCTCACCGGCGGCGCCCTCCCGGTAGCCCAATCTCCATATCAGGCGTGGCGACATGTCATCGGCGAGGTGCTCGGGGTCTCCGACATCCGATCGGTGGGCCGCCGTCAGGAGATGGTCAGGGCGCACCTGGCGCGGTTCCCGTACCAAGCCGATCGGGAGGCGCTGCTCAACTCGATCCTGGACCTCCAATTCCCCGAGACGGCCTCCATCCGCGGCATGTCGGGGACCAACCGGCGCGACTCCACCGTCGAGTTGTTGGTGGCCATTCTCGCCGAGGCCGCCACCCGGTCGCCCCTCCTGATCGTGCTCGACGACATCCAGTGGTTCGACTCCGCCTCGTGGGCGTTGACCCTGGCCGCGGCCCGCAAGGTGAGCCCGATGCTGCTGGTCCTGTTGACCCGGCCGATGACCCAACGCCCCGAGCCAATGGACGAGCTGACCGACCTGGGGACCTCCGCTCGGCTCACGCTGCGACCCCTCGGCGCCGAGGACACCTTGCGGCTGGCACAGGAGAGGCTGGCCGCCCGGGAGCTCGACCCCGAGCTGACCCGGCTGATCGGCGAGACCGCCGAGGGAGTGCCCTTCTTCGTCGAGGAACTGGTGCTCTCCCTGCGCGAAGCGGGCGCCCTCCTCGTCGAGGGCGGGCGGGCCCGGCTTAACCGTCCCGTTGACGAGCTGGAGGTGCCGCACAGCCTGAGCAGCGTGGTGCTCAGCCGAATCGATGGTCTCGCCCCGCAGCTGCAGCTGACGCTGAAAGTGGCCAGCGTCATCGGGAGGAGCTTCGACTCCGGGGCGCTCGCCGCCGCCCATCCCAATGGCCTCGGCATCGACGACCTGGAGACTCAGCTCGCCGAGCTGGTACGTCTCGACCTGGTGGCGGAGTCCGCCCCCGGCTCGTACGACTTCAAGCACGCCCTCACCAGGGAGACTGCATACGACCTTCTCCTCTTCGACCAGAGGGAGCGGATACATCGGAGGGTTGCCGAACATCTGGAGAGCCTGCCCGATGAGCCCGGCGAGCCACTCGACGCACTCCTCGCCTACCACTGGGATCGGGGTGCCAACCCTGTGAAGGCTCTCGCCTACTACGAGAAGACCGGGGCCAACGCTCTTCGCAAGGGGGCCAACCGGGAGGCCATCGAGACCCATTCCAGGTCGTTGGAGCTGATCGATCGGCACGAGGAGGAATTTCCCGATATCGGGACACTTCGCCAGAGTCAGTGGCACGTCGAGATCGGCCAAGCCCATGAGGCTTTGGGAGACTTCGACGAGGCGGAGAACAGTCTCTACCGGGCACTCGAGCTGCTCGGGATCCACATACCCACATCAGGGTTGGGCCGGCTGGGCCGTCTGCTCTGGGAGACGGGCAAGCAGGCAGCCCACATCGCCTTCCCCTGGGCTATCCGCACTCCCGGGGACGGCCTGGAGAGGGTGCGTCTGGGTCAGGCGGCCCGGGTCGCCGCCCTGATCGGGGAGATCTACTACTTCACCGGCAATATCTCAGCGTTCCCGGTGCTCAACCTGACAGCGATCAACCTCGGGGAGAAATCGGGCGAGCCGCTGGTGGCCGGTCTCGCCTATGCCAGCACCGCCTACC
Source organism: Acidimicrobiia bacterium (assembly GCA_035249605.1). Taxonomy (GTDB): domain Bacteria; phylum Actinomycetota; class Acidimicrobiia; order Spongiisociales; family ZC4RG35; genus JANQRA01. The sequence goes on from DATFGI010000017.1 coordinate 41,384, forward strand.
TGGTGGGCACGCTGCGCATGCGCCGGCTCGCCGACCGCTACTTTCGCCGGGCGAGAGAGGCGGAGAACGTCGAGACACAGCCGCATCCGTCGAACATCCCATACGTGCTGGAATTGGACGAGATCGGACCGGGGCATCTCATCGCCGCCGGCCTGGCGGACAGCGTGTTGGCCCTCACCTTCGGGCAATGGGGTCGGGCCCGGGAGATCGTAACCGAGGCCCTGGCCCGGTGTGAGCGTCTCGGCGACGTCTACTCGGCGGGGATCGCCCTGGCCGTCCGCGGCTTCGTCAGCTACTGCTCAGGAGACATCGAAGATGCCTACCGGGACTACGACCAACTGCTCGTCTCGGCGCGGCGGCGAGCCAACCGGGAGCACGAGGGCTGGGCCACGTCGTTCGTGACCCCGGTGCTGCTCGCCCTCGACCGTGTCGACCATGCCCAGGAGATGGCGGCGAGCGCCCTGGCCATCGTCGACGACGCCGACCCCTTGACCGTGCCGGTGATCCACGGAACTCGCTCCCAGGTCTTGCTGCGGTCCGGCCAGACGGCCGAGGCGCGGGCCTCTGCGGAGCGGGCACTGGCGACCATCGAGAGCACCCCGATCTTCATCTACCTGGCCGGGTTCACCGGGTTGCTTGACACTCTGCTCGATCTGTGGGGCATGGAGCACGATCCCGACTCGGGCGACGCACGCCGTCTCGCCGAGCTCAGCCGGCAGGGTTTACGCAAGATGCGACGCTTCGCCCGGGTGCTCCCCTTCGCCCGGCCCAAGTACCGCTTGTTCCAAGGACGCATGGCGGCGCTGAGGGGGCGAGAGCGAAAGGCGCGCCGATCTCTGGAGAAGGGCCTCGCCCTGGCGGTGAAGAACGGGTTCACCTGGGACGAGGGCCTGATCCATCTCGAGCTGGCCCGAATCATCGACAGCGACGACCCACGGCACGGCCTCCACCTGGCCGGGGCGCGCGTCGCTTTCGAGAAGGTGGGCAGCCGACATGACCTCGACCGGGTGGCGGCCCTGTCTGCCTAGCGGTGTATCGAGAAGTGGGAGTGGACGATCTTCCAGTCGCCGCCGGCCTGGTCGTGGGAATCCTCTGAGTACCCCTCGAAGCTGAGTACCACCGTCCACGACGTCTCCCGGTGGTAGGCGCCGTCCACCTCGAGGTCGCCACTGGCCGTCCACCAGGCTGCCTCATCCCCGATCCGCTCGACCTCACAGGTCCCGATCTGCTCGATCAGCGAACCGCCGACGCTCTTGTCGATGGTCCGGCGTCGCTCCAGCTCGGGCGCCAGCCGTCGCGCGGCGGCCTCCCGCCCGTGCCAGTTGTCCCTTTGCTCACTTCCCAGGACCCGGGCCCTCTCGGCGAGTTGGCTCATCAAGCCCTCGTCGTCACCCGCCACATAGGCCTGGGCTGCCGCCCTGATCGTCTCTTCCGGCGTCGCCGCCATGGTGCCTCCTCGATTGCGGCGAGACTACACACCGCGGCGACCCCGGGCCCGGCCGGGTGTCGCCCTCACACTCCCAACTCGTCGAGACGGCTCTTGGTGACCGCCTCGGCGGCGTCGATCTGGCACGCAGACGACCTGAGGGCGTCGAAGAAGGGCGCCCGCTCCAACACCAACAGGTCCAGCTCGCTGACCGCCTCGACGGTGGCGGTCCGGGGGATGTCCCGCAACAGGGCGATCTCGCCGAAGAAGTCGCCGATCCCGAGGGCGGCCACATCCAGCCCGTCGCGCACAACCCGCGCCGTGCCCCGCTCGATCAGGTAGAAGTGCTCCCCGAGCTGACCCTGCACGACGACCGGTGAGCCCGCACCGATCGACTCCTGGTTGACGGTCCTGGCCAGGCGCTCCAGCTCGGCCGGACCGAGGGCGGCGAAGATGGGTGTCGACCTCAGGAGATGGAGGTGCTCGACCGGCACGACCACGCCAACGTCTGCCTGGCGGAGTGCGCTGCGGTTGACCACGAGCACGAGGACGACGAGCAGCCCGGCGACCACGAGTGCCCAGCCGACACCTAGCCATCCGATGAGGGCGGCTCCGGCCGCGGATCCCAGCGCCTCGGCTGCCATCGAGCTCCCCTCCACCACTCCGAAGGCCCGGGAGAGAGCGCCGAGCGGGATGACCCTCTGCAGCATGATCCGGCCTGAGACGTCGACGAACGTCATCCCGACACCGACCGCGGCCAGAGCGGCGAAGGCAGCCGCCTGAGCGGAAACGATCGGGATCAGGGCGACGGAGACGGCGGTGACCAACAAGCCCCGTCGCATCGCAGGGCCGAGGTGCTTCCTACCGATCAGGATGACGGCGAGGATCGAGCCCCCGGCGGCGCCGAAACCGATGGCCGCATTGAGCCACGCCGCCCCGGCGTCGTCGGAGCCGAAGACCTCGAAGGCCAGGACGATGATGGCGACGTCGAGCACGCCGACGAGAAAGATCACGCTGGTCAGCAAGAGGATGAGCACCCTGGGGCGTTGGTCGCGAAGTGTGGCGAGCCCCTCCAACGTCATCCGGATCGCATGCCGACCCGTGCCCGGGTCGGCGTTGGTCCTGGCCCGGACCCGCCCAACCGAGACCGTGCTCAGCCCGAGCATGATCGTCGTGATGATGAAAACGGCGCCGGGGCCCCAGGAAGCCGCGGTGAGACCGGCCACCAGAGGCCCGGCGATCAGACCGAGATTCTCGATGGTCCCCCCGGCCACGTAGCCCGCGGTGAGCTGCTCGGTGCTCTGGGCGAGGGCGGGGAGCAGCGACTCGTGCAACGGTCGCACCAGGGTCAAGACCGTGGCGTTGACCGCGGCCAGCATGTAGATGACCCAGATCGGCCAATCGGCGTACAAGGCCACCGCCACCGACGCCGATGACGCGGCGAAGACCGCGTAGGACACGATCAGCATCACCTCGCGGCGGAAGCGGTCGCCCAGGGTCGCCCCGATCGGGGCGAACAACGCGGCGGGAGCGAGCTGGATGAAGGCGACGAGACCAAGAGCCGAAGGCCCTCCCGCTTCGTAGGCGTAGATGAGTATGGCGACGAAGTTGGCCATCTCGGCGACGGTGAAGCCCGCCAGCGCGGCGAGGACGCGACGCATGTCTCCGACACGGAGAGCCCCGACGAGATGACGGGCCGAAGAGATCAGCTCGACCCGGATGTCACCGAGCCGCTCGATATCGGCGTGCCGCACGGCGGCAAGTTACCTGCGGCGAGGGCGGCGGGCGCCCCGGCTCAGCCGGAGCTGACTCAGGTCTGGACCGGGGGGAGCGGTCTGGTGGCCGGCCCGTTGATCAGCGCCCCGTCGTACTCGTAGCGGGAACCGTGACAAGGGCAGTCCCAGGTTCGAGCCCGGCCGTTCCAACCGACGATGCAGCCCATGTGCTGGCAGCGAGCGGAGAGCATGAAGGTGGTGCCGTCGTCGTGGAGGTATGCCGCCACCTTCTCCCCTGCCACCTCGACCACGGCGCCTTCGCCAGGGCGGAGGTCGAAGAAGGCGCGGCCGACGGTCTTGGCGATCAACACGTCGGTGGGGGCGTCGTGAGCCACCCGGTTGGGGACGACCCGCTGGATGTAGCGCCGGGAGCCGGTCATCCCCTTGTTGCCCACCACCACCAGGTCGAAGTCGGTGGCGGCCTTGGAGATCTGGGCGGCGGGGTTGCCCTTGACCACGATCTGTTCGATCTCGTCGCCACCGAGGCGGGCGGCGGTGTCGCGGAGCACGATGTCGCCGATCAGGGGATCCCCGACGAAGATCAGCCCGACATCGGCCCCGAGCGACTGGGCCAGGGCATGACCATGACGGGTGGCCTGATGGGCGGTCAGCGAGCCGTCCGTGCCGATCAGGACCCGTCCGTAGGTGTGGGGCCCGGTCCCGGGTCGACCCGTCCTCACCACCAGGATGTCGACCGGGGTGTGATGGGCCACCTGGCCGGGGATCCCGCCCAGTGTGAACGGGCTCGCCGACTCCATCCCGTGGTCGCCGATGACCAGCAGATCGGAGCGGAGCTCGGCCGCGGCGGCCATGATCGTCGGTGCGACCTCGCCGCTGCGGAGCTCGGAGCCGGGCTCGATGCCGTGGGCGCGGGCGCGTTCCACCGCGGCGGCGAGGATCTCGGCACCACTGCCTTGGGTCGTCGCCTCGTCGTCGCTGACATGGATGAGGGTGAGCTCCGCCCCGAGCTGGGCGGCGAGCCGAGCCGCGGTCTCCTCGGCCACCTCCGAGGTCGGTGAGCCGTGCACCCCTACGAGGATCTTGGCATAGGCGCTCAAAACGGCTTGAGGACCATCAGGTAGACGATAAAGAGGAGGGCCACGGTCCCGGTCCCGGCGGTGAGGATCGGGTTGCCCGAGTCGAGGACCCGGGCGAAGTCGTCCCGGGAGACGGTGGTCCCCGAGTCCATCAACTCGAGCACCATCCGGATGCGTCGGAAATGGCCTCGGGCCATGGGGAACATGAGGACGCCGATCACCACCAGCACGACGATCGAAACCCAGATCCAGCCTTGTTCGAACCATTGGCCCTGGACCCCGGCGCCGATGCCGCCGACGAGGAGCAACAGTGTCGAGACGTAGAAGGCGCTCACCGTGGCCGCGCTGAGCTGGAGGACCCCGGAGACCTGCTGGGGCTCGCGGATGCGGCGCATCAGGACCGTCGCCGCCATCGAGGTGCCGTGGGCCGCCACGAAGCCGACCACCCCGGCCAGATGGATGAACTTCCACCAGCCGTAGCTCATGGGGCTAAGGGTTCCACGGCGGGGTCCCGCCGTCAATCGTGAACGAGAGTGGACGGCTCTGGCTCAGACCGCGACTCTTTCCTGGCTCTGCTGGGTTCGGCTCACGGTTGCCACCGCGGCCAGGGTGAGGATGGCGGCCACCGTGGCGAAGTTGGCCAGCCAGTGATAGCCGGCCATCTCCTTGACGAAACCGGAGCTGAGCGCGGCGACGGCACCGAGCAGGCTCACCGCCACGTCCGACAGGCCCTGGGCCCCGACTCTGTCCTCGATGGGGAGACTCTCGGTTAGCAGTGCCGAACCGGAGATGATGGCGAAGCTCCAGCCCGCCCCGAGCAGGAAGAGGCCGACGAACACCAGACCGGGGACATATCCGGCGATCACCGCGGTGACGGTGCCCAACGCCAGGATCCCCGCTCCGGCGCCGATCATCCTCACCCTGCCGAACCGGTCGGCCCACCTTCCCAGCAGCGGGGCGAGCCCGAACATCCCGAGCACGTGGGCGGAGATCACCAGGGTGGACAGATCGGCGTGGCCGTGGTCCCGCATGTGCAGCGGGGTCATGGTCATCACCGCCACCATCGCCATCTGGCTCACCGCCATCGCCGTCACCGCCAGCCTTGCTCGCGGTCGGGGCCATATCGCTGCCCAGGATCGACTCAGACCGCGCAAGGGGTTCTCGAAGGGGGTCTCCGGGTCGACCCCACCGGCGAACTGGAGAGGGTCGGGGCGGAGGAAGCGGTTGGTGACCGCGGCCGCCAGTGCGAATCCGGCGATGGAGAGAAAGAGTGGGCTGACCCAGCGCTCGATGCCGAACCCCGCGCCCACACGATTGGCCCAGGGCGCCGCGATCGGGCCGAGGACGGCACCAATGGTCCCCACCCAGACCACCATGGCGATTGATCGTGCCCGCGTGTCGTCTTCGGCGAGATCGGCGGCGGCGAACCGACTCTGCAGGTTGGCGGTGTTGGCCACCCCGAAGAAGAACATGGCCACGATCAGCAGCCAGAACATCTGCAGCTGACCCGCGGTGATGGCAAGGAATGCGCCGCCGATGGCGATGAGGTAGCCGAGGGTGAGAGCGGGGCGGCGGCCGAGACGTCTGGCCCGGAGGGCCAGCGGCGAGGCGGCTGCTGCTGTCCCCAGCGTCGCCGCTGCTGAGGGGACGCCGGCGAGAAGGTCGCGTCCGGTGATCTCGGCGGCGAGGAGCCCGACGATGGCGGCGGCGGCGATGAAGCCCGCATAGCTCACCGCGGAGGACGCCATGAGGGAGGCCAATGCGCGCTTCTGGGCCTGTTCCCTGTTCACGGAAAGAAGATAGTGGCCCTCATCGCAGATGAGAGCTACTCCTCGCCACAGAGGCGACGAAGGGCTTGAACGCTCTTAATCGGACGACCTGGCTCTACTAGCGATCGAGGATGCGACGATGGCTGCGTCTTCACCAACGCCGTAGAGGAGCGACGACTTCCGGGTGCGGAGGAAGTGGGACCCGACGAAGTAGAGACCGTCCAGCACGACGCTGGCCCCGTCGTGCTGACGGGGGAAGCCGTGGTCGTCGAGGGTCTCGGGCCAGGGCACGAGGTCCCCATACGAAGGTCGGAAGCCGCTGGTGAATATGACCGCAGCGAGCCCGTCGAGATTCAGCTCCTCGAGCCCGCCCCCTGCGAACGGCTCTGGCTCAGGCAAATCGGGCACCGGCACACCGAGACGATTCGCCAGCTCGGGGAAGTCCTTGGTGAGCATCCGGTACCGCTCGTCGCCAAAAGCGACACTCTGCAGCAGATCGTCGGCGAACGTGGCCCGACGCCCGTCGACTCCGGCGAGATGACCGGCCAGGGTCACCCCCATCGCCCGGAGGGTGCGGAGATGCAGGTCGTGACCGCCGCCGTGGCCCGTGGAGATCACGTTGGCGATGAGACGCGCCTCTGGTGATGGCAGGTCGTCGACACTCTGATCGAGGAAGCCGTCCTGGGCCGCCCACCACACGATGTCCCTGCCTCCGATTCGTCGGGGAGCCCAGGGGGCTCGGCCGCAGGACAACACCACCTCCCGACCCGCCTCGGCCAGCTCCTCGGCCAGCTGACATCCCGACTGCCCGCTGCCGACGACCAGGACCGGCCCTTCCGGGAGATGGCCGGGGCTTCGGTAGTCGATCACGTCGAGAACGGTCAGGTCGCCGGGAATCTCCTTGGCGACCGGGGGGCGATGGGGTCGCTGGTAGGCCCCGGTGGCCATCACCACCGTTCGGGCCGCCATCTCGCCCTCTGAGGTCTTCAGGGTGAACCGGTCGTCCTGGTGTGACACCGAGTGAACCTCGACACCGGTGCGGAGGGGTGTATCCGTGGTTGCGGCATAGCCCTCCAGATAGGTGACGATCTCGTCCTTGGGCATGAAACCGTCGGGGTCGTCCCCCTCGTACGGGTTTCCCGGCAGCTGCACGGTCCAATTCGGGGTTACCAGACAGAAGCTGTCCCAGCGCCGTCGCCAGGTCTCCCCGATCCGATCCCGCTCCAGGACGACGTGCTCGAGGCCACGTGAGGAGAGCTCGTGGGAGGTCGCCAGACCGGCCTGGCCACCGCCGACCACCACGACGTCGATGTTGTTCACGCCCTGAACCTACAAGACCTGCGCTCTCAAGGCCCAGGGGTCAATCTGAAGATGGAGATCTCCCGATCGGTCTTCTCGCTGTAACGGCGTAACTAGGGGGCCGAGTCGCAACACCCGATGCCATATCGAGTCGTGTTCGGCTGACCCGGGCAGCGACGGCCCCCTCATCGCCCCCGACGGGGATCTCCAATCGGCCGCATGGTCTTGAAATGGGGAGCGTGCACCAGGATTTGGTGCAGACCCTCGACGGGGCATCAACGGAATCCGCTCAGTCAGGAGGGACGCGCCAGGTGGGTGGTGAGACGAAAGCGATCTCCCCGGTACAGGGACCGCACATACTCGACGGGCCGGCCGTCTGCGTCCCGGCTGGTCCGGGTGAGCATCAGCATCGGGGTGGTCGAGTCGGTGCCGAGAAGTCTGGAGACCGAGGGTGGTGCGAGGACCGTCTCGATAGTCTCCTCCCCCTCGGCCGGCACCACCGAGTACTCGGACTCGAGGACCGCGTACAAAGAGGTGTCGCCGTCCAGCCTGTCTCCGATTCCGGGGAACCTGTTGTGGTCGAGGTAGACAGTCTCCACGGCCATCGGCTCCCCGTTGGCGAAGCGAACTCGCTCGATCCGGCTCACCGGCGCCCCCTCCTCGAGCCCGAGCCCGGCGGCGACGTCGATCTCCGATTCGGTGACCGTGACATCGATGAGTCGGGCCCCGGGATGGAGGCCCTGTGCCCGCATGTCCTGGGTGTACGACGTGAGCTGGAGGTTCTGGTTGACCTTGGGGGAGGCAACGAAAGTCCCCCGACCTTGCATGCGGACGATCCGGCCCTCGACAGCGAGGTCGTGGAGGGCCTGGCGCACCGTGGTGCGGGAGATCTTGAACCGCTCGCTCAGAGTCCGTTCCGGTGGGACCGGGGTACCCGGAGGGAGCCCGTCGATCTGCTGGCGCAGCCACTGACGCACCTCGTAGTACTTGGGCAGAGCTCCATCGCCTTCGGCGGCCCTCTGCTTCATACTCCCTCCGTCACTCCGACCAGGTCGCGGCGGTACCGGACCACCTCCACCTCGTCTCCGTCCTCCCCACCAACGGCCAGTTTCTCGACCCGGGACACACCGTCGGCCCTCCACCCATGACGGGAGTAGAACCGTTGCGCCCGCTGGTTCTCACCCACCGCCCACAGGGTCACCGAACCGTATCCGTCACGGAGAAGGGATCGGACAGCCTCCTCGACCAGGCGGCCGCCGACGCCAGTCCCGGTCAGCGAGGGCTCGACGTGCACCGAGAAGATGTGCCCTGTGGACTCGTCGGCGTCGGGATCGGGGCTGGGGCCGAGATGAACGAAGCCGATCACTTCGCCTTCCTCGACGGCGACCAGGGTCGCCACCCCAGTCCGGTCGAGACGAGACTTCCAGAAGTCCATCCTGTCCTCCAGGCCCGTTTCGGCCGAGCGTCTGGTGAGCGGGAGATGCTCGTATGCGCTGGAGAAGGAGCGGACATGCAACTCGGCAATCGCCCGGGCGTCGTCAGGATCGGCGCGACGGATCTCGGGGTCTCTCACGGGATCGCCAGGATCCTCGCCGGATTCTCCACCAGCATCCGATGCAGCGCCGTCTGTTCCACCCCTGCGGCCCGCAACCGAGGCACTACCACCGCAGGCAGATAGGTGAAGCCATAACGGCCATGGGTGGTCGGGTTGAGCCATGCCTCGGCACCCGACATGTCACAGGAGAGGATCAGACGATCGTCGTGACCACGAGCGCACAATTCGACGAGGGCCGCGATGCGCCTTTCGTCGGGGCGCAGGTAGGCCCACTTGACGAACTCGCCGGGCCCGTCCCCTTCGCTCCCCGGGACCCGGTAGTCGAACCACTCCTTGCCCCACGTGTCGAAGCCGAGGTTGACGCCGGTTTCCAGAACCTGTTCGAGATAGTCGACGTCGGGGTTGAGATCCATGTGGCCCATCACCACCCGTGCCGGATCAGCTCCTTCCGACAACAAGATCCTGGCCTGGTCGGGGGCCATCGTCCCCAACGTGCAGTGGGTGGAGATCGCGAGTCTGGTGGCCAGCGACGCCCGCGCCACCGCACGCAGGTGGAGCTCCTCTCCGACGGTGATCTCGTCGAGACTGGTGCCGACCTCTCCATAGATCCCGGCCTTGACACCACCGGTTCCAACGACTGCCTGATCGATGTAGGTCTGGGTCAACTCATCGAGGTCCGAGGTGCCGGCGGCGTCGAGCCACGGGTCCTTGTAGAACGAGAAGCCTGCCACGATCTTTATCGGGAGCCTGTTCGCCAGCTCGGCCAGGGGACGGATATCACCACCGGCGACGACACGTGACCGGCCGGCGAGATCGACCAGCGCACCGATCCCCTGATCGGCCAGCCCGGCCAGGGCCTGCTCGGCGAGAGCTGCGTCGCCGGCGCCGCTGCTGTAGAAGCCATCCAGCGCCAGAGACCCGATGTGCTCATGCATGAGAACGCCCCCGAGTCGGTCCGGTTCGACCGGCCCCGTGACCGTCTGGATGTGCATGTGCAGGACCTCCAAGAGGGATGGCGGGCTCCGTTGACGGCATAGAGAGCCTTGGTTATCGTAGCAATGGTCTAGACCAAAGGTCCAGACCAATCTGACCCCCACTCGGCCACGAGCCGGGTGATTAGGAGAGGCACATGAAAACGCGACTTGCCCACAAGCTGATCGGAGTCCTGGCCGCCCTAATGGTGCTGGCGGCGTGCGAACCTCCGAGCGCGACCGATACCACCGGGGACACCACCGAGTCACCCGGCACCACCGGGGAGGCCCCAGGCACCACGGCGCCGACCGACACCACCGTGGCGGAGACCGGCGGCACGATCGTGGTCGGCCGCACCGGCGACATCGACAATCTCGACCCCCACCTGGCCACCGCCTTCCAGACCATCGACGCCCTGGAGCTCGTCTACGACACGTTGTTCGAGCTCGACGCCAACCTGGAGATCCAACCCAGCCTGGCCACCGAGTGGGAGTACAGCGAGGACGGGACCGAGCTCACCCTGACCCTGCGCGAAGGCGTGGTCTTCCATGACGGAGACCCGTTCACCTCGGCCGACGTCCAGGCTTCGCTCGAGCGCATCCTCGATGAGGCGACCGGAGCAGTTGGGCGGAGCTTCATCACCTCGATCGAGGAGATCACCGCCCCCGACGACCTGACCGTGGTCCTAGGGTTGTCCGAGGCGAACGCAACACTCCCCTCGGTATTGACCAGGGTCAACACGTCGATCATGTCCGACGCCGCCATAGCCGCGGGGACCGTGGCCACCGAGCCCAACGGAACCGGCGCATTCTCGTTCACCGAGTGGAACCAGGGACAGTCGGTCGAGCTTGCCGCTTTCCCCGACTACTGGGGCGGTGCCCCGGCAGTGGACGGGATCTCGATCCGGATCCTCCCCGAAGAGACGTCGATGCTGGCCGCCTTACAGGCAGATGAGGTGCATCTCGGCGTGATGACCAACCCGGCGGTCATCGAACAGGCCTCCGATCCGCTCACCGTCGAGCAGGCACCGGCACTCGGCTACTTCCCGTTCTTCTTGAACACCGCACGCGAGCCGTTGAACGTCAAAGAGGTTCGTCAGGCGATCTCCTGCGCCATCGACCGCCAGCAACTGATCGACGCCGCCCTCTTCGGGTTCGGCGAGGAGACAGGGCCCTATGTCGAGGGACCGTTCGCCACCGACCCTTGGCAGGGTCTCCCCTGTGACGGGCCGGATCCCGAGCTCTCCCGCCAGCTCCTCGAAGACGCCGGGTACGGGGACGGGTTCTCCATCGAGACGATCATCATCACAGGCGAGAGCGAAGTGAACATCAATATCGGCCAGAACCTGCAAGCGCAGCTTGCCGAGATCGGCGTGGAGTTGCAGCTCGAGCAGCTCGAGACCAACGTCTACGTGGATCGTTGGCTCGCGGCCGACTTCGACTCGGCGCTCTCGGAGAACGGCTCCGGGCCCGACCCGCATCACACCTACGTCCGCTACTTCACGTCTGATGCCGTCTTCCAGAACGTCGGCGGAGTCAGCTCACCGGAGTTGGATGCCCTCTTCGAGGAGGGCCGGACAACCACCGATCAGGAGGCCCGGATCCCGATCTACCAAGAGATCTCGGAGATCCTCCTCGACGAGTCCCCGTGGGTCTGGCTGTTCAGGGGGTTCCGCAACCAGGTGGTCTCGCCACAGCTGGAAGGCTTCGTCAGCCATCCCACGGGATCACTCCAGTCGTTGCGGACGGCGACACTCACCTCCGGCTGAGCCGCTCCGTCGCTGGTGACGGATCTGAAAGACATGGACAGGGTACGAGCGGTCCTCGCGACCGCCGTTGAGACCGGGGCGACCGCCGGTGCGGTCGCCCTGGTCCGACATCGCGGCGAGGTCGTTTATCACGAGGCCTTCGGCAACGCGGCGGTAGCGGCCGTTCCACGCCCGATGAAGAGGGAAACCATCTTCGACCTCGCCTCACTGACCAAGCCCCTGGCCGGTGCCGCGGTGGCCATGGCGTTGGTCGACCGCGGGCGGTTCTCCCTCGACGAAGAGGTGACCGACTTCCTCCCCGAGTTGGACGGCCTGCGCGGCCGTGGAGTCACCTTTCGCCGTCTCCTCACCCACAGCTCCGGAATTCCCGGTTGGAGGCCGTTGTATGTCGAAGCCCGAGATCGAGCCGGGGTGTTGGCGGCGGTCAACCGGTTGGCGCAGACAACACCGGCGGGCACTCGCTTCGAGTACTCCGACATCGGGTTCATGACTCTCGGCCTTGCCCTAGAGCGTGCCGGTGACCGAGAGCTCGACCAGCTCGCCGCCGATCTGGTGTTCTCGCCGCTCGGGCTGGCCAACACCGGTTATCGCCCGAAGACGGACCCCGATGCCTTCGCCGTCACCGAGGAGGGCAATGCCTTCGAGCGAAGGATGGCCGACTGGGCGGGGCTCGTCTTCGACGGCTGGCGGACCAATTTCCACCCCGGCGAGGTCAACGATGGCAACACCCACTATGCCCTCGGCGGCGTCAGTGCCCACGCCGGTCTCTTCTCCGATGCATACGATCTGGGGGTGCTGGGTGAGATGTGGCGTAACCGTGGCCAGTGGCAGGGTCAGCGCGTCCTGTCGGCGGCAGTTGTCGAACAGGCCACGTCAGATCAGGGATGGCGGCGCGGTCTCGGCTGGCAGCTGATGACCAGGTCGGCGCCCAGCCTCGACGAGCTGAGCCGCGCCGATGCCGGTTTCTTCCCCCCCGCACAGTCGTCCTGGACTCCCCGTCCGTCGGGTGAGCTGCTCTCGGATCGGTCGTTCGGGCATACCGGGTTCACCGGCACATCGATCTGGATCGACCCTGCCCGCGAGCTATGCGCGGTGCTACTGGCCAATGCCACTCATCCGCACGTCGACATCGACAAGCCAGTGAATGCGATGCGCGCCCGATTCCACAATTCAGTGGTGGCGGCGCTGGATCTGCATCGATGAGGGGATACCTGCTGCGGCGTCTCGCCGAGGCGGTGATCACTCTCCTCGGAGTGGCCCTGCTCGTCTTCATCCTGCTCCGGGTGCTGCCGGGTGACGAGATCACGGCGAGGTTCGGCCTGGAGTCGGGTGCTCTCACACCCGCCCAACGCGAGGCCCTCGAGGGTTACTACGGGCTCGACCGCCCCTTGGTCGTGCAGTTCTTCACCTGGCTCGGCAGCGTCGTCTCCGGAAACTTCGGTGTCTCGGTCACCAGTGGCAGCAACGTCTCCTCACTCATCGCCGAGGCTCTCCCGGTGACCATCGAGCTGGCGATCCTCTCCACTCTGATCGGGACGCTGATCGGGGTGGCCGTGGGAGTCATGGCGGGATCGAGCCCCAACACCTTGCGGGACACGGTCGGACAGACCTTCGGGCTGCTCGGCCTGGGCATCCCCAACTTCGTGCTCGGAGCTTTCATAATCGCCGTCCTCGCCGCCCAGTTCGGCTACTTCCCCGCGGCGGCTTCATATGCACACCTGTGGGAGGCGCCCTTGATCAACCTCCAACAGCAGCTGTACCCGGCGATAACTCTTGGCGTGGCCCTGGCCGCGGCGGCGATGCGCACGACACGCTCCGCCTTCCTCGAAGCGAGCGGACAAGACTTCGTCCGCACCGCCCGGGGCAAGGGATTGACCAACCGGCGGGTGCGGTATCGGCACGTGCTCCACAACTCGCTGATACCAGTGGTCACCATCGTCGGGATCCAGTTCGGCTACCTCCTCGGCGGGACGATCATCGTCGAGGAGATATTCGCCCTGCCCGGCATCGGCCGTCTCGTGCTCACCGGGATCTCCCAGCGGGAGTTCGCCGTCGTGCAGAGCACAGTGTTGGTGATCGCCGCGATGGTCGTCCTGGTCAACTTGATCGTCGATCTCGTCTACGCCCGGATCGACCCCAGGGTGAGACTGGCATGACCGAGACTCTCGTCGACTCCGAGCGGATGGTCGCCGCCGCTGCCGGCCGCGCGTGGTTCCGAGAGCTCTGGCGGAACCCGAACGGCAGGGTGGGGCTTTTGATCGTGGGAGCCCTGGTGCTGACAGCGCTACTCGCACTCGTCGGGCTCACCCCGGCCAATCCCATCGCCCAGGAGCCCTCGGCTAGGTTCGCTCCCCCATCGGCGGAGCACTGGCTGGGTACCGACCAGTTCGGCCGGGACGTCGCCTCCCGGGTCATGCTCGGGGTCCTGGCCTCACTGCGGGTGGCGGTGATCGCCGTCGCCCTTGCCTCCGCCGTGGGCTCCGTGGCCGGGATCGCCGCCGGCTTCTTCGGAGGCTGGCCCGACCGTCTCATCGGGCGAGGCACCGACATGTTGTTCGCCTTCCCCGCGATCCTCCTCGCCCTGACCATCGTCGCCGTCCTCGGCAGGGGGTGGGTCAACACCGTGATCGCCATCGCCATCGTCTACACCCCCATCTTCGTGAGGGTGGCCCGCGGGCCGGTGCTCACCGTCCGGGAGTCGGACTTCGTCAAGGCGGGCCGTGTCCTCGGGTTCGGATCGCGACGGCTTCTCTTCCGGCACGTGCTCCCCAATGTGACTGCACCGATCATCGTCCAAATCGCACTGGCACTCTCCTGGGCGATCCTCACCGAGTCCAGCCTGAGCTTCCTCGGCTTGGGGACCCAGCCGCCCGACCCATCACTCGGGCTGATGGTCAGTGACGCCCGGACGCTCTTCGCCCGGGCATGGTGGCTGATGGTGGCGCCGGCCAGCGCCATCGTGGTAGCCGTGGTCGGACTCAATCTGTTGGGCGATGGGCTCCGCGATGTCCTCGACCCGACCCGCGGCCATCAGGATTGAGCATGGACCTGTCCCATCTCCTCACCGAGCAGCACCGGCCTGAGCTGGCCGACCTCGATCTGCGCTCCACGTCCGAGCTGGTCGAGTTGATGGCCGCCGACCAGTCGGAGGCGCTGAGAGCGGTGAGCGCGGCTGCCGCCGACATCGCCGGTGCCATCGACTCCGTGGTCACCCGACTGGAGCGGGGCGGACGGCTGATCTATGTCGGGGCCGGCACCGCCGGTCGGATGGGTCTGCTCGATGCCGCCGAGTGCCCGCCCACCTTCACCACCGACCTCGTGGTCGGGGTCATGGCCGGCGGGCCCGACGCCTTCCTGGTCTCCAGGGAGGCCGTCGAAGACGATGCCATGGCAGGCGCCGCAGACATCGACGCCCTCGAGATCGAGAGAGACGATGCCGTCGTGGGGCTGGCCGCCTCGGGCCGGACTCCCTACACCCTGGGCGCCGTCGACCGGGCAAGACAGCGTGGCGCGGTGACCATCGGCATCAGCTGCAACCCGGGTGCCGAGCTCAGCAAGCGCGTCGACCATCCCATCGAGGTGGTGGTGGGACCCGAAGTCATCGCCGGCTCGACCCGGCTCAAGGCCGGCACCGCACAGAAGGTGGTGCTCAACATGATCTCGACGATCGCCATGGTCCGCATCGGCAAGACATTCGGGAACCTCATGGTGGATCTCAAAGCGACCAATGCGAAGCTGCGCGACCGGGCCAGACGAATCGTGATGCAAGCGACCGGGACCGAGCTCGATGACGCCGACCGCGCCCTGGCCGGCGCCGATGGCGAGGTGAAGGTGGCCATCCTCATGTTGCTCACCGGGGTCGACGCAGATGAGGGCCGTCGGCGGCTCACAAGTCATCAGGGACGGGTGCGTCAGGCACTGGAGAAAGAGGGATGAGCGATCCGATGAACGTGATGGGGATCATCTCGGGGACCTCGATGGACGGCATCGACGTCGCCGCGGCCCGCTTCGAGCTCGACGACGACCTGGTGACGCTCCTTCCTCTGGGGCACACCTCGATCCCCTACCGGGAGTCCCTGCGCAAGGAGCTGGAGGCAGCGTTGCCACCGGCAGAGACCACCTCCGCGGCGATCTGCCGGCTCGACAACCTGGTGGGGCAGGCGTTCTCCGCCGCCGCTGAGACGTCGATCGCCGAGTTCGCGCGGGACACCGAGCTGGTGGTCTCCCACGGCCAGACCATCTTCCACTGGGTCGAGGGTGGCGAGGCCCTCGGCTCGCTGCAGATCGGGCAGCCGGCGTGGATCGCCTCCCGGACCGGGCTACCGGTCGTTGCCGACCTGCGGGTGGCGGACATCGCGGCAGGCGGGCACGGCGCTCCCCTGGCTGGGCTCTTCGACGCCCTGCTGCTCGGCGGGACCGAAATGACCCGCGCCTCGCTCAACCTGGGAGGGATCTCCAACATCACAGTGGTGGGCGGAGGTGTCGAGCCGATCGCCTACGACGTTGGCCCGGCCAACGCCCTGATCGACGCAGCAGTGGCCCGCGTCACCGGGGGGGCGGCATCGTTCGACGCCGACGGGACGATCGCAGCCCGGGGACGGGTCCACAAGGAACTCCTCGACGAGCTGCTCACCGAGCCCTACTACCGCCAACCGCCCCCGAAGACGACGGGCAAGGAGTTGTTCCACCTCCCCTACCTCCTCAACGCCGCGAGCAAGGTGGGCGAGGTGAGCGGCGACGACCTGGTGGCCACGGCGACTGCCATCGCCGCGGTGACCGTGGCCCAGGCCTGCGCGGCGCACGGAGTCGACGAGGTGATCGCGGCGGGTGGAGGTGTGCACAACCCGACGCTGATGAAGATGCTGTCCGAGGAGCTGGGAGACATCCCGATCCGCCCGATCGAAGAGCTGGGAATGCCGTCGGCGGCCAAGGAGTCCTATTTCATCGCCCTCATCGGATACCTGACCGTCCACGGCCTGGCCGGCAACCTCCCAGCCGCCACCGGGGCATCGGGTCCGGTGACCCTTGGCGCCCTGCTGCCGGGACGGGACGGGTTCAACCTGCCCTCTCCGGCGTCTGTTCAGCCGACCAGGCTCCAGATCATCGCCGACGGGGCGGGATGACTGTTCCGGTTCTCTCCGTTCGCGACCTGACGACGGTGCTCCACCTGGCAGGCGGCCCAGCCGAGGTGGTGCGGGGCGTCAGCTTCGACGTTTACGCCGGTGAGACGGTGGCGCTGGTCGGCGAGTCGGGTTGTGGCAAGTCCATGACCATGCTCTCGGTTATGGGCCTCCACCCCCAGCCTCCGGCGGAGGTGGTGGCGGGACGTGTCGAGTTCGAGGGTCTCGATCTCCTCGGTCTCTCCGAAGAAAGACGCCGGCTGACCAGAGGCGCCGACCTGGCGATGGTCTACCAGGATCCGATGACATCTCTCAACCCGCTGATGCGGGTCGGCGACCAGATCAGCGAGGTCATCACCTCCCATGGGCGGTCACGCGACGAGGCGCGGAGGCGGACTCTGGAAGTGCTCGGCCAGGTGGGAATCCCGCTGCCTGCCCGAGCCGCCGAGTCGTATCCCCATGAGTTCTCCGGTGGCATGCGACAGCGGGTGATGATCGCGATCGCGCTGGCACTTCGGCCCAAGGTGCTCATCGCCGACGAGCCGACCACCGCGCTCGACGTCACCATCCAACAACAGATCATCGAATTGGTCGGGAACATCCAAGCCGACACCGGGATGGCCGTGGTCTGGATTACACACGACCTGGGGGTGGTCGCCCGCGTTGCCGGCCGCACTCTGGTCATGTACGGCGGCCACATCGTGGAGACGGGCTCGACTGCCCGAGTCTTCCGCCGTCCGGAGCACCCATACACGGCCGGGCTGCTCGCATCCATTCCCCCGGTCCGGGGCAAGGATCGCCCGGAGCTCGTCCAGATCCCGGGGACGCCGCCCGACCCCGCCCACCAGCCGTCGGGCTGTCCGTTCCATCCCCGCTGCCCCAATGCGGTCGCCCGGTGCTTCGAGGAGATGCCACCTCGCACCGTCAGAAGTGCCGACCCCGACACCGAAGCCGACGAGGCACAGACGGCGGCCTGCTGGGTGCCGCCTGAGGAGTGGGTGGCATGAGGGCTCCCATCCTCGAGGCCCATGACCTCGTCAAGATCTATCCGATACGCGGCACCCGGCAGCGTCTCACCGCGGTGGCCGGCGTCTCTCTCGAGCTCCACCGGGGCGAGACGCTGGGGATCGTCGGCGAGTCGGGGTGTGGCAAGTCGACCCTGGCCCGCCTCCTGGTCCGTTTGGAGGCGCCCACTTCGGGGAGCATCGAGCTCGACGCCGAGGACATCACCGGGCTGGGGGGCTCCTCCCTACGCGAGGTGAGAAAACGAATCCAGATGGTGTTCCAGGACCCATATGCCTCCTTGAACCCACGTCAGACCATCGGTCGCACCATCGAGGAGGTGATCGAAGTCCATCGTCTGCGGGAACGGCGGGAGTGGTCGCATCGAGTAGGTGAGGTGCTGGAGATGGTGGGCCTTCACCCCCGTTTCGCCTCCCGATATCCGCATCAACTTTCCGGTGGTCAGCGGCAGCGGGTGGGCATCGCCAGAGCACTGGCGGTGGAGCCGGAGGTGCTGGTCCTCGATGAGCCGGTGTCGGCCCTCGACGTATCGGTGCAATCGGGAATCATGAACCTCCTGGGCCAGCTGCGTGATGAGCTCGATGTGGCCTACATCTTCATCTCCCACGACCTCGGGATGGTCCGCCACATCTCGGATCGCATCGCAGTCATGTACCTCGGCCGCGTTGTTGAAAACGGTCCATGGGAGCCGGTCAGCGATCGCCCCCTTCACCCTTACACCCTGGCCTTGCAGGAGGCAGTCCCGATCGCGGATCCGGAGATCGAGGCGACTCGTGATGTGTCCGGCGTCGTGGGAGAAGTGCCCGACCCGGCCAACCCGCCCCCCGGCTGTCCCTTCCATCCCCGCTGCCCACTTGTCGAAGGGGTGTGCCGGTCGGTGCGCCCTGATCTCCTCCCTCTGATTGATGACCACCACGCCGCTTGCCATGTCGCGGCACGACGGTCAGGCCAGCCGGTCGTTGCCAATTGACTGGCTCAGGATCGAACTGAGTCGTTCGCTCCTCCCCGGCAGGCGGTCACTACCCGGCCGGCCCGTCTCCCAGGAGAATATCCATCCCATGTCGGTTTGCCGTTGCGATGATTTCACCCATGTCCGGCTCACCTCCCCTGGCGAAGATGTCGGCTGCCTCGGCGAAGAACACCTCGAATCCTGAGGGTGTTGTGATCACCCAGTGACGGCTGGGAGTGTCTCCATCGTTGCGATATGTGTGCACCGACTCCCGTGGCAGGTAGACCGCCCCGCCGGGTCTCACCACGCTCCACCCGCCGTTGCTGAAGTAGCTGATGGTGCCCTCCACGACCAAGAACAGCTCATCGTCGTTGTGGTGGACATGAGGTGGCGGCCCCACTCCGGGTGGCGTGACCGCCGAGAGCACGGCGAGTGACCCACCGGTCTGTTTCCCGTCGAGCATCACCGACATGACCTCACCAAAGGCGTGGAGGTCGCGACCTTCATCTGGCTGTACGAGAGTGGCATCCATGCTTTCTCCTTCTGTAGGGGTCGGATCACAGCTCCTGCTGATTGCGCTAAAGGGAACTATTTCGAGCGACCAGACCAGAACAGAGCCCCGGGATGGATCCCGGAGCTCTATTGCCGACCTGCGTGGCTAGCTGCCCGGACCCCTGCCGGGCTTGGAGATCGCGGCCAGGATGGCGTCGTGGTCGCTCGAGGCGTAGGCGGTGAGGTCGATGGGGTCGTTGAAGTACAAGTACCCATAGGGCTCGGGCGAGTTGAGCTGCCAGACTTCGGTGTCGTCGACCAGCCGCCTCGCCGACGGTGACGCCAGGATGTAGTCGAGACGTCCGAACCGGCCGTCGAACTTGAAGGTGAAGACCGCGTCGTCGTACCTCTCCACCAGATCGAGATAGCCGGCGTCCTCGAAGATCCGGATCGGATCCTCCTCGACATGAGAGTTGAAGTCACCCACCAGGAAGGCATCGGGCGACACGACTCCGGTCGGCTTGGTTTCAACCCATTCGAGGAGACGCTCGGCGGCGTACTCCCGGACGAGGTCGCAGCTGGACGTCTGCGGATCGTCCTGGCCGTCGCCGAAGCCGACCGGGACGGTCACGTCGTCACATGGCGACCCCTTCGACTTGAAGTGGTTGACCACGACGGTCACCACCTGACCATCGATGTCGAAGCTGGCCGCCAGGGGCCACCGGTTCTTGTTGGTGTCCGCGCCGACCAGGAGGGCGTCGATGTCGAAGGTAGCCACATTTCCCACCGGTGTCGCCCGGTCCGGCTGGTAGATGATGCCGACTGCGATGGCGTCGGGCCCGAGCCCGCCACCTCCCAGGCCCTGGTCGGTCAGCAGCCCTGCGGGAACCCGGACCCAGTCGTAGAGCTCGGAACCTGCGGCCGTGTTCAGCTGGTCGACCAGAGTCTGGATCGACGGCTCGGTTGCCGTGTCGGTGTCGTGCAGATCCTCGTAGTCGTTCTCCAACTCGATGAGGCCGAGCACGGCGGCATCCATCTCCAGGATGGCATCGACGATCTTGGCCGACTGAACCTCGAACTGCGCCTGGTTCCGCGCACCGCGCAGGACGTCGCTGTCGCCGAAGGTGTTGAAGTAGTTCAACACGTTGAACGCCCCGATGTCGTTCCCGCCGGTGAACGCCGGCGCCGGCTCACGGTCGTCGTAGACCTCAGACCCGTCCACCACCTCGGGGAACTCGATCGGCTCGAGCAAGTGGTCACCGAACGTGAAGTAGAGGGCCCCTTCCACCCCGGCCTCGACGATGTCCCCCGCCCTCTGATCAGGCGCCCCGAACCACGGGTCGTTGGCGTCGCCGAACTCGTCTCTGTCGTCGATGAACAGCAGAGCCTCGGCGTTGGCCTCGGCGAGGGCCAGCGCCTGAGGCGAACCGGGCTCGAAGACGTTGGAGGGGTCCAGGAGGACCCCGGATGACGACACTCCCAGCTCGCCGAAGGACCAGGCGGTGAAGAGACTGGTGACGGTGAGGTCCTGGGTGGTGACGACGAGCATGCCTTCCAGCGTCTCTCGCGTCTCGAAGTCGGCTGGCAGGGTCAGCGGCGTCGGCGCGATCTCGACAGCAGGATCCTCACAGATCGCGACGGTGCCGGCGACGATCTCGGTGTTGCCGAAGTTCTCGTCGACCGCACCGGTCGCCTGCACGGTGTCGAAGCGCTCCAAGCTCTCGAAGTCGAAGCCGGAGGCGGCCCTGACGAACACACCTTCGGACGTGGCGGCGTCGCCGTCGACGTCGCCGGTCTCTTCTTGGACCGTGAAACCCCCGAGCTGGGGGTAGACGGCGGTGACGGCACCCTCGACGGTCACGTCGAGCCCATCCAGCGGCGACGAGGACCCCGAGCCCTGCACCGCCGAGATGAGTGTCGGGTCGGTGACATCACACTGAGCCGGCGGTATCTCCAGTGCCGGGGCGAAGTTCGAGGCCTGGGGGCCGACCCACGCATCCCCGACCTTCTGCAAGGACTGACCGATCGGTGTGTCGAACGGCTCGGAAACAGCGATGTCGGTCGAGGTCATGCCGTCGGCAGGTCCACCGACGGCAGTGAGAATTCCCTCATAGCTGAGGAACTCGACGACGCCACCGCTTGGGTCGACCAGCGCCATGCCATCTGGCGCACCGTTTTGGATCCCGTTGCTCGGGTAACCAACGGTGAAGGCGCCGCCGGCGGGGACCACACCGTTGAGGGTCGTCGTGTCGTACGGTTCGCTGGTGTTCCCGTTGTAGAGCACGATCGACCAGCCGGTCATGTCCGTCGCGGCCGGGGCGGCGACTTCGATCGCTTCTCCCGTGTCGGTGCCGGTGTTGTCGTAGTGGATCTCGCTGAAGAACACGTGGTTGTCTGCCAGCCCGGGCGCAGCCGGGAAGAGTGTCATCACCGTGGCGAATGCCACCAACACGGTCCGTCTCACAGGTTTCATCTGATATCTCCCACCTCGTATCGGCGCTGCTGGATGTGGAAGGGAACCCTAGGCGCGGCGCCCGGCCGCACACTCCCGAACCCCGGGTTGCTCACGCCGGATACGGCGCGATCTCGCTCAACTACGACGGGCCCATTTCGTTCTTGAGCCGAATCGGGCCGTATATGGCTTGTACAACCCGGGGTTGCTCACGCCGGGGCGAGAACCGTTCACAGGATCCGGATGATCTGACCCGTCAGGTGGATGGTGCCGGCGATCACGGCCAGCAGCAGACTGGAACGCCCGAGGAGCCGCATCGCCGAGGATGGGGCGTCCCGCCCAGAACCCATATGACACCGGCGATGAGACCGCCGAACAACCCGCCGAGGAGAACCAAGCCCGTCCCGTCGAGGGTGAACTCACCGATGCGGTTTTCGCTCTCGGTGATACGGCCCACGGCGTCGGGATGGAGAAGGCGAGAGGCCAACATCACCAGCCTCCCGCCCACTCCCAGGACCAAGACTCCGGCTAGCGGGGAGGTGATCCCTCGCACCGCCACCCAGCGAATCAACCGGGCCAGTCGGACCCCAACACGGTCCGGCTCCATCGTGATCACGCGGTACTCCCTTGGTCGGCTCTGCTGCTCGGTGCCGTGTCTCCGAGCAGCTCGTGGATGGTCGCCGGCTCGGAGAACCCCTTGAGAACCTCGCGATGCCCGGTGTCGAATCTGAACTGTTTGTCGACGCTGAGTTGGCGGACGACATCGGACACGTAGATCTGTCCCGGTCCGGCAGACGAACAGATCCTGTTTGCCATGGTCACCGCGGCCCCAAAGATGTCGTCGTCGTGGTCCACGGGCTCGCCGGCGGCGATTCCGATGCGGACATCGAGGTCGGAGCGCTGCTGGAAGGAGCCGCGGACATCGAGGGCCCAGCGGAGGGCCTTGTCGACGTCATCGAAGACCACCAGGAAACCGTCGCCGGTGTGCTTCACCTCCCGACCCTTCCACCTGAGGAGGGCCTCCCGAATGACCAGATCGTGTTCGGTCAGCAGCACCATGTACTCGGACTGACCGAGCCGATCGAGCAGCTCGGTCGAACCGACCAGATCCGTGAAGCAGATGATCCGAAAGGCACTGGTGGCCTCACCGGCATCGACGGGGTCGTTGACCTTCCCGAGGAACCGGACCACGTCGGACTCGGCGACCTCAATGATCTCGGAGGGGATCAGCCCATGCGCCGTCCGGTGTGCCTCGATCATCGCCTCTTTCCCCGGCGCCCGGGCGAAACAGAAGACGAGGCCGCGGTCCGGGTCGTGCCAGTACGAGAAGAACTCGACACCGAACTGCCCGGCCACCTCTAGATCGGCGGCGTGGTGTCTGGCGGTCTCCTCGGCTGTGGCGCCAGGAACGTCGTGACGGTCTATGTAAAGCGGCATTCCCGGCCCTCCTTGGGACCGCCGGGAAGAGTACCGATCACCCGAAGGCCCGGGGGTCGGTGTGGCCAACGGGTGCCGTCGTAGGCCGCGGAGGGGGGAACCGTATGGAGGGGACGAGGCCATCGCTCATTCAGGCCCCGATCGGGTCGCCACGTAATAGGTCACGAGGGGGCCGAGACCCTTCAACTCGGTGGTTGCCGTGGGCTCGAACCGGTAGGAGTCTCCGCAGAGTCGCATGGTCGCCTCGCTGACATGCACCCGACCGGGTTCGCCGGCCTTCTCGATGCGTGCCGCCACGTTGACCGTGTTGCCCCAGACGTCGAAGGCGAACTTCTGGGTTCCGACGACCCCGCCCGTGACCGGACCGGAGTGGATGCCGACCCGGATGGCCAGCTCCGGGGTCATGCGCAACTGCTCGGTGTGCTCGATCATCTCCAGACCGAGCCCCACCAGGCGCGGGGCGTGATCCTCCAATGGCTCCGGTATGCCGGCCGCCACCATGTAGGCGTCCCCGATGGTCTTGATCTTCTCCACACCGTGGCTGACCACCAGGTCGTCGAAGGCGGAGAAGAGACGATCGACCAGACCCACCACCTCCGCCGCGCTCATCCCGGCCGCTCGGCGGGTGAAGCCGACGATGTCTGCGAAGAGAACCGAGACACTCTCGTAGCTGTCCGCGATCGGGCTCTCCCCCCGGCGGAGACGTCGTGACACCGAGGCGGGGAGGACATTGAGGAGGAGCCGCTCCGACTCGGCGCGCTCGAGGTCGATGGCTATCGCCTGGTCGGCGATAACCCGCTCCCGGTGCCACAACACCCTTCGATCCCGCTCGAGACGTCGCAGGCCGAGCAGGCTGCCGGCGGCAGCTGCGGTGAGGATGGAAACGTCGATGAGGAGATTGGGTCCGTCATTGGTCAGAACCACCACGCCAAACCCGGCCAGGAAAACGAAAGTGCGCACCAGGGCGTAGACAAAGCGGGTTCGGGAGACGAAGCCGAACACGAGGATGAGAATGAGTGCCGCCGCCGCGAAGCGCTCCACCACGTCCCCGGCCGACGTCAGATAGAGAACGCCTACCCCGTTGGCGGACGTGAGGATGACGGCGAGGCCGTGCTGGCGGTCCATGGTGACGGCCCAGCGATTGAGCAGGTAGGCGATAACGGCAAGCGATGCCATCACCAGGCCAACCTTGGTCGACAACGAGGCGGGCATCTTGGTGCCCAGTGGAAACAGCACCACCGCCAACAGCCAGAGAACCACTGTGGCGGCAGTGATGATCCGATATCCGCCGAGACCGGTCTCACCCTGCTCGGACTGGAACCGTGCCTCGAGGTCCTCGTCGACGAAGGCGAGGGAGAACGGATGCAACCCGCCGCGCTGGGACATCTCCCCGGTGCGGGAGGTGTCGATCGGCCCTGGATCTGGCTGCGGTCCGGGTGGCGAACTCACCGGACCCACTATGCCCTGGAGACCGACGCTCCCTGCGGATCCCGGGTGACGATGCCCGCATCGAACCGGTGTCCTCCCAATCCGGGGGTGCCCTAGCGCAGAACCTCGGCCTCCCCCCTTAGCCTGCTGAGGATGACAACCGAAGAAGTCGAGCGATGGTCGCCGCTGAAGTCGTGGCTCTATTCGCTGTTGAATCGAAGCCCGAAGAGCAATGCGGCCATCGTGGAAGTCGCAGCTCTCAGAGCCGATGACCGTTTCCTCGACATCGGCTGCGGCCCCGGAGCGGCTCTCGAGCAGGCCACCCTCACCGGCGCCCAAGTCGCAGGGGTGGATCCCAGCCCTTCCATGGTGGCACGCGCCGCCAAGCGAGTCCCCACCGCCGAGGTTCGTGTGGCCTCGGCAGAGGAGCTTCCCTTCCCCGATGACCACTTCACCGTGGTGGTCAATGTCGCCTCGTTCCATCATTGGGCGGACCGCGACGCGGGGTTGAGAGAGGTTCTCCGGGTGCTGGCACCGGGCGGTCGTCTCCACGTCATGGAGGGAGTGATCAAGGAGGGAAAGGAGGGGCATGGGCTGACTGCAAGCGAAGCCGAGTCGCTCTCCGCCCGTTTCCTCGAACTCGGTTACGCCGCCACCAATATCGACACCGTCAAGGCGGACTGGCGGCACCGGTACTACGTGGTGACCGGGGTCGCTCCCGGATGAGACGGCGCTGATTTCCGGCGCCGGTGCCCGGCGCTGGGTGGGGTGGATGCGGGAACGCGCTGGTCCCATATAGGGTCGAGCCATGGAATTGCCACCAGAACTGAAGGCCGACATCGACCAGCGGGTGTTCGCCCATCTCGGCACGGTCATGCCCGACGGATCACCTCATGTCTCGGTGATCTGGGTGGGACGCGATGGCGACCGAATCCTCTTCTCCACCGCGGAAGGGCGGGTCAAGACCGAGAACATCCGCAAGGACAACCGGGTGGGCCTGTCCTTCACCTCCGTCTCCGACCACTACACCAACTGGGTGCTCAGAGGCCGGGTCACCAGGTTCGAGACGGACGGCTGGTGGCTCATCGACGATCTGGCCCGCAAATACACCGACGCCGACGAGTACCGGGGAAAGACTCCCGGACAGGTGCGAGTGAACGCCGAGATCACGGTCGACTCGGTGGCGGTCTAGGCAGGGGCCCTGCTCCCGCTCAGTACAGGAACATCGGCTTGCCGAGGACGTGTCTGATCAGGGGCTGGTAGGAGTCGGAGTCGTACAACTCGTCGACGTCGACACGCTTGACGCCCTCACTGGTGACAGAGATCGGCACGTGGGTGTAGGTGCCAGAACGCAATGCCACCATCCTGCCGTGCGCCCCCTCCATGGCGAGATCCGCCGCGGTCACGGCGTAGTTGGAGGCCACCATCAGGTCGAGTGAGTCGGGGGCGCCGGACCTCATCAGATAGGCCACCTGCTGGTAGAGGGTGTCTCGACCGAGTCTCTCGCTCAACGCCTCAGCCAACTCTGCTCCGATGCCTCCCAGCTTGCGATGCCCGAATGCGTCGGCGGATCCGCTGAGCACCATCTCCCCGCCCACTGGAGTCGCCCCCTCGGAGACGGTGACGATGGCGTAGTTGGAAGGGCTGGCGTCCTGGTCGGCGGCAAGCAGCTCGGCGATCCTGTCGATGTCGAAAGGCACCTCGGAGATGATCGATCGGTCGACACCGGCAAGGTAGGCGGTGATGAGTGAGGTCTCGCCGCTGTAACGGCCGAAGAGCTCTACCACTGCGATCCGCTCATGCGACCCGGCTGCGGTTCGGAGCCGGTGGATGAGGTCGACACCACGCGTCACCGCGGTGGAAAACCCGATGCAGTAGTCGGTCCCATGGACGTCGTTGTCCATTGTCTTGGGAATGGCGATGACGGGAACCCCCTCTTGGTGGAGCCGGAGGGCATACGAGAGGGTGTCATCGCCGCCGATCGGGATGAGCACTTCGATTGCGTTTGCCTCGAGCACCCGAAGCACGTGCTCGGTCAGATCGTGGGGGCCGTCCCCGGAGACTTTGCCAGAGAGAAAGTCGGGCAGCTCCGACGTGTCGACTTTGCCGGGGTTGGTGCGGGAGGTGTGGAGGAAAGTCCCCCCGGTTCGGTCCACCGTTCGGACGTACGGAGGGGTGAGCTCAACCAGGTGGTCGGGGTCGGGCCTGTCGTCTTCGGGGTTGGTCGCCACCAACCCGCCCCAACCCCGTCTGACTCCGACGACATCATGTCCTTCTCCGCTCAGACGATTGACCACCGACTTGATGCATGCGTTCAGACCGGGAACGTCACCGCCACCAGTCAGGATCCCGACTCTCATGGGAAGCGAACCTACAGGTCGTCTCCGCTCTGGCGAAAAGTCACGGCTGGCGAACTTCGAAGGCAACCGGGAGGAAACCTTCCCCTCAGTGCTGATCGAACCGGTACTGTCACCCGGTGGAAATCCGGGTGCTGGGGCCTTTGGGGGTATTCGATGATGGCCGGCAGCTCCCTTTGGGGGGTCGACGCCAGCGATCGGTCATGGCCGGGTTGGCGGTCAACGCCGAACAGACCGTCTCCGCCGAGCGTCTGATCGAATTCGT
>DATFGI010000018.1:0-9555 GCA_035249605.1 Acidimicrobiia bacterium
CGCAAGAAGGATCAGGGTGGGCAGAGCCGGGCGCAGCGACGCGCAGCCGCTCTTCAGAACCGCGCCCAAGAGCCCACCGAGCGCAAGTCGTTCCCGGCCCGGATCAAGGACTACCTGCATGAGGTCCGAGTCGAGCTGCGCAAGGTCACCTGGCCGACCCAGGAGCAGATGATCGCCTTCACCAGTGTCACCTTGATCACCTCGGCGGTGCTCACCGTCGTGGTCTTCGGGTTCGACGTCGCCGCCAAGGAATTCATCCTCTGGCTCGTGGATCTGAGGAGCTGATGGCCGAGGCAGTAGAGACCAGCGAGCCCACCGAGGTCGAGGAGACGGAGGTCGAGCCCACCGACGTCGAGGAGACCCAGGCCGAGACGGTCGAGGCTCCCCAAGCCGAAGACGCTCCCGAAACTCACGACGAGGCCGACCCAGAGGACACCCAGGCCGAGGCGGAGGCGAGCGCAGAGGAGACCGAGGAGCCCACTCCAGCGGAAACCGAGACCGAACTCACTGCAGCAGCGGAGACCGAAGAGCCCACTCCAGCGGACCCCGAGACCGAACTCACCGCAGCAGCGGAGGCCGAGGAGCCCACTCCAGCGGACACCGAGGACCCGACCGCAGCGGAAACCGAGACCGAACTCACCGCAGCGGAGGCCGAGCAGCCGACCGAGGTGGAGACCGAGGAGCCGGCCGCAGCTGAGCCCGAGGCAACTCCCGAGACAACCGAGACAGCCGGGGACACCGCCGAAGCGGTCGTCGAGGAGGCGCCGATCAGCCCCTTCGACAAGTCCGGCGATTGGTACGTGATCCACTCGTACTCCGGATACGAGAACAAGGTGAAGGCCAACCTGGAGACCCGCATCCAGTCGATGCACATGGAGGACCGAATCTTCGAGGTCCACATCCCCATGGAGGACGTGGTCGAGTTCAAGGGTGGCAAGAAGGTCACGGTTCCCAAGAAGGTTTTCCCCGGCTACATCCTGGTCCGGATGACTCTCGACGACGACTCCTGGTACGCGGTACGCAACACCCCCGGCGTCACCGGGTTCGTCGCCGGCAACGCCCAGAAGCCGACCCCGCTGTCACGACGCGAGGTGGAGCGGTTCCTCGGCGTGCAGGAGGAAGAGGAGAAGGGCAAGCCCCGCTTCAAGCCGGAGTGGGACGTCGGCGAGCAGGTTCGCGTCGTCACCGGCCCCTTCGCCGATTTCAACGGCGTCATCGAAGAGCTCAACATCGACCAGCAGAAGGTCTCGGTGTTGGTCAACATCTTCGGTCGGGACACCCCAGTCGAGCTCGGCTTCGCGGACATCCAGAAGAACTAGGACTGCCATGGGTAGAAAGAGACTCGTAACCACACTGAAACTGCAGCTGCCCGCCGGGCAGGCCACGCCCGCACCTCCGGTGGGCACCGTCCTCGGCCCGCACGGAGTCAACCTGATGGACTTCGTCAAGGCGTACAACGACGCCACGTCGAGCAGCCGGGGCCAGATCATCCCCGTGGAGATCTCCATATACGAGGACCGGTCGTTCACCTTCGTCACCAAGACCCCTCCCGCCGCCGTCCTGCTCCGTCAGGCTGCCCGAGTGGAGAAGGGCTCCGGTGAGCCCAACAAGGAGAAGGTCGGCAAGGTGACCCGCGCCCAGATCAAGGAGATCGCCGAGATCAAGATGCCCGACCTCAACGCCATCGACATCGACGGCGCGATGAAGGTCGTCGAAGGCACCGCCCGATCGATGGGGATCACCGTCGAAGGCTGAACCGACCGTTCTGACACAGAAGCCAGTGGGAGGCTCGAGCGAGCCGCCTGAACCACGAGGAGAGACATGACACACGGAAAGAAATACACCGAGGCCGCCTCCCGGTACGACAAGGAGCACCGCTACACCGCCAGGGAAGCGCTGGAGCTGGTGAAGACCCTGGCTCCCGCCAAGTTCGACGAGACCGTCGAGGCCGTCTACACCCTGGGCATCGACGCCAAGAAGGCCGACCAACTGGTCCGGGGAACAGTCTCGCTTCCCCACGGAACGGGCAAGGACGTCCGAGTCGCCGTGTTCTGCAAACCCGACAAGGAGGCCGCCGCCAAAGAGGCCGGCGCCGACATCGTGGGTGGCACCGAACTGGTCGAGTCGCTGCAAGCCGGCAAGGAGCTCGACGCCGACGTCGCCATCGCCACCCCCGACATGATGTCGGAGGTGGGCAAGCTGGGTCGGGTGCTCGGCCCCCGCGGCCTGATGCCCAACCCCAAGTCGGGCACCGTCACCGACGACGTGGCCAAGACGGTCTCCGAATTCAAAGCAGGCAAGCTCGAATACCGCAATGATCGCTACGGGAACGTCCACGTCCCGGTGGGCAAGGTGTCCTTCGAGGTCGAGCAGCTCTTCGGGAACCTCTCCGCCCTCACCACCGAGATCCAGAGGGCGAAGCCGGCCGGAGCCAAGGGCCGCTACATGCGGGCGATGACCATCTCGTCGACCATGGGCCCGGGGGTCAAAGTCGACCCGGCCCGTCTCGAGGAGATCGCCGAAAAGGCGCTCTGAGCTCGAGGCGTGTGCGCAGGTGGCGACTATGTCGCCACCTGTGCACACGCCGAGACGTGGAAAAGCCCCCAAGACCTTGGGGGCTTTTCACATATTGAAAGAGGGGGATCTCCGCGCTCGGACATCCGTCACTGGGAGGGCTTTCGGCTGCCAGGTCCACCGTCCGCACGTTGCCGACGACTTCGTCTGTGGACCAGGGTAGGGGCTGGTCTTCAATCAGTCGGCCTAACGCGACCCTCACTCATATTTGGGTCCGAGAGCGGGCGGGGGCGGTCAGGGAACCCGCCCGTCAACACGGAGACCCCCTGTTTTCAACAGGTCAAGTGTCGCGCGTGACCGGAGGACTGTCCAGCCAAATTCTGGTAATCGGGTCACAAAGCGGCGAGAAAGCCGCTGATCACGATGTTGAACTCGTTCGGCCGCTCCATCGAGGGGAGATGGGCGGTGTCCTCCATCACCACCGGGGGACGATCGGAGAGCCGCTCGGCGAGATAGGCGGCGGCCTGGCGCATTTCCGTGGTGTCGTGTTCACCGACCATGACTAGCGTCGGCACGCTGATCCGATCGAGCTGCTGGTCGGTGGGTGGCTCCAGGGTCTGGACGTATTCCTCCCGCTCGGCCTCGGTGGTCTGCGGGATCATGTCCATCTCCTTGAAGAGTGCGACCACCTCGGGGTCGATGTCATCGAGTGACCTGGTCGCTCCCGCCAACCACAGCCTCGCCTCGTACTCCACCACCTCCTCGAGATTCCCCGCCTTGAACGCGGCCACGATCTCGTCCCAGAACGGCTCGTCTCCCCAGCCGCCGTCGGGCTCCCACCCTCGGGGTGCCGTGCCCACCAGGACCAGTGCCGACACACGCGATGGGGCCACCAGCGCCAACTGCATTGCGGCCTCCCCGCCGTTGGAGCAGCCCACGACCACCGCCCGGTCGACATTGAGATGGTCGAGGATGGCGAGGGCGTCGTCGCGGTTGGCGTAGGGTTCGGGGACCCATTCGGTGTTGCCAAACCCCCGTTGGTCGAACACGATGCCCCGGTGCCCGGCCAGACCCATTTGGCTCTGCCACATCCGCGAGTCGGCCACCGCGGCATGCACGAAGAGGACCGCAGGCCCGTCCCCCTCGGTCTGGTAGTAGATCTGCGCCCCTCCCGACGGTGCAAAGCCGCTCTCGCTCATCGCTATCCAAAGGCTACGCGAATTGCGGACACATCAGGTCAAGGTAGAATCGCTATCGCAACTCCAAATCCTCGGCCGAAGACCGCCGGTGTCGTTGACCCAAGGGGCTCGATCGCCCGCCAGCGCAGGTTCGCTTCTCGAAGCCCCTTGTCTTCTGTCGAGGGGCTTGATTCATGTCTAGGGAGACGCAATGGCAAGACCAGAAAAGGTCCAGGCTGTAACCGACATCAGAGAAGGGCTGGAGAACTCCGAAGCGGTGTTCCTCGCCGAGTATCGCGGGCTCACCGTCTCGGCCGTCCAGGCCTTGCGCCGGTCCCTGCGTGCCAGCGGTGCCGAGTACAAGGTCGTAAAGATGACTCTGGCCCGGCTCGCCGCCGGTGACGCCGGCTTCGAGGGTCTCCATGAGTACCTCGCCGGCCCCACCGCCCTGGCGTTCGCCAAGCGAGACCCGGTGGCCACAGCCAAGGCGCTCAAGGACTTCTCCCGGGATCACGAGGTGTTCGTCCTCAAGGCGGGAATCCTCGCGGGGAACATCCTCAGCCCGGAGGAGGTCTCCAAGCTCGCCGACATCGAGTCCCGTGAGATCCTCCTCGCCAAGATCGTCGGCGCCGCCAAGTCGCCGCTGTTCTCGGCGGCGGGGATGTTCGCCTCGTTCACCCGTGACGCGGCCTCGGTGTTCTCACAGCTTCTGGATAAGAAAGAGTCGGGCGAAGTCGAGACCGGTGGCGGCGCCGAGGAAGCGTCACTGCCGGCCGAAGAGCCCAGCGAGACCACGGCCCCCGCGGCCGAGGAGGAATAGATATGGCAAAGACCAAGATGAAAACAGACGAGCTGCTCAGCGTCTTCGAGGAGATGACCGTGCTCGAGCTCAAGGAGTTCCTCGACGCATTCGAGGAGAAGTTCGACGTGACCGCGGCTGCCCCCATGGCCATGGCCGCCGCCCCCGCCGCCGGCGGTGACGGTGGTGCCGCTGCCGCCGTCGAGGAGAAGGACGAGTTCGACGTGGTCCTCACCAGTGCCGGAGCGGCCAAGATCCAGGTCATTAAGGAGGTTCGCAGCCTGACCAGTCTCGGGCTCAAGGAGGCCAAGGACCTCGTCGACGGTGCTCCCGCCCCGGTGTTGGAGGCTGTGGACCAGGACACCGCGAACAAGGCCAAGGAAGCCCTGGAGGCGGCCGGCGCTACCGTCGAGCTCAGGTAGGGACGTTTCCTTAGGAAGGGGCGCCTACTGTTGGGCTCCTGGGCGTTTCATACGAACCCCCGGCTGTAAACCGGGGGGGGGTGTTCTTTGTGATTGAGATCAACCACCCGTTTGCCGGGTGAACTCGTAAGCCTCGCCTTTCACGAGCCACGACATTTCGTCGCTCGTGATCGACACTTCGATCGGGATCTCGGCCCAGAGAGCACCATTGACCAAGGCGAACTCCACCTCCATGAGGTCGTCCGGCACACACGCTGACGCTTCGATCACTGGGCTGTCGAAGGTGAGGTGAGAACCGGACACCTGATAACCGTTGTCCCCGCCCGTGATCGAGTTGCAGCCGACCTCACCTTCAACGAACTCGCCGAAAGTGAGGATTGGACGAGAGGCTGTGTTCACGCCGACCTCGACTTCGTGTTCGACGGCATCAACGGTGAACGACTGCAGTTCCCATGTGCCCACGATCTCGTCGGAGATAGGCCCCCCGGTGTCCTCGATGGTCATCTCCGACGACGCACACGCCCCCGCTGTCAGGGCGATCAGTGCCACCAGGGCCCTTCCGGACGTCCAAATGCCCACTATCGGGCGCCTCTTCCTAAGGAACGCGGTTGCTGAAGTACTCGGTCACCGCCGGAGTCTCCCGTTCCCGGAGTTTCACGTTGGCGTCGAGGAGCTCGAGCTTCTGCTCGAGCGCGCGGGACGCCTCGGGAAGCGGGTGCTCGGCGAAGAAGCCCTTGATGTCGGCGGCGACCTCGGGCTGGGAGAGGGCCGGTAGGCCCTCGACCACCCGAGTTCGGGTCATCCCGGGCATCACGCCGAGGACTTCGTCCCAGCGGCTGCGGGCATTGGCCCACACCTCGGGCCCGGCCTCACCCATCAGCAGCCGGGCGAACACCCAGAACCCGTCCTGGGTTCGGATGTCACCGTCGACGACCTTGTCCAGGGTGTCGATCGCCTGGCTCTCGGACTCCACCGCCGACACCGAACGCAGGAAACGAACCTGCTCGAGCGGTGTGGTGGCTTCCTTGTATGCGGTCCACAACCGGCTGTGCTCTTCGCTGTCGCCGTTGCGGGCGTACACCGCGAGCGCGGCGGTGCACACCTCGGGATCGAAGTTCTCGCCGTCGAGGACGTCGGCAGCCAATGACCGACAGCGGTCGATCACCCGCTCATCTCGGGCGAGGTTCCCGAGCGTGGCGATGAGCTCGCCCCGCAGCTTGCGCTCCAGGTCGCTGTCCGAGTCACGGGGCTCCCATCCGAGACGCTCCATGGCAGGGGAGACCAACTCGGTTACGAACCTCTCGAATCCTTCTCTGGCCTCGTCTTCGAGTGCGTGGTGCTCGACG
This sequence comes from Acidimicrobiia bacterium, assembly GCA_035249605.1. Lineage (GTDB taxonomy): Bacteria > Actinomycetota > Acidimicrobiia > Spongiisociales > ZC4RG35 > JANQRA01. Next base: position 6,260 of record DATFGI010000018.1, read on the forward strand.
AGCCCGAGCCCGCCGGTGATGATCGACCAGATCGCCTGCTCGGCCTCGTCGCCGAATTTGGCGGCGAGGTCGAGGAACGCGGTCACCGGAAGCTGTCCGTTGCGAACGAAGCCGAGGGTGTCGGAGACCAACGTGTACCGCTCGATGTCGCCGAGACCCTCGACGTGGGTGAGCAGGGCGTCGAAGAGGTCGTCGGAGTAACGGGTCCGGTAGAAGCCGTGACCCCCGGCATTGGCCACCACCCAGTCGACCGTCCCTTCGATGGGCACCACTGCCTCGTCCTCCTCGAGGAGGAACTTGATCTGGAAGGAGGCGCCGCCGGCCGAGCCCCGCAACTGGACCGGCACTTTCCAGATCGTGGTGTCGGTCTCGTCGGGGATGACCAGATAGCGCCGTTGCGAGAGCCTCACCCCGCCATCGACCACCTTGACGTCGATCTGGGGGAATCCCCGCTGGTATACCCAGGTGTCCATGATCTCCGAGACCGGGTACTCCGACGCCGAGTCGAGCCCCTCCCAGAGATCGGTGGTCACCGTGTTGGCGTAGGAGTGCTTGCGCAGGTAGTTGCCCACTCCCTGGCGGAAGTTCTCCACCCCGACGAACTCGTCGATCATGTGCAGCACCGCCGAGCCCTTGCCGTAGGTGATGGCGTCGAACATCTGGTCGACCTCCTCGGGGGAGGTCACCTCGAACTCGATGGGCCGGGTCGAGACCAGCTGGTCGGTCCCCATCGCCCAAGGCACCTCGAGGTTGGCGAAGGCGAGCCAGCGCTTCCACTCCGGGCGCATGGCGTCGGTCGCCTTCAGCTCCATGAAGCTGGCGAAGGCCTCGTTGAGCCACGCCCCCTCCCACCAGGCCATGGTGACCAGGTTGCCGAACCACTGGTGGGCGATCTCGTGCCCGATCACGTCGAGGCTGTTCTGCAATTCGCTCTGGCTGGCCTTTTCCGGATCGATGACGAGGTAGGCGTCGCGGTAGGTGATCAGGCCCACGTTCTCCATCGCCCCTGCGGCGAAGTCGGGTATGCCGATGTGGTCGAGCTTGTCGGCCGGGTAGGGGATGCCGTAGTAATCGGAGAGGTACTCGAAGCAGAAGACCGCGTTCTCCATGGCGATGTCGGTGAGATGGAGGTTGCCCATGGGGACGATGATCCGTATCGGGGTGCCCCGCACCACCCGGGGCTCGGTGGCCTCGAAGGGGCCGGCGATGAAGGCGAGCAGGTAGGTCGACATCTTCATGGTCTTGTCGAAGCGGAACTCGAGTCGCCCGTCGTCCAGCTTCACACGCTCCAGCTCGGCGGTGTTGGAGTAGGCCTCGAGACCGTCGGCCACCACCATCGTGGTCTGATACGTCGCCTTGAAATCGGGCTCGTCCCAGCATGGGAACACCCGACGGGCATCCGTGGCCTGGCACTGGGACGTGGCGAGCGGGTGCTCGTTGCCCTCGGCGTCCCGATACACCGATCGGTACAGGCCGCGCAACTGGTCGTTGATGATGCCAGAGTGCTCGATCTCCAACCGGTGGCTCCCCGGCTCCAGTGCAGACCCCAGGGAGAGAATCGCCCGCTGCATCTCGTCGTCGTAGGCGATCTCGGTGATGACGGTCCCGTCGGAGAGCGCCGCCGACTTGATCTCCACCTCGGCGGCGTTGAGGACCAGGGCGTCGGTCGCCTCCGTTACCTCGATATCGATGCCCACCGAGCCCGTGAAGGTGAATGTCTCCAGGTCGAGCTCGAGTCGGATGTCGTAGTGATCGGGACGGGTATGGCGGGGCAGCCGGAACGGGTTGTGGGACAACGGATTCCTCGAAGATCGGTGGTGTGCCGATGCTACCGGTCGATCAGAGTTGGTAGAAGTGGAAAAGGGCGGGTCGGCACCTAACGTGACCGGCTCATGTCGCAACGCTCCACGATCCTGGTGACCGTCCACGGTCCCGATCATCCCGGCATCTCCGCGGGGCTGATGGACGTGCTCGCCGCGACCAACGCCGAGGTCTACGACGTCGAGCAAATCGTGGTCCGGGGTCGGCTCACCCTCAACCTCCTGGTCGGGGTGGAGGGCGAGAAAGCCACGATTCGTGACCTGCTGCTCTTTGGTTGGGAGGAACGGCTCAACATCGAGTTCGAAGTGGTCGATCCGTTGCCCACACCGACCAAGACCATGACGGTGGTCACCGTGCTCGGGGAGCGGATCGGCCCCGAGGACTTCGGCATGGTGGCCCGGGCCATCGCCAACGGCGGGGGCAACATCGAGCGGATCTTCCGCCTCTCTCGCTACCCGGTCGTGTCCTACGAGCTCACCGTGTCCAACGGTGACATCCACAAGATCCGGGAGCAGCTGATCGGCGCCGCCGCCGAGCGCCCCATCGACATCGCCATCCAGCCCGAGGGTCTGGAGAGGCGGGCGAAGCGGATGGTGGTGCTCGACGTCGACTCCACGCTCATCGACAACGAGGTGATCAACCTCCTCGCCGACGAGGCCGGGGTGGGGGAGGAGGTGTCGGCGATAACGCTGGCGGCGATGCGGGGTGAGATCGACTTCGAGCAGTCGTTGCGGGAGCGGGTGGCACTGCTCGCCGGGCTGGACGAGGCGGCGATGCGACGGGCCGGCGCCAAGATCACGGTCACCCCGGGGGCGCGCACCTTCATACGCACCCTGAAGCGGATGGGGATGAAGACGGCGATCGTGTCCGCAGGCTTCACCAGATTTGCCAACACCCTCGCCTCGGATCTGAGCATCGACTATTCACTGTCCAACACACTCGACGTCAAGGACGGGGTCCTCACCGGCAAACTGGCCGGGGAGTTGGTGGACGGTCCGCGCAAGGCGCGCTTTCTCGAGGAGATCGCCGCTGACGAGGGGATCTTGCCCTCTCAGGTGGTGGCGGTCGGCGACGGGGCCAATGACCTGGAGATGCTCGCCGCCGCCGGGCTCGGTATCGCCTTCAACGCCAAGCCGGTGGTCAGAGAGCGGGCCGACACCTCGGTGTCGGTCCCCTATCTCGACGCCATCCTGTTCCTGATGGGGGTGCGTCGGGACTTCGTCGAAGCCGCCGACGCCGCCGACCCCGACTTCGAGCAGACCCCGCTGTTGGACGTGCCCGGCACCCCCCCGTCATAACGCCTTTCTGGGGTACGAAAGCCCAAAAGTGGACACGACGGCGCTTCACAGCGAGGTGTCATCCTGATCGGGACGCCAGATAGTCGGCAGCTCGGTCGACGGTGACCTCGACGTCACTGACCGTGAGCTCGTGGCGAAAGCCCATCGCGAGATTGATAGCCAGCATGGGCTCGTTGG
>DATFGI010000019.1:0-26087 GCA_035249605.1 Acidimicrobiia bacterium
CACGTATGAGGTGACCGCCGAGGTCAGGTACCAGCACTGCCCGGTGACGTCCGTGCCGAGATTGGTGTACAGCACCGAAGGGACCTCGGAATCCGTGGCATAGTCGACAGTGTCCCCACCCGCGATCCGACATCGGGTGACTGTGTCGACGAATCCTGTCTCAGGGTTGACCTGCTCTTCAACCCAACACGAACTGAAGTCGGCGGCGATCACGTACGGATTGCCGATAAGAAAGATGGCTATCACGACAGCTGTGAGTCGCAATCGGCCTCCCACAGATCATTCCTCTCCGGCCAAACGCTCAGTAGCTTCCATTGAGCGTCTTTACGTCTAACGACATATACACCGGAGGTTCCGACGGCATCGGGGCGGAAGGACGACACGTCGAGGTCGGCCCAGGTTGCCAGGCATTCGCTATCGCTCCTCAATACCTCGGTGTTTTCGAGCACAATGTGTTCGGGAGAGGGTCGCTGTGTGAATGGCATCACACCAAAGCTTTCCCGCGCGGTTTCGACCGTCTCCTCGAGGACCACAACCTCCCGGATGCGTTCCTCGTCCTGGTTGTAGATCCCCTCGAACCATCCGAACCAGAGCTCCCGCAGGATCTGCTCCGCCTCCTCGACCGTCTCCACTACGTGGCTCTCCTCGACGGTGGTGACGGTTGGGTCCGTGCTGGTCGTTGTCGGCGTGGTCGTCGATGTGGCCGTTGTCGTGGTGGGCGCAGCCAGGGTGTCCGGTGGGTCATCCCCGTCCCGTGGCCAGAGGAGGAACACGCCGACGGCGAGACCAACAACGACCAGGGCGGCGATCACCCTCCGCATCACGTCGTCGAACCTACGTCGCCGACCACCACGGGTGAAGGGCTCCGCCTCAGTCCGCGAAAATTCAGCTCCCTCCGGCGCATCTACAATCGCCCCGCCACAGGAGGTGAGTAATGACTGAGACAGCCGAGGCCAAGCGTCACCCGATCCGATCGTTTTTCAAGCTGGCCGCGGTGGTAGGGATCATCTATGCCATCGGCCGCTTCCTCATCGAGAAGAAGGAGGAGTACGCCGACCTCACCGAGACCCAGGCTCGCCAGAAGCTTCTCGACAAGCTCGCCCCGAAGCTGGGCGAGGACACTGCAACCGAGATCGCCGACCAGGTGATACCCAAGCTCAGGGAGAGGGGATTCCTCAGGCCAGATCTCGTCGACATGTCTGCGGAGGATGTCGAAGAAGAGTCAGTGGTCGACGACGCTTAGATCAACCTCGGTACGTAGCCGGCGCTCACTCTCCGTCTAGGCTTAGCAGGTCGTAGCGAGGGAGGAACGTGACATACGAAGGTAGGCAAACGCGGGCTTCCAACCGTGTCCTGACAGCACTCGTCGTCATCACCATCATCGTGGTGGCCTTCTGGGCGATCGGCGGTGGGCTCGAAGCGATCCCGGTGACCGAAGCCGAGTCGGTCATCGTCGGCGATTAATTCGCCGACAGCTCCGCGATCGCTCTTCATACTCTGGCCTTCCATGGCCATCCGCATCGAGCCTCTCGACACCCGCACGGCTTCCGACTCGCTGCTGCACGAGCTGGATGACTACTACGTGGCCGTGGAGGCCGAGGACATGCCCGGAGACCCCCCGACACCACGTGCGATGCGTATCGCCGAATGGCGCAATCTCCCCGACTTCCAGCGGATCCCACGCTGGGTGCTCCGGGATGGTGACGACATCGCCGGGTCGGCGGTCGCGGTTTATGACCTCCAGCAGAACCTGCAGAACGGGTTCGCCAGGATCCACGTCCATCCCCAACGGCGGCGTCAGGGGTTGGGTCGAGTCCTCGCCGGGTCGGTCCTCGATCACCTCGCGGGCGAGGGGCGGGTGCGTGTCGACACATGGGTCAAGGACGGAGAAGTCCCCGGCGAGACGATGGCTGCCGACTTCGGGATGAAGTCGGTGTACGGCGAGAAACGGAGCCGGTTGAACATCGCCGAGCTCGACCTCGAGCTGATGAGGTCATGGGTCGACCGTGCCAAGGAGAGGGCGTCAGACTACGAGTTGCTCTATCTGAAATCGCCTGTCCCCGAGGAGCACCTCGAGCGGCTGTCTGCCCTCAGCGCGGTGATGAACACAGCCCCCCGGGAGGATTTCGAAGAAGAGGACGAGATGGTGACGCCCGAGATGTGGCGGGACATCGAGGACAAGACCGCGGCCGCTCGGGGCCGGCTGCACAACCTCGTCGCCATCCATCGTCCCACCGGGGAGTACGCCGGGTACACCCAGATCAAGACCCAGGACCTCCAGCCCGATCTCGCCTGGCAGCACGACACCGGAGTCGACCCGTCCCATCGCAATCGGGGTCTGGGCCGCTGGCTCAAGGCGGCGATGATCCTTCGGATCGTGGCGGACTACCCGTCGATCGCCCGGGTCGACACGTTCAACGCCGGGTCGAACGCGCCGATGCTCAACATCAACGTCGTCATGGGGTTTCGCCCGATCCACCTGTCCAACGCCTGGCAGGGTGAGACCGCTACCGCCCTGGAGCGGGTCGCTCACGACCGGGCGTAACGCCCCATCAACTCGGCGCTGTTGATCAGGAAAGGCTGCATCGCCTCGTAGACGGCAGACGAGTCGATCCCTTCGGGCAGTTCGAGCCTCCTGTTCAAAGCGTAAATCGTGAAGAAGTAGCGATGCTCCTCGCCTTCCGGCGGGCATGGCCCCTTGTAGCGGGTGACCTTCCAACTGTTCACCGCCGACGTCCCACCCCCGGCGCGACCTGCGGGTAGCTGCAGTTCCGTTGGCTGGGCCGCGATGTCGAACACCACCCAGTGCTCCCATGGGCCGAGAGATGTTTCCGGGTCCTCCACGACCACGACGACGCTCTCGGTGCCGCCGGGCAACCCGGAGACATTCAGCGGCGGAGATATGTCGGCGCCGTCACAGGTGTGCTCGGCGGGGATCAACCCGTCATCGGCGAAGGCGGGCGAGGTGAGCCGGAATGGCTCGGGGATCGTTGTGTCGACGTGCATCTCGGTCGAGGCCATGGGCAGGGTCGAAGTGGTGGTCGTCGTCTCATCGACGACCACGGTGGTAGTGGTGGTGTCCATTGGCTTCACCATCGCGCTCGACGGGGTGCACGCCGCCGCCAGAAGGGCGATGAGGAGGGGCATGATCCGCCTCATGGCGCACCAACGTAGGTCAGGTGTCGAATTACGCCCACCCCACGAACTCTTGTGCCCCGCACCCGGTAGGTTCGGGGCGTGATCAGCCCCGAGCCGAACGGCAAGCCGATCGACCCACTGGAGGTCCAGATGGCCCTGCAGCGAAGTCGCTCCGACCGGCCGTGGGTCATGGCCAACTTCGTCGCCACCGTGGACGGGGCGGCCACAGTCGACGGCGGCTCCACCGCGATCAGCGACGCCGACGACAAGGTCATGTTCCACGCGATCCGCGCATTGCCCGATTTCATCCTGGTGGGGGCAGGCACGGTGCGGGCCGAGAACTACGGGCCGATCCATCTCGACGAGAAGAGCCGCCAGGCTCGGGTGGAGGCGGGCCGCGACCCGACACCTCATCTGGTAGTGGTCTCCCGCACGCTCGAGCTCGATCCCGCTTCCCGGATCTTCACCGACCCCGCCCGCCGTGTCACCGTGCTGACGGACGGGGCGGCGCCTGCAGATCGGGTCGGGGCGCTGTCCGAGGTGGCCGATGTCGTCAAGCTCGAATCGACCGAGCCCGGCGATCTCATCCACTACATGCGGATGGGCAAGGTGGTGCTGTGTGAGGGTGGCCCACTGCTGATGGGGCAGCTGATCGCGGCGGGCCTGATCGACGAGTTGGCGTTGACGGTGGCGCCGCATCTGGTCTCTGGGGGAGCGGCCCGCATCGCCCATGGCCCGCTGGCATCACCGCCCCTGGACATGCGTCTCGATCGCGTCCTCTACGGCGAGCGCTCCCTGTTCCTGAGATACCTGAGGGCGTGAACCAAGCGAACCCAGGGTTCGTAGCGTCGCTCAGCGACGCTGGGAACCCTGGGTTGCGCGATCAGACCAGACCCTTGAGGTCGATCTCGCAGGAGGGGTGGCGCAGCTTGGCAAGGCCCCTGGCCTCGATCTGACGCACCCGTTCCCGGGTGGCGTTCACAACCTTGCCCACGTCGGAGAGGGTCCAGGGCTCGTCGCCGTCGAGGCCGAAGCGAAGCCAGAGCACTTGCTGCTCCTCGTGGTCGAGATAGCGAAGCGCCTCGATGAGCCGGTCCCGTCTCCATGCGGATGCGGCTCGATCCTCGGGGTCGGCGGCCTCGGCATCCTCGACGAAGTCCTGAAGCGAGGCGTCGCCGTCCTCCCCGACCGGCCGGTCGAGGGACACGGTCTCCGCCGGCGCCTCCAGGGCGGCCAGCACGCGTTCGTGGTCGAGGCCGGACGCTTCCGAGATCTCCTCCAAAGTGGGGGTGCGGTGGAACTGATCGTGAAGACTCTGTTTGGTGTCGTGGACGGTGCGCACCACGTCGACCATGTGAACCGGGAGACGGATGGTGCGACCGTTGTTCCCCAGACCCCGGGTGATCGCCTGACGGATCCACCAGGTCGCATAAGTGGAGAACTTGAAGCCCTTGCGCCAGTCGAACTTCTCGACGGCACGGATCAGCCCCAGATTGCCCTCCTGGATGAGGTCGAGGAGATCGAGACCGCGTCCTGTGTACCTCTTGGCGATCGAGATCACGAGACGAAGGTTGGAGCGGATGAAGCTCATCTTGGCTTCCTCGCCGGAGATCACGGCTCGCATCAACTGCGCCCTCTCCGACGGTTTGAAGCCGCCCGATTCGAGAATCGCCTGCGCTTTCTTGCCGGACTCCATGGCCCGGGCGAGATGCACCTCGTCCTCGGCGGTGAGCAATTCGTGCTCGGAGACCTCGTCCAGGTAGAGGCCGACTGTGTCCGAGGGGCTGGCGCCCCGGTCGGGTCTCGCTTGTCTGGCCCTCATGGCCTTCCCCAATGCGCCTCCATTCGATCCCCTTGTGGAAAACTAACCACCCTGGGGGAATCTGGCAACTGGTTCCTTGCTACCAGATGCCCATCGTTAATCTGAGCCGGCAGTGGCACGCCGAACAGTGTTTCGATTGCTGGTGGCGTTCACCCTGGTTTGGGCCGGTTGGGCCGGATGGTCCCTGATCGGCCGGTCCTACCCCTACGAGCTGCGCGTCCTCGACGACCTAGGAGATCCCATCGTTTCGGCGGTTGTGGACGTGGGCGGCTCACAGGTGGGCACTACCGGATCCGACGGGCACGTGGACATGGTGTGGTCGGGATCCGAGGTCCTCGAGGTGAGTGCGCCGGGTCACGTCCCGCAGACGGTCACCCTCTCCGACCGCCCTCTCGACCACTTCGACGTCGTGCTCAAGGCCCGGGTGCTCCGCGGCCGTGTCGTCGACGTGGAAGGCGACGCCATCGGTGGCGCCACCATCGACGCCGGCGCCGGCGGCGCGGTGAGCGATGCCGAGGGCTACTTCCAGATACGTGGCGCAGAGGAGGGCATGGTTTCGGTGAGCCGTCCGGCCTGGCTTCCCGCCTCGTTCCGCTGGGATGGAGAGACCGGGGATGCCCTGGTCGAGATGGAGCCCTTCACCGCACGGGCCGTCCACATCGAGGGGGAGGCGGTCCGTGACGCCTGGGACCGGTACGTGGAGATGGCCATGGACACCGAGCTCAACGCGGTGATGATCGACCTCAAGGACGAGACCGGTCAGGTCTGGTACGACACCGAGAACGCGACCGCTGTCGAGATCGGCGCCGATGCCGCGGCCTACGACCTGGAGGCCGCTGCGGCCCAGGCGCATGACCTCGATCTCTATGTGATCGGGCGGATCGTGCTCTTCAACGATCCGATAGCCGCCGTCCGATTGCCTGAGATTGCGGTCTGGGACACGGCCACCAACGCCCCCTATCACGCGAACGGGCAGTATTTCCTCGATCCCACCGACCCCGCAGCACGTCAATATGGCCTGGACCTGGCGCTGGAGGCATGCGGGGCCGGTGTCGACGAGATTCAATTCGACTATGTCCGATTCCCCGACAAGCGCAGTGAGTCCGCCCAGTTCGACGGTGGGGTCGGCCCCGAGGTCCGTCTCTCCACAATCACCAACTTCTTGGTCGAGGCAGTTGCGCAGCTCCATCCCCAAGGGTGCGCCGTCGCCGCCGACATTTTCGGGTACTTGACCACGGCCACCGATGACGGCGGCATCGGTCAGCGTTGGGAGGACGTCGCCGGCGTCGTCGACGTGGTCTCACCGATGCTCTATCCCTCCCACTACGACCCCGGCTGGTACGGCTTCGAGGTGCCCAACCAGAACCCGGGGGAGATGATCGACCTCGCCCTGCAGGACGGCATGGAGCGGCTCCCGCGAAATGTGGTGGTTCGACCCTGGCTGCAGGACTTCGGCTACGGCGAGTCCCAGGTCCGGGAGCAGATCGCGTCGGCGGAGGGCTACGGACTGGGTTGGATGCTGTGGAACGCCGAGTCGAACGTGACTGTGGGCGCCCTGGACCCGGCCCCATAGTGGCCCGCCGCAAGACAGACCACCTAATTCGCCCTAGCCCCATAGGTGAAATACGATCGGGAGTCCCCGAATCGGAGCACTTGTTTGCCCGCGTTTGACACCGAGACACTGGAGAGGCTGAAGGCAGAGATGCCCGGCTGGCGGGCTTCTCAGATGGAGTCCGCCTTCGCGGTGTTCCAGGGTCTCGAGGAGCCGACCGGCGCCGAGGAGGACTGGAGGTATGTCGACTACGACCTTCCGTTCGACTCCCTGCGCCCGGCCTTCGAGCCGGGCGACCGTCTCGACCCCGGGCCGTTCGTCGACTCGCTCCCCACCCGTTCCGGTGAGGTCTTGATCGTCGATGGCCACGTGGTGGAGGCCGAATCGGACACCGCCCGGCTCTCCCGCATGAGCGACGTGGAGGAGCGACGCTCGCTGGTCCCCGTCGACCACAACAAGCTGGCCGCGGCACACACCGCTTTCGCCCCTGACGGCATATTCGTCGACGTCGAGCCGGGAGACGCCTTCGAATCCCCGTTGGTCATCCAGGTGCAGGGGTCGGAGGAGGACGTTGCCTCATTCCCGCATATTTCGATCAGGGTTGGAACCAACGCCGAGGCCCGGGTCGTGGTGGTGTATCGCAGTGCGCCGGGTCGCCGTCTTCTCATGGTGCCCGAGGTCGCTCTCGAGGTGGCCGAAGGTGGGAACCTCCGTTTCCTGACGGTGCAGAGTCTCGACCACGCCGGATCCACCGTCGTCCACCAGCGAGTACGTCTCGGCCGAGACGCCAGCTCCCGTCTCGGCGAGGTGGGCTTGGGCGCCGACCTGGGTCGTCTCGACCTATCCATCACCCTGGAGGGCGACGGCGCGTCCTCGGACGTGGCAGGCCTCTACTTCGGGGAGGGCTCCCAGACCCTCGACTACCGGCTCGTGGTCGATCACATCGGTCGCAACACCACATCCGACGTCTTCTTGAAAGGCGCTCTCGAAGACGAATCCCAGAGTGTCTTCACCGGTCTGCTCCGCATCGAGAAGGACGCGCAGAAGACGTCCACCTTCGAGACCAACCGCAACCTGGTCCTCTCCGAACATGCAAAGGCTCACTCCGTGCCCAACCTGGAGATCCTCTGCGACGATGTGATCTGCGGGCACGGGTCCTCGGTGGGGCCGCTGGAGGAGGACCACCTCTACTATCTGCAGAGCCGGGGTCTGCGCAGGGACAGCGCCGAGCGTCTCCTCATCAGGGGCTTCTTCGCCGAGGCGATCGATCGTCTTCCCATCGCCGGGCTCGCCGAACCCGTTGCCACGGAGGTGTTCCGGCGCTTCGCCAAGGCTCAGGAGCAGGGGAAGGAGTCGTGAGGGTGGAGGTGACCCAACTCGACAGCCTGCCCCGGGACCGGGGGGTCCGGGTGAGCATAGGTGAGCACCGGATCGCCATGTTCCGCGTCGGTGACCAGGTCTACGCCATCGGCGACCGCTGCTCGCACGCCGAGGCCTCCCTGTCCGAGGGCGAGTTGTGGGACACCTCGGTCGAGTGCCCCCGGCATGGCTCCGAGTTCGATCTGAAGACGGGGGAGGCCCTTTCGTTGCCCGCGACCAAGCCGGTGCCGGTCTACGACGTCTCGGTCGAAGAGGGAACCGTCTACCTCGAGCTGGAGGCCGGCGAATGAGCGCGCCAGCACTGAAGGTGGTCGACCTGTCGGCGGCCGTCGACGGAACCCAGATCCTGGACAGGCTCTCCATCGAGGTGCCGTTCGGGGAGATCCACGCCGTGATGGGCCCCAACGGCTCGGGGAAGTCGACCTTGTGCCACGTCCTCACCGGCAAGTCCGGCTACCAGGTGAGGGGCCAGGCCTCGGTGGACGGAACCGAGATCCTGTCTCTGGGCGTGGACGAGCGGTCCCGGCTCGGTCTGTTGCAGAGCTTCCAATACCCGACGGAGATCCGCGGTGTCCGGTTGGGTGAGTTCCTGCTCGAAGCGGCCGAGGAGCGGGGCATCGACCGCGAGGAGGCCTCATCCCGAATCGTCATCGAGAGCAAACGGTTCGGCATGGAGCGCTTCTTGGACAGGTCCCTCAACGACGATCTCTCCGGTGGCGAGAAGAAGCGCTCGGAGATCTTCCAGTTGGCGGTGCTCCAGCCACGGATGGCCCTGCTCGACGAGATCGACTCCGGACTCGACATCGATGCGGTCCGTCAGGTGTCCGAGGCCGTGGAGAACATGCGCTCACCCGACATGGGGGTGCTCATGATCACGCACTACAACCGGATCCTCCGCTACCTCACACCGAACCGGATCCATGTGATGCTCGACGGGAAGATCGTCGACAGTGGTGACGCGGAGCTGGCCGTGGAGCTGGAGCGGGGCGGATACGAGGCTGTGCGGGAACGTCTCGGCATCGAGCGTCCCTCGAAGGAGGGCCCGGTCCGCAAGCCGTCCGAGTTCTTCACCGACACCCCCTTCGACGTCTGATGACAACAAGGGCCCGGGCAACCGCCGAAAGGTGGCTGGCGGAGCTCACCAACCTTCCCACCGCATCCGGGCACGAGGATGCCGTCGTCGACTGGGTGAGGTCTTGGGCGGCGCGGCGGGACGATCTCGCCGTGGCCGAGGACTCCGGTGGCAATCTCCTCATCACCCAAAAGGGCAGGACACGCCGGGCCCCGCTGTTCGCCGTCGCCCACATGGACCATCCGGCGTTCGTGATCACCGATGATCGGGGCGGATTCGAGTTTCGGGGCGGTGTCGACGCCGTCTACTTCGAGGACGCCGCGGTGGAGGTGACGTCGAGGTTGGAGAGGCCGACCGGAAGAGTCGAGCGTTACGACCCGGAGACCCATACCGGGTCCATCGTGTTCGACGGCGAGGTGGGGCCGGATGACATCGCCATGTGGGATTTCACGATGCACGATGGGGAGACCCCGGGACGGTTCCACGCACCAGCCTGCGACGATCTCGCCGGTGCCGCTGCCGCGCTGTCGGCCCTCGACCGAGCCCGGCGCGACCCGGGGCTCAGCCATTTCGGGGTGATGCTCACCCGGGCAGAGGAGGTGGGCCTGATCGGCGCCATCCACTCCGCCAAGCACCGCACCATCCCGGAGGGCTCTCGTCTCCTCTCCATCGAGACTTCCCGCGAGCTTGCCAACGCCCGCATCGGCGACGGTCCCATCATCCGGATCGGCGACCGATCCACCGTCTTCGACCGCGATCTCAGCAACCGCATCGCCAGGGCCGCCGAATCCGCCGGGGTCGTCCACCAGCGCAAGCTCATGGATGGCGGCGGCTGCGAGGCCACCGCCTTCGGGGTCTACGGATATCAGGCCACCGGGCTGTGTCTCGCCCTGGGCAACTGGCACAACCGGGGCAATCTCGACTTGGTGGAGGCAGGTGATGCCACGGCCGCAGTGCCGATGCTCGAGGTGATCTCGATGGACGACTTCCACGGCCTGGTCGACCTGCTTCTCCTCGCCGGTTCGGCAGTCGACGAGCCAGACCCGCTGCAGGGATCACTCGACCGTCTCTACGAGTCGAATCGCCACTACCTCGGTTAGCGTTCCGCTCATGGAATATCGCACCGAGAGAGACTCGATGGGCGAGGTCCAGGTGCCCGCCGACGCCCTCTACGGGGCCTCTACGCAGCGGGCGGTCGACAACTTTCCCATCTCCGGTCTGGGATTCAGCCGGCGGTTCATCTGGGCCCTCGGTCTGCAGAAGGGCTCCTCGGCGACGGTGGCCGCGGAGATGGGCCATCTCGACGGGCCCAAGGCGGAGGCGATTCGCAAGGCGGCCGACGAGGTGATGGACGGGGATCTCGACGACCAGTTCGTCCTCGACATCTTCCAGACCGGTTCGGGCACATCCACCAACACCAACGCCAACGAGGTCATCGCCACCCGTGCCGGACAGATCCTCGGCGACGAGGTCCATCCCAACGACGACGTCAACTTTGGCCAATCCTCCAATGACGTCATCCCCACGGCCATCCATGTCGCCGCGACGGCGGCGCTGCGCGAGGACCTCCTCCCTGCCCTGGACAAGCTCGCCGCTTCGTTGGAGCGCAAGGCGGGCGCCTTCTCCGGGGTGGTCAAATCTGGCCGCACCCATCTCATGGACGCCACCCCGGTGACCCTGGGCCAGGAGTTCGGCGGTTATGCGGCGCAGGTGCGCAAGGGCATCGAACGTGTGGAGAAGGTCCTCCCCGAGCTCGAGGAGCTCGCCCTGGGGGGCACTGCGGTCGGCACCGGGATCAACGCGCCCGACGGCTTTGCCGGGGCGGTGATCGCCCTGATGGCGGAGCGTTCCGGGCATCCATACCGGGAAGCCGACGACCACTTCGAGGCGCAGGGGGCCAAGGACGCCGCGGTCATGGCCTCCGGAGTCGCCAAGACCCTCGCGGTGTCGTTGTTCAAGATCGCCAACGACATCCGCTTGCTCGGATCGGGACCGACCTCCGGCCTCGCCGAGATCCGCATCCCTGCGCTTCAGCCGGGATCGTCGATCATGCCGGGCAAGGTCAACCCGGTGATGTCGGAGATGGTGATGATGGTGGCGGCGCAGGTGGTGGGCAACGATGCCGCCGTCGCCTGGGGCGCCGCCAACGGGAACTTCGAGCTCAATGTGATGATGCCGGTGATCGCACACAACCTGCTCGAGTCGATCGAGCTGCTCGCCAACGCCTCGGATACCTTCGCCGAGCGTTGTGTCGACGGGATCGAGGCCAACGAGTCCCGTGCCCGGGAACTGTTGGAGAGAAACGCCATCATCGTCACCGCCCTCAACCCCCACATCGGCTATGACAACGGGGCACGGATCGCCAAGGAGGCGGTGGCCACCGGCCGCTCGGTGCGGGAGTTGGTGCTGGAGGCGGGTCTGATGACCGCCGAGGAGCTGGATGAGGCCCTCGATCTCAAAGGCATGACCGAGGGCGGGCTCCGCTGATCGTCGTCATTTGTCTGTCCTACGTGCAATGAACGTCGTATAACGACGTTCATTGCACGTCGGTGGAGCCCAGCGCTTCGAGAAGTGTGTTCCAGGCCAGGCTGGCGCACTTGATCCGGACCGGGTATTGCCTGACCCCCTGCAACGCCTCGAGGTCACCGAGGACGGCACCGGGACGCTCCGGATCGAGACCGGCGTCGTCGGAATCGTCGATGGACATCATCTTGCGGAACCTGGCGACGATCCCGTCGATCTCCTCCCGGGTCTTCCCCTTGATCGCCTCGCTCATCATCGAAGCCGACGACTGGCTGATCGAACAGCCCTGACCCTCGACGGCGACCTCACTGACCACCCCGTCGCTGAAGACGACATCGATGCTGATCTCGTCACCGCAGAGAGGATTGACCCCTTGGGCGGTGGCGTCTGGCGCTGGGAGGCGACCCTTGTTCCGCGGATTGCGGTAGTGGTCGAGGATGACCTCTCGATAGAGCTCCTCGAGGCCCACTAGTTGACTCCGAACAACTCTCCGGCACGGCGGAGACCGGCGACCAGTGCCTCGATGTCGGCCTCCTCGTTGTAGACGTAGAAGCTCGCCCGGGCGGTAGCGGGGACACCGAGACGTCGCATCAGGGGCTTGGCGCAATGATGACCTGCCCTGACCGCCACCCCTTGCTCGTCGAGGATCGTGGCCAGGTCGTGGGCGTGGACACCCTCCATCGTCATCGAGATGACGCCGCCCCGATCTTCCAGGTCTCTGGGGCCCTGGATCGACAGACCGGGGACATCGCCGAGTCGCTCCAGGGCGACCTCGGTGAGCTCCCGGTCGTGTGCGAAGATCTCTTTCATCCCGATCGTCTCCAGGTAGTCGATGGCGGCGTGGAGCCCGACAGCCTCGATGATCGGTGGTGTGCCCGCCTCGAACCGATGGGGGATCGGCGCCCAGGTCGCATCCTGAAGCGTGACGTCGGCGATCATCTCCCCGCCGCCCTCGAATGGCTCGGTCTCCTCCAGCGCGTCCATCCGACCCCAGAGGACCCCGATCCCGGTGGGGCCGAGCATCTTGTGAGAGGAGAAGGCCAGGAAGTCGGCACCCAACGCTTGGACGTCGACGCCGGCGTGGGGAACCATCTGGGCGCCGTCGACCACCAGCCTGGCCCCGTGGTCATGGGCGATCTCGGCGATCGCGGGGATGTCGGGGAGACATCCAAGGACGTTGGACATGCCGGTGACCGCGACCACCGCGACGTCATGGCCGATTCGGGAGCGATAGTCGTCCATGTCGAATCGACCGTCGTCGGTGATCGCCACGTGATCGAGACGGGCACCGGTGCGCTTGGCCACCATCTGCCAAGGGACCAGGTTGGCGTGGTGCTCCATCTCGGTGGCGAGGATGCGATCCCCCTCGGAGAGGTTCTCCAGACCCCACCCGAAGGCCACCGTGTTGAGGGCGGTGGTTGCTCCCCTGGTGAAGACCACTTCGTTGGGGGAGTAGGCGTTTATGAACTCTGCCACCCGATTGCGCGCCGCCTCGTAGGCGTCGGTGGCGGCAACCGACAGCTTGTAGGCGCCGCGATGGACGTTGGCGTATGAGGTGCGGGCGAAGTGGTCCATCGCCTCCAGCACCGGAATCGGCTTCTGCGACGAGGCGCCGGAGTCGAGGAAGTGGACTCCCGAGTCGAGGACGGGGAAGTCTGCCTTGAGGTGGGAGAGATCGCTCACTTCGGCGTCGAGACCGCCCGGAACGAGTCGTACCCCTCTTCCTCGAGCGTCCTCGCCAGCTCCGGGCCACCCGTTTGCAGGATCCGACCGTCGATGAAGATGTGGACCACGTCGGGGGTGATGTAGTCGAGCAGACGCTGGTAGTGGGTGATGATGAGGAAGCCCCGCTCGGGGGTGGTGAGCTTGTTGACCCCGTCGGCCACAGTGCGCAGGGCGTCGATATCGAGACCGGAGTCGGTCTCGTCCATGATGGCCAGCTCCGGTTCCAGGACCGCCATCTGCAGCACCTCGTTGCGTTTTCGCTCCCCGCCGGAGAAGCCTTCGTTGAGATAGCGATCGGCGAAGGAGGACTCCATGCCCAGGTCCTTCATGGCGTCCATCACCTTGAGCCTGAGCTCGAGCACGGTCAAGTCGGTGCCGGTGCGGTTGGACAGGGCCTGACGGAGGAACTGGATGACAGAGACCCCGGGGATGGTCTCCGGATGCTGGAAGGCGAGGAACATGCCACCGGCTCCCCGATCGGTGGGCGGAGCCGCGGTGATGTCCTCACCCTTGTAGGTGATCTTGCCCTGGGTGACCCGGAATGTCGGGTTGCCCATCAAGACGTTGGCCAGGGTCGACTTGCCCGACCCGTTGGGGCCCATGAGAGCGTGGATCTCCCCCCGATTCACCACCAGATCGACCCCTTTGAGGATCTCGGCGTCGCCGGCGGAGGCATGCAGGTTCTCGATCTCGAGAAGCGGTGGGGACTCGGGCACAATCACATGGTATTTCCACTACCCCGGTAGGGGAAAATCCGCCGTTCAGGTGACCGTCACCCAGATCGGGGAGGCAAGGCGGTCGAGGTCGGAGATGGAGATGGGGATGACCGTGGTCGGGGTGCCGGCGGCCGCCCACACCGGGTCGTTGCGTTTCAGGGTGGGGTCGGCGAACACACGCAAACCGGTGGCGTGGCCGAATGGGGGAGTGCCGCCGGCGGCATAGCCGGTGGCCTCCCGGACCTCGTCGAGACTGGCCCGCCGGGCGCGAGATCCACCGGCGGCCTGGGCGAGCCGGGCGGTGTCGAGGCGTAGGTCTCCGGGGACGAGCGCCACAACCGGCTCGTCGTCCACCACGAAGACCAGCGACTTGACGATGGCCGAGACCGGGCAGCCGACGGCGGCGGCGGCGTCCTCGGCAGTCTTGGTGCCTGCGGGGAACACTCTCACCTCCGCATCGATGTCGACCGATTGGAGTAGTCGGCGACTCGCCTTGGGAAGCTCAGCCACCACGGAGAACGGTGACGGTCTCTTTCATCCCGTCGAGATCGTCGAGATCGAGCCACTGCACGTACACCCGCTGCACCCCCGCATCCGCGAGGGCGGCGATCGTCTCGGCCGCCCGCTTCGGGGGGCCCACCGGGATGCCGCTGTCCTGGTAGCGCTTCTCCATTTCGTCGGGGGAGACGCCCCGGGACCTCGCCACCACCTCCAGTCTTGCCTGATAGCCGGCGTCGTCCTCACCAACCAGAGCCGGCCCCATCACCGAAGCCTCGACAATTCGGTCACCTGCCGACTCTCGCATCACCGCCACCTTCTCCCTGGCCTCATCGGCGGGGCATATGAAGAAGTTGTACTCGTCGGCCCGGCTCCCGGCCAGGGACGGCGTGCGTCTCTTGCCACTCCCGCCGATCACGAGCCGGATGCCGCTCGGTTTGGGCTTGACATCGGCGTCCAGGGCGTAGAACTCGCCACGGAAGGACGAGTGGCCGGGGCCAAAGGCGGCGTCGAGGTAGTCCAGCGCCTCTTCGAACCGGGCCCAGCGCTCCGGCCAATCCGGAAATGGGATGCCCAATGCCTCGTGCTCCAGGTCCATCCAGCCGGTGCCCACGCCAAGGTCGAATCTCCCCCCCGTCATCTGGTCGATCGTGGCAGCGGCCTTGGCGATGACGGCGGGATGACGGAAGGTGATCGGAGTGACCAGGACACAGAGCCGGATGTCGCTGGTCTCCCGGGCGATGCCGGACAGCACCGCGAAGGCGTCGGTGGACTCGGGGGTGGGCTCCCGGCCGGAAAGGTAGTGGTCGCAGCGGGCGAAAGAGACCAGACCCTCGCTCTCGGCCCAGCGCGCCGCCTCCAGCTGCTGGTCGTAGGTGCCGCCCAGATGCGGCTCCGTCATGAGCGAGTACTCCATCAGCGGAATCTAACGGCCCATGTATGCGTCGAATACCAGGTCGAAGTCGTGCGGGTCGTCCTCGGTGACGAAGACCTGGGGATAGAACCGCTGGCAGCCCGCCTCCTCGAGGGCGGCGATCATCTCAGCCGGCTTCGACCCGGACCCGTGGGGGTAACCCCGCTCCTCCCAGCGAGACTCGACATAGTCGGGCTCGTGCCCGGTGAGCCCGGCAATGCTCTCCAGCATCCGGCGATAGTCGGTCTCCTTTCGGGCGGCCACGCCCGGCCCCGCCGATGACCAGAAGATCTCCTCCGGATCGCGCCCCGAGTCGGTGGCGAGGGCCCGTGTGGCCGCACGGATCTCGGCGTAGTCGGCGGGCTTCTTGGCGTAGAGGTTGTACTCGTCTGCGTACAGGGCGGCGATCCGCCGCGCCCTCGGGCCGCCGGCTCCGCCACCCATGAGGCGGAGACTGCGCGGGTGGGGGTGGGGGTCGAACTCATCGAGTGTGAAGTGGTCACCATCGAAGCCCTGGGCTCCCGGGGTGATCGCAGCACGTAGATAGGCCATCGCCTCCTCGTAGATGTCCATCCGGGTCCCCAGGTCGGGGAAGGGGAGGCCGAACATGGTGAATTCCTCTCTCATCCAGCCGGCGCCGAGGCCCAGCGTGAACCTGCCGCCCGAGATCTCGTCGAGGGTGACCCCCATCTTGTAGAGCACTGCCGGGTGACGAAAGTTGACCGGTGAGACGAGCGAAGCCAGCTCGATCCGCGACGTCTCCCGGGCCAGACCGGCGAGGTGGACCAGGTGATCCCAGGCCGGCTTGTCGGGATCGTCGCCCCGCTGCAGATAGTGGTCGGGCAGGGCGACGGCCCTGATGTCACCGCGATCCTCCGCCCAGCGCGCCGTTGCCAGTACGTACTCCCAGTCGCCCCGGGCCTGGATGCCGAATTCCACCAGACCGCTAGACCCCGGCCATTGCGTCGGTGAGCAGAGCCCGAGCGTGCACCGCCACGTCGAAGTCTGGATCCATCACCCGATGGAGGGTGACACCGTTGAGCGCGGTGACCAGGGTCTCCGCCCGCCGCTCCGTCTCGGCGTCACTCATCTCGGGATGCTGACGGGAGATGGCGGCGGCGAAACGGGCTACCCGGCCCTGGTGGTGACGCATCGTCCGCCCCCTGATCTCGGGGTTGTTGACGCTGCCCGAGATGGCGAGACGGATGTAGACCCGGGCCAGGTCCTCTTGTTCGGTGACGAAGCGGACGTAGGCCTCGATGAGGTCGGAAAGGGTGTCGGTCCCCTTGTGGTCCGGATCGGGATCGATGGCGTCGATCGCCTGGCGCACCACCGAGAGGATCGCTTGCTCCTTGGAGTCGAAGAGGTTGTAGAAGCTCCCGGGAAGCACTCCGGCCTGCTCGCAAATCGCCTTGATCGTCGTCCCGTCGAGACCATCGCTGGCGATGAGGCTCCTGGTCGATTGGAGGATCCTGTCCCGGGTCTCGAGCCCGGCCTTGTACCGCATCTGCGCCAAGTTAACGGTGGTGGTCGCGCCAAGCACAGCTCGGTGAGGGTGATCCGAACCCCGAGGCCGGCATTAACTTGAGTGTTGACTCAAATTAGAATGTATGCTCAAAGAGCGAGCCGGGCAAAGGTCGGGTAGCTGTGAGCCATTACAGGGCGAATCTTCGTGACATCGAGTTCAACCTCTTCGAGGTGAACCGGATCCAGGACTATGCGGTGCCGGGCCCCTGGTCGGAGCTGGACCGGGAGACCATGGGCGACATCCTCTCCGAGATCGAGCGTCTCGCCGTCGAGGACTACGCCGCCTCATACGTCGACCAGGACCGCATCCCGCTGGAGCTGGTCGATGGGGAGGTGACCCTGCCCGACTCGGTCAAGGCGAGTGTCCGCGCCTTCAGAGACGGCGGATGGGACCGTCTCGGCCTTCCCGGGGAGATGGGGGGGAACCCGGTCCCGCCCTCGCTCACCTGGGCCGCCTCCGAGATGCTGCTCGCCGCAAACACCACAGTCCAGTTCTACGCGGGCGGCAGCTTGTTCGCCCGGGTCCTCTTCGAGGAGGGAACCGAGGAGCAGAAGAAGCTGGCCAGACTCTGGGTCGACGAGGGATGGGCGGGCACGATGGTGCTCACCGAGCCCGACGCCGGCTCCGATGTCGGAGCAGCCACCACCAAGGCCATCGATCAAGGAGACGGGACCTGGCATCTCGAGGGGGTCAAGCGTTTCATCACCTCCGGCGAGCACGACCTGACCGAGAACATCGTTCATCTGGTCCTGGCCCGCCCCGAGGGTGCCGGGCCCGGGACCAAAGGCCTGTCGCTGTTCGTCGTTCCCAAGTTCCTGGTGAACGAGGACGGGTCGCTCGGGGAGCGCAACGGGGTCTTCGCCACCAATATCGAGAAGAAGATGGGGCTGAGGGGCTCGACCACCTGCGAGCTCACATTCGGCTTGGAGCGGCCCGCGGTCGGCTATCTGGTCGGCGCCAAGCACGACGGGATCCGTCAGATGTTCCGTGTCATCGAGTACGCACGGATGATGATCGGCACCAAGGCGATGGGGACGCTGAGCACCGGCTATCTCCATGCCCTCGACTACGCCCAGGTGCGCAAGCAGGGCGCCGATCTGGCCGAGTCCACCAACAAGGCCGCCCCGAGGGTGCCAATCATCGATCACCCCGACGTGCGGCGGATGTTGATGACCCAGAAGGCCCATGCCGAGGGCATGCGCGCCCTGGTGCTGTACACGGCGTGGGTCCAGGACCAGGCGATCCTCCATCCCGACGACGACCACTGGGAGCGACGCAATGACTTGCTCCTGCCCCTTGTCAAGGGCTACTGCTCGGAGAAGGGATACGAGCTGCTCTCCATGGCGCTGCAGGTGTTCGGAGGATCCGGTTACACCCAGGACTACCCCCTGGAGCAGTACATCCGGGACGCCCGGATCGACAGCATCTATGAGGGCACCACGGGAATCCAGGCCCTCGACCTCTTCTTCCGCAAGATCGCCCGCGACCAGGGCGAGACGCTGGCCGCTCTCGCCGCCGAGATAGTCGAGTTCGTCAAGGGCGGTGGGGACGATGACCCCATCGCCGCCGAGCGCGAGATCCTGGGCGGGATGCTCGACGACACCCAGGCGCATGTCGGTGCGATGGTGGAGTACCTGATGAGCTCGCTCGCCGGGGAACGGGCCCAGATCTACAAGGTCGGGCTCCACACCAACCATCTGCTCGAGTCGATGGCGGAGACGGTGATCGCCTGGCGGCTGCTCCGGCATGCCGAGATCGCCGCCCCCCTGGTCGAGAAGGACCCTTTCTACCGGGGCAAGCTGGAGGCGGCCCGCTGGTTCATCCGCCACGTCGCCCCGAAGGCCTCCACCCGCCGCTCCGCCGCAACCAGCGAGGACGGCTCCCTCATGGGTCTCCCCGTGGAGGCCTTCTAAGCCGCTTCCCGAGGTACCAGTGCTCACCATTGGGCACTAAGACGTCCAGAAGGGGATACTCCCGGTGAAATGAGCCCTGTCGAGGTCTTCACATTCGTGGCCCTCCTGATCGGGGTGCTGTTGGTGATCGTGGCTCTGATGGTGTGGCAGGAGGCGCGGAGAAGACCGACGTACGAGCCGTTGGAGTACGTGGTCAACGATGCGATCAAACACATCGCCGAGAATCTCCCCGAAGACAACGACCTTCGCACCCCCGACATCCGACGCATCCTGGAATGGGAGCTGTTCTATCTCCAGGGTCTTGCCCAGGACGACCGACGTAACCCTGTCGAGACGGTGGCCGGGGGTCATCCTCTCTCGGTCGAGTACATCGCCGACCAGATTCGCACCAAGCACGACGTGTCCTACTCTCAGGGCGAGATCGAAGAAGTGCTCCGCCTCGAGGCCGACTACCTGGTCGCCATCGGGGCGGTGGGAGAGCCAGTAGGAGAAGAGGAATGAGGGTTCGCTGCGGAGCGTGCCGCACCCAGTTCGAAGTGGCCGGCGCCGGACGGTTCGCCTGCCCGGTGTGCGGTTCGATCAACGTGGTCAGGAACGGCGCCGGCGCACCGGCGCCCGCCGAACAGACACAGCCTGCGCCCCCGGCGATGGGGGGCTATCCGACCGCCCCCGGTGCGACGGGGTCCCCCCAACCACCTCCGCCACCACCGAAGACCGAGGCGGCGATGCCCAAGGTCGAATGCCCCGAGTGCGGTTTCACCTTCATCGTGGGAATGGTCCCCACCGTCACTTGCCCGATGTGCTCGGCGGAGGTCGCCACCGGCATCGAGGACGACGATTCGGAGTGAGTCGGCTGCCCCGATTCGAGGAATATCGGCTCCTGGGCACCAGAGACACGATGCGGGTATACGACTGCGACGACGCCGAAGAGTTCGAGGAGTTGCGGCAACGGGTCGACGCCGAGGATCTGCTCGGACAGAACCTGCTCCAGTCCTTCGCCCCCGACACCCTCGAAGAGGCTGCGAACCGGGGCTTCCAACCAGTTCTGTGAGTGTTTTTGCACCCACTGTGTGCAAAAACACTCACAGAACGATCAAACGTCCTCGAGGCCCTGACCGACCAGGTCGCCGATCCGCTTGCCCCGCCCGTGGAAGAAATGGTCGCCGGGGGTTAGGACCAGGTCGATGCCCTGGTCGCGGGCATAGCCGAGGATGACGTCTGGGTCGATGACCTGTTCCCTGGTGCCGAGGATGATCCGCTTCGGACCTGAGGGGAGCTCGGAGGGCAGCGACCGGCTCGCCGGGGCGATGCCGACGTACGGGATGGTCTCCTCGTGCTCGGCGAGCCAGCGCAGGGCGGCCCAAGCGCCAAAGGACCAACCGGCGAGCCCCAGGGGTAGCCCCCGCTCGCGGGCGGTCTCGACCCCCGCCGAGACATCCAGCAACGCGCCCTCACCCTCGTCGTGGGCGCCGCTGCTGGAACCGGTTCCACGGAAGTTGAACCGGAGCACCGAGTGGCCCCGCTCGATCAACCGGGTGGCAACCGCGATCATGAGCGGGGCGTTCATCGACCCGCCCTGGAGCGGATGGGGGTGACAGAAGACGGTGAACCGGTCCGGGTCCTCCGGGGAATCGATGCGAGCCTCGAGCGTTTCACCGTCAGAGGTATGCAGCGTGAGGCGCTCGGTCATGCCAGCAGTCTGACCAGCCATAGGCCCCCGGCCACGAGGATGATGACGGCGAGGATGGCAGAGGCGATGAGGAGGACTCGGGTCTGCATCGGCTGCGGAGGCTAACCGGGCTCCCCATTAGGCTCAGCAGCCCGTATAGGAAAGGTCAGACTTGGCAGACATCGTCATAGTGGGAGGCGGCCCCGGCGGTTACGCCGCCGCCCTCTACGCGCACAACTTCGGCCTCGATGTCGCCATGGTGGAGAAGGAAAGACCGGGTGGGACCTGTCTGATTCGGGGTTGCATCCCCGCCAAGCAGTGGCTCCACGTGGCTGAGGTCTTCTCCACCGTGACCCATGCCGCCGAGTTCGGGGTGGTGTCCAGCCAGCCCGAGCTCGACTGGCAGGCGGCATTGTCACGAAAGAACCAGACCGTGGAGGGTCTGGTGCGGGGCCTCGGCGGCCTGCTCAAGGGTCGCGGCGTCGAGGTCATCAAGGGTTTCGGGAGGCTGGCCGGAGGGGGAAAGGTCGAGGTGGAGTCAGACGAGGGGAAACGAACCCTGGAGAGCGACAAGATCATCCTCGCCACCGGGTCGCACGCCCGCTCCATCCCCGGCTACGAGATCGACGGGTCGAAGATCGTGACATCCGACCACGCCCTCGACTGGGAGTCGCAGCCCCGCCGGGTCGGGATCATCGGCGGTGGTGTGATCGGTTGTGAGTTCGCCTCCTTCCTCGTCGACGTCGGCTCCGAAGTGCACGTCTTCGAGATGTTGGATCAGATCGTTCCCGGGACCGACGCCGAGACGGCGAAGATGCTGCAGCGCCAGTTGCAGAAGCGCGGGGTGAAGTTTCACATCGGCGTCGGGGTCGAGCCCGCCGAGGCCGGTGACTCGGTGGTCATCCCCGCAGGTGACGAGAGGGTCGAGGTGGACGTCGCCCTGGTAGCGGTGGGCCGGGGACCCAATACCGATGGCGTCGGGCTGGAGAACACCAAGGTCGAGGTGGACCGCGGCTTCGTCAAGGTCGACTTCGACACCATGCAGACTGCGGAGCCGGGCCTCTACGCGGTGGGCGACATCGTGGCCGGCACGCCCCAACTCGCCCACGCCGGGTTCGCCGAGGGCATCGCCGCCGTGACCCACATCGGCACCGGGCAGGTGCAGCCGGTCAACTACGAGGCGATCCCCAGGGTCACCTACACCCACCCCGAGGTCGCCGAGGTTGGTCTGACGACCGCTCAGGCGGAGGAACGCGGGCTGGAGGTCGAGACCGCCAAACACGCCTTCAATGGCGTGGGCCGGGCCATCATCATCGGGCAGAACCAGGGCCACGCCAAGGTGGTGTCGCTCAAGGGCGGCCCGATAATCGGCGCCAGCGTGGTCGGTCCCCAGGCAGGGGAGCTGATCCACGAACTGATGTACGCGGTGGGTTGGGAGGCGTTGCCCGCGGAGGCTGCGGCGTTCATCCATGCCCACCCCACCCTGTCGGAGACGATAGGTGAGACACTGATGTCGGCCGCAGGCAAGAGCCTGCATTAGGAGGACACTTTGGCCACGACGGTATCCATGCCCCAACTGGGAGAGACGGTCACCGAAGGGACCATCCTGCGTTGGGCCAAGAAGGTCGGTGACAACATTGCCGAGGACGAGGTCCTCGTCGAGATCTCGACCGACAAGGTCGACACCGAGGTGCCCTCACCGGTGAGCGGGACGATCCTCGAGATCCTGGTGGATGAGGGGGCGACCGTGGAGGTCGGGACCGAGTTGGTCGTTATCGGCGCCGAAGGGGAGAGCACCGGGGGTGCCGCCCCCGTCGAGGACACGGCCGCCGAGGATGCTTCGGCAGAGGAGCCGGCCGCGGAAGAGCCAGAGTCCGTGGAGGAACCCGAGACCACCGGCGAGGGGCCGGGAGCCGAGAGCGAGACGATGACGGCCGAAGTGGCCGAGGACCTCCATCCAGCCTCCGAGACCCCTGCCGGGGCCGACACCGGTTTCGAGGCAGGCCAACCTGACGGCGGGCTGTCGGACCAAGAAGTCGACGCCTTCTTCGCCGAGCCCTCGAAGGTCGACAAGGAGCCACAGCTGCTCTCCCCGGTGGTTCGCAAGCTTGTGCGGGAGAACGAGATCGACATCAGCCGGATCTCGGGCAGCGGTCAGGGCGGCCGGATCACCCGCCGGGACGTCGAGGCATACCTGGCGTCGGGTAAAGCCGAAGCGGCCGAAGCACCGCAGCCGGAGCCCGCGGCTGAGCCGGTCGAGGCCCCCGCTGCCGAGCAGCCGGCCGTCGAGGAGAAGGCGCCGGCGCCAGAGAAAGCCAAGCCGACCCCGGCCCCGGCTGCTGCCTCCGCAGCCGAGGAAGTGGAGCTGAGCCGGCTCCGGGTCCGCATCGCCGAGAACAACATCAAGGCAAAGCAGACCGCGGCTCATGTCTGGACCTCGGTGGAGGTCGACTACGAGCGGGTGGAGCGGGTGCGTCAGGCTCACAAGGCGGCGTTCAAGGAGGAGGAGGGCTTCTCCCTCACCTACCTGCCGTTCATCTCCCGGGCCACCATCGACGCCCTCAAGGCTTTCCCCGTGGTGAACAGCTCGTTCAATCTGGAGCAGAAGACGGCCACCTTCCACAAGAAGGTGGACCTGGGCATCGCCATCGACCTCAATCAAGAGGGCCTGGTCGTGGCTCGTGTCCGCAACGCCGACGGGCTCCGTCTGGTGGGAATCGCCCGGGAGGTCGCCAGCCTGGCCGAGAGGGCGCGCAACGGTGACTTGGGGATAGACGATCTGTCCGGATCGACGTTCACCATCACCAACCCGGGGCCGTTCGGCTCGTTCATCTCGGCTCCGATCATCAACGTGCCCAACGTCGCCATCCTCTCCACCGAGACGGTGGTCAAGCGACCCACCGTGGTGACTGCCGCCGACGGTCAGGACGTGATCGCGATCCGTCACATCGGTTACCTGGGATTCACCTGGGACCACCGCGCCTTCGACGGGTCCGTGGCCGTTCTGTTCCTGAAGCGGATCAAGGAGAACCTGGAGACCTGGGACTGGGAGCAAGAGCTGGCGTGACCCTGCTCCGAACCCGCTGGCTGGGGCGTCTCCCCTACACGGAGGCCTGGGACCTACAGCGCGCCTTTCACGAAGGACGGGCCGGGGGCCGGACCGCCGACGACTACCTGCTGCTCGTCGAGCACCCACCGGTGTTCACCATCGGTCGCAACGGCGACTCGTCAAACCTGTTGGTTGGCGTCCCCGGCGCCGAGCAGCGAGGGGCCGAGGTCCATCACATCGACCGGGGCGGCGACATCACCTTCCACGGGCCGGGCCAGCTGGTCGGATACCCGATCATCGAGCTCGCCGATCCGAAACAGATCGTCCCCTACGTCCGCAAGATCGAGGAGGTGCTGATCCGCACCCTCGGCGATTTCGGAGCCAGTGGGTGGCGTGAGGAGGGCTACACCGGCGTCTGGACCGACAGGGGCAAGGTGGCGGCGATCGGGATCCGGGTGTCGCGGAAGGTGACCATGCACGGCTTCGCCCTCAACCTCCACCCCGACATGAGCTACTTCGGGATGATGAACCCATGCGGGATAACCGACAGGGCGGTGACCACACTCTCCGAGCTCGTGGGTCGCAGGGTCACCCTCGAGGAGGCAGTAGAGGCTCTGGTGCCCAGGTTCCGGGAGGTGTTCGGGTATGAGGAAGGCGAGACCCAGCTCGCCGCCTTCACACGGGGTCAGGGGAAGGTGACCTCATTCGAAGTCGATCGTC
Organism: Acidimicrobiia bacterium; assembly: GCA_035249605.1. Classification (GTDB taxonomy): domain Bacteria; phylum Actinomycetota; class Acidimicrobiia; order Spongiisociales; family ZC4RG35; genus JANQRA01. The sequence goes on from DATFGI010000019.1 coordinate 24,219, forward strand.
TCCTCGAGGCGGGGACCTTCTCCGCCGAGACTCGTTCCGTCGAACCTGTGCTGATCAACGGACGGTTGCCCGGAGAGCCGGCCCGTCCCGATTGGATGAGGGTGACCGCCCGCATGGACGCCGACTACCTCGAGCTCAAGAAGTTGATGCGTGGTCTCGACCTACACACCGTCTGTGAAGAGGCCAATTGCCCCAACATCTACGAGTGCTGGGGGATGGGCACGGCGACGCTGATGATCCTCGGCGACAAGTGCACCCGGGCGTGCTCGTTCTGCAACGTGACCACGGGCAAGCCCACCGAGTTCGACATCTTCGAGCCTTTCCGCGCCGCCGAGGCGATCGCCACGATGAAGCTGAGCCACGCGGTGATCACATCGGTGAATCGGGACGACCTCGACGACGGGGGAGCGGGCATCTTCGCCCACACCATCACCGAGTCGCGGCGGCGCTCCCCGACCACCGAGATCGAGGTCCTCATCCCGGACTTCAAAGGTGACCGGGAGGCTCTGCAGACTGTCCTCGAGGCCCGGCCCGAGGTGCTCAACCACAACACCGAGACGGTGCTCCGACTACAGCGGGACATCCGCACGTCGGCCAACTACGGACGTTCGCTGGCACTGCTCTGGCGGGCAAAGCAGATGTACCGGGAGGGGCTGACCAAGTCAGGCTTGATCGTGGGAATGGGGGAGACCCGGGAGGAGGTGCTGGGCACCCTTGCGGATATGCGGGCGGTAGGCATCGACATCATCACCATCGGCCAGTACCTGCGCCCGACGGCGCGGCATCGTCCTATCCACCGCTACGTCCACCCCGACGAGTTCGCCGAGTACAAGACGTTCGGTGAGGGTTTGGGGCTCCCCCATGTCGAGTCCGGCCCGCTGGTGAGGTCGAGCTACCACGCCAAGGAGAGCCGGGAGGCGGTCCCGGTCACCATCGGGGCGCGCGAGGGTTGAACCTGTCACTCTGGTCAACGATCATCCGAGTGTGGACGTCTCCGAGGCGGCGCGGGCCGACTTGTACACTGGCCTGAGTGAAGTGCTCGGCGCCCGCCGGGCTGAGACGCTGATGTCGTACCTGGCCCACGATCCCAACGAAATCGCCACCAAGAGAGATCTCGCCCAACTCAAGACGGAGTTGAAGGCGGAGTTGAAGGCGGAGCTCGACCCTCAGTTCGCCGAGCTGCGCAATGGTCTCGCCTCGGTGAATGTCCGTCTCGACCGGCTGTTCCAGACGTTGGTCGCCGGGCTGCTCGTGATAGTCGCGGCCATGGCCGGCATTCTGTTCTCGACATTGTGATCCTGGCTTTTGGGTGACCGGCGACGGCGAGGCTCTCCCGGGATGGTGATGGCGAGGCGATCACGACAGGGTTGAACCGCGTCGCCAGATCCGACATGGTGTCGAAATGGCGATCTCCGAGGCAGCCCGCGCCGATCTCTACACTGGCCTCGCCGAGGTCCTCGGACCCCAGCGCGCGGAGATCCTGATGACACATCTGCCCTCTTTCGATCCGAGTGAGATCGCCTCCAAGGCGGGCCTGGCGCTGCTGAGGACAGACCTCGCGAGCTTCAAGGTCGATGTCGACGAGTTTTTCGACCAGGTCGACAAACGCTTCGACCAGCTCGAGATGCGCATGCTCGGAGTCGACCGCCGTTTGGATCGGTTCTTCCTCACGCTGCTGGCCGGAATGTTCGTGATCGTGGCCACCATGGCCACTGTGATCTTCACGGTGGGCTGATCCGACCCGATCGTCGGGGTCAAACCACCGGCCGGTGCCAGACTGCACCCACTCATGTCCGACCACTACCGATGGTGCATCACGCCCCAGGGATCCCTCGCCGGCTCGATCAAGCGAGTCGAGCGGTTTCGCAA
>DATFGI010000020.1:0-25352 GCA_035249605.1 Acidimicrobiia bacterium
GTCTGGACCACCGGTGTTGCCCATATCACGGCACCACCGAGCACGGCGCCCCTCCGCAATAGATCCCGCCTGGTGATCCCCTGATCCATTCCCTGGTCGCCTACTTCGCCCACTGTTCCTCCCATGCATGCCATTTAGGCGTGGCATTTCCACGCCTGGACCTAGGTTGACTACTCTATGCGGCCGGTGGTCACTCGTCTCTACGACGATGATCGTATTAGTCAGGAATGGGGAGTCTTGGGCGACAACGACAGGGTTGGGCCACCCGCGCAACAGGTCCTGGAGACCGAGCTCGACGGTGAGATCAGTCTCTACAACCCGGCAACCGAGCAAGTGACGATTCTGAACGGGACCGCCAGTGATGTCTGGCTTCTGTGCGACGGCGAGCACACCGTCGAGGAGATCACCGAGCTCCTCGCCTCCAGCTACGAGGTGGACGAGAAGGAGATCAGGGACGACGTCATTTCGACCATCGAACGGCTCTACGATTCCGGTCTCCTCGCCGGATGAGGATCACCCCCCGGCCCGGTTGACGACACGATCTCGGTGACCAGGTCTGGGTCACGGATCGGCGCTATGTCTTCCTCGGCAAGGTCTTTCGCATTCTCACCCAGTCGGAATCGCTTTCCGCCGAGATCGATCGGCTGTATGCCGGATTCGAAGGCACGGACCTGTCGGCGCGGGCGCGGAACATCATTCAGGTGGTTGGTGATGATGGTATTGGCTACAGCGTCTATCACGACTGCAGCAAGCTGGCGGTCGAGTCGGGCGCCGGACCGGCACTCGCGGCGTTGGTCGCCGGTATCAACAATGCTGTGATCTCCACTTGTGAGACCTTCGCCGTCCATGCCGGAGCCGTTGGATGGGAGGGGGGGATCCTCGCCCTCCCTGCCGAGTCTGGTGGCGGTAAGAGCACTCTCACCGCCGCGCTCGTCAAGACCGGTTTCGGCTATCTCTCCGATGAGGCGCTGGTCATCGAGGACTCCGGCGCAGTGGTTGCCTACCCGAAGCCATTTGCGCTCTCCGAGTGGAGCGCCCGCGCTCTCGGCCTGGAACCCGAGGGAGAAGAGACGCTGATCGTTCCCGATCAGCTTGGCGGATCGTTCTTCGCCGGGGAGGGCCGGCTGACCGAGCTGGTGCTCGCCGAGTACGGGCACGAGGAGACCCGTCTCGATTCACTCCCCCGCTCTCAGGCGGTGGCCGCACTGATAAGGCTCTCCTTCAACCACTACCGCGATCCCGAGCGCGCATTTCGCCTGAGCACCTCCGTGGCTCGGAACCTCCGAGTGTGGAAGCTGGAGTACGACCAGCCGCTCGAGGCCGCCGAGCTGCTCTCCTCGACCTTCACCTAGTCGCTATTCCACGGTCACTGTCTTGGCGAGGTTGCGGGGTTTGTCCACGTCGAGGCCGCGGGCGGTGGCAACGTGGTAGGCGAGGAGTTGGAGTGGGATGACCGCGGTGACCGTGCACAACAGGTCGGGCCCGGAGGGGACCCGGATCACATGGTCGGCGATCCCCTCGACGTCGTCACCGTCCTCGGCGACGAGAACGATCGTGGCGCCCCGGGCCTTCATCTCCTCCATGTTGGAGTGGGTCTTGGACCGGACGTGACTGTCGGTGGCGACACCGATCACGACCACGCCCTTTTCGACGAGGGCGATGGGCCCGTGTTTCATCTCCCCGGCGGCGTAGCCCTCGGCGCGGACGTAGGCGATCTCCTTCAACTTGAGAGCACCTTCCATGGCCACCGGGAAATCACCGGAGCGGCCGAGGAAGAAGTAGTCCCGGACTTCCTTCCACGATCGGGTCAGCGCCTCGATCTCGTCGGAGGTCTCCAACACCCGGCCCACCTGCTCCGGCAGCTTCTGCAGGTCCTGGACCAACAACTCGACCTTTCCCGGGTCGAGGGTGCCCCGAACCTGTGCCAGATACAGCCCGAGCAGCTGCATCGCCACCAGCTGGGTGGTGAATGTCTTGGTGGCGGCCACTCCGATCTCGAGGCCGGCGCGGGTGTAGAGGACCGCATCCGACTCCCGGGCCAACGCGGAGTCGATCACGTTGCTCACCCCGATGAGGTTGGCCCCTTGGGCCTTGGCATAGCGAACCGCGGCCAGGGTGTCGATGGTCTCCCCAGACTGGCTGATCCCAATGACCAGCGAGCGGGCATCGAGCACCGGGTCGCGGTAGCGGAACTCGGAGGCGATGTCGATCTCCACCGGGAGTCGGGTCCAGCGCTCGATGGCGTACTTGGCCATCATCGCGGCGTGGTACGAGGTCCCGCAGGCGACGACGAACACCTTGTCGATGGCCCGCAACAGCTTGGCGTCCATGTCGAGCTCGTCGAGCACCACCCGACCTGTGTCGGAGACACGGCCGGCGAGGGTGTCGGCGATGGCGTGAGGCTGCTCATGGATCTCCTTGAGCATGAAGGTGGGGAAGCCGGACTTCTCCGCCGCCTCGAAGTCCCAATCGATCTTGCGGTGCTCCGGCTCGATCTGGTTGCCGTCGAGGTCGTAGATGGTGACCGACGCCGGCCGGACCTCCACCACCCGATCGTCGTCGATGATCACCATCTCCCGAGTGTGCTCCAGAAAGGCGGGGATGTCGGAGGCGAGAAAGTTCTCCCCGTCACCCCGCCCGACCACCAGCGGTGAGCCGCGACGGGCGCCGACGATCAGGTCGGGCTCGGACTCGCGGATGACAGCTAGGGCGAGGGCGCCCTCGGCCTCGCTCATCACCTGGCGCACTGCCTCCGCCAGCGGGAGGTCGGTGAGATCGCCGATCATGTGGGCCAACACCTCGGTGTCGGTCTCGCTGGTGAAGACGTGACCTCGATCGACCAGCTTGCGCTTGAGCTCGGCCCAGTTCTCCACGATCCCGTTGTGCACCACCACAACCTCGCCGGACTGGTCGGTGTGGGGGTGGGCATTGACGGTGTTCGGGGCTCCGTGGGTTGCCCAACGGGTGTGCCCTATGCCGGAGAGGGCCTGGACCGCCCCTGCTTGGGCCACCAGCTCCTCGAGATCGGCGATCCGCCCGGCGGTCTTGATCAACTCGATGCCATCACCGAGGTTGAGGGCTACCCCGGCCGAGTCGTATCCGCGGTATTCGAGGTGGGCCAGACCCGGGACGAGGATGTCCAAGACGGGCTGGGGCCCGACGTAGCCGACTATTCCGCACATGTCAGTTCCTTTCTCCGAGCAGCGAGGGAACAGGTGCGACAGAAGACCGGCATCGTCGCCGGTACCAATGTGGGCGGGTCTCTGTTCCGGGATCACTCCCGGGTTTTCCTCCCGCCCATGACGACCCTGGTGGGCCGGGAAGGCATCCGCCGAATGTTTCGATGACCTTCCTCCTCGTCGCCTCACGTTTGGTGAGGCCAGGCGCTATGTGTTGTCTGTCACAGGGTTGGGCTCGCCGCTCACTCTCCTTTGGCCGCCATCTCGACGACCTTGGCCAGTCGATCAGCGTACTCGCCCGCGCGCTCTTGGCTAGGTGCCTCCACCATGATTCGCACCAGGGGCTCGGTCCCGGAGGGGCGGACCAGGACCCTCCCCTCCGTCCCGAGGGAATCTTCCACCAAGATCACCTCGTCCCAGAGAGCCTTCATCCCGGCCACGTCGACCGACCGGTCGATCTCGACATTCACCAGCACCTGGGGGTACTCGGTCATCGCCTCCTTGCGAAGCTGACGCAGCTCCTTGCCGGTCCCGGCGACGACATTGAGCAGCTGGACTCCGGTGAGGAGCCCATCCCCGGTCGAAGCGAGGTCGGTGAAGATGATGTGGCCCGACTGCTCCCCCCCGAGCAACCCCTCGTGCTGGACGAGAGCCTCCATGACGTAGCGGTCCCCGACCGGGGTCTCCACCAGTTGGATCCCCACCTCGGCCATCGACTTGCGGAAGCCGAGGTTGGACATGACGGTGGCCACGACCAGGTCCTTGGTGAGACGCCCCTGCTCTTTGAGGTGGCGGGCGATGATGGCCATGATCACGTCGCCATTGGCCACCAGGCCGTCCTCGTCGACAGCGATGAGACGATCGGCGTCACCGTCGAAGGCGAGGCCGATCCGGCCCCCACCATGCTTGGCTAGGAACCCTGGGTTGGTAGCCCCACAACCGTCGTTGATATTGAGGCCGTTGGGCTCGGCGTGGAACACCCTGACATCGGCGTGGAGCCTCTCGAACAGCTCGGGCGCGGCTTTGTAGGCGGACCCGTTGGCGCAGTCGAGGGCGAGTCGGAGACCGTTGAGTGAGTAGCGGGAGGCGGAAGCCAGATGATCCAGATAGCGGTGATATCCCTCCGGGTCCTGACGGCGGAACCCGATGACCGATCCAGTGGCGAACTGGCGTCCGGTGGACCGCATCCGCTCCTCGATCTCCCTCTCCACCGAGTCGGCGAGCTTGGTGCCCCGAGCCGCGATCAGCTTGATGCCGTTATCGGCGGCGGGATTGTGCGAAGCCGAGACGATGGCACCCATGGTCGCCGAGCTGTTGGCGGTCAGGAACGAGATGCCGCCACTGGGCAAGACGCCGACGTCGACGGTGTCGATCCCCGCCGAGTGAAACCCGGCCTGGAGGGCGCCGGAGAGCATCGATCCGGAGCGGCGGGTGTCCTGACCGACTACCACCGGACCGCCACGGAGGTGGGAGCCGGCGGCGCGCCCGATCTCCATGGCCACCTCGGCGGTGAGCTCGGAGCCGGCGACCCCGCGGACACCATCCGTCCCGAAAATGGGCTTGCCATCGTCGAGGCGACGGCGGAGGTCCACTAGTCGCCCGTCGCCCAAATACTGGCGGCCCTGTTTGAACTGCAGGCCACTAACGCTTTGTGTACTGCGGCGCCCGCCGGGCTTTGCGAAGTCCGTACTTCTTGCTCTCCACGACCCGGGAGTCGCGGGTGAGCATGCCGGCCTTCTTGAGAGCCGGGCGCAGTTCGGGGTCGAGGGCGATGAGGCCCCGTGAGATGCCGAGCCGTAGGGCGTCGGCTTGACCGGTGGTGCCCCCACCGTCGAGGGTGGCTTCGATGTCGTAGAGACCCTGGGTCTGGGTGAGGGTGAGCGGCTCCATGACCCGCATCCGGGTGGCCATGGTGGGGAAATACGCCTCGAGGGGCTTACCGTTGAGAACCACCTGACCGGAGCCATTCTGGAAGCGGACACGGGCAACCGACTCCTTGCGTCGGCCCGTGGTCTGGATCAGCGGCTTGGTCATCAGGCTTCAACCTTTCGGATGTCGAGTTCCAGGGGCTGGGGGCCTTGCGCCTGGTGGGGATGGTCGGGGCCGGCGTAGACCTTGAGCTTGCGGATCATCTGGCGGCCGAGCTTGTTCTTGGGGAGCATGCCCCTCACCGCCCGCTCGACGACCGCTTCGGGGCGACGCTCGAGCAGGGACTCGAAGGTCTCCGCCTTGATTCCGCCGGGATAGCCGGAGTGGCGGTAGTAGATCTTGGTTTGGCTCTTGTCGGAGGTCACCGCCACCTTGGCGGCGTTCACCACGATGACGAAGTCACCGGTGTCCATGTGGGGAGCGTAGGTCGGCTTGTGCTTGCCCCGCAGCACCTGGGCAACATTGGAGGCCAGCCTGCCCAGGGGGAGGTCGGCGGCGTCGACGACATGCCACGAGCGTTCGATGTCGCCCGGCTTGGGCGAGTAGGTCTTGTTGATGGTCATTGTTTGAGGTCCTCGCACGCCGAAGGCACGGGGAGCGTTTGGGGAAACGGCTTCCGGGTCGGAAGCAATGGACATGCTATTCGACTCCGGGGCGCTAGGCCAATCCGCTTTCGCGCCGTTCCAGAGGTCCAAATTCCCAATAGTGAGCTCCCATTCCTAATGAACGCGGTATCCGACCTCCCACAGGGTGAGGCCATGCGGTGGCGCCACGGTGGCCACGGTGCTGCGGTCGCGCGCGGCCAGCACTTGCGCTGCGCCCTCCGCAAGGGAGAAGCCGCGGCCGACGTCGTACAGGTAGCCAACGATGGAGCGAACCATCTGATGACAGAAGGCATTCGCCTGCGCCCACACGGTTATCAGGTCGTCCTCCTCGCGCAGGGAAAGTTCGGTGAGCCGGCGCACGTTGCTCTTCCCCTCCACGGAGCGGCAGAACGAGCTGAAGTCGTGTTCCCCCACCAGCACCGCCGCCGCCGAGCGCATGACCTCCAGGTCGAGGTCCCGGCGGACATGCCAGACAAACGCGCGGGTCAGCGGCTCGGCGAACGGACGAGTGTCGAGCAGGTAGCGATAGCGCCTCCACTCCGCGGAGAAGCGGGCGTTGAAGTCGTCAGCCGCGACCACCATCTCCTTCACCGCGATCTCCGGGCCGAGGATCCCGTTGAGGCTGCGTCGAAACCGGTCTGTGTCGACTGCTTCCTCGGTGGCGAACGAAACCACCTGGCCGAGAGCGTGGACCCCGGCGTCGGTGCGACCGGCCACGGCGGTCCCCACCGGCTCCTCGAGGAGCGTGGCCAGCGCATCCCCGAGCTCGCCCTGAACCGTGCGGAGACCCTCCTGGCGGGCGTATCCCCTGAACCCGGTGCCGTCGTACGCGATGTCGAGCCGGTAGACCGGCACCTTCAGGCGAACACGCCGCTGAACAGGGCGAAGGGCACCCCGAGCAGGGCCCGGATCACCGCCGCGGCGGCAAACCCGATCACCGTGACGACCGCGGCGTACTTGTAGGGGAGGTCAGTCCCTTCCTTGGTCGCCATCACCAGGATCGCCAGGTACCACACCAAACCGACCCAGGAGGCCGGTGGCCCGAACGCCTCCAGGATCAGGGGAAGCGGCGCCAGGCCCTGCATGCCCAGCAGCGTCTGGGGCCGGCCCGAGGACTGGAAGAGACGGGTGGCCGCGAACCAGGTGGCGTAGCCGAGGATGAGCCAGGAGGCGACCGAACCGATCAGCACCCGGAACAGGCCGGAGATGTCGAAGGCGCCGATGACCCCGAACCAAAGCAGTGCGATCAGGTAGGTGAGCGCCCCAACCACCGCCACCACTATCGCTCCGTCGGCCATGGCGTCGTCGTCGAAGAAGGTCTCGGTGTAGACCTTGCGATCGAAGATGGCGGCGCGTCCGGCCCTGGTGAACATCTTCACGGTCGGCCAGGGTAACCAGCCAAGCCGCTAGCGACGGCGAAGTCGGACCCGTCGCACCGAGTGGTCCGGCGCCTTCTCCAGTATCAGTGACGCCCTCTCCCTGGTGGGCAGGATGTTCTCCACCAGGTTGACCTCGTTGATCTTCTCCCAGATCTGCTCCGCCACCTTTTGCGCCTCCTCGTCCGATAGTCCCGAGTAGCGGCGGAAGTAGGCGTCGGGCTGGGTGAAGGCGGTTCCCTTCAGGGTCAGGAAGCGCTCGACGTACCAGCGCTCGATGTCGTCGATGTCGGCGTCGACGAAGATCGAGAAATCGAAGTAGTCGGAGACGAAGGCGCCGGTCTCGCCGGCCTGGAGCACATTTAGACCCTCGACGATGAGGATGTCGGGGCGGCTGATGACCCGGCTCTCCCCTTCGACTATGTCGTATCTGATGTGGGAGTAGACCGGGATCTCCAGGTGGTCCTCACCCGACTTGGCCCTGGCGACGAAGGTGAGCAGACGGGCCCGGTCATAGCTCTCCGGAAACCCCTTGCGGTCCATCAACCCACGCTCCTCGAGCACCGCATTGGGAAAGAGGAACCCGTCGGTGGTGACCAGGTCGACGGCGGGATGGTGCGGCCAGCGGGCAAGCAGCGCCTCCAACACCCTGGCGATCGTCGACTTCCCCACGGCCACGGAGCCGGCCACCCCGATCACGAAGGGACGGGGGATGGGTTGGGTGCCGAGAAAGGTATCGGTCACCGAGGAGAGCAGTTGGGTGCCCTGGACGTAGAGGTTGAGGAGACGGGAGAGGGGCAAGAAGGTCTCCTCGACCATGTCGATGTCGAGATTGACGCTGATGCCGCTGAGTTTGTCGATCTCATCCTCGGTGAGCGTCAGCGGAGTCCGGCCGCGGAGGGTGGCCCAGTCGGGGCGGTCGAAGTCGATGTACGGCGTTTGTGCCACGAGCTGAAGTCAGGCTACAACCCGACTCGCCCCATGCCCATGTGGGATAATCCGCTCACGATGACCACACCACCACAGTTCCCCACCGAAGGCGGCGCATATCCCGAGGCGAGCCAGGCAACCACGGTTCTGGTGCTCGGCATCCTCGGGATCGTGATCTGTCAGTTCCTCGGGCCCTTCGCATGGGCGATGGGCAACAAGGAGCTGCAGGCGATCGATGCCGGCAGACGCGCACCGGAGAACCGGGGAACCGCCAACGCCGGCCGCATCCTCGGCATCATCGGCACGGTCTTCCTCGCCATCGGCATCCTCGTCATCCTGCTGCTGGTGGTGGGCACCATCACCTTCTCCACCTTCGAGTTCAACTAGGGACCGCCTTCTTCAGGAATGACAGCCCAAATTGGGCTACTGGGCTTCGGAACGCGCCCCTGGGCGCCTCTCCGACTCGGTCAGCGGGCGACGACGCCGAGGAGGACCCCCAGCATGAGGATGGCGACGCCGAACAGCAGCGCATGGGTTGGGGTGGTGCGGCCGGGCAGCCAGCGTGACGCGAGCATCTGGTCGCTGTACACGATCGCGCCGAAGACCACCATCAGCGCGCCCGCGATCAACAGGAACGAGGAGACCAAGCCGGGGAAGATGATCGCCAGGATCAGGGCGCCAAAGGCGATCAGGAACATCACCCTGGTGAACACCCAATCGGGTAGATACGGACCGAATCGCCGGTTGGCACGTTCCAGGGTGCCGTCGACGAAAGCCAGCCCCTTCTCGGTCCACCCGGTCGACTTTGACAACTCGTCGCGGGGCGGCAGGGCGACCGCCACCGTCTCGGTCTTGACCGAAACCCGTTGACCGATTGGGTGGGTTGCCGCCGGCCTCGCCGAGTTGCGGGGTGGCGGCGGCACCGTCGTCGTTTCGGTTCGGGAGGAGCCCCGCGCTGCGGGGGAATCTGTGGGCAGGCCCCCCTTTTCCATCTTGGGCTTGCTCGCCCGACGGAACCGACGCTTGCGGCCAGCCTGGAGAGCGGCATAGAACGAGTCGACGTCGTGCATCTCGATCAGGATCTGCTCGCCTTCAGCGGCCATTCGATAGCCCGTGGGGATCGGGTCGAAGTGGACTTCGCTCAGCGACCAGCTACCGATGTCGACGGATCCGGCCGCGATCGAAATGCGACCCTCTTCCAACTCGACCCTCGCCGGCAGGGCCTTTACGTCTCCGATTGCGCGCAGTGAGACATCGAATGTGCCCATCGACGCGATTATCGGCCGCGAAACGACCACCTTGCGCGGTATTTCCGAAAGGGTGGGCGCGTTCCAGACGCACAGCAACCCAATAGTGGGTGCCCCCTTCAGGGCTAGACCAGCTCGATGACGGCTTCCTCGGCGCCGTCGCCGCGGCGGGGGCCGAGTTTGGTGATGCGTGTATAGCCGCCGGGGGTGTCGGCGTAGCGGGGGGCGACTTCTTCGAAGAGCTTGGCCACCGCCGACTTGTCGGTGATCGTCTTGAGGACGACCCGGCGGGAATGGAGGTCCCCGTTCCGGGCCTTGGTGATCAGCTTTTCGGCGAGGGGCCGCAGCGCCTTGGCTCGCGCCGCAGTGGTGGTCACCTTCTCGTGCATGAACAGGTCGGTGGCCAGGTTGGCCATCATCAACCGATCATGCGCCGGTGAGCCGCCGAAACGGGCGCCCTTGCGGGGGCGTGGCATCAGTCGCCGCTCCCCGTGGGAGCGTCGGCCAGGCTCAGGCCGAGCTCGTCGAGCTTGGCGATGACCTCGTCGAGGCTCTTCTGGCCGAAGTTGGTGATGTTCAACAGGTCGTCGGAGGTCCGTTCCACCAGCTCGCCCACGGTCTTGATCTGGGCGCGGCGCAGGCAGTTGCGGGGACGCTCGGAGAGGTCGAGCGCCTCGATGGGGAGCTCGAGGTCCGGTGATCCCGAGGTCTCCGGGACCACATCGACCAGCTCCAGGCCTTCGCCTTGACCCACGTCAGCGAAGATGTCCATGAGCTCGCCCAGGGTCTTCCCTGCCGAGGAGACCGCGTCCTGGGGCTCGATCGCCCCGTTGGTCTCCACGTCGAGGATGAGCTTGTCGTAGTTGGTCATCTGTCCCACCTGGGTGTTCTCCACCCGATAGGCGACCTTGCGCACCGGGGAGAAGATGGAGTCGACCGGGATGACACCGATATGGCTCGCACCACTCTTGTTGGAGTCGGCGGTCCGGTAGCCGACGCCGGGCGCCACGGTCATCTCCATCTCGAGACGCCCCGACGCGGATAGGTTGGCTATGTGGGCGTCTCGGTTGACCACCTCGACACCGGCCGGCAGCTTGAGGTCTCCGGCGGTGACATCGCCGGATCCCTTGGCCGATAGATAGAGGGTCTGCTCGTCGATGCCGTCCATGTGGATGACGATCCGCTTGATGTTGAGGATGATGTCGACGACGTCTTCGACCACACCGGGAATCGTGGAGAACTCGTGCTCCACCCCCTCGATCTGGATCGAGGTGATAGCGGCGCCGGGGATCCGGGACAAGAGCGTGCGCCGCATCGTGTTGCCGAGCGTGTAGCCGAAACCCGGCTCCAGGGGCTCGACGATGAAGCGGGCTCGATTCTCGCCGACTTCCTCTGTTTCGATTTGGGGGCGCTGAACAATCAACAAGTGGATTACCTCACTTCGAGTAGAGCTCGACAATCAACTGCTCGTTGATGTCTGTGTCGATCTGATCCCTGCGGGGACGATCGTTGACCACGATCTTGCGCTCTCCGGCGTCCACCGACAGCCAGTCGGGGATGACCCGGTCCTGGGTGTCGACGGAGTGCTGGATGACGATGAGCTCGCGGGAACGATCCTTGATCGTGATCACGTCCCCGGGACTGACCTGATAGGAGGGGATGTCGACCTTGCCTCCGTTGACCCGGAAATGGCCATGGTTGACCAGCTGGCGGGCCTGGGGTCGGGTTGCGGCCAGTCCGGATCGCCACACCACGTTGTCGAGACGCTGCTCCAGCATCTGGAGGAGGCTGTCGCCGGTGATCCCGGGACGGCGAGCGGCCTCCCGGTAGTAATTGCGGAATTGACGCTCCAGCACGCCGTACATGGCGCGCAGCTTCTGTTTCTCTCGCAGCTGGATCTGGTAGTCGCTCTCCCTGATGCGGCCCCGGCCGTGCTCACCGGGCGGGTAGGGGCGACGGTCGACGGCGCAGCGCTTCTTCTGGCAGAGCTGGGTACGGGCTCGGCGGCACCGCTTGCAGACGGGTCCGGTGTATCGGGCCATGGTTCAGCCCCTCCGCCGCTTCTTGGGCCGGCAGCCGTTGTGCGGCATCGGGGTGACGTCCTTGACCCAGGTGACTTCCATACCCATGTTCTGCAGGGTGCGGACCGCGGTGTCCCGACCCGAGCCGGTGCCGCTGACGATCACGTCGAGCTTGCGGATCCCATGCTCCCCGGCACGGCGGGCGGCCTCCTCGGCAGCCACCTGGGCGGCGTAGGGGGTCGACTTGCGCGAGCCCTTGAACCCGACCGACCCGCCCGAGGTCCATGCCACCGAGGCGCCCGTTTGGTCGGTGATGTTGATGATCGTGTTGTTGAAGCTGGCCTTGATGTGAGCCTGGCCGTGGGAGATGTTCTTGCGCTCGCGGCGGCGGACCCGCTTGGAACCTTGCTGTCGAGACGTCACTACTTGGTCACTTTCTTCTTGCCGGCGATGGCGACGCGACGGCCCTTGCGGCCTCGGGCGTTGGTGTGGGTGCGCTGGCCCCGCACCGGCAGGCCGCGGCGATGGCGAATCCCCTGGTAGCTGCCGATCTCGATCTTGCGCTTGATGTTCTGCTGGACGTCACGGCGGAGGTCACCCTCCACCTTGAAGTTGGTCTCGATGTAGCGACGGATGCGAGCCACCTCGTCGTCGGTCAGCGAGCGAACCCGGGTTGACGAGTCGATCCCGGTGTCCTCGCAGATCTTCTGGGCGGTGGTCAACCCGATGCCGTAGATATAGGTCAACGAGATCTCGAGACGCTTGTCTCTGGGGACGTCTACTCCTGCGATACGTGCCATTCAGATCAACCCTGTCGCTGCTTGTGTCTCGGGTTGGAACAGATGACCCAGACGCGGCCACGACGCCGGATGATCCGACACTTCTCACACATCTTCTTCGTGGAAGGTCTTACCTTCATCGTGCTTTCTCCAATTCTCATGACGCACGCAGGCGCGTGCGATGCCAGGCCACTGTCAAGGGCAACCGGAGCGTTCGAGTGGTTGCGGGCGACAATGCCCTGGCTACATAGCCCTCTTTCGGCCACAGAAAGAGCGGCAAAGACTTGCCAATGATAATGACGTCCCCGGGCTTCCTCAAGTCGGCTTCGATTCAGTAGCAAAGCACCCTGTCGGCGTCGAATGTCAGCTCTACCAGCCGGGATGGCGCGGCAAACTCGATCCCCTTGCCCTCGAGGTCGGCTTCGGTGACTCCCCTCGCCTTGGACGACATGCCGGAGACGTAGATCGAGGCGTCGGAGGCGATCAACGCCGGCAGAGTCTCAGAGAGGGAACCGGTTCCGATGCCCATCAGGGTGTCGATGACGGCGTCTTTCACCAGGTAGGCGGCGTCCCCGGCGCAGAACACGGTGACCTGATGTCCGGCGTCCAATGCAGCCTTGGCGACGGTGAACCCGAGAGCGGCGCGGGTCGGCGCCTCGGGCCCGTGGGTGATGTGTACGAGCAAAGATCCCATTTCGACTCCTGTGATCCTGGGTAGCGAGGCTCCGGGAGGGCGACAGGCTAACGCTGACCCGGTGCGGACGCCTCGGCGGGCAGCACCTCGGCCACCGGAATCGCCCCGGCGTCAGCGGTGAACACCATGGGCCCGTCGGGTGTTATGGCAACCGTGTGCTCCCAATGAGCGGATAGCGACCCGTCGGCGGTGCGCACCGTCCACCCGTCGGGGTCGACCCTGGTGTGCCGGCTACCGATGTTGAACATCGGTTCGATGCAGAGGGCCATCCCGCTGCGGAGTCTCAACCCGGCCCCTGCCGTCCCGTAGTTGGGCACCTGGGGCTCCTCGTGCATCTGTCGGCCGATCCCGTGCCCGACGTACTCCTCGACCACGCCGTAGCCATGGGCGTCTCCGACGCCGTGGATAGCGGACCCGATGTCGCCGAGACGGCTTCCCTTGCGGACTTGGGCGATGCCGGCCCACAGCGCCTCCTCGGTGGCGTCGATGAGGTGTTCCGCCTCCTCCGAGACGTCGCCGATGCCCATGGTGAAGGCAGCATCACCGTGAAAGCCCTCGAAGATGGCTCCGGCGTCGACAGAGAGGATGTCCCCCTCCTGGAGTCGATACTCGCCCGGGATCCCATGAACGATCACATCGTTGGGAGAGAGACAGAGCGTCGCCGGGTATGTGCCGAGGTAGTTGAGGAACGAAGAGGTGCAACCGTGATCGGCGATGATCCGGGCGCCGATGTCTTCGAGGTCGAGCAGGGCTACGCCCGGCGAGGCGGCCTCCCGGACCGCGGCATGCACCGCGGCCACGCAGGCTCCCGCCTTTTGCATCTTGGCGAACTCGCGTCGGCTCTTGATCGTGATCATGCGATGGCTTGGAGGATACGTTCGGTGACCTCTTCCAACTCCCCGATCCCGTCGACCCAGACGACGAGACCGCGGTCGTCGTAGACCTCGATCAGAGGCCGGGTCTGCTCGGTGTAGATCCCGAAGCGGGCACGGATGATCTCCTCATTGTCGTCGGTGCGCCCTCGGGCGAGGAGCCGCTCGGTGAGCACGTCCTCGTCGACCTTGAACACGACGACCTTGTCCAGCCCGTCTTCCCCGAGAAGCTGATCCAGGTAATCCACCTGAACGTCGGTGCGGGGGAACCCGTCGAGGATGAAGCCATCCGCAGCGTCCGGCTGGGAGAGTCGCTCGCGCAGCATCGACACGGTCAATTCGTCGGGGACGTAGCCACCGGCCTCCAGGATCGCCTCGACCTGCCTGCCGAGCTTGGTTCCCGTGGCGACGTTGTCGCGGAACATCTCACCGGTGGAGATGTGGGGGATTCCCAGCCGGGCCGCCACCTTCCCCGCCTGGGTTCCCTTACCTGCTCCGGGGGGGCCGATGAACAGCAGTCTCACACCGTTACCTGTGTCCTACGTGCAATGAACGTCGTATAGCGACGTTCATTGCACGTAGGACGGGTTGAAAAGGGGATCACGTCAGGATGCCCTCGTAGTTGCGCATCGTCAGCTGCGACTCGATCTGTTTCATCGTCTCCAGGGCGACCCCGACCACGATGAGGATGGAGACACCGGAGAAGGCGATCTGGATGTTCCACACCGCCCCGGCGATGGCGGGCAAGACCGAGATCACGGCAAGGAAGATCGAGCCGGGCAGGGTGATCCGGTTGAGGATGAAGCCGAGATGGCGGGCCGTCTGACGACCGGGGCGCACCCCGGGGATGAACCCACCCTGCCGCTGGATCATCTCCGCTTGCTGCTCGGGGTCGAACTGGATGGCGGTGTAGAAGTAGGTGAAGAACACGATCAGGGCGAAGAGGATGAGGATGTACCACCAGCTCACCGCGGTGGCGCCGGCGCCCAGGTTGTCGTCGATCCAGCGATAGATGTTCTGCAGCCACACCGCGTCGAAGGGGATGGCGGTGATGATCAGCGACGGGATCAACAGCACCGAGGTGGCGAAGATCACCGGGATCACCCCGGCGGTGTTCACCTTCAACGGGATGTAGGTGGACTGGCCGCCCATGACCCGCCGGCCCCTAACCCGCTTGGCGAACTGGATCGGGATCCGGCGCTGACCCTGGTCGACGTAGATGATGGCCCCGATCATCACCAGGAACACCAGCAGGATCACGATGAACCGGATGGGAAGCCCCACCGCCCAGGTCTGGCCGAAGATGTTGACGAACACCGAGGGGAACTGGCTGAGGATCGCCACGAAGATGATCAACGACATCCCGTTGCCCACCCCGCGCTGGGTGATCAGCTCGCCGAGCCACATCACCATTGCCGTGCCCGCGGTCATGGTGAGCACGATCAAGATCACCCGACCCGGTGTGTAATTGGGGATGAGGTCGATACCGCCGGTGAACCGGCCGGAGTGGAAGAGGAAGGTGAAGCCGGTCGACTGAATCAGGGCCAGCACCACCGTCAGGTAGCGGGTCCACTGGGTGATCACCTTGCGTCCCGACTCACCCTCCTCCTGGAGGGTCTGCAGCCGGGGGATGACGACGGTGAGGAGCTGCATGATGATCGAGGCGGTGATGTAGGGGATGATCCCCAACGCGAACACCGAGAACTGCTCCAGCGCCCCGCCGGAGAAGAGGTTGATCAGCCCGTAGATGCCACCGGCCGACTGCTGACTCTGGAAGAGCTCGACGGCATCGAGGTCGATTCCGGGCACGGGGAGGGCGGCGCCGAGGCGGTAGACCCCGAACATGGCCAGCGTGAAGAGGATCTTCGCCCTGAGATCCGGGATCCTGAACATGTTGCGATAGATGGAGAGCATGGCTACGGGTTCACCGGGTTGGTGTGCGGAGGTTCAAGCGTGTGCAGATGATGGGACATAGCAGCGGTATTTACTCACGCTTGAAGCACTTCCACGGTCCCGCCGGCCTTTTCGATCTTCTGTCTCGCGTTGGCGCTGAAGGCGTGGGCCTTGACGGTCAGCGCCTTGTCCAGGTCGCCTTCGGCGAGCACCTTCACTTTGCCCTTGTGTCGGATCAGGCCACGCTCTCGAAGGCTATTCGGGGTCACCTCACTGCCCTTGTCGAACACCGAGAGTGAGTCGAGATTGACGATGGCGAACTCCTCCTTGTTGGGGTTGGTGAACCCCTTCAACTTGGGGAGACGCATCGCCAGCGGAGTCTGACCGCCCTCGAACCCGGGGCGCAGCCTGCTGCGGGCCTTGAGCCCCTTGGTGCCGCGGCCGGCGGTCTTGCCCCGGCGGCCACCCTCACCACGGCCCACCCGGATCTTCTTCTTCTTGGATCCCGGCGCCGGGGCCAGGTTGTGCAGCTTCAGCTGTTCTTTCTTCTCGCTCATCAGTTCTCCTCCACCTCCACGAGATGGCTCACCCTGGCCAGCATGCCGCGCAGACTCGGGGTGTCGACATGCTCTGCGGTGTGGTGCAGCTTGCGCAGCCCAAGCCCCTCGATGGTCGCCCTGGTCTTCGGCTTCTCACCGATGAGGCTGCGACGCAGCGTCACCTTCACGGTCTTGTTCTTCGCCTTGGCCATCGTCTACCTACTTCTCCTGGGGGGCAGCACGCAGCGATTCGGTGGTGTTGTAGGCGGCGAGCAACCCCGGTGGGGTGATGTCCTCGGCCTTCTTGCCGCGGAGCCGGGCAACCTCGTCGGGGCGACGCTGGCCGAGCAAACCGTTCATGGTGGCCTTGGCCACGTTGAGGTGGGTGGGCGATCCCAGCGACTTGGCCAGTGCATCCTTGACCCCGGCCGCCTCGAGGATCTGACGGACCGCGCCTCCCGCGATGACGCCGGTGCCGGGAGCCGCCGGCTTGATCAGGACGCTGGCGGCGTCGTGGGTTCCGGTGATCTGATGGACGATCGTCTGGCCGGCCATGGGGACGAGCTCCATCGAGCGCCTCGCCTGCTCCATCCCCTTCTGGATGGCGGCGGGCACCTCCTTTGCCTTGCCGTAGCCCACACCGACCTTGCCGTTTCCGTCGCCGACCACGACGAGGGCGGTGAAGCTGAAGCGGCGACCGCCCTTGACCACCTTGGCGACACGGTTGATCTGGATCACCCGCTCATCGAATTGGCTCTGCTCGGAGCCGGGGCGTGTCTGTCTAGCCATTCAAAACTCCAGTCCAGCCTCGCGGGCGGCGTCCGCGAGTGCTCTCAGTCTTCCGTGGTACTTGTAGCCGCTCCGATCGAACACCACGGAGGTGACGCCGGCCTCTTTGGCGCGGTCCGCCAGCAACGTGCCCACCTTGGCCGCCGTGCCCACGTTGAGACGCTCCGAGCGGAGGTCCGGTTCCTGTGAGGAGGCGGCGGCGACGGTGCGCCCGTCGAGATCGTCGATGACCTGGGCATATATGTAACGGTTGCTCCGGTAGACCGCCAGGCGCGGGCGCTCCGGCGTCCCCCGGAGCTCCTTGCGGATACGCAGGTGGCGACGGGAGCGGGCGTCTTTGCGCGAGCCTCTCATCACTTACCTGCCTTTCCGGCCTTGCGTCGAACGTACTCTCCGGTGTAGCGGATTCCCTTGCCCTTGTACGGCTCGGGCGGCCTCACCTTGCGGATGTCGGCCGCAACCTGACCCACCCTCTCTTTGTCGATGCCGGAGATGACGATGCGGGTCTGCTCGGGCACCTCGAACGTGATGCCCTCGGGGGCCTCGACTTCCACGGTGTGGCTGAAGCCCACCTGGAGCTCGATGATCTGGCCCTTGAGTGCGGCGCGATAGCCGACACCGTGGATCTCGAGCTCCTTGCGGAACCCGTCGGAGACACCCACCACCATGTTGTGGAGCAGGGCCCGGCTCAACCCGTGGAGGGCACGGGATTCGCGCTCGTCGTCGGGACGGGTCACGGTGACGACGCCGTCGTCCACGTCGAATCCGATTCGCTCGTGGAACCGACGGGAGAGCTCGCCCTTGGCGCCCTTGACCGTCACCGAGGTGCCCTCGATGGCCACATCGACGCCATCGGGGAGCTCGACCGGCTTGTTACCGATGCGACTCATCACCAAACCTCGCAGAGGATCTCTCCACCCAGGCTCCGCTTGCGGGCCTCCCGGTCGGGCATCAGGCCCTGGCTGGTGGACACGACGGCGACACCGAGACCCCCCTGGACCCGGGGCAACTCGCCGGCGCCGCGATAGACCCGGTGGCCGGGGCGGGAGACCCGCTTCAGGCCGAGGATCACCGGCTTGCGGCGCTCGGCGTAGCGGAGGACGAGCTCGAGATCACTGCGATGCCCGTTGTCGGACACCTCATAGCGGTCGATGAATCCCTCGTTGACCAGGATCTGGGCGATGTTCACCTTCAGCTTGGACGAAGGCATCACCACCCGCTCATGACCCACCGAGACCGCGTTGCGGATCCGGGTCAGCATGTCCGCGATGGGGTCGGTAACCATTGTCACCATGACGCCTTTCTCACACCGGGAAGCTCGCCGCGACTGGCCAGCTCCCGCACGCAGATGCGGCACATGCCGAAGTCGCGCAGATAGGCGCGGGGGCGGCCGCACCGCTTGCAGCGGTTGTACTCGCGCACCTTGAACTTCGCCTTCCTGTTCGCCTTTGCGATCATCGATTTCTTAGCCATTGGTCCTCAACTCCTTTGCGATGTCCCGCATCGCTAAACCTCGGCCCCGACCCGGCGGAAGGGGAACCCGAACGCGTCGAGGAGGGCCTTGCCTCCCTCGTCGTCGGTGGCGGTGGTCACGATCGTGATGTTCATGCCGCGGGTGGTCGACACCTGGTCGAAGTCGATCTCGGGGAAGATCAGCTGCTCGGAGGCCCCGACGCTGTAGTTGCCCCTCCCGTCGAATGCCCGCGGGTTTAGCCCGCGGAAGTCTCGCACCCTGGGTATGGCCACGGAGAGGAGCCTGTCGAAGAACTCCCACATCCTGGCGCCGCGCAGGGTCACCGAGACCCCGATCGGCATCCCCTCACGGAGCTTGAAGTTGGCGATCGACTTGCGCGCCTTGTTGATCCGGGGCTTCTGCCCGGCGATGAGACCGAGCTCGTCGACTGCCTCGTCGATGGCCTTCCGGTCGGCGATGGCCTCCCCGAGCCCCATGTTGAGCACGATCTTCTCCAGGGTGGGAACCTCCATCGGGTTCTCCAGACCGAGCTGGGTCTTGAGCTGGGCGTGGACCTCGTTGTCGTAGCGAGCCTTGAGACGGGGCTTCTCGCTCACAGGTCACCTCCACATTTGACACAGACCCGGCGCTTCTTGCCCTTGTCGTCGATGCGATGCCCGATTCGGGTCGGGCCGCACTTCTCGCACACGATCATCACGTTGGAGACGTCGATGGGCATGTCCCGGTCGATGATCCCCCCCTGCATGGTCTGACCGGTCGGCTTGGTGTGGCGCTTGGCCGTGTTGACCCCCTCCACCAGGACCTTGCCCTTCGAGGTCAGGACGCGGGTGATCTTCGACTCCTTGCCGGTGTCCTTACCGGCAATGACCATCACGGTGTCGCCTTTCTTGAGCTTCATGATGAAATCTCCTCTGGAGACTGCCGGCGAGCGCGGTAGCCGCCGACCGGCCGGCGTCTGTTTCTCTGGCGATCTGAGATTGCGACGACAAGGCTGAGGGTGGACCGCCGGCCGCGCGAAAGTTGAAGCCGGTGGGAGGCAGTCAGAGAAACTCGGTCGGCCATATTCAGAGCACCTCTGGCGCTAACGAGACGATGCGCATGAAGCGCTCGTCACGTAGCTCTCGGGCCACGGGACCGAAGATGCGGGTTCCCCGTGGCTGACGGTTGGGATCGATGATCACGCAGGCGTTGTCGTCGAAGCGGATGTAAGTGCCGTCGGCACGACGCGACTCCTTCTTGGTGCGCACCACCACGGCGCGAACCACCTCGCCCTTCTTGACCGAGCCGCCCGGGGTCGCCTCCTTGACGGTCCCCACGATGACGTCGCCCACCCCGGCATATCGGCGCGACGACCCGCCGAGCACGCGGATGCAGAGCAGCTCGCGGGCACCGGTGTTGTCGGCCACCTTGAGACGGGACTCCTGTTGGATCATCGGGCACGCTCCAGGACTTCGACGACCCGCCACCGCTTCTGCTTGGAGAGAGGCCGGGTCTCCATGATGCGGACCGTGTCTCCGACATGGGCGTCGTTGGCCTCGTCGTGGGCATGGAACTTGGCGACAGTGCGGACGACCTTGTCGTAGCGAGGATGAGCCGAGGAACTCGCCACCTCGACGGTCACCGTCTTGTCCCGGCTGTCGGACACGACGACACCCACCCGCACCTTGCGGCTGTTTCTGGTTGCTTGCTCAGCCATCAGGCACTCTCCTCGGAACCGGCAGCCGTGACGGCAGCCTCCAACTCACGCTCACGCATCACGGTGAGGATGCGGGCGATCTCCTTCTTGACGGTCTTGAGGCGGGCGGTGTTGTCCAGCTGGTTGGTTGCCACCTGGAAGCGCAGGTTGAACCGCTCCTCCTTGGCCTCGACGAGGGCTTCCATCAGCTCTTCGTCGTTGAGCTCACGAATGTCTGCGACGCTCATGAGTCCTCCCTGGTGACCACACGGGTCTTGATGGGCAGCTTGTGCCCCGCCTTGCGCATCGCCTCACGGGCCAGGTCCTCGGGCACACCGGCGAGCTCGAACATGACCCGACCCGGCTTCACCACCGACACCCAGAACTCCACGTTGCCCTTGCCCGATCCCATCCGGGTCTCGGCGGGCTTCTGTGTCACCGGCTTGTCGGGGAAGATGGTGATCCACACCTTCCCTCCACGCTTGACCGCGCGGGTGATGGCGACACGAGCGGCCTCGATCTGACGGGCCGTGATCCAACCCGCCTCGAGCGCCTGCAGCCCGTACTCACCGAAGCTGACCTCGGTGCCGCCCTTGGCGACCCCGGACCTGCGCCCGCGATGCATCTTGCGATGCTTGGTTCGCTTCGGCATCAGCATGAGCGGCCTCGCGTGGCTCGGCGGTACTCGATACGCGGTACTCGGTACTCGGACATCTTCACTCTTCTTCTCCGCCGTCCTCGGCTTCGGGCTGCTCCGGGAGCTCAGGGGCATCCGCGACAGGCTCTGCGCCGGCCGCGGTCTCCCCGGCTTCGGTCGGCTCTTCCGCGGCCCCGGGGGGAAGAGCCGGCTCGGAAGTGGCTTCGGTTGCACCCTCGGCTGCGGTCTCCTTGGCTACTTCCTCGACGTCCTGTTCCTCCTGAGCGCTCTGGTACTGGAGCTCGGCGTCCGCGGCGGTGGGGCGGCGGCCGCCCCCGGCTTCGATCAAACGTCGACCACCCTCGCGCTCGCTGGCCTCGACGACGGGTCGCTTGCCTCCGCCGGCCTCGATGAGACGAGGCTTCTTGCCCTCGCCGGCGGCCTCTTCGGCACGGGACTTGAGGCTCTTCTGGGTGCGGCGGGCAGGCCCGCCGGTGGCCAGATCGGCTTCTGCGGCGATCCTCTCCCCGGACAGCGGCCCGCTCTCGACCACCTCACCGCGGTATACCCATACCTTGACGCCGATGGCGCCGACGGTTGTCTCCGCTGTCGCCGTCCCGAAGTCGATGTCGGCGCGCAGGGTGTGCAGCGGCACCCGGCCTTCGCGGTACCACTCGCGGCGACCCATGTCGGCTCCCCCGAGACGACCCTTGCACTCGACCCGGACGCCTTCGGCGCCGGCCTTGAGTGCCGAGGCGACGGCTCGCTTCATGGCACGTCGGAAGGCGATGCGGTTCTCCAACTGGTCGGCGATCCCCCGCGCCAGCAGGGTGGCGTCGAGATCGGGGTCCTTGACCTCGTTGATGTTGAGCTTGACCCGGCCGTTGGTCATCTTCTCCAGACCGTCCCGGAGACGCTCCGCCTCCGAGCCCTTGCGCCCGATGACGACACCGGGGCGGGCGGTGTGGATGTCGACGATGAGCCGGTCACGAGTCCGCTCGATGTCGATGCGAGAGACCGCACCTCGGGTCAACTCGCCTCTCAGGTACTCGCGGATCTGCCAGTCCTCGTTGACGAAGTCGACGTATTCCTTTGTCGAGAACCACTTCGACTTCCAGTCAGTGGCAACACCGAGACGGAATGAGTAGGGGTGTGTCTTCTGACCCATCAGTTCACCTCCTCATTCATGTCCGAGACCACGATGGTGATGTGGCTCGTCCGTTTCTCGATACGGGTGGCGCGGCCCCGGGCACGAGGCCGGAAGCGACGCAGGGTGGGACCCTCGTCGGCATAGGCCTCGGCCACGATCAGCTCATCGGCGTCGAGGGCGTGGTTGTGCTCGGCGTTGGCCACGGCCGAGCGGAGGACCTTGACGATCGGCTGGGCGGCGCCCCGGTTGGTGAGCCGGAGCACGTGCTCGGCATCCTCGACCGGTAGACCACGGACCAGGTCGAGCACACGGCGCACCTTGTAGGGCGACTGGCGCACGAAGCGGTTCTGAGCCTTGACCTTCATCGTCTCACCGCCGACTTCTCCGCATGCCCTCGGAACGTGCGGGTCGGAGCGAACTCGCCAAGCTTGTGCCCGACCATCGACTCGGTGATGTAGACGGGCACGTGCTTGCGGCCGTCGTGGACCGCGATGGTGTGCCCGATCATCTCGGGGATGATCGTGGAGCGCCGCGACCAGGTTCTGATCACGCGCTTTTGGTTGGTTCGGTTGAGCTCGTCGACCTTGTTGGCGAGGTGATCGTCGACGAAGGGCCCCTTTCTCAGTGAGCGCGCCATCAGCGCCTCCCTTTCTTCGCGCGACGACGCACGATGTATTTGTCTGAAGCTTTCTTCTTGGAGCGGGTCCGCGCCTCGGGCTTGCCCCAGGGGCTCACCGGGTGGCGGCCACCGGAGGCCTTGCCCTCGCCACCACCGAGCGGGTGGTCGACGGGGTTCATGGCGACGCCTCGCGTCTGGGGGCGCACACCCTTCCACCGGTTGCGGCCGGCCTTGCCCATCTTGATCAGCTCGGCCTCGGTGTTCCCGACCTGGCCGACGGTTGCCCTGCAGTCGAGGGGCACCTGGCGCATCTCGCCGGAGGGGAGGCGGAGCAGGGCGAGATCGCCCTCCTTGGACATGAGCTGGACGGCCGATCCGGCCGATCGGGCGAGCTTGGCACCGCCGCCGGGCCGCATCTCGATGGCGTGGACCATGGTGCCGGCAGGGACGTTGCGCAGGGGAAGGGCATTTCCGGGTCGGATGTCGGCGCCAGAGCCGGACTCCAGCCGGTCGTCGACCGAGACCCCTACGGGCGCCAGGATGTAGCGCTTCTCCCCGTCGGCGTAGTTGAGCAAGGCGATGCGGGCGTTTCGGTTCGGGTCGTACTGGATGGATGCGACGCGGGCGGGAATGCCATCCTTGTCCCGTTTGAAGTCGATCACCCGGTAGCGCTGCTTGTGACCACCGCCGCGATGGCGCGAGGTGACCCGACCGTTGGTGTTGCGACCACCGGTCTTCGACTTCTTGGCGATCAACGACTTCTCCGGCTTCGACTCCGTGATCTCGGCAAAGTCCGAGACCGTCTGGAATCGACGCCCGGGCGAGGTCGGCTTGCGTTTCTTCACTGCCATCTCAAACTCCGAACAGGTCGATCGAGTCGCCGGGGGCGAGAGTGACCACGGCTCGCTTGACGTCCTTGCGCTTGCCCAGCTTGTAGCCGGTGCGCTTCACCTTCCCCTTGCGGTTCATGGTGTTCACCCTGAGCACGCGTACCTCGAAGACCTTCTCGATCGCGTCCCGGATCTGTTCCTTGTTGGCCCGGGGGTCGACCTCGAAGGTGTAGGTGTTGTTGTGCTCGATGAGGTCGTAGGACTTCTCCGAGACCACCGGGGCGAGAATGATGTCGTGGGCCGTCCTCATCAGGACTCACCCCCATCGGACTCCTTGACGAAGTCGCTCTCACTGACCTCGTAGGTGCTGGCGCGGCCCACCGAGCCCACGGTGTGCGATGTGAACACCACCTGGTCGGACCAGAGGACGTCGTAGGCGGTGAGATGACCGGGCTCGACCAGGCGCACTTCCGCCAGGTTGCGGAACGACTTGCCCGCAGAGGCGTCGAGCTGGGTCATGACCACCAGGGTCTTGCCGGTCACGCCCATCGCGTCGAGCAGCTTCACCGCCTGCTTGGTCTTCGGAGCCGACCAGTCGAGCTCCTCGACCACCATGATCGCCGACTCCGAGGCGCGGGCGGAGAGCGCGCTGCGCAGGGCGAGACGCTTCATCTTCTTCGGGGTTCGCTGGCCGAAGTCGCGTGGCTGGGGGCCATGGGCGACGCCACCACCGACCCACTGGGGGGAGCGGATCGAGCCGTGGCGGGCCCGGCCCAGTCCCTTCTGACGCCAAGGCTTCTTGCCTCCACCGCGGACCGCACCCCTGGTCTTGGTGGACGCGGTGCCGGCCCGGGCCGCGGCGAGTTGAGCGGTCACCACCTGGTGGAGCACGTCGAGGTTGGGCTCGATGCCGAACACGTCGGCTTCGAGCTTGATGTCCCCGCTGGCGGAGCCGTCGGCCTTGAAGAGCGGCGCCTTGATGTCAGCCACGAGCCTTCACCGCCTCTCTGACCAGCACCACCGAGCCCTTGGGGCCTGGCACTGCCCCGTTGAGCAAGAGCAGCCCCCGCTCGGCATCGACACCGGCCACCTCGAGATTGAGTGTGGTGACCTTCTCCCCGCCCATCCGGCCTGCCATGCGCATCCCCTTGAAGACACGAGCCGGTGTGGCGCAGGCACCGATCGAGCCGGGGGCGCGGTGCTTCTTGTGGTTGCCGTGGGAGGCGCCCTGGCCGGAGAAGTTGTGCCGCTTCATGACACCGCTGAAACCCTTGCCCTTGGAGACACCGGAGACGTCGGCCTTGGCGCCGACCTCGAACATCTCCTCCACCTTGATCTCCTGGCCCACTTTGAACTGACCCGGGTCGTCGACCTTGACCTCGACGAGATGACCGGCCGGGTCGACACCGGCCTTGGCGAAGTGCCCGGCGGTGGGCTTGTTCGCCGAGGTGGCCTGCCCATAGGAGATCTGGACGGCGTTGTACCCGTCCCGCTCCATGGTCTTGACCTGGACGATGTGGATCGGGCCCGCCTTGACCACGGTCACCGGGATCGAGCGCGCCTGGTCGTCGAACACCTGGGTCATGCCGAGTTTCGTTCCAAGGATGGCGTTGAGGGAGCCCATCACGCGACCCCCCTGGTATGACGAGCACTCACAGCTTGATCTCCACTTCTACGCCAGCGGGGAGCTCGAGCCGCATCAGGGAATCCACCGTCTTCGGCGTGGGATCGAGGATGTCGATGAGACGCTTGTGGATGCGCATCTCGAAGTGCTCCCGGGAGTCCTTGTGGACATGGGGGCCGCGCACCACGCAGTAACGATGGATCTCGGTCGGCAGAGGCACCGGGCCCTTGATCTTGGCCTGGGTGCGCAACACCGTCTCGGTGATCTTCTTCGAGGACTCGTCGATCACGTTGTGGTCGTAAGCCTTCAAGCGGATGCGGATCTTCTGGTCAGCCACTAGCGCATCCTCACTTGTTGATCTTGACTACTCGGCCGGCGCCGACGGTGCGGCCGCCTTCTCGGATGGCGAAGCGGAGGCCTTCGTCCATGGCGATGGGTGCGATCAGTTCCACGGTCATCTCGGTGTTGTCTCCGGGCATCACCATCTGGG
>DATFGI010000021.1:0-7266 GCA_035249605.1 Acidimicrobiia bacterium
GGGCGAACAAGAGCAGATCACACTGCAGGAGAAGCTCCGGGAGGTCCTCGGAAATGGACCTGCCGCTACCCTGTTGTCCATGCTGCCGCGCAGCGACGAGCTTGCAACCAAGGCCGACCTCATGGAGGTTCGTGACGAGCTGAGGACCGAGATCGGTGAGCTGAGGACTGAGCTGAGGACTGAGATGGGCGAGCTCAGAACTGAGATGGGTGAGCTGAGGACTGAGGTCGGTGGGCTGAGGACTGAGGTCGGTGGGCTGAGGACCGAACTCGGCACCGAAGTTGCCTTCCTGCGTCAGGAGATGGCGCTCAAGTACGCCACTAAGGACGATCTCATGGAGCTCAAGGCCGGCTTCGATGCGAACTTTCACTCCTATGTCCGCACCTTCACTGCCACCCAGGCAGCCACGGTGGTCGGTGTCAGTGGCATCGTCTTCGCCCTGACCCGTCTCACCTAGCTTTCAGGGTCAGCCCAGGGGCCCTTATACCCTCAATCTCCGATGTTCGAGAGGCCGAAGACATCCGAGATCCCCAACCGCCCCGGCACCTATCTGTTTCGGGACAAGAACGGGCGTGTCATCTACGTAGGGAAGGCAAAGTCCCTGCGCAGCCGGGTCGCGTCCTACTTCGGCGTGGGTCTGCACCCGCGGACCCAGGCGATGGTCGACGCGGCACGAACGGTGGACTGGATCCTCACCGAGTCCGAGGTGGCGGCGCTCATGTTGGAGTACTCGCTGATCAAGGAGCACCGCCCCCGGTTCAACGTCAAGCTCGTCGACGACAAGTCGTACCCGTTCCTGGCGATCACCCGCTCCCACGAGTGGCCCCGGGCCCTGGTGATGAGGGGGAAGAAGCGGAAGGGCAACGAGTACTTCGGTCCCTACGCCCACACCTACGCCATCCGCAAGACCCTCGACCAGTTGCTACGCACGTTCCAGGTGCGCACCTGCTCCAATGCCATGTTCGAGCGACAGCGTGCCCAGGGCCGGCCATGTCTGCTCTATCACATCGAGAAGTGCTCGGGCCCCTGCATCGAGGCGGTCTCTCCCGAGGACTACTCACAGATGGTGGATGGTCTCGCCGCCTTTCTCAGCGGCGACACCGATGGGGTGCTCGCCGACCTGGAGACGTCGATGTGGGACGCGGCCGACCGTGAGGAATTCGAGCTTGCGGCCCGCTACCGCGACCGCCAGGACGACGTGCGCCGGGCCATGCTCCGTCAGGAGGTGGTCACCGAGAAGGCGGAGAACTTCGACCTGCTCGCCTTCCACGGCGACGAGCTCGAGACCGCGTTCCAGGTGCTCAACGTGCGCCGGGGCCGCGTGGTCGGGGAGAGGGCCACCATCGTCGACCGGGTCGAGGAGCTGACCGACGCCGAGCTCATGGGCCGGGTGGTGCGCCAGCTCTACGGGGACACCGAGCCACCCCGCGAAGTCCTGGTCTCGGTGATGCCCGACGAGTCGGACCTGCTCACGGTATGGCTGACCACTCTTCGTGGGGCCAATGTCAGCCTGAGGGTCCCACAGCGGGGAGCGAAGCGGAGGCTCATGGAGACCGCCTCGATCAACGCCGCCGACGCATTCGGTCGGCATCGGCTCAGCCGGCAGAAGGACCACAACGCCCGGGCCAAGGCGCTGCGGTCGCTCCAAGAGGTGCTCGGCCTGGAGGACTCCCCACTTCGAATCGAGGCTTTCGACGTCTCCACCCTGCAGGGGACCAACACCGTGTCGTCGATGGTCGTGCTCGAGGACGGGTTGCCCAGACGCAGCGAGTACCGCAGGTTCAAGATCCGCACGGTCGACGGTCAGGACGACTTCGCCGCCATGGAGGAGACCATCAGCCGCCGCTTCAAGGCCTACCTCGCCGAGCAGAACAAGCCGGTACCCGAGCAGGGAAAGTTCTCCTACCCGCCCGGTCTGGTGCTCATCGACGGCGGCGCCGGGCAGCTGGGCAGGGCGGTGAAGGTCCTCGACGAGCTGAACCTCGACATCCCGGTGATCGGGCTGGCCAAGAAGATGGAGGAGGTCTATCTCCCCGGGCGGCCCGAGCCGATCCAGATCCCCCGTGACGCCGAGGCGCTCTATCTCCTCCAGCAGGTCCGTGACGAGGCCCATCGCTTTGCCATCACCTATCACCGCCAGCTCCGCTCCAAGTCGATGGTCGACTCGGTGCTCGACGAGGTGGCCGGGATCGGCCCGAAGCGGAAGAAGGACCTGCTCAAGCATTTCGGATCGTTGAAGCAAATGCGCTCCGCCACAGAGGAGGAGCTGACCGCGGTGGTCCCCGGGCAGGTGGCCTCCGATCTGTACGCTGCCCTCCACACCTGAGCGAGGCGCCGATGGATCTTGCTGCAACCGACGCCCCCCATGTTCTCGTCGTTACCGGCATGTCCGGGGCGGGGCGCTCCACCGCTGCCAAGATCCTCGAGGACCTCGGCTACACCGTCATCGACAACCTGCCCCCCGCCCTCATCGAGCGGGCGGTGGCGGCTCACGACATCCCGCAGGCGCACAAGCATCTGGCTCTCGTCATCGACTCCCGGGGCGGGTTGCCCACCGGCGAGTTGAGAGACGCCATGACCGAGTTGGAGCGGGAGGGTGTCCTCACCAGGATCGTCTTCCTCGACGCCGAGGACAGTGTGATCGTCAGCCGCTATGAGGAGAATCGCCGGCCCCATCCCCTCGGCCTCGACACCATCAGCGAGGCGATAGAGGCGGAGCGGGAACTGCTTGGTGAGTTGCGCTCCCTGGCCGACGTGGTCATCGACACCTCCAACCTCAACGTACGCGACCTTCGGGAGCGGCTCACCGCTCAGTTCTCCGAAGACGACCTCAACCGTGAGATGAGGGTGTCTATCCGGACCTTCGGCTTCAAACACGGTCCTCCCCGCGACACCGACCTCGTGTTCGACGTCCGGTTTCTGCCCAATCCGCATTGGGTACCCGAGCTCCGTGACCTGCGGGGAACCCACCAGCCTGTCAGCGACTTTGTGCTCCAGGCGGAGGGCGCCTCTGAGTTCGTCGCCAAGATCGACGAGTTGCTGCAGTTCCTCATTCCCCGCTTCCAGAGCGAGGGCAAGTCTTATCTATCGATCGGCGTCGGCTGCACCGGCGGCCACCATCGCTCCGTGGCAATCGCCGAGGAGCTCGCCCGCAGACTGTCCTCTCACGGAGTCAACGCCTCCGTCCGTCATCGCGACTTGGACCGGTGAGGACCCGGACCGAGACAGCGCTCGAGCCTCTCCTGCTCGATCCGACCGGCCCGGCCGTTGTCGCCATCGGGGGAGGCCACGGTCTGGCGGCGGCACTGGAGGCGATTCAGACCTACGCCGGGTCCATATCGGCACTGGTGACAGTGGCCGACGACGGTGGCTCGTCGGGCCGGCTCACCAGTTTGGGCATACCGCCGCCCGGGGACGTGCGTCGGTGTCTCCTCGCCCTCACCCCCGAGCCCAGCCTGTGGTCAGAGCTGTTCGCCCATCGTTTCGACACGGGCGACGTCAGCGACCACTCGCTAGGCAACCTGATCCTGGCCGCGCTGACCGATCTGTTCGGCGACTTCCCCAGCGCCGTGGACACCGCGGGGCGGATGCTGGGGGCGCTCGGGGAGGTGGTGCCGGTGGCCGATCAGCCGGTGACCCTCGCCGCGGTGATCGACGGGGCGCGGGTGGAGGGTCAGGCCGCCATCACCGCCAGCTCAGGGCACATCTCCGAGATCGGGATCGACCCCTCCGACACCATGGCATCACGTCGCGCCCTGGCTGCGGTGTCCTCGGCCGACCAGATCGTCTTCGGGCCGGGCAGCCTGTACACCTCGGTGATATCTGCGCTCAAGGTGGCGATGCTCGCCGAGGCCGTGATGGAGACCAGGGCACAGCGAGTTTTCGTGCTCAACCTGGTCACCCAGGACGGCGAGACGCTGGGCATGAGTGGAGCAGAGCACCTCGCCGCCCTGAGCAAGCACGTCGGGGTGGCCGGCCCCGGCTACTTGGTCGCCCATGAGGGCCCGCTCGACGTGCCACCGGGCCACGACCCGGTCAGGATCGCCGCCGCGGAGGCGGCAGAGCATGGCTGGGAACTGGTGGCCGCCGACATCGCCGACGAATGGTCCGATTGGCCGGCGCACGACCCGTTCAAGCTCGCCCTGGTGCTGGAACGACTCGCCAACGCCAGGAGCTGATCGATGAACAGGTATCTGACTCTCGAAGATGTCGACGTCGACGGCGCCACGGTCCTGGTGCGCTCCGATCTCAACGTCCCCCTCGAGGATGGAGAAGTGGCCGACGACTTCCGAATAAGGGCGGCGCTGCCCACCCTGGAGCGCCTCGTCGAAGCAGGCGCCGACGTCACGGTGTGCTCTCACCTCGGTCGGCCCGAGGGCCGCGACCCGTCGCTCTCCCTGCGCCCGGTGTCGGAGCGGATGGCGGAGATGACCCGGCACGATGTCGGGTTCGAGAGCGGCGGGGCGATCACCGTCCTGGAGAACACCCGATTCCTCGATGGTGAGACAAGTAACGACGACGCGACCGCCCGTGATCTCGCCGACGGTTTCGATCTCTTCGTCCAGGATGCCTTCGGCTCGGTGCACCGGGCCCATGCTTCGACGGTGGGAGTCGCCGAGATCGTCGAGTCGGTCGCGGGCCCCCTTCTCCACGCCGAGCTGACCGCGCTGGGCCGGTTCCTGGGAGACACCGAGCGGCCCTTCACAGTGGTGCTCGGCGGGGCGAAGGTGTCCGACAAGCTGGGAGTGGTCCGCCAGCTGCTTCCTCGCGTCGACAGGCTCCTGGTCGGTGGGGGCATGTGCTTCACGTTTCTGGCCGCCAAGGGTCAAAGCGTGGGGCATTCCCTGGTCCAGGACGACATGGTCGAGGCAGTGGGCAGACTGCTGAACGGGCCGGCGGGCCGGAAGATCATTCTCCCGGTGGACATCGCGGTTGGCGAGGAGTTCGCCGAGGACACGTCGCGTGAGGTGGTCGGGACCCACGACATCCCCGAGGACAGCATCGGCCTCGATATCGGACCGGGGACGTCTGCCGGGTTCCGGGAGCTGATCCAGTCCTCGGCCAGCGTGTTCTGGAACGGACCGATGGGTGTGTTCGAGTGGAAGAGCTTCCGAAACGGGACCGACCACGTCGCCCGGGCCATGGCCGCCTGCGAGGGCTTCACCGCCGTCGGAGGTGGGGACACCGTGGCCGCCCTGCGGCTCCTCGGTCTCGAGGACACCATCTCCCATGTCTCCACCGGCGGAGGCGCCGGCCTGG
The DNA here is from genome assembly GCA_035249605.1 of Acidimicrobiia bacterium. Classification (GTDB taxonomy): domain Bacteria; phylum Actinomycetota; class Acidimicrobiia; order Spongiisociales; family ZC4RG35; genus JANQRA01. The sequence continues at coordinate 5,260 of DATFGI010000021.1, forward strand.
AGCTGCTCGAGGGGCGGATTCTGCCCGGTGTTGCCGTTCTGGAAAGATGGGCGGGATGACCGACCGCACCCCGCTCATCGTCGGCAACTGGAAGATGAACGCCAATCATCTCGAGGCGATCCAGATGGTGCAGAAGCTCTCCTACCGCCTCGAAGCCAACGACTACGAACGGGTCGAGGTGGTGGTTGCGCCACCCTTCACGTCGCTGCGCTCGGTCCAGGTGGTCGTCGAACAGGACCGGATCCCGATCGGGCTCGGGGCGCAGAACGTCTTCTGGGCGGAGTCCGGGGCATACACCGGGGAGATCTCGGTGTCGATGCTGGCCAAGCTGGCGGTCCGCTTTGTCATCGTGGGCCACTCCGAGCGTCGGGAGCACTTCGGCGAGGGCGACGAGGACGTCAACAAGAAGGCGCGGGCGGTGCTCGATGCGGGGATGTCGGCCATCGTCTGTGTCGGGGAGACACTGGAGCAGAGGGAGGGCGGGCAGGCCGAGACGGTGGTCACCTCCCAGCTCGCCGGCTCCTTGCGCAACGTCGCCGCCGAGTCGGCGGGCGCGCTGGCCATCGCCTACGAGCCGGTATGGGCGATCGGCACCGGGCGGACCGCGTTGCCCGACGACGCCTCCACCATCGCCTCCATCGTCAGAGAGCAGCTCCGGGATCGTCTCGGCACCGACGCCGCCGAGCAGGTGAGGATCCTCTACGGGGGATCGGTGAACGCGGTCAATATCAAGGATTTCATGGCGAAGAACGACATCGACGGGGCCCTGGTCGGGGGGGCCTCGCTCGACCCGGATCAGTTCGCGGCGATCGTGAGGTACCGGCTGTGAGCCACACATTGATCCTGCTCCGGCATGGGCAGTCGGATTGGAACCTGAAGAACCTGTTCACCGGTTGGACCGACGTGGGGCTCACCGAGCAGGGGAGGACCGAGGCCCGGACCGCGGGACGGCTGATGGCCGAGGCCGGCCTCGTTCCCGACGTGATGTTCACCTCGGTTTTGGTGAGGGCAACCGAGACCGCCGACCTCGCCTTGGAAGAGGCGGGCTGGACCGACATTCCGACCAGAAGGAGCTGGCGTCTCAACGAACGTCACTACGGCGACTTGCAGGGTCTGGACAAAAAGGAGACCGCGGAGAAGTTCGGCGCCGACCAGGTCCTGGCCTGGCGGCGCTCTTACGACACCCCGCCACCGCCATTGGCCGCCGATGATCCCCGCCATGCTTCGAACGACGAGCTGTACGCCGATGTCGATCCTGCCGACATCCCCTCCACCGAGGCGCTCTCCGATGTGGTCGACCGGATGCTGCCCTATTGGTTCGACGAGATCGTCCCCGAGTTGGAGGCGGGCAAGACGGTGCTGATCGTCGCCCACGGCAACTCGCTACGTGCTCTGGTCAAGCATCTCGACGACATCAGCGAAGAGGAGATAGTCGAGCTCAACATCCCGACCGGGATCCCGTTGATCTATCAGTTGGACGACGATCTGCAACCGATATCCAGCGAGTACCTGGGTGATGCCGAGGCGGCGCAGGCCGCCGCCGATGCGGTGGGTCGTCAAGCCGGCTAGGGCAAGGAGGGGTTTGCTGGTAGAATTCGATTCCCGCTCTCTGGCGGGATTTCCCCTGTCTCGAGACCAAATGCCATGAATGTCCTCACCGCGATCTTCATAGTCGTCCACATCCTGCTGTCCCTGGCCCTGGTGGCTCTGGTGCTGCTGCACAGCGGCAAGGGAGGCGGGCTGTCAGACGTATTCGGCGGTGGAATGTCTACGTCGAACCTAACCGGTTCGACGGTGGTGGAGCGCAACCTCGACCGGCTCACGGTCATCATCGGCGTCCTTTTCGGGATCAGCACCTTCGCTCTCACCTTCATCTTGAGCTAGGGCGGCCGATAGAATCGCCGACTGAGAGTCACCCTGTCGGAGTGGCGGAATTGGAAGACGCGCCAGGCTAAGGACCTGGTGGGGTTTATAGCCCCGTGGAGGTTCGAGTCCTCTCTCCGACAC
>DATFGI010000022.1:0-14959 GCA_035249605.1 Acidimicrobiia bacterium
AGATGGTGGCCGCTGCCGGCACGAACTCGTGGTCGACGTAGCGCGCTGCAGGGTCGTCCAAAGACAACAGGCCCTCATCGGCAAGCTGCATAATCACCACTGCGACGAAGGTCTTGGTAACGCTCCCTATGTGCCAGGTCACGTCGTCGCTCATTGGTGCACCCGTTGCATCGACTCCGGCAACGGCGGTGGTGCGCTTGCCTTCCGCATCTGTGATGGCAACCAGGAACCCGTAGCCACCTCGAGCTTCAGCGGCATCCTCGGCGATCCTCTGCAGACCGGAGGGCCCAGAATCGGCACACCCGGCGAGAAGCAGCCCGATGAGGAGCAGCGTCAACATTGACGGATTCATCTCAAGTCGAAGCTTTGTATGCGGCACCTTTTCCGCTGCCAGGGGCTTGGTCATGCCCATCGGGGGATGAATGGAAGCGTCAGGGAGGCTTCGGCTGCAGGAATGGCACGGCAAGGTTCCTGGTCGATCAGAACGGTTGCCTTCTCGTGAGGAAGGGAGTCCATGTTGACATCGTCAAGTGTCCCATCGTGCGCGTCCTGGTTGTCACACCGCTTGTCTCGGATCGTCTCATACAGCCCAACTGAAGGAAGTACGGCACTGAACACTGGGTGACGAAGCGCTTGCGTTTCAGCCGCCTAGGCGGGTCGTGTCGGCCGATCGCCTGACGTCGTTCGCGAGTACTAGCCCGTCCTGTGCGATGAGAACGAGGCATGCGACTATCAGCCAAAGGAACAGGGCGAGACCGCCTATACCAAGACCAGTCGGGATGAGCGCCAGAGCGGCCGCGACGAGTACGACGCCCAACCAGGCGAACGGCTTGGGGAGAAATCTCATGACCAACGAGCTGATGCTCATGGTGGCGGCGACACCAAGAGCACCAAGCATGAACAGGGCAATGATGTGTTCTTTCAGGATCGATAACGGAAGCACCGCGTCGGCAAGGAGGTTCGGTTCGATCGGTGCGCTAATCGCCATGCGATACGACCCGTGAACGAAAGCTCCGATGACCATGACAACCCCGAACGCGTACACGATGAGGGCCAACCGTTCACCTTTTGAGCCGTCCCGGGCAAGACGCATCCGCAGCGAGGCAACAAACCCGACCAACGCCAACGCTCCGACGATGCCGACCGTGCCTCCAGCGACGAGTCTCGTCCTGTTGTCAGTGATCTCAGCCGCCAGCTCACTGACCGGACTGTCGGGCCCCAGCCAACCACCATGGTCGACAATGAAGAAACCCACAAAAATCAGTACCAATCCCGCCAGACCCAAGATCCATCCAATCCGGTCAACTCCACTCGAACGATTCTGAGACATGTGCCAAACCTCCTCTGTTCAAGCGTCGCCACCAAGTCACCCAACGTTTACACGAGAACAGACGAGCCAGATTCAAGAACGGGTGACACAGAAGCGTCTATATCGAAGCCTCTTTCCGTCAAGTGGTTGCTTGGGCACATGAGAGCAGCGAGGGTTCTCGCCTGTCTTGGAGCGTCGGGATGACTGTCTCGGGAGACATGGCAATCGTTATCACCCGTACACGCCTAACACGGCAAGGGCGATCAGCAGCAGACCTCCGCCGATTGCGAGGAGCACCACCGCAAACACGATGGCCGTCACCATCCGCTCGGTCCTCTGAGCTAGTGGTGAGATGGGCGGTGCCTCAGGGCCGGCGGAGTGGCGCAGCCCTCTTCTGGTCAGCGATGTGAACAGGAGGCTCACGATCGGAAGCAGGAGGAGATTCGCGACATGGGCCACGCCCAGGACCGTCAGGAAGAGAGCCACCTGTTGGGCAGCTGAGGTGAGGCTCTCTCCGGCCGGGACGAAGGATCCGATCTCGGTTAGGTCGAGGGCAGAGACGATCCCTCCGCCAAAGAACAGGTAGTAAGCGATGTCCAGGAGTCTGGAGAACCGCTCACCCGTTGTTGGGCTGATGTGGAAGACGTCTGTGAGGTATGGCTGTCCGAGACGTCTGATCGCCGGGCCGAAGACCAGGAGGCATGCGCTAAGTACTACGAGCACCACCACCTGCATCGACCACTTGGGCAGCACCTGCACGCCATCAGGGTTTCGTGTCGAGAGCGTGCCCAGAAGGATCGCCATGGCACCGAGCCCGGCCACGACAGCCGCGCCGCCCTGGAACAGGCGCCTGCGATGGGCCCTGTCTTCCTCGATGCTGCGGTTGAGCCGTGCGTAGAGATCCACGCTCGGCTGGTAGTCGTCGGTGTGACGCAAGGCCTCGATGAGCCGGCGTTCGAGATTCATCCCTCACTCCCCAGGACCCCGGCCAGGATGGCCATTCCCCGTTGACAATGGGTCTTCACCGAATTCGGGGAGATGGCCATGGTGACGGCGATCTGCTTCTCGGTGAGGCCCATGTAGAAGCGGAGGACGAGACAATCCCGTTGCCGGGGAGAGAGACCGTTTAGCGCGTTGATGACCTCGGCCTGGCTCTCTGTCTTCACGACCTCGTCTTCGGGCATGTCGGGTGTCTTGTGGTCGATCATCGAGTCCTGATGGCGCAGCGACAGGAGGCCGCGTCGGTTTTGGTCCCTGGCGAGGTTGAGCACGATCGAGCGCAGATAGGCGGCGCTCTTCTCGGTGTCCTCTATCCGCTCGGCTGCTCGATAGAGCCTGATGAAGGCCTCTTGGACGATGTCCTCAGCGCCGGTTCGGTCATCGGTGAAGAGGCGAGCTAACCGCACAAGGGACACAGCCTCTTGGTGATACAGCCTCTCGATCAGGGCGGCGCGGGCCGACTCCTCCGAGGTCCAGGCCGTATTGCCGGCTGCTACTACCGCCAGCCAGAGCACGGATCAGCCGGTAGCCGGCGTGTCCTCATCGAGACTCCTGCTCAAGCCGAGCAGTCTCCCCACCAGCGGGAGGCTGAGCACGTTGAGGCCGTGAAGCACCCCCATCAGCAGGAGCATCCCGCCGATGCGTGCCACCTCGTGCTGGAGTTGATTGCCGAGCGGATCCTGGGCTGCGGGACGCCACTCGGGAGGCTGGCTGAGAGTCACCGTGAACAAGATGTACGCGGAGAAGATCAGGTAATAGGCCACGTCCATTAAGACCAGGTAGCTCTTCCCGGTCCTCGGGTTGCCCCTGAAGATGTCGCCGGCATATGCCCGGCCGAACCGCTTGATCAGTGGGCCGAGGATGACGACGGTGGCGAGAAGTATCACATTGGTTATCAGCTCGATCGCCCACCAGCTCATATCTCGTGACCTCTCGGATCGGAGAGTGACATCGTGGCAGGCGCCGGTGATCCCTGACGTGTCTTCGCGAGCCTCCCCTTCTCGAGCCTGCCGACGATACGGGCCCAAACCCATCCGTAGGCGGTGGCCACGGCGCCAAACATGAAGATGTTGAGCCAGGGGCCCACGCCCAGCTCGAGGATTTCGCCGCGCAGCTCACTGTCGAGCCCGATCATCATCACCACTAGTAGCGCGGGCACCAGACCCGCAGCCCGGGATGGGATGTTGAACCCGATGCGTGAGACGTTGCCGAAGACCCCGAAGATCCCTCCCATCACGGCCCCGATCCCCACGATGATGAACATCGTGCCCCCAATGGTGAATTCAGGGGACCGGGTGGGATCGACCATTGCAACGACACGCATGGCGACTCGAAGCCCCGGCCCGAGAACGAGCAGACCCGCGATCACACCGGCGATCCCTCCGTGGATCACACCGCGCCAGAACCCGGGGATCAGGAGCCAGCCCGCCCCGATACCGAAGAGGACCACGGCCACTGACCAGGCGGGGCCCAAGACCTCGGATCCGGCGAACGGTATCGCCGCCATGAACAGAACTGCGCCCAACGAAGACTTCCACATCATGGATGATCCTCCTCCGGCTCGCGAAGTGGACAAGTCCGTTCCCCTCAGCTGAGATTGGCGCAGGCGATCTTGGCGCCGCCCGGAGCATGGATGACAACCGAGACGGCAGTCGGCCCGGCGGTGGCTCCGACAAGGGTCCGTCCCACTGCGTTCCCGTTTGCGTTGGCGGTGAACGGGCCCGGCCATATCTCGGAGCCATCCAAGGCGCCACCGGGAACCACGTGCCCGAAGCTGTAGTGCCCGCCGGCGTCTCCGTCGGAGCAAGCCTGGTTGTGGACATGGGACCCGTAGGTCTCGCCCGCCACGAGGCCCTTGGCCGTGACCACGACGATCGTCTCACCGGCGGCAGTGCGGATCATCCTCGCGTTCCCCTCGATGTCGTCGTAGGCGACGTGGCCGCTCCCAGCGGCAAACGACTCGAACGTCCCCTTCGTCACGGCCGCTCCACTCGCCGAGAGCGGCGCAGCCATCAACACGACCAGCACAGCAGCCACAGCAAGTGTCCCTGTCTTCTCGACCAGAGATTTCATTTGGTCCTCCTCGAACCTGATTACGAGATACAGACGAAGAGGTCGCTGTTTCGGGTGACAGCCCTGTTTGGTGCTCGTGCCGTTAGCCGCCCAGAGTTGCGGGAGCGAGCAGCCAGACGACCGGATGGCGTTACGTGGCTTGGTCGGGGGCCACGACACCTAACAGCGTCAGTCTTCGCCAACTAAAGCTGCTCCAGATCCAACCCTTGAAGGCTGTCTCTCAAGGACCTTGTCTGAGGAGTCGTGGCCTAGTTGGAGTCGATCGCCTATCGGTGACTCACCGCGACTCGCGGCCCCTCACGTCGCTCGCCCAACAGCCGCCCCGCTAGCCCCACAGCCGCCCCACAGACCGTGTAGTGGGCGCTTCCCCTGGTCACAGCGTTTTGACCACATCTTTCGCAACGAGGGGGTCGGGGGTTCAAATCCCGTCAGCTCCACTAAACGCCCTGTTCAGCGCGATTTCCGGCCGCGCGGCATTCTCGCTGATAGACGATCCTGAGGTCTCGCGCTCCACAGAAGGCCCACAGCACCCCGGCTCGAAGCACCTCGTTGGGGTGTGAGGTCCTTTTCTCACCGAACCTCACACAAGCTCATCGGATCAGGTCCAGGGGTGCGGATCGCCGTCGTTGGCACGCGACGGATCTCAGTGGGTGAGGAGTGGCCCCTCCCAGGCCATCTCGCTATCTACGACCCCAAGGCGATGTCAGTTTCCGCCCGCCGCGGATCGGACGACTATCTGGTTGGAACAGATTCTTGTAGCGCGATTCGTCCCGTCAGGCGTTTACTTGTCTAAGGAGTAGATGCGGTGCTTGCCAGAGAAATCGAAGGATCGTTTACGGCTTTCGTTAGGGAGACCGAACCCCGGTTGCGCCACGCCCTGGTGGCAGTGTTCGGTCAGGACCGGGGGCTCGAGGCCACAGCGGTCGCTGTGGCTTACGCCTTCGAACACTGGGAACGGGTCGAGAATATGGAGAACCCTGCTGGATACCTGTATCGGGTGGGGAGGAGTCGTGGCTCTTTCGAGCGAATCCGACCGAGCTTCGCACCCGTGCCTGAAGTACAAGCTCCAAACGTCGAGCCGGGTCTGCCCGCCGCTCTGGGAAGGCTCTCTGAGAAGCAGAGGGTCGCAGTCGTGATGATTCACGCATACGGGTGGTCCCGAGAGGAGACAGCTTCATTGATGGGGTTGTCGATCTCCACGATCGACACCCATTTGCAGCGCGGCCTGTCCAAGCTGCGCCGCCAGTTAGGAGTGGTCCCAAATGTCTGATCTGAGCACTCAGCTACGTGAATATTTCGACGCCACAGCTTCGCCTGTTGAGCTCCAGGATTTCATCAGCGACGACCCTTGGGTTCCCACCAGACAAATCCCACCAAAGAAGTCGACCACCGCTAGGTGGGCTTACGGCGTCGCAGCAGTCGTTGCGGTCCTGCTGCTCATCTTGGGAGAAGGACTGCTGCCAGGCGGAAATAAGAACGAGGTGGCCGACACGACCCCGTCAACGCGCTCGGAGAGCGTCTTCCAAGGCACGTGGGTGAGCACGGACGCCGACGGGAGCAACTTGACGGCAACATTCGAGGTCTCGGTGGACGGTGTCGTCGAGATTGTCGTGCTGGACGACAACGCATCCGTGTGCTCGGGCGCCTCGTCGACGATGACCGGCACCGGACGTCTCGACAGCGACACGGTGGTGGTGATCCCTGAGCCGATCTTGACCTGCGATGACGGCACCGAGCCGCAGGCGCTGAGCGGGCCGCCGCTCCAAACGCAGCTCCAGAACTTGACCTTCACTCATGAGCCCGTCACCGACACGATGAGGGACAGCCTGGGAGAATCCTGGATGCGTGAAGGGGCTGAGCCGACAGCGATGGCCATGTGGCCCCAGTCGAACCTGGAGGAAGTGCAAGAGGCACAAGAGCGCGCCGACGCCGGCGACCCCCACTACACCTGGCAGCTCGGACCGGTATTCTCCCCTTTGGACCCCCCGGTAACGCACCTCGAACTCGACCTCGTAGACCGGTTCCTCAGTGAGATCCTGGGCTGGGAGGCGTACAGCATCAACGAGTTCGAGGGGGGCGACGGCGACGGTTGGGAAGATGGAGATCTGACCGACCAGCGTTACATCCGGTGTGCGCCGGGGCGCACGAATCCGCTGTATCCGCCGCAGCTTGGCTCGGAGGTGGCCGGCGAGTCGTGTGCACCGACTATCGACGACCTCCGATACGAATCGGTGAGCCTCGATCTCGCTCAACCCGTCCGCCAGGGCAGTGACGGGGTCTGGGTGGTGAACAACTGGCGTCCGATGTCCTTTGCTCAAGTCGACCCGGCGGTCGCCGAGGCGCAGGCGACCGAGCGTCTGGAGGAGGTTCTCGCTGCACGGCTCGTCGGCAACGGCGCCGAGGGATACGTGGATGTCTACGCCGATTGGCTCGGGCACGACTTCCCTCTCCTGTACGCCGCCACCTCCGGGGCTCGGTACGAACGATTCGAATTCGATCGGGTGTCGGGGCCGACTTGGCCCTACGCGGGCTTCATCGGTTTCGAGATCCGACTGTTCGCCGAGGATGGGACCGTGGTCGAGCAGGAAATCGGGTCGCCTTGGGATGGAGGAATCGTCGGCAGGTTGGCGCTGGAAGGCATGACGACCGAGAACGGCCTGCCGGTCCCCATGGTCCATGCGCAGTTCGACGGCGAAGTCACCTACTCGTCGCCGAGCCAGAGTTCGTATTCCGTTGGAGACGGCGGCTTTCTCGACTTCACCGATCCGGCGCTCTACTGGTCGGATTGCCGACAGGACCCGGCGCCGGCCGATGCTGCTTCGTTCGCGCAGGCGATCGTCGCAGACCCCAATTTCGAAACCACTGAGCCGGTCGCCGCACGCATCGCTGGTATCGAGGCCGTGGTGATGGATGTCGCTTTGTCCCCGACCGGCGGCGTTTGCGGACCGTTCCGCACCGACGTTCACCAATGGGTCAACTCGCTGGAACCAGGAAAGCGCCAGCGCCTGTACCTCGTCGATGTTCCAGATGGCATGTCGTTCGAGACTCTGGCAATCACTGTCACGGTTGACGAGGCGCGATTCGAGGACGTGATCGAAGAGGCCCAGCCGGTCATCGACTCGATCCAGGTCCACCCCAGGTGACGGCGACATGATCACGCGCAAGACTGTCACCGTTGTGCCTCGGCTGGTCGCGTTGGCGGCATGCACCTCGACGGCGGGCAAGCGAGAATTTGTCCCCGGTCGGGTCGACCGTGGCACCGCCGGCGTCGACAACGGTGGCCGAGCCGTCGACGGTGCCGAACACGCCGGCCGTGCCCTTCCCCATCGCGACGTTTGCTGCCGTCAGCGAGGATTCTGGGACCGGGGAGTTGGTGGACCGATTCCAGACGGCTCTGGAATGGCTTGGCGGTGGCTGCCGGGTCCACTGAGGGAGGAGAAAAGTATTGGATAGCCACCAAGGAGGTGTTCGAGAAAGGACGTGGCAAGCACCTTCGACCGCAGGGTCGGACAACCGATCCCAAAGACACACAACAGGAGGAAACGTGAGCACTACTCACACAGCGACGCCCCTGCATCACGGCAGGATTCGACGTCTCACGGGCATCTGGGTCGCCACTCTGGCGCTCTTCGCCTTAACCGCCGCACCGGCCTTGGCTCACAGTCAAACCGTGCAGCCACCGAGTAAGGACAGCCCGGTGGTTTCGGGACCGATCAGCAATCCCTGGGCCCAGGCGCACTGCAACGCTCAAGCGCCCGCAGTAGTCGCGGATGCCTCCGGTGGCGTGGTGATCTTCAGCCCGCAAGGCCACCTGCCGTGCCCGCCGGTGCCGAATCCGGGAGGACAGGTCCATTCCCAGCCGTGACGTAGCCACGGTACAACTCTGAGCCAAGAAGGGGCCGTTCTTGCTTCCTAGAGGTGAGGAGGGCCCCTTGCAAAGGAATGGTAAGGGGTCGCGGGAATGGGCATAGAGATACGTCCACGGATGTGGTGGACGGGGGAGGAACTCCTCTTCAGCGTCCGCCCATGTAGACCTCGCCGTTGACCGGAGGCCGGTGCAGCTGAGTTCTTGGTCGTTCCTTAGAGGAATGCGCAATCCCATATGGACCACTGCCCGGCATACCTCTCCGAGTTTCACGTTGGTCAGCCGACTGTGCTCCCGGAGCATTTCGAACGCCTCGTCGACACTGACTCCGTATTCGGAGGCAATAATCCCTTTGGCTTGTTCGATCACCACTCGGCTGTCCAGGGCCGCTTGTAGCTGTCCGGCGAGTTGACGTGCCTCGAATAGCTCCGATGCACGAAGCAGGTAGGCGGTTGCCATGTCGGCGAAGACACCGATCACGTCAAGGTCCTCCTCGGTCCAAACCGACACGCCTATGTCGTCAACTTATGATCTAGCGATCTATTGACCCCGCAAATCTTCCGGAGGTCGTGATCTGGGGAAAGGAGCCCTTCGCCGCTGGGCTTGGCGCCAACCGTTCGTCGGCGGAGATACGTCCAGTGATGCGGCTCCTCGGGACCAAACCGGCATTTGCTGACGAGATCTGCAGGGTTGACATGATGATATGAGTGTGATAGACATAGATTATCTGTTGGTCAAGTTGACCGGCGGACCGAAGCAACGAGGTGACGAAGGAAGGGAGGTCAAGTTGCTGCGTTTCACCGATCCGTTCGAGGAGATGGACCGGGTCCTGTCATCGTTTGGAGGGCGTTGGCGGGGAGGGATCATGCCTGTAGACGCTTACGAGAAGGATGACGTCTATACCCTTCGTTTCGATCTCCCCGGTGTTGACCCGCAAAATGTCGACCTAACGGTGGAGGGCAACCTTCTCACTGTGACAGCAGAAAGTCCCACCGACGAGGAAGAAGGGGTCACCTGGCTGCTGAGAGAGCGGCCGTCGGGGAGCCACCGCCGTGATGTGCGACTCGGTGAGCATCTCGATGCCGCGGCCGTTCAAGCCGACTTTGGCAACGGTGTGTTGACCGTGACCATCCCGATGCGTGAGGAGGCAAAGCCGCACAAGGTGGCCATCTCCTCCGGTCTCGCAGGTCAGATTGGCGCTGACGCTTCGGGCTAGGCCTGACTCCTAGACCGGGACCCGCTGTCCGACATGTAGCGCGGAGACTCGGTCTCGAGTCCGCCAGGGGACAGGAGGCCAGCATGGGTGAAGGCTGTGAGGTATCCAACCAAGACGCCATAAGGGCAGCTCAGTTCGAGCGAGACCGGACCCTGATCTCTGCCCGTGAGGTCGAATACGCCCTGAGTCGAGCTGCCGGCGGCGCAGATTGGGTCGACGATGTGAAATCCAGTCTGGATTCACTCCAAGACGCCATGTCCGAGGAGCGGCGAGAGCTGGACCGGCCAGCGTCGCTGCTGGCCTTGATCTCGGCCGAGCGGCCCCGGCGATACGGACCCCGGGTCCGCGGGATCATGGAACAGTACGACGATATAGCCCGCCAGTTGGAGTCGTTTCGACGCGAACTCGACCATTGGGACGCGACAGTGGACGACATCAGCGACGTCCGCCAGCGGGCTGGCTGGATCATCCGGGCCCTTCAGAACTGCAGATACCGACAAGCTGATCTCGTCTTCGAAGCTCTCGGCCTCGATCTCGGAGAAGGTCGTGAACCGTAGACGAGAGGCTTTCCGCCTCCTGGGCATCAAACCCGATGCCACCGAAGAGGAGGTGCGCGCCGCCTTCCGGCGGAAAGTGATCGAGCATCATCCGGACACCGCCGTACAGACCAATGACGAGTCGACCGTCCGGCGACTGATCGAGGCATACCACTCCTTGACTGGTCCAACGGTGATGCATGGGGAACGGGGTCCAAAAGTCGATCGGATCCATGTCGAACATCGCCCGGCGGAGGCCAATCAGACGACGACGCCCCCTCAGTGGTGCGCCGACTGTAGGGCCAGGGGCTACCGCCTCCTCGAAGTCACATGTCCGGCATGTCGCGGAGCTGCCCTGGTGACGACCCTCGATATCAGAGGAGCGCAGGTCGCCCGGTGTTCGGGGTGTCGCGGTCGAGGGAGAATACGCGCGATAGAACCGTGCCGGACCTGCTACGGCACCGGCATCGACGCGATCTGAGGATCGAAGGTACCGCGTACGAGATCGACCGGGAAGTGGGCCTGACCTCTTGTCGCTACCGATACTCGATGTCGGGCACCAATCGTGGATGGGGTCGGTGTCCCGCTGGCGAAACCCTTCTCAGCACTGGTCCAGGGATGGCGACCCCTCCAACGGCACGAGACCAATACACTCCTCAGTTCCGCCCACCTTCCGCTATCTGTCGTATTCTCCAAATCTCCTCATCAGGTCGTCCAGCAGTACGTCATCTCGCCCTTTGATGTCGCGCCATGCCTCGCATTCGTGGACGACAACGCTTACCCCGTACACCGAACCCCGGGTTCCTCGAGCCGGATTCGGCTCGAATCCGCTCATGTTCGGATGTGCTTTGCGAACCTGAGCGGATTTGCGCCGATAGTGGCTCCAGCAACCCGGGGTTCAGTTTTCAGCCCCGCTTGATCAGGATGACATCTGTCACGTCGAATTCGTGATCGATCTCACTACCCGTCGCATCGGTCGTTCCGCATGATCGGTGTCGAAGGAGGTAGTAGATGGAAAATGTGCTCGAAGTGCGAGGGTTGGTTCACCGATACGGTGACTTCACGGCCCTCGCCGGGGTCGATCTGACTGTCAAGTCGGGGGAGTGTGTCGCGCTACTCGGCCCAAATGGGGCCGGCAAGACCACCCTCGTCCGCAATGTGATCGGGTTGATCGAGGGCGACGCCGACCTCATCGAGGTGGCGGGTGGCAACCCTCGCAGCGCCGGGACCCGCCGCAGGCTCGGTGTCGTCCAACAGGCGGTCGGCTTCCCGCGGTCACTCACCGTCGGCGAGATCGTCGGTGGGGCGGCCGCCCGCCGGGGTTGTCCCCCGGAAGCAGCCAGCCGGGCCATCGCCGAGATCGGCCTGGCCGGGCTGGAGAAACGGCGGGCGGACAAGCTCTCCGGCGGTCAGCAGCAGCGGCTGCAGCTAGCCATGGGGCTCGTTGCGAATCCGGTTCTGCTGGTACTGGACGAGCCCACCGAAGGGCTCGATGTGGAGGCACGGCGTCGATTCTGGAACACGATCCGGCGACGTCTCGACGAGGGAGCCGGTGTCCTCATCACGACGCATCTCGTGGACGAGGCGGCCGCAGTCGCCGATCGGGTCGTTGTGGTCGATCGGGGACGAGTAGTCGCGGAAGGGACGCCAGACGAGTTGCGTCGGACGCTTCCCGACCGCCGGATCTCGGTCCGGACCAAGGTACCGGTGGATGTGATCAGAGCGCTCGACTCGGTGGAGACGGTCGAGCTTCGTGACGGCCGCACCGTGATCGCGACAACCGACAGTGAGCAGGTCGTCAGGACGCTGCTCGACCTCGACCCCGAGGCCAACGACTTGACCGTGGCGACGGCGACCCTCGAAGAGGTCCTCGTCGCGATGACCCACCATGAGGAGGTACTGATATGAACACACGAACCTTTCGCACGGAGGTGCGAGACGAGCTCTTGGGAATCGTCAGGGAGCCAACCGCTCTCTTCTTCTCGGTGCTGATGCCAGTGGCATTCTTTGCACTGTTCGCGACGATGTTCGGCAGCGACGGCGGCTTCGGCGTTGAGTCCTTGGCCACGTACGGGGCATTTGGAGTCCTGTCCGTGGTCCTGACCAACCCGGGTATCGGCCTCGCCGATGCCAGAGAGCGAGGCTGGCTCCGCGTCAAGAGAGCGGACGGCACGCCCCTCAGCGTCACGTTGTCCGCCAAGGTCACGGCGGCACTGCCGTATGCGATCGTCACCCTGGCAGGGATCACCCTGGTCGCCAGTCTCACCACTGGCCCTCTGGACGTGATCCAGGTCCTGCGTGTCATCGGTGTGCTGGTACTCGGATCCTTGCCATTCAGCCTGTTCTCCCTGGCTGTCGGGGCGAGGTTCAGTACCAACGCCTCAGTGTCGGTGCTCAACGCGGTGTTGATTCCGTCGGTGATTCTCTCCGGCCTCTGGTTCCCGCTCGAGATGCTCCCCACGTGGCTCGGGGAAATCGCGGTATACCTCCCGCCCTATCACCTGGCACAGCTGGCGCTGGCGCAGGTCGAAGGCGGAGCCGTATGGGGTCACGTCGCCTATCTCGTGGGAACCACGATCGTGGGAGCAATCACAGCAGCGCTGGCCTACCGTTCCGCGGAAGTGTGAACGACACGACCATCAGACTCGCGAACCCGGAACGCCTCGACACGAGGCGTTCCGGTTTCTCGAGTTGGGCACCCCTGGTCTTCTTCGCATTCATCCTCATCGGACCGATCTTCTCCCCCGACTCTGGACCCGAGGATTGGGCCTTCGCTGTCGGAGTGGTCGCCGTCGCCCTCCCCACCTTTGTCGTCTCCCAGATCCGAGGCTGGGACATCGGGGGCGCGACTGTCCTCATGCTGCTGGCACTCGCCACTGCCCCCTTCGACTCGACAGCAATCATGGCGCTGCCCATATACGCCGCCGCGCTTGTTGCCCGGTCCGCCAGCCAGGAGAAGCTCCGGCTCAGACTCGGAGTGATCACCGTCCTCACACTGGCCGGCTTCTTCCTGAGTTCGATCCCTTGGCCCTTTCGCATCTTCATCCTCATCCCGGTGATCATGATCTGGGTCATCGGATCCGCTGTCTTCCATGATGTGTCACGGGACCATCGGGCGGTGGCGCTCCAGGCTGACAATCGTCGAATCGCTCATCTCGCCACCATCGCCGAGCGGGAACGGATCGCTCGCGACGTCCACGACATCGCAGGCCAGGCCCTCACCGCCATCATCGTGCGAAGCCAACTCGTCCAAAGACTGGCCCCGTCGGACCGGCGTCGCGCCACAGAGGAAGCCGATGTGGTGGAACGCATAGCCCGCGATGCACTGTCGTCGATCAGGCAGAGCGTTGCCGGGTGGCATCAGGCATCGCTGCGCGACGAGCTCGCCGTCGCCCGCGACGCGCTCGACGCGGGCGGCACCCGGTTGGAGTCTCTCGGAGACTGGGAGGTCGATCTGGCGCCTTCGGTCGAGAACGTCCTGGCGTTGGGACTTCGCGAGGCGGTCACCAATGTCCTCCGCCATGCCAACGCGAGCACCGTGAAAGTCCGAATCGACAGCCAGGACGGAGGCGTATCACTGACAGTGACCGACGACGGGATCGGACCCACCAAGGGAACCGGCTCGGGAATTCAAGGCATGCGCGAGCGTGTGATCGCCGCAGGGGGAACCCTCACGTTCGGACACGGAATGACAGGCGGGACAGAGCTACGGATCGACATGCCATTCGGCGGAAGCTCTTCGTGATCCGCGTCGTCCTCGCCGAAGACCAGGCCATGGTGCGAGGAGCCTTTGCTGGGCTCCTCGAGCTCGAACCGGACATTGAGGTAGTCGCTGTCGCCGAGGATGGCGAGCAGGGTTTGGCAGCTGTCGCAGAACACCAGCCGGACATACTTCTCACCGACATCGAAATGCCGGGAATGACCGGACTCGAGCTGGCGTCCCGTCTCAAGGACAATCCGACGGTCCGAGTCGTGATCGTGACCACCTTCGCCCGAACCGGCTATCTGCGGCGAGCGCTCGACGCCGGGGTGTCTGGATACGTCCTCAAGGACTCACCAATCGAAGATCTAGCCGACACCCTCAGGCGGGTGGCAGCCGGCAACCGTGTGATCGCCCCGGAGCTCGCAGTCTCCGCATGGGCCGGCAGCGACCCCCTGACTGACCGCGAGCGAGAAGTCCTCCGAGAGGTCGGTGAAGGACATCCCAACATCGAGATCGCGCAAAGGCTCCACCTCGCCGAAGGAACTGTGCGCAACTACCTGTCGTCCGCCATCGTCAAGCTCGGGGCCAGAAACCGCACCGAGGCGTTCGCCAAGGCCCAGGAAATGGGATACCTGTAGCACGGGGCGGGCTCCCGGAACCGCCCGACCTCAGCAGATCGAGTCATCGCCGGCCGGCGCCCGTGGTAGTCCCAGGTTGCGGCGAGGGAGACGTCCGTACAACTGTCCGCCCCGAGTTGGCGGAATACGCAGCCGCCGGTGATGAAGGCCTGTTGTTGCCAGGTCAGCCAAGCGATGGCATACTAGTTGAAGATTAAGATACCTGTCCTGTGGCGTAGCGTCGGCTCATGGTGGAGCCGACGGACCGGAGGAGGTTGTGCATGACGACAGAGGCTGATCGCGATCAGGTGGATCTGACCGACGAGGTTCTGGCAGCGATCGATGAGGACGAGCTCATCGAAATGGCTCAGGACCTGATCAACATCCCCAGCCTGACCGGACGTGAAGCGGGGGTCTCGGAGTACCTAGCCCAGCGCTTCGCGGACCTGGGGCTCAAGGTGACTCAACAGGAGGTCGAGACCGGCCGAGACAACGTCATCGGGACGTGGACCGGGGGGAACGGGGACGAGAGTCTCATGTTCCTCGGTCACATGGATCACGCCCCCGGCATCGGCGTGCCCGAGGCCAAGTGGGTGGACGACGAATGGATTTCCGGGATCGGCGCATCCAACATGAAGTCC
>DATFGI010000023.1:0-4418 GCA_035249605.1 Acidimicrobiia bacterium
GGCGGCGAACTCGTTGGCCAGGGCGATGTTGACGTCGCGGTATGTGGTCTCGGCCAGCTTGGCCAGCTCTGCGGCCTCGACGCTCTCCATGGCCCACACGCCGTTGGGACGAGGAAGATCGGGCCGCTCGTCGAAGTCGAGAGCTCGCTCGTAGAACTCCACACCCCGCCTCGTCGACTCGTCGTCGACACCGCCGACCAATTTCGGGTACTTGCGCAGGTCGGCGAAAACCCGGCCGCTGAAAACGCGCTCGGGCGAGTGGACCAAGAAGAGGTCCTCACCGAGGGTCAGCCCGGACCGTTGCTCCAGGACGGGCCCGAAGCGGTCGCGGGTCGTGCCCACCGGGACCGTCGTCTCATACGAGACCAGGGTGCCTGGCCCGATGCCGGCGGCGATCGCCTCCGTGGCCGAATCGACGGCGCCGAAGTCGGGAGCACCCTGGGGAGTCGTGATCAAAGGGACCACGACCACGACTACCTCCGCCTCGGCAACGGCGGCCGTGGTATCGGTTGTCGCCGCGAGGAGGCCGGCGGACACCACCCCTTGGAGACGCTCCTCGAGGCCGGCCTCGCCGGGGAAAGGCGGAGTTCCCTCCCCGACCATGTCGACGACCCTCTCGGAGATGTCGGCTCCGATCACCTGCATCCCCCGGGACGCAATTTGCACCGCGAGGGGAAGGCCGATCTTGCCGAGTGCGACGACCGCGACTCTCACCGTGACTCAGCGATGATCTGCTCGGCCACCTCGAGGATCTCGACACCCTCGGCCAAAGAGACGACCCCTTCGGCATGACCGTCCCGGATGGCGGCGCGGAAAGCCTCGTGCTCGACGGCCAGAGGCTCCCGCTTGGGGAAGGCGTAGCGGACCATGTCCCCTTCGCTGACACCGCGCAGCTGAGCGATCTGGTCCCACTCGCTGCCGACGTCGGCGTTGGAGTAGAAGAAGAGGTCACCGGCGAGCAGGTCGGCGACGAAGGAGCCCTTCTCCCCCAGCACACTGACGGTCCGACGTTTCACCGGTGTGAGCCAGTTGACGTTCATGGAGGCGACGACGCCGTTGTCGAGACGGCCGGCGGCCACCACCAGGTCCTCGTGGGGCCTGCCCATCTTGTGGGCCAGCTGACCGTTGACCTCGGCAAACCGACCTCCTCCGATCCAGGAGACGATGTCGATGTCGTGTGTGGCCAGGTCCTTGACCACCCCGACGTCCTGGATCCGGTTCGGGAACGGGCCGACACGCTCGGTCGCTATCGAGATGACCCGTCCCAGCTCCCCGCCGTCGAGGCGTCGTTTCATCTCCTGCAGGGCCGAGTTGAAGCGCTCCACGTGGCCGACGGCTCCCAGCACGTTCGCTGCCTCGAACGCGACTCGGATCTCCTCGGCCGCGGCAACCGAGTCGGCGAGTGGTTTCTCGATGAGGGTGCTCACGCCCTGACCGGCCAGTTGTATCGCCACCTCGTGATGCTGTGCGGTGGGAACCGCCACCACCGCGGCGTCGATGCCGGCGTGCAACAGGTCTGTGACGCTGTGGAACATGTCGCCGCGCCGGATCGCCCGATGTCGGTCGCCGCTCGGGTCGACGGCGCCGACGAATTCGATCTGGTCGGAGTCGTACAGGAGACGAGCGTGATGTCTGCCCATCTGGCCGAGTCCGACCAACCCGAATCGCATCATGACGCCACCTCGTCGAGCGCGGCCACGATCTGATCGATTTCGTCATCGGTGAGGTCGGGCCGGATCGGGATCGAGACCACCCGATCGACCATCTCCTCGGTGACCGGGAGGTCATGGTCGCCGCCTCGATAGGGCTCCAACTGATGGGTGGCCTTGGGGTAATAGATGTCGTGCCCTATCTCCGCCTTGCTCAGTGCGGCCACGAGCGGGGCCCGGTCCATGGGCGCCAGGGTGAACTGGTGGTAGACGTGCTTGGCGTCGGCCCGCTCGATGGGGAGACCGAGGGATGTATCCAGCCGCTCCCGGTAGATGGCTGCGATCTCCCGCCGCCGTTGTGTCCATGTGGCGAGCTTGGCCAGCTGGACCAGGCCGATCGCCGCCTCCATCTCGGTCATCCGCTCGTTGAGGCCCACGATCCGGTGGTCGTAGCGACCCGCCATCCCCTGGTTGCGCAGCCACCGGGCCCTCTCCGCCAGTTGCGGATCGGACGTGGTGATCATCCCGCCCTCGCCGGTGGTCATGTTCTTGGTCGGATAGAACGAGAACGCTCCGACTCGTCCCACCGAACCTGCGCTTCTCCCGTCCGATTCGGCCAGGTGCGCCTGGGCGGCATCCTCGACGACATCGATGCCGGCGTGGTCGGCGAGATCCCCGATCTCCCCAATGGGAGCCATCTGGCCATAGAGGTGCACCGGCATCACCGCCTTGGTGCGTTCGGTGATGAGTGGCTCGATCGTGGAGGCGTGGATCGTGAAGTCGTCGGGGTCGATGTCGGCGAACACCGGAGTGGCGCCGGTCATCATCACCGAGTTGGCGCTGGCCGCGAAGGTGAAGGAGGGAACGATCACCTCGTCGCCGGCCCCGATCCCCATGGCGAGCAGGGCGAGATGGAGTGCCGCGGTCCCACTGCCCACCGCTACGCCGTGGGCCGCCCCGATCGCGGCGGCGAACTCCTCTTCGAACCTCGCCACCCGAGGTCCCGAAGCCAGCATCCCGGATTGGAGAACCTGGGTCACGGCGGCGATCTCATCAGAGCCGATCGATGGCCTCGACAGGACGATCATGTCGGTATGAGTCTCTCGTCCTCTTGAGAGAAGGTCTCCCCGGTGTCAGGATCCAGCCACACCCCGTCGCGGAAGATGAGGGGAAAGCCCCGTGGTCCTGCCCATCCGATGCGGCGGGCGGGGACACCGGCAACCAGCCCATACGGGGGAACGTCCACGGTTACCACCGCTCCGGCGGCGACCAGCGCCCACTCTCCCACCTGGACACCGCCAAGGACAACGGCCCCGGCACCGATGGAGGCGCCATGGCGCACGGTGACGCCGATGCTGTCCCAGTCGGAGTCGGTCTTGAGGGAGCCGTCCGAGTTGATCGCCCGGGGATAGGTGTCGTTGGTCAGAACGGCCGCCGGGCCGATGAACACACCGTCCTCGATTACCGCCGGGGCGTAGACCAGGGCATTGTTCTGGATCTTGCAGTTGTCACCGATGGTGACGCCGGTATCGATGTATGCGCCGCGGCCGACGATGCAATTGTCCCCGATCACCGCCCCCTCACGGACGTGGGCGAACCCCCAGACACGGGCCGAGACCGCCACGACGGCGCGCTCATGCACTTGGGCATCGGCTGCGATCAATCGACAAACCTCCCCTGAGATGGGAGAGGTCACGATACCGGACTCCGATCCCTCCTCCGGGACGCCAACCCTGACATCGGTGTACTCTCGCCCGCTTCCACATGCTCCATTGGCTGATCGCCCCATTGGTCTTCGCCGCCGCGGCGCCGGTGCCAGCCCCCGACGAAGTGGCCACGTTGGAACTGGTCGACGATTCCTTCTCCAAGCCCCTTTACGTCACCGCTCCGGAAGGGGACTCTCGGCTGTTCGTGGTGGAGCAGGGAGGAAGGGTGCGGGTCGTGATCGACGACCAGGTGGTGGGCACATACGTCGACGTCGGATCGCTGCTCCCCAACTCTCCCGGGGGCGAGCAGGGCTTGTTGGGGATGGCGTTTCACCCCGACTTCGCTTCCAACGGGAAGCTCTACCTCGCCTACACCGAATCGAGCGGTGCCGTCGTGGTCAGCGAGCTCACCGCCGACCCCGATGCCAACTCGGTCAACCTGGCGAGCCGGAGAACCATCATCCGGGTGCCACAGCCCGCAGCGAATCACAACGGAGGCATGATCCTCTTCGGCCCCGACCGATACCTCTACCTCGGGCTCGGTGACGGAGGAGGATCCGGCGATCCCCAAGGCAACGGGCAGAACATCAACACACTCCTCGGCAAGATCCTCCGCCTCAACGTCGACGTCGACGCTTTCCCCGGCGACTCCCAGCGCAACTACGGGATCCCTGACGGCAACCCTTTCATAGGTGCCAACGGCGCAGACGAGATATGGGTCTACGGATTGCGCAACCCGTGGCGGTTCTGGATCGACGCCGCGACGGGCCGGCTCTACATCGCCGACGTGGGACAGGGAGCGCGTGAGGAGGTAACCGTCCTCGAACCCGGCTCGGAGGGAGCGAATCTCGGCTGGGACCGGCTGGAGGGGAGCCGCTGTTATCCGTCGGGTGGGACCTGCTCCACTGCGGGCACCGTGCTGCCCCAGGTGGAGTACTCCCATGGCGGAGGCGCCGGGAGCATCACCGGAGGGATGGTCTATCGGGGTTCGGACATCCCGGCCCTGACCGGCACCTACTTCTATGCCGACTTCCTCGCCGGCTGGGTCAGGTCCTTCACCTAT
>DATFGI010000024.1:0-4018 GCA_035249605.1 Acidimicrobiia bacterium
AGAGAAGAGCCCTTTGGGCGCTGACCGCGGCCCTCGCGTTAGTGGTCGCGGCCTGTAGCCCGGCCGAAGAGGGTGGTGATTCCACCACCACCGAGGCTCCGGCGGCGTCGACGACCACCGAAGCCGCGGAGATGACCACGAGCACCGCGGGAGAGGCCGCGCTCGGCTCGGCGGAGAGACCGGTTCAGGTGCTGTTCGTGCCATCCGTCG
The DNA here is from genome assembly GCA_035249605.1 of Acidimicrobiia bacterium. Lineage (GTDB taxonomy): Bacteria > Actinomycetota > Acidimicrobiia > Spongiisociales > ZC4RG35 > JANQRA01. The sequence continues at coordinate 211 of DATFGI010000024.1, forward strand.
ACGCACAGGTGATCGTCTCCGGCGGTGAGATCATGGATCAAGCGCTGACCGACGCCACCGGCCTCGAGTTCGAGGTCAGTGTGCCGACTTCGTACGCGGCAACCATCGAGGAGATGTGCGCCAACCCCACCGACACGATCGGGTTCATCCCCGCCTTCGGTTACGTGCTCGCCTCGCAGCTCTGCCAGGTGGACGTGTCCTTCAAGGCTGTCCGCTTCGGATGGGGGGTGTACTGGGCGCAGTTCCTGGTGGGCCGGGACAGCGGCATCGAGTCGCTCGAGGATCTCGAAGGCCTGAGCTGGGCCTATCCGGATCCCGGTTCGACCTCGGGCTATCTGTTCCCCTCGGTCAGCCTCGATGATGCCGGAGTGACACCAGGCGAGGAAGTGGAGTCAGGTGGCCATCCACAGGCGGCACTGGCCGTCTACAACGGTGAGGTCGACTTCGCCACCACCTTCTTCAGCCCGCCACTTCTCCCGGAGGGAGAGTGGGCGATCGGTGACCCACCCGACGTTCCCGACGACCTCGTCGAGAGTTGTGCACCGACCCCGGACGAAGAGCTGTGGTGTGGTGATCTGAGGGTGCTCGACGCCCGGGCCAGCGCCATCGCGGAGGCTCCCGACATCGTCCAGCAGGTCAAGATCCTCGACATCACCACCGAGATCCCCAACGACACGCTTTCCTTCGGACCGGACTTCCCTGAGGACATCCGGACCCAGATCGAGGAGGCGCTCGCCGCCTTCGCCGAGACGCCGGAGTGGGAAGAGTCGATCGGTCATCAGGACTTCTACGCCTGGTCCGGGATCGAGCCCGCGACAGACGCCGAGTACGACATTGTTCGTACCGTGGTCGAGTCGCAGGGCATAACCCTCGACGATCTGTAGAGCGGACAACGAGTAGGAGGGGGCCCGGCCAGCCGGGCCCCCTCCCCCAACCAAGATGTTGCAAGTTGAGAACCTGACCAAGGTGTACGACGACGGCACGGTTGCCCTCAGCGACGTGTCGTTCGAGGTCCCCGAAGGTCAGTTTCTCGCGGTGATCGGCCTTTCTGGTTCGGGAAAGTCAACGCTGCTGCGTTGTATCAATCGTTTGATCGACCCGACCGAGGGCCGCATTCTGTGGAAGGGCGAGGATATAACCGCCGCCAACCACGAAGACCTGCGAAATATCAGGCGACGGATCGGGATGGTGTTCCAGCATTTCAATCTGGTACATCGATCCAAGGTGGCCACCAACGTCCTCGCGGGCCGTCTCGGCTACACAAGCCCCATGCTCTCTGTCGTCAATCGCTTCTCGAAGAAGGATCGGGAGCACGCCTTACGACTGCTCGAGCGGGTCGGGCTCGCCGAGAAGGCGGACAACCGTTCCGAAGAGCTCAGCGGCGGACAGCAGCAGCGGGTCGGAATTGCCCGAGCCATGATGCAGGACCCGGAGATGATCCTTGCCGACGAGCCTGTGGCGAGTCTCGACCCTGTTCTCGCCCATTCGATCATGCAGTACCTGGAGGCGTTCAACCGCGAGGACGACGTCACCGTGCTGTGCAGCCTCCATTTCCTCGACTTGGTCCACCGTTATGGGCAACGGGTCATCGCCCTCAACGAGGGGCGCAAGGTCTTCGAGGGCCTGCCGTCCCAGATCGACGACGACATGTTCAAAGAGATCTACGGCCGGGAGGCCGAGCGGGTTGGCTGACCTCAAGACTTCTCCGCCAGATACGACCACTCAACGAGTGGAGGAGCCGGAGAAGCCGCGTTCTCTGCGACGCAGCCTGTGGCTGCTCATCGGGATTCTGGTCGGATTCGTGGTTTACGCCTACGGGTTCGAAGTAGTAGACGTCAACTTGGAGCGCATCGGGGACCCAGTACGCCAAGACCGGTTCTCCAACGTGATCCGCGCCTTGGGACAGCCCGACTTGTTGGTGTACGAAACGGTCGACACCGAGATCGACGCGGAGTTCGCCATGCCGTGCCCTTCCGGTGGCTTCAATGTGGCGCCCTCCGGCGGGGCGGCGTCGATATCAGTGGACCCCTCCTGCGCCGCGCCACGGGACACGGTGACGATCTCGGGGACCGGCCTCGGTTCCAACGAACCCATCAACATCTTCTTCGTGCCACCGAATGGGATCGAGCTCAGAGTGGCTCAGGCCCGAACGTCATCTCTTGGCACCTTCAGCGTCGAAGCCGTGCTTCCCAACCGTCCCGACACCCAGGTCCAGACCATCAGGGCCGTGAGCCGGGCGCGGGTGGGAAGCATCTTCGATCCTGAGTACGTCCCCAGTGGGGAGATTGATCAGGCTACGGGTGAAGAGATCTTGTTGCGATCCCCTCGCTGGTCTCAGAACGCAGAGGCGACGTGGACCGGCATCATCGAGACCATCTTCCTCGCGTTGCTCGCCACCACGGCAGGCACCCTGATCGCCATGCCCCTCTCCTTCCTCGCGGCGAGGAATCTGATGGGTGACGTTCGCATCCCCGCTCTCAACGTCGGACTGGCGATCGTGTCTCTCCCGGTTGGGGCGTTGATCGGATATTCGGCCTCCTCTCTAGGAGCGTCGGTGGTGAACCAACTCCCGGGCTCGGCTCTGCTTCTCGGGGTCGTTTCCGTCGCCCTTGCCTGGCTGGGACTGACGGCGCTTCGCATGGCCGTACCGGTGCCCGGGTCGATGCGTCCTCGAGCCGTCCGGATCGGCTCGGCGCTGGGAGCGGCGATCCTCTTCCTGCTCGCCGCCCGGACATTGGTCCGTTTCATGGTCATCGGCGGTCGCGAGGCAGCGTCTGCCCTCGGCCCGTTGTCGTTCCTCGGCACATTCGTGGAGCGGATGGGCGAAATCCTCGCCCTCGGGTTCGACGTGTTGGCCGCGGTCGCCGGTGCGGTGGGTCTCGCCATCTTCGCCAGCAAGTTCGCCTACGCCATAGCCAAGAGGATGAATCGCCCGACCAGCCAATTGCTCGCGATTCTGGCCGTCGGCGCCGCCGGAGCCGTGCTGGCCATTGGGGTGGGCCAGGTACTGCGCTGGGTGTACCAGTTGGTCAACCCGACAACCACCATCGTGCTACCGGCGATCATCGGGGCGGTCATCGGTCTGTCTATTGGCGCCTGGGGAGCGAGGCGAGGCCAGCTCGGCGCGGGTTTGGGCATCTACTACGTGTTCCGCACGTTCTTCAACACTCTCCGTTCGATCGAGGCGTTGATTCTGGCTCTGGTCTTCGTGATCTGGGTTGGGCTGGGTGCCTTCGCCGGCACCCTGGCCCTGGCATTCCACACCGTGGCCGCCAATGCCAAGCTCTATTCGGAGCAGGTCGAGAGCATCAGCTCCGGTCCGTTGGAGGCGGTCCGGGCGACAGGAGCGACACGGCTCCAGACGGTTGTCTACGCGGTTGTGCCCCAGATCGTTGCGCCCTTCATCGCCTTCACCATGTATCGCTGGGACATCAACGTTCGCATGTCGACGATCATCGGGTTCGTTGGAGGCGGTGGGATCGGGCTCGTCCTCCAACAGAACATCAACCTGCTCAACTACCGGGGTGCGGCCGCCCAGATCCTTGCCATCGCCATCGTCGTCGCAGCGATGGACTACGTCTCCAGCAGGCTCAGGGAGCGATATCTCTAACCCATTCCACGTGTTGGTGGGGCGGGCATACCGCTCCGAGAGACATGGAAAACGATCATGAACGCGATGATGCGTCGTGCCCGTGAGGAACGGGAACGGCTCGAACACGAGCTGCTCGCCCCCGCCGCCACCAAGTCAGACGAGAGCCAGGGACGCGCCGAGGAAGAGGAGCACGACGAGTTCCGCACCGCTTTCGAG
>DATFGI010000025.1:0-14638 GCA_035249605.1 Acidimicrobiia bacterium
TGCCGACGAGCCCGCCACCGCCCTTCACAGCAAGGGCGCCAACATCGTTGGCGACCATCAGGCGAACCGCCTCGCGTAGCGTGGCGGAAGGTTCGGTCGATACGACCCCGCCTCCAACCAGTTCCCGAACCGTCATCACGACTCCTTTCAATCGTTCCTCTCATTGTCGACCTCGATGTGTGGCGTCTACTACAGCCTTTGGTCCCTAGCTCTTGGGACCAGAGTCGGGCCTGCCCCCGCGCCAAAACGAGAACGGGGCCCCGGCTGAGCCGGGACCCCGTTGCTTCCAGACGTGACGGTGGCGTCAGACGATCAGTGCCCGTCTGCGGATGTAAAGGAAAGCGTATCCGGCGAATGCCAGGGCCAGGCCGGAAGCGATGGCGAAGGCCGACAATGCGTAGGACACGATCCCCAGTCCGAGCGCCGTCGTCAGGGCGGTGGCGTTGATCCAAGAGGCTCGGGCCTCGTTCGGGACCATCACCGGCTCACCATTCTCATCGAGCACCGGCTGACCGGCTTCGTCGAGCTGTGGAACCTCGCGCTCCATCTCGGCGTAGTACAGCCCTTCGGTGCTGTCCAACTGATGGTGGGTGATGATGTCGGACTGTGCCCACATCGTGAACGGGCCACGGACCGGGGTCTCGGGGATGGCGGCGTCGTCAGGGGTGACGACGCTTTGGGCCACCGCCTGATCGTAGGTGTACCAGGCGCCGAATATCCCACCGGCGACACTGCCCAACCCGACGACCAGAGCCATGATCCCGGCAATGGCCAGGACGAGGCTGGTGCGGCCCTGCTTCTCCGCAACTCGAGCCGGCCGGACTTCTATGGCAGTCATTAGAGACTCTCCTTCTGGGTGAGATCTGCCTTACACCGGGCATCCTCACCGAGTGGAGGCTCCGGTTGGAGAGGAGTAGGTCCCGGCCGCGCCTGTCATTGGTCCCTAACCACGTCACTTGGGCGTTTTCGAGAACCTGAATCGAAGAGTTCGGCTTCAGATAGCCGGAGGTGCTGGCCCTTGGTCCTGCCGCCTTGCTCCCTGGGGTGACCACGCGACTCGACGGTGTGGTGTCGATTCAAAACCACTTCACCAGGGCGATAGACAACACGGCCGGCGAAATGGTCGTGCCATTCCTCCAGGACCCAGCTGGTAGACGAAGCGCAGCAGCACGCGGGAGGTAGGCCTTGATGAAGTGCTCGACCTCATCCTGACGGGCGGCGCGGCAGCCTCACCTGCTCGAACGGGGTCATACGATGCGGCTATCCGCTCTGTAACGCGCGTCGGCGCATCCTTCCCTTGCCAACGCTGACAGACTCGACCTGAAGGCTGACCGCCAACCCCCATGGACTCTCCCGGATCGAATCTGACCGCCGTGTCGGCACCACATGCGGTGACCGTCGAGAAAGTCGCGTCCGAAATGGGTGTCGATCTCGATTCTGGTCTGAATCCCGACGAGGCCCGCAGGCGCCTGGAAGAAGCGGGGCCCAACCGGATCGCTGAGGATCCCGGACCCACGCGTTGGGAGCTCCTCGCCAGGCAGTTCAAAGACGTGCTGGTCATCATCCTGATCGTGGCCGCCCTCATCAGCGGCCTTTTGCTCGGAGACTGGCTCGAAGCGATCGTCATCGTGGCCATCGTCTTGCTCAACGCTGCGATCGGTTATGTGCAAGAGGCCAAGGCGGTGGATGCTGCCGAAGCACTCCGCCGGCTCGCTGCTCCCGAAGCCAAAGTGGTCCGAGGTGGCAGGGAATCGCAGGTTCCAACCGAGGAGATCGTTCCCGGTGATGTGGTGGTGATCGAGGCCGGGGATCGCGTGTTCGCCGATGCCAGAGTCGTCTCCGTCTCGAGGTTGCAGATGGACGAGTCTGAGCTGACCGGAGAGTCGACGCCGGTGGACAAGTCGACCAGCCCGGTGACTTCCGAAGCGGGCATCGGCGACAGGGCGTCGATGGTTTTCGCCGGTACGGTTGCGGTCAAGGGGCGTGGAATCGGCCTGGTGACGTCGACCGGGCAGATGACCGAGATAGGTCGGATCGCCGGGATGCTCAGTGAAGACGAGCCGCCAACTCCCCTGGAGCGGGAACTGGCTCATGTGGGGCGTCGGCTCGGGATCCTCGCCGGCGGTGTTGCGTTGCTGGTGTCGGCGATCGGCCTCGCCCAGGGAAGGCCGCTTCAATCGATGTTCCTGCTTGCGGTGGCACTTGCGGTGGCGGCCATACCTGAGGGCCTTCCTGCCGTGGTCGGGGTCACCCTCGGACTTGGCGTGCAGAGGATGGCCCGTCTCAATGCGATCGTCCGTCGTCTGCCGGCCGTGGAAGCCCTCGGAGCGGTCACGGTCATCTGCACCGACAAGACCGGCACTCTCACTCGCAACGAGATACGGGTTCAGGAGGTGATGCTCGAAGGAGGCCGGGTCACGGAACTCGTTTCGGCGGCCTCCGATCCGCGGGTCGAGCGTTTCGCCCGACTGGCCGTCCTGTGCAACGACGCCAGGACCACCGAGGACGGCTGGCGTGGGGATCCCACCGAGATCGCCCTGCTCCGAGCTGCCAGCGAGCTTCTGGACCCCGGCCAGACGAGGTCGGACTGGCCCCGGATCGATGAGATCCCGTTCGAATCCGTCAACAAACGGATGACGACTCTCCACAAGTCTGGAGGTCACAGTCTCGTCGCAGTCAAGGGTGCCCCTGAGGTCGTCGTGCCGGCCTGTTCCAGAGTGGAGACGGGTTCGGGGGTGGCACAACTCGATTCGGAGCGGTCTCGCCGCTGGCTCGAAGCCGCCGAGGAGATGGCGGAGACGGGCCTCCGTACCCTGAGCCTGGCCTACCGCGAGCTCGACTCGGTGCCGTCGGACTTGCTGTCGATCGAAGACGATCTGGTGCTCGTGGCTCTCGTCGGCATGAGCGACCAGGTTCGGGACGAGGCGAAGGGCTCGGTCGAGGAGGCGACCGGCGCCGGAGTCAGCGTCGTCATGATCACCGGTGACCATGAGGTGACCGCACGAGCCATCGCTGGCCGACTGGAGCTGCTGAACGACCGTGAGGTGTTGAGTGGTCGCGAGCTGCACCGGATCGAGGACGATGAATTCGAGACTCGAGTCGACAGGATCGGGACCTATGCCCGTGTCGACCCGAGCGACAAGGTGAGGATCGTTCGCGCCTTGCAGAGCAAGGAGGAGATCGTTGCCATGACCGGCGATGGAGTCAACGACGCTCCGGCGCTTCGGATATCGGACGTCGGCGTTGCGATGGGCTCAGGAACCGACGTCGCCCGCGACGCTTCTGACATCGTGCTCGCCGACGACAACTTCTCCACCATCGTCACAGCCATTCGCAGCGGCCGGACCATCTTCTCCAACATCCGACGGGTGATCGCCTTCCTACTGGCAGCGAATGTGAGCGAGATCATTGTGGTCTTCGTCGGGTTCCTCGCCTATAGCGCACTCGGCGACCCGCTACTGGCAACACAGATCCTGTGGATGAATCTCGTGACCGATGGTCTTCCCGCGGTGGCGCTCGGCTTCGACCCGCCGGATCGGCACGTCATGAAGCGCCCCCCAAGCCGCCGGCGATCTCTGCTCGACCGGCGGAGCCAACTCAATATCCTCATTCGTGGAGCCCTCCTGGCCGGAGTCGTACTGCTTGCCTACGCGTACGGGGTTGATGGAGGTTTCGAGTGGGAGGTGACCCGGACACTCGGATTCACGACACTCGTGCTCGTGCAACTGACGTACATCTACTCACTGAGAGTTGCTGAGTCCGGGTGGCGGGACGGCCTCATCAGGAACCCTCTCCTCCACGGTGCCGTTCTGGTCTCGGTGCTGCTTCAGGTGCTAGTCGTGGCCACCGAGATCGGCAATCGTCTGTTCAAGACGACCGCGCTCCCCATTGAGCTGTGGGCAGTGGCTGGTGGTCTCGCGGCCCTCGGGTTTCTCCTGATCGTTGCGACATCGCGGCTGGTCTCCGGGATGTCGACTGAAGACTGAGAGAGCCGGGAATCTTCGATGCTGCCGTGGCCGCACATCTCCGGCTGAAGAAATGGTCCAAAGCCTCTACCGGTTTCGACGCACGAATCGGATGATCGCGACTGGATGACCCGCAACGGGTTATCCAGGAAAGGAGGTGATCTCTGTGACAGTGCTTCGTGCGAGACCGATGGGAGATGTCACCCGGATGCCGACGCGACGATCCTACTTCACCGAGTTGGTGGCTGGGATCGCAGGTTTGCTGACGGCCGGAGTTGGTGCGTGGATGTACTACGTGCCGGCTGATTGGTTCCTCGGTGGTCTTGTTGAGGGCTGGTACTTCGGCATGTTCATCGCGGCCGGTCTACTGCTGACGGCCGCATTCGGGCTCTTCGCTCGGATGACCTATCTCGACGATCGGGCATACACGATCCCTGTGATCGTGGGCACGGTTCTGGCGCTGGCTGCCCTTGGTGGCGCCGTCGCATTCGCTGTGATCCTGATCATCTAAGTGGCAATCAGGGACCGGGACTCTCTCTCGCGAGTCCCGGTCCCGCGTTCGGGTCCTTCGTCATTGCCGGTATGGGACATCATCGAGGACACAGTTCCCAGGCTGGAGGGCGTAACGCCGCCTCATCGACCATCGACGCCGGAGAACGAGGAGTCGGGACTGGTTATCAGGGTCCGTAGCGACCGACCACGTGTGACTTTGGACCCTTGAGCGGCCGGGGAACTTCCAACATCCTCGAAGCATGATCGTCGACACAACCCGGCCCGATGGAGGAGCTGTCAAGACCAGGATCGCGGTCCTGGCCGCAGAGACACGATGTGTGGCGAGGACACTGGCACTGCTGGCTCGCAACGAGATCGCGTTACCGACAGAGAACCGTGGAAGACGTGTCCTGTTCGCCGACGGGAGCCGTTCGGACGTGTACAGGGAAACCACGATGCGTCGAAGAACCTACGAAGGATTGGTGCTCATCGTCGTCAGGTTCAGACTCCGTCTGATCGGCTCCAGTCGGCTGGCTCATTGGCTGTTCCGGCTCGAGTCGCTTGTGAACACACTTCTCTTCGCGGCTCATCGCGGCTTTCAAACGAAGCTGTGGTTGACGGACCGGCAAACCGGCTACTACCGGGGGATCTACGAGTGGGAGGGCCCTGATGCCGCCGTCGAGTATGCCGAGACCTTGAGGGTGGTGTTGAGACCTTGGGTGCAGCACGGAAGCTTCGCCTATCGCATCATCGAGGGCCGATCCCGTGTCGAGTTTCTCGCGGGTATGGAGCCGAAGGAGGCACCGGTCCCGGATGAGGCTTGGTGGTTGCCTGTAGGGCGGCGGGCAGTGCATGCGAATGAGCCCAGTTAGCGATCTAGTCGTCGTCGGCGCCGGCCCCACCGGGCTCACCCTGGCGCTTCACGCATCGATGATGGGGGCCAAGGTACGGATCCTCGAACGTCGCACCGAACCCAGTACCCGGGCCCCGGCACTCGCGGTTCATCCGCGCACCATGGAGATCCTGCGTGGCCTGGGAGTGGCGGAGGAGCTCCTGACGAGAGGCTTGTCGAAAGTCGACCTCGCGATCCACAGCCGGGATCCGACTATCGAGGGGAGCCTGGGGGAATTACACCTGCCCGCCACGGAGTTCCCTTTTGTCTTCTTTGCGCCCCAGCCCGAGGTCGAGGCCGTCTTGAGGAGGTCGTTGGAAACTGTCGGGGTGAGCGTCGAATGGGGGGCCGACTTCATAGGCTGGGAGACCAACGAGGGGCGGATCGTCTCCCGCTTTGACATGGAGGGCGAGGAGCAACACATCGACAGTCATCACCTGGCTGGATGCGATGGAGCTGACAGCACGGTCCGTCGGGAGACCGGGATTCGGTTTCGGGGGAGGCGATATCGGGAGTCGATCCTCATCGCCGACGCCACTACCAATGGAGACCTCGAGTCCGGGACCCTGCACGCCTTCCTCGGGGCAAAGGGGATCCTCTTCTTCTTCCCGCTTCCCTCCGGAGCCTGGCGTGTGATCGGTCCCTGGCAGGGTGTGGAGACCCCGGCAGGGGCGAAGGCCCTCATAGAACGTCAAACCTACGGGCAGGTCGATGTGGTCGACATCGAATGGGTCCAGGTCGTGCGACCACAGCATCGGATGGCGGACACCTATCGCCGGGAAAACGTGTTCCTCGCCGGCGACGCGGCCCATGTACATAGCCCGGCGGGAGCTCAAGGAATGAACACCGGGATCGGGGATGCGGCAAACCTGGGGTGGAAGATCGGTCTGGCCATACGGGGCGCCCCGGACTCCCTCCTCGACTCCTATGAGATGGAGCGGCGTCCGGTGGCAAGGCAGGTTGTGAGGCTCACCGGGCTGGCATTTGCCCTCGAGGTCTCTCAGTTCGCACCCTTGCGTTGGGGGCGAAGTTTGGCGGCCCGCCCCGTGGCCAGCCTCCTGCTCCCCCGTCCCAGACTGGTGTCGACGGTCGCCAGGATGGTCTCCGGTCTCGACACGAGATACCGGCACGGCGCGTTGGATGGCGATCGTGTTTCGTCTCGGTACGGGTCAGGGCGGCGTCTCCCCGACGGCTTGGTCGACGACGGCGGCGTGTCGAGGGTCCACCATCTACTCGATGCCAGGAGCTTTCATCTTCTCGTGCTCCACGACAGCGTCGACATTTCGCCCCTCGAACGGCTAGCGAAGACCCACCAGGAGATCGTGACCATCGATCGATTCGGTCCGGCTAGCGCCTCCGACCGACGCCGTCCCGCCTGGGTCCTGGTCCGCCCCGACGGCTATATCGCCACATCGGGCGACGACCATGCCATCGACCGGGCAGAACTTTACCTACGGCGGTGGCTGGGCGATCAGTCTCCTGCCGCGAGGTCCACGTTGTAAGCGTCGAACAGGAGCTCTGCCCCGCGCTGACGGTGGATGGCGAGTCGCCCCAGCAAAGACAGGACCTTGCGTCTGATCTCGGCGGGAGCCGACTGGTTGGCCACGAGCTCGCTTGCTGCGCGACACGAGTGCAAGAGGTCATCGTGGTCCTTCCGGAAGGTGGCGACATCAGGAGCCAGGTTTGGGGCACGATCCACGACTTCGGCGAGGAGCCCGTCGTCGGCTTCGGTCTCGATGACATGACGCTGCAGGGCATCGAGCATCACCTTCAGAGCATGGCCGACGACTACAGCCCAATCATCCTGTCCGCTGGCCCGGGCGACACTCGACTCGAGTCGCTGCATGGCGTCGTACAAATCCTGGCGCCGATCGACGATCCCCTGATGTGTTTCCGGGGACGGCCACTCGCCGCTGACGTCGGGGGGTAGCCATCCCGACACCGTGGCCTCCTCCCTGGTCTGTCCGATCGAGAGATCCGCACCTGATGCCCTGAGCAGCTCCTGGCCTTGGGCGGCTCCCTCCAGGTCGTTAACGGGAGTAGCCCCTGTCTTGCTCACTCTGCCTGCTCCGATGCCGATCCTTCTGTTGGAGGCGGCCCGGTCTCACCATCGGCGGCGGGCTCCCCGGCGGACGGATCCCAGGTCTGCTTGGCGACCGCGATCCCCTGGTCGATGGCCTCCCCCAGACGCTTGGCTGCATCCTTCGCTGTCTCCAATGCCGTCATGCGGGCGTCTCGTGTCTGTTCCCAGGCTGACTTGATCGCGTCGCCGGCACGGTTCAACGCCTCCTCCGCCTCCTCGACCCACTTCGTTTGGTCTTGTTCCTGATTGTCGGTCACGTCTCACGCACCTCTCGCTGCAGGCTTTCGGCGATCTCATTCGCCCAGCCTTCTATTTGTTCCCAATCTCGAAAGTCACCTTCTGGGGCGCGGAGCGCCATGACGATGGCTTTCTCGCCGAAACTCAGCTTCGACTTGTCGATCTTGCCGGCGAACACTCGATGATCCCGAGCCGAGGTTTCCGCCACTAGCGCGGCTACGTCGACGGGTTCCTCCTCGGGCTTGGGCGGATCTCCGATCGGGCCGCTCGAGAACAGCCAGACGTGCATGCCGGGGCCGGCGTCGGCGACGAGTCCGGCCAGCGCTTTCGCTTCAGCGACCCAGTGACCCGCATAGACAGCGCTTCCCAATACGACGGCGTCATAGCCGGACAGGTCGTCGACCTGATCTGGAGCGGAGTTGGCCACCTCGAACCCCCTCGCAGTCAGGACGTCGGCGATTTTTCGGGCTATCTCGTCAGTGGCTCCATGTTTGGAGCCCGCCGTTACGAGGATCTTGATGCTTGTTTCGTTCATTCCTTGCAACCTCAGATGGTGGTGGGACGAGACCCGGGCAAGGCACTCCTGCCCGGGTCTCGCTTGCGCCCTATGCGGACGTATCCGAGCTCGACTGTCCGCGTCGGCCGGGCACGAGCGCACCGAGCAGGATCACGACACCGACCATTATCACGAATCCGGGAGCGACATACCGCAGGTCGAGCGAGGACATGTCCCACCATCCGAAACCGGCTGCTGCCAGGGCAGCCCCGGCCAGGGTGAGGACGACACCTGAGAAGAAGGTGCCGACATGGAATCGATTACTCATCAGTCACCTCCACTCGTCCGGTGAATACCTCCAGATCGAGGAAGAGACGCTGATCGCTCTCTTCGAATCCCGGGGATTCATAGGTGTCGTCGATGCCGACTCCGTCGATGACCCTTCCCAGGATCTCGATTTCTCCAGCCCCGACGCCTGCTTCGACGTCGATCTCGAAGTCAGCGGGCACACGGACCACGAGCTCACCCATCCCAACGCTGGCGGTCAGTCGCGTGGACGCTCCGAGATCTTCGATGTCGCGAAGATCGATGGTGAGTGTCCCCATTGCGAGGTTGTAGTCGGCTCGGATGTCTTCCACCGACGACACAGCGACCGTGCGGTCACCCACACCGCCCTGGAAACCCTCCAAGGGGGCCGCCGCGGTGACCAAGGTGACGAACGCCAGCAGAGTCCCGAACACGATGAGACCGACGTGTGGCCCCTCCCGGGCCAACAGCATCAGTGAGATACCGACGACCATGGTGCTCAGACCGAGCACGGCGGTGACACTGATGTCGAGCGCACCGGTTCTCTCCAACAGCCAGAGGATGCCGATGAGAACCAGGACCCCTCCACCAACCATCTGAGGCATCGAGAGCCGGCGCCTGCCGACCCCAGGAGAGCGCTGTTGGCTGGGCGGCCTATCGGTGATAGTCACGATTCAGACCTCCTGAAAACAGGGCCAGACCGCCCAACACGAAGACGATCGGCCAGACGTATTGCCCGACCCATGGGGCAACGGTGTTCACCAGTGCGATGGTGCCCACGATCATGAACACCACACCGACCACCGCGGCCCCGGTAATCGAGCCTCGGCCCGATGGTTGGGCCTCGTAGCCGTCGGGCGCCGGTGGGACTATCAGCCACATGAGAAGGTAGATCAGAATCCCCGATCCACCCCCCAGTGCCAGGACCACAAACCCGACCCGGAACCAGACCGGATCCACGGCGAAGTAATCGCCGAGACCACCGCAGATACCTGCAGCCACCCGCTGAGTGTTGCTCCTGTAGAGCCTCTTCTCAGCTTGCGTTCCCGCCTCGGCGGTGTCGTACATCGGTTCGGATGCTGTAGGCATCCTTCACCTCCCTCCTTTCTCTGGCCCACTCGAGGCGAGCTTGAACGCCTCGGTGAGCACGCCAATGCCTGCGCCGACCATCGCCAGGATCAAGACGATCCGGACGACGATCGCCCAGTCGATGTCGAATCCCGTGAAGTCGAACGGGAAGATCTGAAAGACCCGATACGAAACGAAGATGCTGATCAGGTTGACCAGGATCTGGCCGGACGATTTCACCGGCGGCGCTTCGTTGAACTGGTACACGAGGTTTGCCAGGATCGAAGCCATCAGGGAAAAGCTGATCCACGGCACCACCTCGGCGAACTCGACCGTCAGGAAAGGCAGCCACCCCCAGTCGTAGATGTACTGGACGACGATCAGCATCGCCACGTTGATCATTACGGCGACGCCATAGCCGAACCGTCTTCCGGCCCGCTTCAACGCGGGTGAAACGTCGATCTGCATGGTTGACATGACTGCTCCCTTCTCGCCGCAATTGGACAACCTTGCGCGCTAGCGGAACAGGGCCTTTGGTCACCTGTGCTGGAGACGATTGCCTCAGGAGACCCGACCACCACTATCGAAAGCCTCTACCACCCGGCTCGGCGGCAGTCGGATACTCGGGGGGATCCCGATTTTCGGAAGGAGCCACAATGGCTACGGCAGTTCCAACACGAGAGAACCGGCGCGTGAAGGTCAGGCCGCCCAGTCCCGTGACCACGCTCGCCGTTCTCTTGTCCCTCCTGGTGATAGGCGCACTTCAGGGGGGTATATCGATGGTGACCAACCCGGTCGACCCGCTCGGGATGTCGCCCGCGTTCTTGGACGGCGCCCCGGTCGACGATTACTTCTGGCCGGGAATGTTCCTTCTGGGCATCGCGGCGGCGGCGGTGGTCACTGTTGCCGGTCTTCTCTTCCCGTGGAAATGGAAGTGGGCAGCCGGCATTGAGTGCCGCGTCGGCTACCGCTGGCCCTGGATCGGGGCTGTGGCCATCGGACTCGTGCTGCTCGCCTTCGAGATCGTCGAGCTGTTCCTGGTCCCGTTTCACCCTGTCATGCACCCGCTGCTGATCGCAGGATCGCTTGCCATCGTTCTCCTCCCGAACGCACAGACGGCGAGGCACAATCTGAGGGTCGAGACGTGAAGGCCACGGTGGCGCCGACCGTCAATGATTCGGTCCGACCGCGCCCCGAAAGGCTCAAGGGCATCACAGCCCTGCTGTTCGGCGTGGGCGGTCTCGTCGTCGGGATAGGCCTCGGATTGCGCTGGCTCCGGGCGGGTGTCGTGACCTGGGAGTCGGTGGCGGCGACCGCGGCTCTGGCCATGGGTTTGGTTCTAACCCCGTTCGGTCTGAGCCGCGTCACCAGGGGGTTGCAATGGATGTCTCGTCTGACTGTCGGCCTGCTATCACTGCTGGTGGTCGCAGTGCTGGTCTGGACCTTGGCACCGGCGGTCATCGCCACCAACATCCCCCCTTCGGCGAACACCCCTCCGATCGACCTGGGGCCGGGCAGCCGACAGGTCCATTTCTCGACGTCGGGTTGTGGGGATGGTATGTGCCGCCACCCGACGGCAGGGTCGCGGTCGTGCGTCACGGGTCCGGCTCGACGGCTTCCGACGTGACCCGACAAGCCGCAGTGCTGGTCGACAACGGTTACGGCGTCCTGATCACCGACGCCCGGGGACACGGTCGCAGCGAAGGCGAGGCGATGGACTTCGGCTGGTACGGCGAATCCGACATCGAAGCAGCGGTGGACTTCCTTGTCGACCAACACGAGGTCGACCCGTCACGCATTGCTGTTCTCGGGTTGTCGATGGGAGGCGAAGAGGCCATCGGCGCCGCCGGATCGGACGACAGGATCGCTGCCGTAGTGGCCGAAGGGGCCACTGCGAGAACACATGCGGACAAGATCTGGCTCATCGAGGAATACGGGTGGCGGGGTTGGATCCAGGTCAGACTGGAGTGGCTCCAGTATGGGTTCACCGACCTGCTCACCGCAGCCAGCCAGCCCCCGTCATTGGCGACTGCTGCCGTTTCGGCTGACCCGACGCCGATACTGATGGTCACCGCTGGCGACGTGCCGGATGAAGGGAAGGCAGCGGCGCACCTCCAGGAGACATCACCCGACAATGTGACGGTGTGGACGATCCCGGGTTCCCGCCACGTTGATGGTCTCTCCACGGCACCCGCCGAGTGGGAGCGGACAGTCATCGGGTTCCTCGAGGGGGCGCTCGACGACCACTGACACGACGATGGCCCCGGCACATGTGCCGGGGCCATCACTCCTTCATGTTGAAGGTCAGTCCTTGCTGAGGACCACCTTCAACGCGCCCGTCTCCGACGCACGGATAAAGACGTCGTACGCCTTCTCGAATTCACCCATTTCGAAATGATGGGTGATCAGCGGCGACGGATTGAGCAGCCCCGCTTCGATGAGGCGAAGCAGCGTGGGTGTCGAGAACGTGTCCACCAACCCGGTGGTGATGGTCACGTCCTTGATCCACAGCTCCTCGAGATGAAGCGTGGCCGGCTCACCATGGACGCCAACGTTGGCGACACGACCTCCGGGCCGGACCAGCGAGGCACACAACTCGAACGTTTCCGGCACGCCGACCGCCTCGATAGCCACATCGGCACCGAGCCCGTCGGTCATTTCGGCAATCGTCTCCTTGGGGTCGACCGTCACGTTGTTGATGGTCAGGTCGGCACCGAACTGCTTGGCTGCCTCGAGCCTGCTATCCGCCAGGTCGATGGCGACGACATGGCTCGGGCTGAACAGCCGGGCACCGAGGATCGCCGCCAGGCCTATGGGACCGGCACCAACAACAGCAACCACGTCGCCAGGCTCGACCGCGCCGTTGAGAACCCCGACCTCATAACCGGTCGGGAGAATGTCGGCGAGCATCAGAAGCTGCTCGTCCACGACGCCATCGGGCGCTGGATAGGTGGACGTGTCGGCGAACGGAACCCGTACGTACTCCGCCTGGGTGCCATCGATGAGGTGACCGAGTATCCAGCCACCACCGCCGAGGCATTGGCCGTAACGACCCTGACGGCAGAAACGGCAAGTTCCACACGACGTGATGCACGACACCAGCACCTTGTCACCGAGCTGGACTCGCTTCACACCCGAACCGACCTGTTCGACCGTACCGACGGCTTCATGACCGAGGATCCGGCCGTCGGTCACCGCGGGCACGTCCCCTTTGAGGATGTGAAGGTCGGTGCCGCAGATCGTCACCGAGTCGACCCGGACGATCGCGTCCGTGTCGTCGACCATCTCGGGCTTGGCTACGTCCTCCCAGGCCTTTTTCCCGGGTCCGTGATAGACCATTGCCTTCATGTCCGGCCTCCTTTCAGACCTTGTGTCACCAGATTCAACGGGTCAGATCAGGCCGTGGACAGGGGACAAAGACCCCTTCTTGATTAAAGTCGGTGGCACGTTCGTGACCTGCTTAGGCTTGTCAGAGGTCGATCGTGGAGCCCCGTACGAAGCCACAGCCATTGACTCCCCCAGGCACAGAAAGCATGTCTGACGTCACGGCTGATCGACCAGGATCAACGGGGACTCGAGGACGTACCGTTGTGAACCGTCCGGCGCCCATTCCCAGGCGATGATCGAGCCCATCCCCGGATTGGGAATCTCCTCGAGAACGACGCCGGCGGAGAAGTCGCTTCGTTGACCGGGGATGCTTGCGATCTCTCCTTCGTGAATGATCAGCCCGTCAGCGTCAACGATCACGTAAGAGACCATCCCTGATTCCAGTTCCGCGGTTCCGGTGATGTCGATCAGCGTTCCGACCGTAGATCCCCACAGCGGCTCCTCGACGAGGATTGGCGGGATCAGCTCGGTCCAGTCCGAGCGAGTCTGGGGGCGGTCGATGATCAGCCCCTCCCCACCCAGCGCGTCGAGGGGAGCACCTTCGAGCAGGAAGCGTACCGAGTCGACGTCGTCGAATCTCGTCGCGGTGTACACGATCTGGGCCACCCGTCCCATCATGCTCAGCGACCCTCCGCCTGATTCGAACTCGCGGCTGAGGTCGACAAGGGCGACACCTCCCGACACTTCGACTCCGAGTAGCACGGTGCCTTCGGGGATGGTCGACGACAGCCCGACCGTGGCCTCGTTCTCGGTAACTCCCTCGAGCAGCGCGGTCAGGGTTTCGTCCAGGTCCTCGATCCCGGGTCGGGAGACCGCCGTCAGGTAAGGACCGGGCGCCACCGGATAACCCTCGAAGAACAGGTAGATAGCCGACTCCACTTCGGGAATTGGGATTGTTGTTGTGGTCGGTGCGGTGGTGGTCGTCGCGGCCATGGTGGAACTAGGCGCGACGTTGGACGTCGTGGTCGGAAGCGGCGTGGTGCTTTCGTCGGGCACCGCTTCCGCCTGGCAGGAGACCACGACCAATAGGGCGACGAGCGAGAGGGCCAGTCGTTTCATGGGAGCAACTCCGGGATGGTGGCGTAGCGGTAGCCGTCGTGGTCGATGGCGGAGATGAGGTCCTCGAGGGCGGCGTAATCGGTGGAAGCGGCCCCGACGTGCATCAGCAGGATGGCGCCCGGCTGCAGCGCGTTTTCACATCGGGTGGCCACTTCCGTTGGGGGCAAGCCCTTCCAGCCCAGACAGTCCACGGTCCACATCACCGAGTAGCGATAGTCGGCAGATGCGACATCGATGAGCACCTGGCTGTTGTAGGACCCGTAAGGAGGCCGGAAGTAAGGCTTGGTGGTGGTGCCGGTGATCGCTGCGATGAGCTCCTCGGCCCTGGCCAGCTGCCAGAGACGCCGGTCGGTGCTGAGAGTCTCCATATGGGGGTGGTCATACGTGTGATTGATCAACGCGTGGCCCTCCTCCACCATCCTCTGCAGCAGGTCCGGATTCGACTCGGCCCACTTGCCAGTCATTCCGAACGTGGCCTTGATGCCGTGTGCCGCCAGGGTGTCCAGGATCTCGGCGGCGAAACCGCGGTCGGAGCCGGCATCGAAAGTGAGGGCCACCACCTCCTCGTCTGTCCGTATCCGCGTGACAACGACGGCCGCCTCCAGCTGCGGTTCCGATGTCGTAGTCACCGGAATCGTGGTGGTGGTCGACGT
>DATFGI010000026.1:0-115310 GCA_035249605.1 Acidimicrobiia bacterium
GGTCTAGGGCGAACCGAGCCTCGTCGGTCACATCGAGGATGATCTCTTCCCCTTCGGCGCGAATGTGAAAGCCGTCGAGCAAAGGGGAGACCCGGATCTCGCTCCGCGACCAGTCGGCGACTTCCACGTCCCCCGACTTCATGGTGAGCCGATCGTCGGTGAGATCGATCACAACCTGAATTGGTGCCTCGTCGGCGCCGTCCAGACGCAGGCGGGCGTCGTAGGCCGTCATCGTTCCTCCCATCGAGTCAATACCGTGCCTCCACGGTCAGCGTATCCGGTGCCCATACTCGGCCAAGAACGGTTCTCGGCATGTCCGAATGGGCTAGACCCCGCAACCCGCCTAGCATTTCGACGCAATCGGGACGTGGCGCAGTTTGGTAGCGCGCAGCGTTCGGGACGCTGAGGTCGTGGGTTCAAATCCCGCCGTCCCGACTCAGAAACCCCAGGTCAGGCCGCTCTCCGGAGCGGCCTGCTTGTTTGAGACCGGGTCCCATCGCGCGTCCATCGCGCGGAAGCTTGGTCCCTGACGGATCGCGCTAGCCGTGGGTCGTTGACAACGACGTGACATCGGCGCTAAAAGTATTACCGCAAATGTCACATTCCCTGCCAATGAGCGAGCCGCTCCCGCAATTCACCCTGCGACAACTGGCGTTGGCCGCCACTCTGATCGACACAGCGCTGCAGACGAAGGGTTACCTGTTCGACAAGGTTGGTCAACTTGATCCTGCGTTTGACCAGGGTTGGGTCGAGACAGTTCTGCGGCGAGCTCTGATTGGATCGGCTGTCGATGAGGGTGGGTTGCCGGTTGATGTCATGCAGCTGGGTGGTAGGGAAATAATCTTGACTGAAGGACAGGTCCAACGATGCTTCCGTATTCGATCAGCGAGACGAGATGCGCTTGGCCGCTTAGTTGTACTGGCCAGCAACGACAGCCTCCTGTCGAACCCTGACATCGGGATCCAGGGAAGACTATTTGGTCCGCCGGTCGCTTCTCGGACGGAGCAGTGGGTGTTGGCGTACATCTACGACCCTGCCGTTCAATCCTTGAAGGAGATCGTCGCGGCGCTCCCAGTTGGTTTCGCCAATGGAAGACCCGGTCGGCTGAAGCTGGCTCATGAGGTTGCCATACCCCTGCCAGTGTTCGAGCCGCCTCCGTTCAAGGGACTTGACGAAGATCTCGAATTGCCCGGCGAGGACGACATTGACGAGCGCGCCGGCTGATCGTCGGACTACCGATCCATGACATGACCGAGTTTCCAACGAGGCTTCGTCGTCTGCGACTGATGCGACGCTGGGACCAAGCGGATCTCGCGAGGAGAATCGGATTCAGCGCAGCTCTCATCTCACAGATCGAACGAGGTCGAGCGGCTCCAACCGACGAGCAGGTTCGAAAGATCGCTGACGCTTTCGGTTACTCCGTTGACTTCCTAACCAATGAGCTTGGACTGTCTGAGACAACCCGCCCCATGCTTCGGGCGTATTCAGATGCAAGCAAGAGAGAAAGCGATGCTCGAGTAGCGGCCTGCATCACGGCTGTGGAATACATTCGACTTCTGGGGCTCAAGGCGCTTCCTGACCTGACACCGTCGTATGCGAGTACCGACGCGGATAACGATCAAGACCTTCAAGACATTGCGAATGAACTCCGAGACCTCGCCTCAATTGAGACCGGCGACGTGGTGTCGAACATGATTCGCGCAGCGGAAAGGCTCGGGTGCATTGTCCTTCCATTCCCATCGGAGCTGGGACGCCACTGGGGTCTCTCTCTCAGGTCAGATGGGCTCCCCGTGATCTGCGTAGCCAATTCGGAAAGTGTCCCTGGCGATAGGCAGAGATTCACGGTGGCTCACGAGTTGGCACACCTTGCCCTTCACTCGCACCTGCCGCCACCCAGAGACCGCACCGAGAGCAACACCCTGGAACGCCAGGCGAACCGAGTGGCGGCTGCATTTCTGACTCCGGCTGACGCTTTGGTTGAGCATCTGGAACAGGAGGGAGGACGCATCACACTCAACACGTTGCTCCAAATTAAGTCCGTCTGGGGTGTCTCGGTGAAGTCGCTCGTTGGCAGATTCAAGGAGCTTGGCAGACTGGACTCAGATCAGGCTCGCTCCTTGTACAAACAGATCTCGTCGCGCGGATGGAACAAGGCAGAGCCCGTATCGGTCGGACTTGAAGAAGCAAGGTGGCTAAGCAGGTCATTGACCCAGAAGACTGGAGAAGCTCATCTCTCCGCCGCCACGGCAATGTCGGCGCGGGCAATCGGCGGTAACCCCGCCGACTTGCACGGCTACGCAGCATGGGAGATGCCACAAATAGCTGAAGTGATTCCGTTGAGACGCGGAGGCGAATCCAAAGGGGAGCGTCTTGCCCAACCCGAATGACGTTGTGAGAGATGCGCTATTGCGTTACCTATACGAGGTTCATCAGAACGCGAGGAGTGTGAAAGCAACTGCAGTTGGGGTCCGTGACCTACAAAGCGCCATGAAGTCCATGTACGGCTTGAAGCAACAGATCGTCGCAAGCAACCTGGACTATCTCCTCCAGAAGGGCTGGATCAGCGAGGTCGTCGAGGAACGCACTTTCACGACAACACGAGGGACGACCCAGTCGTCGGCAAAGATCACGTACAAGATCTCGGACATCGGCATCGACCAGCTTGAAGGTGCGAGCCTGTACGAGCGCCCGCCAGGTAGTCAAGGCGTGAACATCACCACGATTCATGGTGTCACAGTGGTCGGCGATGGGAACGTCGTGAACACAGAGTTCATCGAGCTATCAAGCGCACTCACTGACCTAAGGAAGTCGATAGCGTCGTCAGACCTCGATGACCAGCTCAAGTTGGAGGGACTGGCTGATATCGATGCTCTGAAAAGTCAGCTTCAGAAGCCCGATCCGGACCCGACGATCGTGCAGAAACTATGGGTAGGAATCGAGAAGGTCGCTGGTGTAGCTGGTGTTGTCGATCTTGCCGTCCGAGTCGGTGACCTGCTCCAACCTCTGCTTGGGTGACCAGGGCTCGATCATGCCAGCCCTCTCGAACCCCGGCTGGCCGACTGTCCGAGAAAGCGTCGGGCCAAGCGGTCTGCCGCGGCCCGATCCGCTTCGTCGGTGGCCTGGGCGTAGACGCCGATAGTGAGTCGTGGGTCAGTATGACCGAGGCGTTTCTGCGCCGTCTTGATGTCGACGCCTTCGACCACAAGTCCGGTGGCATTGGCGCGGCGGAGATCGTGGAACTGAACCCAATCCAACTCCGCTTCGGCTCGGGCTGGATACCAGATCCGATGCAACCAGTTCGAGTAGTCGAGGTGGTCGCTGTCATGCGATGGGAAGACAAACGCCTGCCGATTTGCGCGAGCGAGGTCGAGCTGCACGAGATGCTCCCCGAGCATCGTGATCAACGCTTGCGGCACGGCAAGGGTGCGCCTGGATGCTTCCGACTTAGGTCTTCCGAGGGCGGATCTGCCCCCCGAGCCGCGTGTGACCTGCTCGACAATCCTGATCGTGTATTCGTCGAAGTCAATCCTGCCGACGCGTAAGCCAGCGCACTCTCCCCAGCGAAGACCCAGGACTGCTCCGAGATAGACCATGGTCCCGTACGGAGGGCCGAGCGCTTCGCTGAGGGCGGCAAGATCCTCAGAGGAGAGGACTGGACGATCGACCGGATCGATGGCTGGAAGTCGGATACCTCGACATGGCGATCGCCCAATTCGGTCATCGAGGACGGAGGCGTTCAGGATCGCGGCGAGGGTCTGGTAGATCCTTCTGACTGATCGAGGAGCAAGCGACGTGGACCACTCAGTCACGCATCGTTGGACGTCCGAGGGAGTCAGCGATCCGATTGACCGATCACCGATCGCCGGGAGGATGTGCACCCGGAGGGCCGACTGATCACGAGCAACTGAGGATGGGCGTTTGGCCGGATTGGAGTCAAGCCAGTCCCCAGCAGCGTCACTCACCTTCTGCTCGGCACGACGGGGATCGAGCCAAGTTCCACGAGCCCTACTTGCCCTCTCGGTGGCTTCGAATAGGTCGGCTTCGCGCCTCGTCCGGAAGGTCTTCGTGTAGACCCTGCCGGAAGGATCACGCAGCCGAACGTCGTAGCGCCGCTCGCCGCCGCTGGTCACTCGAACGCGGATCAAGCTGGCTCCTGCGGTGCTGTGGACCCGGAGAGTCGCCTCGACAGCTGGGCGACGAAGTCGAGGAGTGCGTCGGCCGGGATTCGACGACTGACCCCGATCCTCACCGATCGCAGCTCTCCTGTGCCGATCAGCTCGTAGACCTTGGAGCGTCCGATCGACAACAGCTCGGCGGCTTCCTCGGGTCGCAGAAGAAGCTTGCCGGTGTTGCCGAGCGGGTCGTGAAGTGTTTCCACGCCTCCATGAGATCGTCCCACCCTGTCTGCAGAGTGTCACAGACCCTGTCACCAGCCCTCCAACTCGGCCAGGGGCATCCGGCTGCCGGTGGGACAAGGCGCTGACACTCGATTGATAGGGCGGGGGGCGAGTGTCATCCCATGTGCTTCACCTCCCAGGATTTCTCAGCTGAGGATCCAAATCGCCTCATGCACGATCCGATCAGTCGACACACCTCCACGATTGAGCCGATCGCGCAGTCCCAGCCCGAGCACACGATTCGCGCCAACCACCCTCCAACTACACACGCACCTGCAACAAGTTGCGGGTTGTCTACATGTAGACAGGGGAGGTTCTGATGGACCTCGACCGTGGCACGCTGGCGAGGCTCGATCGCCACCTGTTGGCTGGGCTCGACCGCGATGAGCGGTTCCAGATGGTGCGCGTCCCGGTGACACCGGCGACCTGGTCGGCGTAGAAGCGTTACTGCCACATTGCCGGGATCTCAATGGGCCGAGCCATCGCGGCACTCATCGATCACGAGTTGGCCTCGCTGGTCAGGGACGCGAGCGGCGAGTCCGGGTTGGGGTTTGAGGAACAGGCGCAGCGGCGCCTGGCCGACCACGAGGCAGCGCTGGCCAAGCGAGAGGGCGAGCTCGCTGAAGCTGAGGACCGGGTGCGCCGGTGGAGTGAACATCTCCGAGACCGCGAGCATGAGGTGGAGGCCTTCGAATGGCGGTTGGAACTAGAGAAGAAACTGGCGCGCCAGCCATCGGGGACTGGGGCGAAGACAGGTCGCAATGAGCGTTGCCCATGCGGGTCTGGCCTCAAATACAAGCAGTGCCACGGCCTGTGCGGGGGGAGCCGGCTCCGTCCGACCTGATGCTCCCTTGCACCGAAAGCCCATTCTCGGACTGAGGGTTCGGTCGACCTCGGGCTATCTGGCGCGCCCGCTGTCTGTCAGATGCCTCTAAGCGCACGTTTGGTCACCCAATGCTGTCAGATGTGGTTCCTACCCTCTTCCAAATGGAATGGACGGGCACATTTGAGGTACCGGGCAGCGGCGTGAGAGTGGGCGGCCGACTGACCATTGATTCAGGACAATCGATACTGACGACCTTCGGGAACCTCGCTGGCGTGGATGGTGCACCCGCACCGACTGACCCTCTTCAGGACGAGGACGTCGAGAAGATCCCAATGGTCTGGGGTGTGTCCGAAGAGGGATCACGGCTGACCCTTCTGGGACTCGTGTCTCTAGGCGGCAATCTCAGTTGGCCTGGCGAGTGGACTACCCGCCAGCAGTGGATCTGCGAGTGCGCCATTGGCGGGCACATAGAACCCGTAGAGCCTGTGACATTCTCGTCGATCGCGTTCGGCCTCAGCGACTTGAGCGCTTGGCTCGGCACACCACGACCAGAGGAGAAGCGGACGATCAAGCCGCACCGATTGGATCTGACGGTTGTCACTCATGAAATTGCTGAGTTTCAGCTCGGCGACGTGACCATTCACTTCGACGGGTCCTTCAGAACGCGATCTGAGTTCGACTCGATCACCGTGGACTATCCAGCTCGGATCACTGCATCCACGTCCGTTGAGCTGACGTGGCACGAGCTCGTGAACAGGGTCGCCACTCCAATAGAGGTACTTCTTTGGGTGGCCACTGGTCGGTTCAGTGCTCTAGATGATCTGCGGGTTCGGTTGGACGGCCCGCATCCTGTCTACGAGCGCCTTTGGGTGTCGCTGTTGCAGCCACGCCGTTTTGAAGCTCCAACAAGGCGTCTTGTCGGCAATGAACTCCTCTTCAGAGCAGACGAAATCCCCGACGGTTTGGAGGCCGGCCTTCATCGTTGGTTTGAGATCTGGAGCGTCTTGCGACCATCGTTCGGTCCGGTCATCGCTAGATACAGAGCGCCGTTCTCATACGCCAACGACCGGTTTCATTCTGCCGTCGCCGCTTTGGAGTCCTACTCGGCAGAGAAGCACGGCAAGCGAACACTCTCGAAGGCTGAGCGAAACCGACGAATCAAGCTAGTTCGAGAGTCCCTTGACAGCTCTGCGCCCGATCTCACCGATTGGGTCCTAGAAGCAATTGAGCAAGCCCATTACCACACGTTACGGAGCCGGCTAGAGCGCCTTTTGGATGAGGCAGGACCTATCGGCGAGGCACTTGTCGACAACGATAGGGAAGGTTTCATCTCGGCCGTAGTCAGGGCACGAGACGCGTATGCACACAGCGCACCGATCGTGGGAGGTGTTGAAGGCGGCGCTGCATTGCATTGGGCAGCGGAGGGACTCAACTGGCTGCTCCGGTACTACGCGATGATCGAGATCGGCTTCGAAGAGGAAGAGGTAGCCGAGCGAGTAGTCAAGGACTACACCTTCGTCCAGGTCGCTGAACGCCTGAGAGACGCTCTCAATCACTGATTGGTATGTCTAAGGGCTGGGTCGGCTTCTCCAGTGCCCACTCATGGCAAGGCATCGTTTCGCAATTCGACATCGTGCGCCGTCGGTGCCGTCTCGGGGATCATCGCAACTGTTCAGCCGGCGCTCAGCACATAGTGGGATTCAGGGATGAGCTCACCGAGCGGCGTCATGGAACCGTCTCCGGTCGAGACCACGGTGACCGCCGCGTTTTCCACGATCACTACCCACACATCGGATGGGGACCATGAGGCCACATGGGGCCCTTCTTCGAACTCGTAGATCGTTGTCGATCTGCCACCCGGCGTTACCAGAATCAGTCCTCCGGAGCTGATTTCGCCTTTATCGGGTTCGTCAATGAGCTGCACCAGGTATTGGGTGGTCCCTGTTCGCATTGGAGGTGAGGTGGCTGGAATCTTGGGACCTCCGACTGCGGCCCACTCTCCCTCGCCTGGTCTGTCGATCTCGACGGGATCGCCAAGCTCGGTGTTGGTGACGACCAACGATCCGTCGGGGCGTTCTACGGCTACGCCTTCCCATCCGACCGAAAGCGCGGTTCCGATGATCTCGCCTATCGCCGATCCTTCCATGCCAACGACGATCGTGCGAGGCTCCGGCTCGTCGCTGATGAGCACGATGCCGTCGACATTGGTGCCTACCGGATGCCAGGATCCGTCGATCTCGGTCGTCATGACACGGCTGAGTTCGAAGCCGACCACGTTGACGAGTTCGACGAGGGTCGGTTGGTTGTCGAAGCCAGGTTGAATGAGCCACGTGTGGTCGCCATCGGGCGCTGGAAGGACTTCCAACGTGGGGGAAATCCCCTGAACTTCTCGTAGTGGTTCCGGCTGGTAGATGAGCGGGTCGGCGTCGATCGGCCAGTAGGTGGAGATGGTTCCGTTGGCCCACAGATGGGTGAACCCGTTCCCGCCGCTTGCTCCATCGATCGCGTCTGTCGGCGCTTCGTATTGGCCGGGGTCGTACTGATGGACAGTTCCTGCCACGAAGTCGACTACCGCCACTGACCGTTGGTTGGGGTTGACCGCAATCAGCTGGAGGCCGATCGGCTGCGGAGGTGAGAATCTGCTCACCAGCGTCTCGTCCACTTCCAGTCCCTCTCCAGGCGCGACGGTGATGGACGAACCCGGATTGAACGCCGCCGCTTCTCCTACCTGGACGCAGGCCTCTGGAAAAGGCTCCAGCCCCAGGCCACTCGTAGAGGTGTCCGCGTCGACATATCCGCCACCGCCTTCTACTCGGTCACCTGTGACCACGACCTGACCTCCCGACAGCACGATCCCCGGCGGGTTGGCTTGCGGTGTGGTATCGACCGGCCAGATCACGGGATAGCGAGCGCCGCTCGGATCGGACAGCCAAACACAACCAGTCTCCTGGTCGATCTCGACAATCCCGGAGACGATGGCACCCATGCCGCCGCCTGGATCAGATGTGTGAGCGCGGAAGCCTGCAAGCTGACCTGATTGAACCGGTGGGGCGTCGTTGCGGACCAGTCCGATCCCCACGAATACGAGGACGAGCGCGACTGCGGCAGCCAGAGCCCAGCCATACCGAGGACGACGGGGAGACTGAGACAACCCATACGTGGGAACCTGACTCGAAGGGAGCTCGGTTCGATCGACCACGACCTCAAAGGATCGGCGGAAGGCCGCCGCCACATCATCAGTCGGCATTGACGTGCTCATTCAGAACTCCTTCCAACTTGGTCCGCGCCAAGTGCAAATACCTCTTCACGGTGCCGGGTCGCACACCCATCATCTCCGCCGCCTCGGCAACGCTCATGTCGGCCCAGTACACGAAGTAAGTCGCCGCTCGCTGTCCCATCGGCAGCGAAAGCACCGCCTCGAGAACCTCCGGTTGAGGCTCAGAAGGCGGCGGGCCTGGCAGGTCCACGAGCCCCAAGACCGTCCGGTCCCTTCCACGCCTGGTCTTGCACTCATTGAGAACCGCCCGAAACAAGTAGCGACGGGCGTCCTCTAGATCCTCCAACCGTCGCCGGTCCAGTACGCGGAGAAATACGGTCGAGACGACATCCTCAGCATCGGACGGACCGACCAACACACCGGCAAAGCGAGTGAGGTCGTCCTTGGACTTCAGCCAGATCTCGGCTTCCTTCACGTTCATCCACTCAGCAGACGCCAACACGGTTGCACGCGACCCAGAGAAATCCAGCCGAAACAAAACCCACCAGACCAATAACAATCGTGCGAGGAGTTGCACTAGCAGGATTGGACATCCGTCTCGAACCGCGGACAGCCAGGCATTGGTTCCATTCGCGGTTATTACGTATTACGATATTGCGGATGTGGAGATCCATCGATCGGCTCGCAAGCACGGTGTCTCAGATGCCGCCATCCTCCACGCCCTCGACCATGTTCTCACCGTCATCGACCTGGAGCCCGACGCCGATCCACCCAAGGTCCTTGCGATCGGACCCGACCACGCCGGCAATCTGCTGGAGGTCATCTGGCTCGAGCTCGCCGACGATGCCAACCTCGTGATCCACGCGATGCCTCTTCGCCCGACCTTCTATGACCTGCTCCCACAAACCAGGGAGGACATGCCATGACCGAACCGACGACTCATCGCACCCGCAGTGGCCGCACCTTGACCGACGAAGAGATCGACGCCCTCTCCACCGAGGTCGCCGAAACCGATTACGACGTCGAAGCACTCAAGACCCGGCGGCGGGGTCGACCTTCGATGGGATCGGGGCCTGCTGACGTCGTCCCGGTCCGGATCGACCCGGAGTTGCGGGCCGCGATCGAGGCCCGCGCCGAAGCCGAGCAGACGACGACCAGCGAGATCATCCGCGAGGCGATCCGCAGATTCCTCGAGGTCGCTTGACGGCAGCCATCTGCGCTCCGTCGCGCGTCCATCGCGCGTCCGCAGACATCCGCACCAGTCCGCAGGCGTTGCCGCATCGTTCTGACCTGGGGTTTCTGTCCACACCGGTCCGCCCCAATCCTTGCCGGGAGACTTCGGGACGCTGAGGTCGTGGGTTCGAATCCCGCCGTCCCGACTCAGAAGGTGTTGGTCAGGGCCATCTCAACAGGTAGCCGTCCGCGCCTTCGGTCCGCACTCGCCGCATACCCTGAGCTGGTGTTCGGTCCGCACCAGTCGCTGGCGCAGGGGCATGTCTGAGGCCGCGCTCGTGACAACCCTCCGAAAGCTTGACGTGCTCGGCGTTCCGTTCAACTCAGCGGGGCGTGCCGGCGGGGTCGCGGGTGCCCCGGATGCCCTTCGACGAGCCGGTCTGATCAGTGCGCTCGATGATCGCGGATCGAAGTCCTTCGACCGGGGGAACGTCATCATGGACAAACCTGCGCCGGCGCGCGATCCGGCCAGTCGCATTGTCGCGCCCGAAGCGCTCGCCGCCATGATCCGACGAACCCGCGTCGCCGTGCGCTCGGTCCTCGACGAGGGCGGTATGCCCCTGGTGATCGGCGGCGATTGCCCGGTGCTGATCGGGTGCCTCGCCGCGGCGGGGCCCACGGTTCAACCCGGGCTGCTCTTTATTGATGGACATGAGGACGCGTGGCCCCCTGCCTCGTCAACGACGGGTGAGGCCGCGGACATGGAGCTTGGGCTCCTCCTCCATCGGAAGGTCGACCGTCTACCGCCCGAACTCCGCCACGAGATCCCACGTGTCGAACCGGATCGCGTCGTCGCGCTCGGTCCCCGTGACGCGAAAGCCTTGGATGAGGCAGGCGTCCCTTCGATCAGAGATGATGTGGAGATCATCGGGCCCGAGGCCATCGCTGAGGATCCCGCGGGCGTTGGCCAGACGGGTGCCGCAAGAGTGGCAGCTAACGGCTCGTGGTGGCTGCACGTCGATCTCGACGTGCTCTCCACTGAGAGCCTCAGCTCCGTCGACTACCCGCAGCCCGGCGGTCTGACGTGGGAGGAGTTGACCGAGCTGACGATGCATGTCGTCCGTGTGCCCGGTCTGCTCGGGATGGATGTGACCATCTACAACCCCGACCTCGATCCGGGGGGCGAGGGTGCAGAGCGGATCATTCGCTACCTGGTCGCGGCGACGACGGCCATTGCATAGAACGCCTTGAAACGCTCTCGACTGGCACGCAGAGCGCCCATTCGTTCGCGCCGCGTACGCTGGGGACCCGGGACGCCTCGTGTCAGCGCTGGAGTCGACGCGTTGGCGTCGGTGCAGGACGCGACGAGGGAGCACGGCGATGGTGGCCAACACCCACAAGATGTACATCGACGGGAAATGGGTCGATTCGGTGGGAGGGGGAACCTTCGAAGACCTGAACCCGTACACCGGTGAGGTGTACGCCAATGTGCCCGCCGCCACCGCGGAGGACGCCAGACACGCGATCGATGCGGCCAAGGCGGCCTTCCCGGATTGGGCCGCCACACCACCGGCGGTGAAGCGTCAGATCTTCCTCAAGGCCGCCGACGTCATGGAGCGCCGCCAGGACGATCTGGTGAAGGCGATGATGGAGGAGGTCGGGGGCACCATGGGCATCTCGATGTTCCAGATGCACTTCGTGCCCGGCCTCTTCCGGATGGCAGCCGGAGCGGCCTACGACGTCAAAGGTGAGATCATCCCCGCCGACCACGCCAACTCCTTCTTCATGGCAGTCCGTCAGCCGGCCGGGGTGGTCGCCTGCTTCGCCCCGTTCAACGTCCCCTACATCCTGGGGAGTCGATCCTTCACCCTTCCCATCGCATATGGGAACACTGCAGTCCTGAAGGCGTCGGAGGAGACCCCGCTCACCGGCGGGATCCTTCTCGCCGAGATCTTCGAGGAGGCGGGGCTGCCACCCGGGGTGCTCAACGTCATCACCGCGCCACGTGAGGCTGCAGATGAGATCGGAGACGAGATGATCTCCAACCCGGCGGTGAGGAGGGTCTCATTCACCGGCTCGACCGAAGTGGGAAGGCTCATCGCCGAGAAGGCCGGGCGTCATCTCAAGCGTGCGGTGCTCGAATTGGGCGGCAAGGATCCGCTGATCGTCCTCGGCGACGCCGACATCGACTACGCGATCGACGCCGCGGCCTGGGGGGCATTCCTGCATCAGGGGGAGATCTGCATGTCGACCGAGCGCATCATCGTCGAGGAGAGCATCGCCGACGAGTTCACCGAGAAGCTGAAGCAGAGGGCGGAGTCGATCCCGGTAGGTGACCCGACCGATCCGGCCACCGCCATCGGCCCGCTGATCAACCAGCGTGCCCTGGACAAAGTCCGCGCCCACGTCGATGAGGCGGTCGCCGGTGGGGCGAACCTGGTCACTGGTGGAACCAACGACAACCTGGTCTATCACCCCACGGTCGTCACCGACGTGAAGTCCGATATGCGGCTGTTCCGCGAGCAGACCTTTGGCCCGGTGGCCCCGATCGTGGTGGTCGGCGACCGGGAGGAGGCGCTGGCCGTGGCCAACGACTCCGAATACGGGTTGTCCGCCGGCATCCTGACCGGCGACTTCAATCAGGCTCTCGACATGGCCCTGCGTCTCGAGACCGGCATGGTCCACATCGGGGACCAAACGGTGAACGACGAGCCCCAGGCGCCATTCGGCGGGGTGAAAGGGAGTGGCTATGGGCGGTTCGGGGGTCAGGCGGCTCTCGACGAGTTCACCGAGTTGCGCTGGATCAACGTGCAGCGCGTGCCCCGCACCTTCCCATGATCTGAGCCGGTCCAACTCGGTCCTGGGTTCTCGCCGGAGTGACGTGATCACATTCGTTTAGGTTCCGTGGCCGTCGCCACTACCGTCCCGGCCGCGAAATGAGATTCAGGATCGTCCCCGCCAATCGGGAGTTCTTCGACGACTTCTCTCTCGCTGCCAAGAACCTGGCGACCAGCGTCGAAAGACTGAGCGATCTCCTCGCCGACACCTCCAATGCCGTGGAGCGTCACGCCGCGGTCAAGGAAGTGGAACGGGCCGGGGATGAAGTCACCGAGAGGATCCTCACCCGCCTCGCCAGCGCCTTCGTCACCCCCTTCGACCCCGAAGACATCCAACGTCTCGCCCAGGCGCTCGACGACGTGGTCGACGACGTCTACCACGTGTCGGAGACATTCGTCCTCACCTCCATCACCGAGCTGTTGCCGGAGGTCAAAGAACAGGTCGGCGTCCTCACCGAGATGGCGGTCAAAGTCGTCGACCTCTTCGACCGGTTCGAGGACATGCGCGGGCTTCGCGACATCATCACCGAGATCGAGAAGCTGGAGAGCGAAGGGAACCGCATCTACCGACGTGGCGTGGCCAGGCTGTTCTCGGGGGAGATGGATGCCATCGACGTGATCCGATGGAAGGACATCGTCGAGTCGATGGAAGCGGCGCTCGACCGGGTGGAGGACATGACCAACATCGTCACCACGATCGTCCTCAAGCAGGCCTGAGGCACACCACCCGTGGAGCTCGGCGCGGTAATCGTCATCCTGCTCGCACTCGCCTTCGACTTCACCAACGGTTTCCACGATGCGGCCAACTCGATCGCAACCGTGGTCTCGACGAGGGTCCTATCCCCCCGTTACGCGGTGGTATGGGCCGCCTTCTTCAACTTCATCGCCTTCCTGATCTTCAGCACTCATGTCGCCAACACCATCGCCAAGGACGTGGTCGCCCAAGGCGCCCTTACCGTCGGTGTCATCTTCTCCGGGCTCCTGGGCGCCATCGCCTGGAATCTGATCACTTTCTGGCTGGGGCTCCCCACCAGCTCGTCACATGCCTTGGTCGGTGGGATCGCTGGGGCCGCGGTGGCCCGATCGGGGTTCGATGTGCTCATATCCGGCGGGTTGAGGACGATTGGGGCGTTCATCGTCCTCTCCCCGATGATCGGTCTCGCCCTGAGCCTCATCTTCACGGTGGCCATCCAGTGGGCCTTCCATCGCCACGAGCAAATCGATCGGCTCAACCGTGGGTTTCGACGGGGACAGCTGGCATCGGCGGCCGCCTTCAGCCTCGGTCACGGCGGCAACGACGCCCAGAAGACGATGGGGATCATGCTGGCGGTGCTCATCGCCGCCGGGACCCTTCCCCCCGACGCCGACGTGCCACTCTGGGTCGTGCTCAGTGCTCACGCCGCCATCGGCCTCGGCACGCTGTTCGGAGGCTGGAGGATCGTCAAGACAATGGGCTTCAAGCTGACCCGCCTCCAGCCGGCGGGGGGCGTGGCCGCGGAGAGTGCGGCCGCAGTGACCCTGTTCTTCGCCTCGGCCCAAGGCATCCCGGTCTCCACGACCCACACCATCACCGGCGCCATCGTCGGAGTCGGGGCCGCCCGGCGTCTCTCCGCGGTGCGCTGGCGGATCGCGGGACGTGTGGTCTGGGCCTGGATAGTCACCATCCCGGGAGCCGCCTTGATCGCGGCGGTAGCATCGCTCGTGGTGGGAGCGCTGGCATGACGGACCGAAGGACATACTTCTTCCTCGGTGCTGCTCTGGCAGTGGCCGCGGTCCAGTCGCTTGTTCCCCAGTACCGCTGGGTCACCATGACCTTGGTGGCCCTCTATCTGTTGTTTGCCGTCCTCTTCGCCGCGGCCGACATCTCGGCGAGGCGCGCGGCGAGACGCAACGGCCATCTCTGACCGGTGCTCACCGACCACCGGTCCAAACATCAGATCCCCTCGAAGCCTCCGGCCTCCCAGCGCCGACTCCTCTTCGGGGTGTCGCCTTCGACGCAGGTATCCTCGAATCTTGGCGGTGACAACGGAGCACCCTGATTAGCACCTTCCTCGGACTGGCCGCTGTGGTGTTGCTCATCGTGGCCACCGCGTTCTTCGTGGCCGGTGAGTTCGCCATCGTCGCCGTGGAGCGCAGCCAGGTCGAGGTGCGTGCCCGGGAGGGTGATCGCCGGGCTGGACGCATCCTCAACTCGCTGCGGCACCTCTCCTTCGAGCTGTCCGGGGCCCAACTCGGGATCACCATCGCCTCCCTCGTGCTCGGCTTCATCGCCGAGCCGGCGATAGCCGACGTTCTGCGACCGCTGGTCGCATCGGTCCCGTTCCTCGAGGGATCAGCCACCGCGGTGTCTCTCGCCCTCGCTCTTATCTTCGCCACCATCGCCGCGATGGTGTTTGGCGAGCTCGTTCCCAAGAACCTCGCCATTGCCCGGCCATACCCGTCGGCGGTCTGGTTCGCCATACCGATGCAGACGGTCAATCGACTCTGGCGCCCTCTGGTCGTGCTCCTCAACGCCTCGGCGGACTGGACGGTGCGCAAGCTCGGTATCGAGCCGCGGGCAGAGCTGGCGGGTGTCCGCTCGATGGAGGAACTGGAGCTGATGATCCGTTCGTCCGGTGAGGAGGGCCGTCTCGACGACGACGAGCTGGCGCTCTTGACCCGAGCCATCACCTTCACCGAGAAGGTGGCTGCCGAAGCGATGGTTCCCCGGGTCAACGTGGTCGCCCTCAACCGTTACCAGCCGATCTCGGAGCTGCGCCAGGTCTCGGCGAGCACGGGGCACTCCCGATTCCCTGTCTACGGCGACGATCTCGATGAGATCGTCGGGGTGGTCCACGTCAAGGACACGATCGGCATCCCCACCTCCGAACGTGCCCTGACCCCGGTGGAGCGGATCGCCAAGCCGGGGCTTCGTGTCCCCGAGGCCAGCCGTCTCGAGACACTGCTCACCCGACTGCAGGCCGAGAGCCAGGGCATGGCAGTGGTGATCGACGAGTACGGGGGGACCGCGGGGATCATCACCATCGAAGACTTGCTCGAGGAGATCTTCGGCGAGATCGAGGACGAGTACGACGAGGTCGAGGCGCCCGTCGATGGCAACGACGAGGTCGATGTGCTCTCCGGGCTGATGAGCCGACACGACGTCGAGGAGGTCATCGGCTTCGAGTGGCCCGAGGGTCACTACGAGACGCTGGGAGGCTTCCTGGTGGCGACGCTGGGTCGTTTTCCGGAGCCGGGGGAGCTCATCCACATCGACGAGATCACCTTCCAGGTGCTGGCGATGGACGGCTACCGGGTGGACCAGGTGCGGGTGATTCGGACGACCGCGGACGGGGACCCGACCCGATGAGCTGGGTCCCGCTCGGTTGGATGGTGCTGCTCCTCGTGGCGAACGGGTTCTTCGTCGCCGCCGAATTCGCATACATCACTGCCCGTGCCAATGTCCTCGAGCAGGTGCCCGGGAGGCCTGCCCGCACCGCGACCCTGCTCAACCGGGACCTGTCGGTGAGCCTCGCCGCAGCGCAACTCGGCATCACCATGGCATCTCTCGGCCTCGGCGCCGTGGCCGAGCCCGCGGTGGCGGCCATCTTCGAGAGCGCGCTCGGGTTTCTCCCCGTCCCCGCTTCGGTGATCCACGGCGTCTCTCTGGTCATCGCCCTCCTGATCGTGGTGTTCCTCCACATGGTGATCGGTGAGATGGCGCCGAAGAACATCGCCATCGCCAGCCCGGAGCGTCTCGCTCGGGCGCTGGCCCTCCCATTCCGGGGCTTCATCGTCGTCTTCCGGCCGCTCATCGTGCTCCTCAACGGCATGGCCAACACGTTTCTGCGAATGGTGGGTGTGGAGCCGACCACCCACCTCGAATCGGGTCATTCTGCTGAGGACCTCGCGGTGATCATCGCCGCCGGCCAGGAGGAAGGGGTGATCGAGGACTTCACCCATCGTCTCCTCACCGGAGCGATCATCTTTGGTGATCTGGATGCCTCAGAGGTGATGATCCCCCGGCCGGACGTGGTCTCCGTCGGATACGACACCCCGATCGGCGCCATCGAGGAAGTCATGAGCTCGACCGGCCATTCCCGCATCCCGATTCACGACGGTGACCTCGACAACGTCCTCGGTTTCGTGCACGTCAAAGACCTGATGGGGCTGGAGGACGAGGACGGGGAGCGAGCCCTGACCGGCGAGCTGGTGCGGACACCGCTATTCGTGCCCGAGTCGGCGCACATCAAGGCGGTGCTCGACGAGATGAGAAGGTCCCGGAACCACTTCGCCATCGTGGTGGACGAGCACGGCTCGACGGCAGGGATCATCACCATGGAAGACATCGCCGAGGAGCTGGTCGGGGAGATTCGCGACGAGCACGACCGCCGGGAGCGGCCGATGGTGGTGTCACCGGGCGGGACCATCCTCGCCGACGGCTCGGTGCGCCCCGACCAGCTCTCCCAATACGGGGTGCGTCTGCCCGAAGGCGACTACGAGACCATCGGCGGGCTCATCATGGATCGACTCGGTCGTCTCCCCAACCGGGGCGACACCATCGAGGAGGAAGGCTGGCGCCTGCGGGTGCTCAGCACCGACGGGCGCCGGGTTCGCAACGTGGAGCTCACCCCGAACGGGGAGAGCGACGCGCCTTAAACGGCCCGGGCGGAGCAGTCCTGGCAGATGCCGGTGACCACCAGGTCGATGTTCTCCGCGCCGAAGTGATGCTGGGTCTCCAGATGTGACCTGATCTGGTCGACCAACTCGCCGACGTGATGGTCGACCGAGCCGCAGAGCCGGCAAACCATGTGGAAGTGGTCGTCGGGGTGGGCGATCTCCCAACGTGCCGAGTCGTCGATCCCGAGATGGGACTCGCGGACCAGGTCGAGGTCCTCGAACAGGGTGAGCGACCGGTACACCGAGGAGATGTTGATGGTGGGGTCGGCTTCGTTGACCTGAACCGCGATCTCCTCGGCGGTGAGATGGTCACCCGCCGCCCGCAACACCGACCACACCAGCCAACGCGGGCTGGTGAGCCGGTATCCGTGGTCGCGAAGGACCAACCCGAGATCGGACACTGGTTCCACCCGACCATGGTACGGCCCTCCGTCAACCCAGGGTTCGTA
Organism: Acidimicrobiia bacterium; assembly: GCA_035249605.1. Lineage (GTDB taxonomy): Bacteria > Actinomycetota > Acidimicrobiia > Spongiisociales > ZC4RG35 > JANQRA01. Next base: position 17,559 of record DATFGI010000026.1, read on the forward strand.
GCGTCGCTCAGCGACGCTGAGAACCCTGGGTTGACGGGTTTGGGACCGGTTCACGCCATCAGATGTTTCTTGCGAATCGTTTGCAACTGGGTGGCTACACTGGGAGCGTGCACGCCCCCGATGGATTTCTCAACGCCGGGACCGCGTTGGCCACCGGCGCGGTCAGTGTGGGGACAGTCGGGCTCGCATTGCGCCAGGCCAAGGATCATTTGAAGGAGAAGGCGGTCCCGCTCGCCGGTATCACCGCCGCCTTCATCTTCGCCGCCCAGATGTTCAACTTCCCCGTCGCCGCCGGAACCACGGGTCATCTCCTCGGTGCCGGGCTCGCCGCCATCCTCCTCGGGCCCTCGGTTGGGGCGGTGGTGGTCACCATCGTCGTCGTGGTCCAGGCATTGGCCTTTGCCGACGGCGGGCTGACCGCTCTCGGCTACAACGTGCTCAACATGTCCATCGTCCCCGCTTACGGGGGGTACGCCGTCTTCCGAATGTTCCGCCGCCTCCTCCCACGTAGCGGCAGCGGGCTGGTCGCCGCCACCGGTCTCGCCGCCTGGGCCTCGGTGGTGATGTCATCGATCGCCTTCTCCATCGAGTGGCTGTTCGGAGCTACCGCTCCGGTTGCCTTCGACACCGTCTTCGGGGCGATGGTGGGTGTCCATGCCCTGATCGGAATCGGTGAGGGGGTGATCAGCGCCCTGGCGGTGGGTGCGGTGATCGCGGCCCGGCCTGATCTGGTGTTCGGGGCCTCCGACCTCGATCCGGCCCAGTTGTCGGAGCGAGCGCCGGTGAGCAGCCGGACCTTCCTCATCGGCAGCGTCCTCGTCTCGCTGGTTCTTGCCGCCGTCGTCAGCCAGTTCGCCGCCGGCGATCCCGATGGTCTGGAGTCGGTGGCCGAGGAGACCGGGTTCGCCGGCTCCGGCGCCGAACACGCCCTCGCCGACACCCTGTTCGCCGACTACGCCACCGAGGGGATCTCCAACGAGGACCTCAGCCTCGCCATCGCCGGGGTGGTGGGCACCGTCGTCACGCTCGCCGTGGCCGCCGGGGTCTTCCTGGCGATACGGGAGCGCAGCCGCCCCGATCCGGCCCCCACCTGACTCTTGGGCGCCGGCCACGCTCACGCGCTCTACATACACGAGCACAGCGTCATCCACGGTCTCTCTCCGACGGCCAAGATCGTCGCCACCCTCGGCCTGGTGATCTCGGTGGCGATCACTCCCCGCGAGGCGATCTGGGCCTTTGCCGTCTACGCGGTGATCATCGTGACGCTGAGCCGGATTGGTCGGGTACCGATCACCTTTCTGGCGGCCCGACTCATCGCTGTCGTCCCATTCGTGGTTTTCGCCTTGTTCATCCCGTTCATCGCCGGCGGGGAAACCACGACGATGCTCGGCGTCGAGCTCTCCGTGCCCGGGCTGTGGGGGACTTGGAACATCGTGGCCAAGGCCATCCTCGGAGCGAGTGCCAGCATCCTGCTCACCGCCACCACCGAGGTGGCGGACATCCTGCGCGGGATGGGCGTGCTGCGGGTGCCCGCGCTGTTCACCGCGATCGCGGTGTTCATGATCCGTTACCTGGAGTTGATCGCCGATGAACTGGGACGGATGCGGGTGGCGATGACGGCGCGAGGATACGACCCCCGCTGGCTCTCCCAGGTGAGGCCCATCGCCGGTGCCGCCGGAGCCCTCTTCGTTCGTTCCTACGAACGGGGCGAGCGGATCCATGCTGCCATGCTCTCCCGAGGGTTCACCGGGGTGATGCCGGTGCTGCGAGCGGATCATTCCGGGGGACGGGACTGGCTGGCAGTGGCGGTGTTCGTGCCGGTGTGTGTATTGGTCGCCGCTGTCGCGCTGGTGACGACGTGAGCGCCTCGCTGGATGTGCGCGGGCTCCACTTCACATATCCCGACGGGCGGAGAGCTCTGAGCGGAGTCGACCTCTCGATCGCCCCCGGCGAGCGGGTGGCGCTGCTCGGGCCCAACGGTGCCGGGAAGACCACCCTCGCCCTGAATCTCAACGGGATCCTCATCGCTGACTCGGGCACGGTTTCAATCGGCGGGATCGTCCTGAGCGAAGGGACCCTGAGCGAGATCCGGCGTCGGGTCGGGCTGGTGTTCCAGGATTCCAACGATCAGCTGTTCATGCCCACGGTCCGGGAGGACGTGGCCTTTGGCCCGGCCAATCTCGGGCTGGAGGGAGCCGGCCTGGACAAGACGGTGACTGCGGCGCTGGAGGCGGTCGACGGCGTCGGGTTCGGCGACCGACCGCCACATCATCTCAGCGGAGGGGAGAGACGACGCGCCGCGCTGGCGACGGTGCTCTCCATGAGACCCGATTTGCTGGTCTTCGACGAGCCGTCCTCGGATCTCGACCCTGCCGGGAGAAGGGAATTGGTGGCCACCCTCCAGACCCTCCCCATGACCCAGATCGTCATCACCCATGATCTGCCCCTCGCCCTCGAGCTCTGTGAGCGCTCGGTGATCATGAACGGGGGGCGGGTGGTGGCCGACGGGCCCACTCGCGGCGTTCTCTCCGATCCGGAGACCCTCTCCGCCAACCGGCTCGAGCTTCCTTTCGGGTTCAGCCTGACCGCCGCCGACTGAGGGGCCTATTCCTCCTCGTCGTTTGTCACCGACACGGGCACCATGCCAAGCGCCGCCCTCAGCTCGGCGGCGTTGATCGGCTTGAGCACGGCTGCGCTCGCCCCGGCCCGTCGCGCCAGGAACATGTCGGCCGACCGATCGAGGAGGATGACCGTGCGGGGGCGATCGAGCTCGTCGGTGGCCTGACGGATAGCCCGGACCACGGCCATCGCACCTTTGGATCCGACTTGCATGTCGATGATCACCACGTCCACCCGGGACTCTTCCAGTCGCTCGACAACAGCCCGGGGATCGGACATCTCCTCGATCTGCCACGATCCCACCGAGAGGGCCGCCCGGACCTCATTCTTCACCCAGATGGCGTCGGCGACGACCAGTGCGGTTGGCATGGCGGTGGACGATACAAGTACTCATGCCTGGGGTCCTAACCTCGCGGCGGTGCGGCGACACGTCCTCCTCTTGGTTCTGGGTGCCCTTGCCCTCGTCGGATGTGCCGAGCCCGCGGGAGGTGGCATCGATCTCGTCGACGTCAGCGGGCCGCTCGACGCCTCGGCGCTCGACTTCATCTCCGACTCCATCGAGCACGGTGCCGATTCCGGCCAGATCTTGACTGTGGTCCAGCTCGACTCCAGGGCCGTCCTCGACCGGGACGCATATCAGCGGTTGGCCCGCCTGATCGCGGAGCCCCCGCTGCCAGTCGCGGTCTGGGTCGGGCCCGCCCCGGCCGCCGTCTACGGTGGGGCAGCGGAGCTGGCTCACCTGGCCGGTCAGGCCGCGATCGCCCCCGGATCGGTCGAAGGCCACTACCAACCCGCCATCCTCGGCGAGGATGCAGGACGCTCCGACGAAATCGTGCCCGCAAGGGAAACCGGGCTCGATCTCCAGGCCACCTTTCGCCAATATCTCCAGGACCTCGAAGGCGCCACCTTCCACACCGCGTCCGGGCCGGTGAAGGTGTCCACGATCCGGGATACCGACGGAGGTGTGACCACCGAGGACGTGACGTTTCGCAAGCCCGGTCTGGTCACCAGGTTCTTCCGCCTGGCGGTGACTCCGGAGGCCGCCTTCTTCTTCCTGGCGATCGGAGCCAGCGTCGCCGTGTTCGAGTTCTATGCCCTGGGGCCGGGGGTGGCCGCGGGAGTGGCATCACTGTCCCTCCTGCTGGGAGGGTGGGGAGTGGTGACCCTGCCCACCAATTGGTGGGCGCTGGCCTTGGCCGGAGTCGGTCTGGTGGGACTGGTGGCGGCACACCAAAGGGGAGGCCGACCCGGGCTGAGGATCGCCGGTGCCGTCGCGCTCCAGATCGGGGGGATGTTCCTCATCGACGGCGGAGGCCAGATCGATCCGCGATGGTGGCTGGTGCTCCCCACCGTTCTCGGCGTCCTCTTCTTCTTCCTGCTCGCCATGCCCACCGTGCAGAGGGCCCGTCTCTCCACCGAGACGATCGGGCGTGACTACCTGGTGGGCCAGACCGGGACCGCCCTCGTCGACTTCGGCCCCGATGGATTCGTCGAGGTGCGCGGGGCCCGCTGGCGCGGGACCGCCCATCGTGAAGCGGGCATCTCGGAGGGCGATCCGATCGAGGTGACCGGGGTCGACGGCCTCTATCTCGAAGTCGGGCCGTTGGGCACAGACCGCGAAACATAAGGGGCTGGCTTCCAGTTTCTCCCTTGAACCATTGGGCCGCGTTCGGTAGCTTCGGCTCGGTTGTCGCAAGCAAGCGGGAGGAAATGAGGTTGTCCCACTCAGACGAATGGCAGCTTGATGCGCTTTGTCGTGGGAACCATGCCTACCTTTTCTTTCCCCCTTCTACCTTCGAGAGGAAGGAAGAACGGGAGCGACGTGAGATGAAGGCAAAAGCCATATGCGGTGTGTGCCCGGTGCAAGTCCCTTGCTCTCGGCATGCGTTGGACATCCGTGAGCCCTTCGGAATATGGGGCGGGCTCACCGAGGTCGAGCGGAGGAGTACCGCTGTGGCGGGCTGACGGTTCCCTTGCCTAGCGACCGGGCTCACCTGAGGCTGCGGGTATCCCCACGGCGGACGGTGAGCCCGTTTTTGTCCGCCCACTCCAGGATGGGGACCGCGTACTTCCGGGAGAGCCCGGCCGCGTCGCGAAACTCTGCGACCGTGAACTCTTTCCCGGCGCCGGCCAGCAGTCTCTTCAGCTCCTCGACCTGCTCGGGCAGGTAGACGAGCCCAGGTGCGATGCGGACCAACTCCTCGGTCCGCACCTTTAGGTGGATCAGTTCCGGATCGAGCCCGAGCTCGGACTCGTCGGGAACGGCCAGACCGGAGCGGAGCTGTTCCATCGCCCGCTCCCAGGCCTCCACGTGACCCCGGCCGAGCTCGACTCGATGTGTTGCCATGGCAATGTCGGGGCCTCTCCGCTGCAACATTTCCGAACGATCCACGATCAGCTCTACCACCGCAGGCTCGACCCCGAGACGCTCGGCCAATGTCGCCAGCGGCATTCCCGGCCGGAGCGGGTTTGCGTCGTGAAACTGGCTGACCAACCCGGTGACGTCCGAGGCCAGGTTTGCCAGGTGCCCGGGGGCGATGACGAGGCTCCCCACCGTCACCGCCCCCTGGGGTCGGCCACCACCGCTGTGCGCCGCCAAGCGATCGAGAGCGTCGTGACCACGTATCGACAGCAGACGCGCGGCCACTTGGTCCGGGGTGGCGGCCGGGTCGATCCGAGCCGAGTTAGCCAGTGCGGACCTGGTACTCGCCGGGGCGGGGTCGAGAACCCTTCCCCCTCCGACCACGATCTTCCTGCCGGTGTCCCGGATGATGAACCGGTCGCCCACGGCCAAAGCTAGTGGTGAAGAGAGACGTATCACCACCCGGCCGTGCTTGCTTCCGGTGATCTCCATGCGACGGGAGGCCGATCCGACGTGCATCTGATACGCGCCGCGGGCCTCGATATCGGGGACTCGACGGGCCGAGCGAACCACGGCGGCGATGCGACTGGTGAGCTCCCATTGGCCGGGGAGACCTACCATGTCGCCCCGGGCGATCTGGTCGTGGTCGATCCCACTCAGGTTGAGCGCGACTCTTCTCCCCGGCCCGACCCGGTCCAATGCCTTCTCGTGGCTCTGGATCCCTCTGACCCGGGCCTTCCTCGACCGGGGCTGGATCTCGACGACATCGTCGAGAGCGATCGGGCCACCGAGGAGCGTCCCGGTCACGACGGTGCCCGCCCCGGGGGCGGCGAAAGAGCGGTCTACCCAGAGGCGGGGTCTTCCCACGTCACCGTCGCCGTCGGGGAGTTCGACCGCCAATGCATCGAGCAGTTCGGCGACTCCCTCACCGGTGACACCGGAGACCCGGACTACCCGTGACTCCTCCAGGGTCGTCCCCTGGAGCCGTTCCTCCACCTCGGCGGCGGCGAGGTCGGCGAGGTCTTCGTCGACGAGATCGGTCTTGGTCAACGCCACGACGCCCCGGTCCACGGCGAGCAGGTCGAGGACGGCCAGATGCTCCTCGGACTGTGGCTTCCACCCCTCGTCGGCGGCCACGACCAGCAGTGCGACGTCGATCGCCTCGATGCCGGCGAGCATGTTCTTGAGAAACTTCTCATGACCGGGCACATCGACGAACGAGACCTCGGCACCGCCGGGCAGGGTGGCCCAGGCAAACCCCAGGTCGATGGTCAGCCCGCGCCGCTTCTCCTCGGCCCAGCGGTCGGGGTCCCTACCGGTGATGGCTCGGATCAACGTCGACTTCCCATGGTCGACGTGCCCCGCGGTCCCGACTACCGGCATTCGAGAATGGCCTTGGCCACCACCATGTCGTCGGTCGCGGCGACGGTTCTCAGATCGATCAGCAGGTCACCGGCCTCCCGCTTGGCAAGGATCGGTGGATCCGAGTGGAGCAGGCACTCGAAGATCCCCTGCCCGCCCGGGTAACGGATGACCGGGGAGGGGATCCCTATCCCGGGTGCGCTGCCCGCCCCCACCGTCGATGCCCCCTGTTCCACGCTCCCCTCGGTCTCCGCAGCCACCACCTCCGCCCTTCGGTGAAGGGTCTCGTCGTCCTGAAGCGCCATTGCCCACAAGGGCAGATCGGGCGGGCCGGGCTCGAGATACGCCTCCAGCGTCTCCGCCAGGGCGGCCAGATGGGCACCGTCGACGCGAAGCGCCCTGGACATCGGGTGGCTGCGCAGGGTGGAGACCAGTGCGTCGTCGCCGACGATGACCCCCGATTGGGGGCCTCCAAGCAGCTTGTCCCCACTGAAGGTCACCAGGGACGCGCCGACCGCGATTGCCTGACGAACCCCGGGCTCGCGCCCCAGCCACCCGGGCAACCATGGGAAGTCGGAGTCGAGGAGACCGGAGCCCTGATCGAAGATCAACGGGATCGACCACTCGGAGGCGAGACGGGCGAGATCGGCCAGGGACGCCTCCTCGGTGAAGCCCTCCACCCGGTAGTTCGACGGATGCACCTTGAGCAGGGCCCCGCAGTGATGGGTGCCGAGGGCGGTCAGGTAGTCGCCGAGGCGGGTGCGGTTGGTGGTCCCCACCTCGACCATCACTGCACCGCTGGTGCTCATCACCTCGGGAAGTCGATAGGAGCCCCCGATCTCGATCAGCTCACCTCGGGCCACGGGGACAGCTCGCCCGGTTGCGGCGGCCGACAGGGCGAGCAGCAATCCGGCGGCGTTGTTGTTGACCACCATCGCCGCCTCGGCGCCGGTCAGCTCACAGAGGAGACGCTCCACATAGCCCCCGCGGCGACCTCTGGCCCCGCTCTCCAGGTCGATCTCGATGTTCCCGTACCCACCGGCGGCGGCGGAGGCCGATGAGATCGCATTCCTCGACCAGGGCGCCCGCCCGAGGTTGGTGTGAAGGAGGACACCGGTGGCATTGATCACCTGCCGCCCGGCGCTCCGCTCCATGACCCTCACCAGCCGGGTCGCCTCGGCGCGGGCATCTCCCTGGCCACCGGTGGCCAGGTGACGTCTCGCCGTCTCGATGGCGGCACGCGCCGCCTGCACCACCAGAGCCCGGGGCAGGGTCGACGCGATCTCGGCGGCGAGCGTGTCGACCGATGGCAGGTCGCGGAACGGGTTCTCGCTCACCAGGCGAGTTTGCCAGGTCTCATCCGTAGGATGCCCCGGTGCCCGTCCATCCCGATCCCGCGGCCACGGTCGTGGCGCTGCGACCCGCAGAAACGGGATTCGAGGTGCTCATGGTGGAGCGCAACACCCGGGGGTTCTTCGCCGATCTGATGGTGTTCCCCGGGGGCCGGGTCGATCCCGGCGACGTGCCCGACGGCCACACCTCCGAGGAAGACGTCTCCCACCGGATGGCGGCGATCCGTGAGCTCGCCGAAGAGGCCGGCATCTTGCTGACCAAGATGGGTCCGGTGGCCGCCCCGGAAGCGAAAGCCGAGCGATTCAAGGAGTGGCTGGAGGTGAACCCCGGGATAGCCGCTCCCGACGAGCTCGTCCTGGTCTCGAGATGGGTGACACCGGTGGTGGCGCCACGTCGTTTCGACACACGCTTCTACCTGGCCGCATGCGACGGCGCACCGGAAGTGCGAATCGACAGCGACGAGTTGATCGGGCACTGTTGGGTCACGCCGGCCGAGGCCCTGCGGCACCACGAGGAGGGCGTTTGGAAAATGATGCTGCCCACCGTCGCCCATCTCCGATGGCTGCATCGTCGGACGTCCATCGACGACGCCCTGGAGTCGGCCCGTGGCGCCGACGGTCGCACCCTGATCGCGCCCCGCCGTCTCTCCGACGGCTCGATCGTCCCGGTGTACATCCCGGAGGAGCCATCGTGAGGATCGACCGGGTGCTGGCGAACAATCCCGGCCCGTTCACCGGCCCGGGCACCAACACCTGGGTCCTCGATGACGGTGAGGGGAAGGTGGTCGTCATCGACCCCGGTCCCGTGGACAGCAGGCATGCCACCGCCATCCTGGAGAAGGTGGGGCGCCGGGAGGTCGAGGCGGTGCTGGTGACACACACCCACAGCGATCATGCCCCACTGGCCAACCCCCTGGCCCGTGATCTGGGCGTGCCCCCGGTGGGTCACGCCCCCGGCCCCAACTTCGAGCCCGAGATCCGTCTTCTCGATGGGGCTCGCTTCGATGTCGGGTCGCTGGCGCTGGAGGTCATCCACACCCCGGGCCACGCCGACGATCATCTCTGTTTCCGGGTCGGTGACGTGCTGTTCAGCGGTGATCACATCATTGGCGGCTCATCGGTGATGGTCGACGACCTGGGTCCTTACCTCGACTCGCTCGAAAAGGTGAAGGGCAGTGGGCTACGTCGCATCCACCCAGGTCACGGTGAGGAGATAGACGAGCCGGACACGGTCATCGACTGGTATATCGCTCACCGCAGACAGCGTCACGAGGAGATCTTCGATGCCATCGCCAGCGGAGCGAGCACCATCTCCGACATCATCGATGTGGTGTACGCCGACGTCGATCGTGCGCTCCACCCGCTGGCGGCGAGATCGGTCGACGCCCACCTCGGATTGCTGACCGACGAGGGTCGTATAGCCTGGCTCGACGGTCAGCTGGCCGTCGCTCCCCAAAACCAATGAAGAGAATATCTCGTTTCGCATCGGGCCTGCTCGTAGTGGCGCTCGCCCTCCCCGCGGCGGCCCAGGTCACCGACGAGGACATCGAGCACGCCCGGGACGAGGTCAACCGCATCACCGAGGAGTCCGCCGAGCTGGGGGAGCAGGTGATCGAGGCCTACGGGAGACAGTCGTCTCTCGATCGGGAGATCGACGGGCTCGAGTCGTCAATCGATTTCGCTCGGATCCGAATCACCGAGACCCAGGCCCGGGTGGAGGATCTCGCCGTCGAGCTCTACATGGGCACGACGAGCGGCACCTCTCTGTCGGTCCTCTTCTCCGCCACCGACCAGCAATACCCGGCGGGGATGGAGTACCTGCGCGAGGTGAACGGAGTGGACGCCGGGGTGGTGGACCAGCTCCGGGTCTTCCGTGACGAGCTCGATCGTCAGACGGCTCGACTCGGCGAGGCGCTGGACGAGCAGATTGCCCTGGCCGCCGAGCTGGAGCAGCTCGCCGGCGAGCTCCAGGGGGACCTGGTCGCCGCACAGCAGGTCTATGACGACCTGGTGGAGCAGCAGCGTCGCGAGGAGGAGGAGAGACGACGCCGCGAGGAGGAGCGCAAGCGTCGCGCCGCGCAAGCCGCGGCGGATGCCGCGGCCGCCGCGGCTGTCGTCGCGGCCGCCCCCTCTGTGGACACCGGAGGTGGGGACGACTCGTCCGACCGGAGGGCCCCCGATCCTCCACTGCCCCCACCTGGGACCGGGGTCTGCCCGGTCGCCGGTGCCGTGTCCTTCTCCGACTCCTGGGGGGCACCTCGGTCGGGTGGCCGCTCCCACAAAGGTGTCGACATGATCGCCGCCCGGGGCACCCCGATCGTGGCGGTGTACTCGGGGAGGATCAAGCGGACCTCCAACAGCTCGTTGGGGGGCAAGTCGGTGTACTTCGTATCCGACGCCGGCGACATGTACTACTACGCCCACCTCGACGGCTTCGGGGACATCTCCGCGGGGATGAGCGTGCCCGCCGGCTACGTGCTCGGCTACAACGGCTCGTCCGGCAACGCCCCCGACTGGCTACCCCATCTCCATTGGGAGTACCACCCCGGCGGCGGCGCCGCGGTCAACCCATACCCGTTGGCAAAGGAGCTGTGCGGGTAGGGCGGAGCGGGGTCCGTGGACCTTGATTTGCGGCGGTAGCTTCGACCCACCGGCGTCGACATCGAGTAGGACATAACTAGTCCCTTGGGACGTCCCACGAACGGTCATTGCCAGACCACTGTGCGTGAAGAGAATTGGCGATGAACGTGCACCTAGCAAGCGCGCTGGGAGTCGGGGGCAACGGGAGGCTCCTAGAGAGAAGGGACCCGCAAGGGTCCCTTTCTCGCGTGCGGGCATCCGATACGTGATAATCGCCACCCATGTCGGAGTTCGTCATCGTCGGGAGCGGCATCAACTCCCTGGTGTGCGCGGCGTTGCTGGCGCGGGCGGGGCGGAAGGTGACCGTCCTCGAGCGCAACGACCGGGCGGGTGGGTGCATCCGCACCGAGGAGCTCTTCCCTGAATACCACCACGACTTGCTCTCGGGCTGGTATCCGCTGTTCACCAGCTCGCCGGCTTACGCCGCACTCGGCGACGACCTCCACGAACGCGGGCTCGAGATCGTCAACACCGAGACCCCGACAGCGGTCCTCACCGATGACGGGCGCGGTCTCGTCCTGACCACCGACGACGCGGCCAACGTTGCCCGTCTCAACACGCAGCGACCCGGGGAGGGAGACCGTTACCGGGCCGTCATGGACGAGTTTCTCGCCCGGGACTCCGGGCTCGCCTTTGGGCTGTTGGGCACTCAGCTGTGGACGATGTCAGCGGCCCGCCTGCTCTGGTCCGATTCGAGGAAGAGGGGCGGGCTCCGTTCCATGGTCTCGTTCCTCGGTGACGCACTGGAGTCGGCTCGCAGCTGGTTGGAGCGTGATTTCGACGACGAGCTCACCCGTGCGTTGATCGCACCCTGGGTGCTCCACGCCGGTCTCGGCCCGGACGACGCCTATTCGGGGATCATGGGCAAGGTGATCCTCGCCGCCCTGGTCATGGCGGGAATGCCTGTGGTCAAAGGCGGATCCGACCAGGTCGTCGCCGCCTTCACGAGGCTGATCTCGGATCATGGTGGGGAGATCCGCACCGGTGTCGATGTCGAGCAGGTGCTGGTGGAAGGGGGGAAGGCGGTTGGGGTGCGAACCGTCGACGGGTCGGTGCATCGGGCGAGCCGGGGTGTCATCTGCAACGTCACCCCGACTCAGCTCTACGGGAGGCTGATCCCCGACGGGACCCTCGACGGGAAGACGGTGAGCCGGGCGCTCGACTACAGATACGGCCGGGCCGACATGCAGATCCATCTCGCCCTCGATCGACAGCCCCGCTGGAAGGACCCGGAGGTGGGGGCGGCCACCATGATCCATCTGACCGACGGCCTCGGCGCGTTGTCCCGGGCGGTCAACGAGGCCGAGCGCGGTCTTCTCCCGGCGGCGGCAACCGTGGTGGTGGGCCAGCCCACGCTTTCCGACCCTGGTCGTGCCCCCGATGGCGGGGCCATCCTCTGGATCCAGCTCCAGGAGCTCCCCTCCTCGATCAAGGGGGATGCCGCCGGGGAGATCGAGACCCCGGCCGACGGGTCGTGGACCGAGGCGGTGCGGGAAGCCTATGCCGATCGCATCCAGGCCAGGCTCTCCCGCCACATCGACAACCTCGACGAGGCGGTGGTGGGCAGACGCGTCCTCTCCCCGGCCGACCTGGAGAGCCTCAACGTCAACCTGGTAGGTGGCGACCCCTACTCCGGGGCCTGCACGCTGGACCAATTCCTCGTGTGGAGGCCCATGGGCCAGACCCAGAACCACGAAACCCCACTCCCCAATCTCTATCACATCGGGGCCTCCACCCATCCCGGTCCGGGTCTGGGCGGAGTCTCCGGCTATCTGGTCGCCCAGGACCTCATCTAGTGGTCGTGGAGACCTACGACGCGGTCATCATCGGGGCAGGTCACAACGGGCTGGCGACGGGTGTCATCCTCGCCGAGGCGGGGTGGAGCGTGCTGGTCCTCGAGCGCAACGACCGGCCGGGAGGATCGGTCCGCACCGAGGAAGTGACCCTTCCCGATTTCCGCCACGACCTGATGGCGATGAATCTCAACCTCTTCGCCGGGTCCCGGTTCTTCGAGAGATACGGCGAGCGACTCCGCCACCATGGGTTCGACTTCGTGCCCACCTCGAACCCGGTGTGCTCGGTCTTCCCCGATGGCGGCCATGTCGCGATCACCACCGACCTGGAGAAGACCCTCGCCTCGATCTCTGCCCATTCGACCGCCGATGCCGACGCCTACCGGGCGCTGTTCGACCGCTTCGGCCAGACCGCACCGCACCTATTCCCTCTCCTCGGGGTCTCCATGCCCTCGTGGGCCGCGGCCAGGACGCTGTTTCGTGGATGGAGGAAGCTGGGTCGAGAATGGCCCCTGGAACTGGCCCGTCTCGTGCTCCAGTCCTCCCGCGAGTTCACCGGTGACCACTTTCAGAGCCGGGAGGCGGCCGCCCTTGTCGCCACATGGGGGATGCACCTCGACTTCCCGCCGGACGTGCCCGGCGGGGCGCTCTTCCCGTATCTGGAGACGATGGCCGCCCAGGCCAACGGGATGGTGATCGGCAAGGGCGGGGCGTCTTCGATGATCGACGGGCTCACCGGTCTCTTTCGTAGCCTCGGCGGCGAGCTCAGATACGGGGCCGAAGTCGATGGCATCGTGGTCGAGGGCGGGCGGGCCATCGGGGTGATCGTGGACGGGGAGAGAATTCCCGTGGGGAGAGCGGTGATCTCAAACGTCGTCCCCAGCATCCTCTTCGGCAGGCTGGTCCCCGCCGATCGGTCTCCCGCCGAGATCCGGGACAAGGCCCGGCGTTATCGATATGCCCCCGGAACGATGATGGTCCACCTCGCCATGTCCGACCTACCCGAATGGCGAGCCGGGATCCCCGCCAGTCGATCCGCCTACGTCCACGTCGGTGGGTACATGGACGACATGAGCCGGGCCTACGCCGACGCGGTAGCCGGTCGCCTACCCCGTCGGCCAACCCTTGTCGTCGGCCAGCCCACCACTGTCGACCCGAGCAGGGCTCCCGAGGGCCGTCATGTCCTCTGGGTCCAGGTGCGGATGGTTCCCTCGCGGATCCAGGCCGATGCCGTCGGGGAGATCGCCACCAACGACTGGGCCGAGGCGAAGGAGCCGTTTGCCGACAGGGTCATGTCCATCCTCGAAGAGCACGCTCCCGGGATTGGCTCCAGGGTCCTGGGCCGGCATGTCATCTCCCCGGAGGACCTGGAGACATTGAACCCCAACCTGGTCGGTGGGGACCAGCTCTCGGGGAGCCATCACCCGATGCAGTTCTTCGTGTTCCGCCCGTTCCCGGGATGGAGCCGATACAAGACCCCGATCGACCGGCTCTACATGTGTGGCGCCGCTACCTGGCCCGGCGCCGGGGTCGGAGCCGGGTCGGGAACCCTCCTCGGGGAGCGTCTCACCATGGGGGGAATCGGCGGGCGCCTCCGCAGCCGGGCGTGAACCTCAATTCTCGAGATCGACCGCTCTTCGACGCCGCCGCAATCGCCACGACGCCTCCCTGCTCCCGGTCAAGCCCTCCGGGCGTAACGCCAGGACCAGCAGCATCAGCACGCCGACCAGGATGAGACGGGTTCCGGCCGGCACCTGCAGGTCGAGGCCGAGAAGGGACATCCCCCTTTCCGTCTCGGCGAGCAGGGAGTTGACCCCCGAGACCAGCACGGCGCCGACCACCGCCCCCCAGAGGCTTCCAATCCCGCCCACCACCAGCATGGCCAGCGTGACGAAGGTGAGGTCGAGGAACACCTGCTGGGTGTTGATGCTCCCGAGGAGATGCACCAACAGACCTCCGGAGAGCCCGGCGAGGGCCCCGCTCAGGGCGAAGGCGGCCAATCTCTGACGATGGATGTCGATTCCGACGCTGCGCGCCGCCGCCGAGTCCTCCCTGGAGGCGCGGAGCATCCTCCCCAACCTGCTCCGCTGGTAAGCGAGGGCCGCCGCTACGACCAGCACGGCGCCGATCGTTGCCTGGAGAAAGCCCGTCGTGGTCGGTATCAGGGACAGCGTCTTCGCCCCGGGCCCGATCGCCTCCCAATTGCGGAGGACGTTGTTGGTGATGATGAGGACTGCGAAGGTGGCGATCCCGGCGGACAGTCCGGAGAGTCTCATGATCGGGATCCCCACCAGCAGGGCGAAGACACCCCCCAGGACGGCAGCCAGGGCAAGCGAGGCGATGTTCCCCATCTCCAAGTTGGCCAGGAAGGGGAGGAGGTCGGGGAAGGTGGTCGGCTTCACCTCGGCCGGAGCGGTGGCGAGCCCGGCGGCGAAGGCGCCGACGGCCACGAAGCTGATATGCCCGAAGGACAGCACTCCCGAGTTGCCGATGAACACATACATGGAGACGACGATGGCGGTGGTCACCAGGATCGACAGGACCTGGAACTGCAGCCCGGCGCTCAGCAAAGAGCCCACCAGCGCCACCGCGATCAGGAGCAACGTGGGCCCGGCGAGCTCAGGGAGACGTGTCCTCATACCCGCTCGTAGCTCCTCTGCTCCCTGACGAAGAGCCCGTTGGGCCTCACCAGGAGCACCACGATGACGATGGCGAACAGCGCCGAGTTGAGGAACACCCGGGTCCCGGCGGGCAGCACCTGGCCGAGGACCACGGTGGCGAACCCGACGGAGAAGCCACCGAGTGTCCCGGCCACGAGACGGTCCATGCCTCCCACCACCACCCCGACCAGGGCGGGCACCAAGACGTTGAAGCCGAACGATGGTGTCACCAGGGGGCGTTGCACACCAAGTGCCAGGGTGACCAACCCGGCGAGCAGACCGGTGAGGACGAACGCGATGGTGATAACGCGGTTGGCGCGCACCCCGAGGATGCGGGCGGTGGTGAAGTCGGCGGCGGCGGCCCGCATCCGGAGACCGACGTCGGTCCGGCGCAGCAGCAGGGCGACTGCGGCCAGGACGCCTCCTCCGACCGCGAGGGATACCACGGTTATCCAGCGGATGCGGAGGACGCCCAGCGAGAAGGCCTCGTTCAACCCGGGCAGGAAGTCCATGGCCGTCCCTTGGGTGCCGAAGCCGAGCACCGCCACGTTCTGGAGCAGAAAGCTCAGGGCGAACGTGGCGATCAGCGTGGTGGTCGGCGATGCAGATCGAAACGGTCGCAGGATCAGGTCCATCAGGCCGGCCAGGGCCACCGCGACTGCGATCGCCGCCGCGATCCGGATCGGCACCGCCAGAGTCTTGGTGAGCACCAGGGCGTAGGCGGCGGCGGTGATCAGTTCGCCATAGGCGAAGTTCACCATGCGCATCACACCGAACAGCAGGCTGATCCCCAGTGCCACCACTGCGAAGAGGGCACCGAGGGCGAGGGCGTCGACGATGACCTGGAGGGCAGTCACGTTCCGAAGTAGGCCGCAGTCATACGGTCTATGTCGCCGGCGTCCTCAGGGCCGAGGGTGAGCACCAGCCGGCCCCCTCTCAGGACATGGGTCTCATCGGCGAATCCCACCGTGGACTGGGCCCGTTGTTCCACGAGGAGGATCGCCACCCCGTTCTCCCTGATGGCGGCGAGGGCATCCATCAGGCTGGCGACGATCGTCGGCGCCAGGCCCAAGGAGGGCTCGTCTAGGAGGAGGACCTCGGGCCTGCTCACCAGGGCACGCGCCAGTGCCAGTTGCTGTTGTTGGCCTCCTGAAAGCTCACCGGCCACCCGCCGTCCGAACTCGCGCACGACGGGGAACAGGTCGTGGACCCAGTCCAGGGCCGCCTCGGCCCCGTCGTCGCCCTTTCGGGCCAGCAGGCCGAGCCTCAGGTTCTCCGCCACGGTGAGGGAGGGAAAGATGTGCCGGCCCTCGGGCACGAGCGCCAGTCCCCGACCCACCCGGCTCTCGATCGGGAGGTCGGTTATGGGCTCGCCGTGGAGACGTATCTCCCCGGTGCGGGGGCGAACCGTCCCCGCGATGGCGGCGAGAGTGCTGGACTTGCCCGCCCCATTTGCCCCGATCAGACCCAGCACCTCGCCCCGGTTGAGGCTGAGGTCGAGCCCGCGCACCACCGCCACCGGGCCGTAGCGCACCTCCAGGTCACGGACCTCGAGGATGGGCGAATCTGGCTCAGGCATGAGTGGTCCCGAGATATGCGGTGGCAACGTCGGGGTCACGGGCGATCTCCTCGGGGGTCCCCGCAGCGATCATCACGCCCTGGTCGAGGACGTGGATCCGGTCACATGCCGACATGATGAGTGAGACGTTGTGATCGATGAGGAGGACTCCCACCTCGTGATCCCCCCTGAGCGAGCGGATAACCGCCGCGAAGTCGGGGATCTCCGACTCGCTCAGCCCGGCGGCGGGCTCGTCGAACAGGACGAAATGTGGAGAGGTGGCCAACGCCCTGGCCACACCGAGCTTGCGCAGACTGCCGTGGGGTAGGGCTCCCGCCGGCTCGTCGGCCAGGGACCACAAGTCGAGGAGACGGAGGATCCGCTCTGCCTCCCGGGTCGCCTCGGCCGGGCCCACTCCGACACCGAGAGCGCTGACTTCCACGTTCTCCCGGACCGAGAGGCCGGGGAAGGTGTGTCCTTGCTGGAACGTCCGGGACAGCCCCATCCGCCCCAGGAGATGAGGGGCGAGCCCGGTGATGTCGGTGTCCCCGAGGGTGACTCTGCCCCGGTCCGGTGTGTCGAAGCCCGTGATCAGGTTGACCAGCGTCGACTTGCCGGCGCCGTTGGGCCCGATGAGACCCACCACCTCGTGGCGGTGCAGCTCCAGGTCCACACCGTCGAGGGCGTGGATCCCGGCGAAGCTCCGGCTCATGCCGAGGGCCCGCAGTGTGTCTGCGGGCCCTCGGTCGTCTCCACTCGACCTGGAGCGAGGCATCGGTGGCTCTAGCGGACCACTAGCCGATGTCGGCCGGAGAGGTCGCCTGCCGTGTCTCCACGAGCGAGTGCTGGCCGCCCTGCACCTGCATCACCCGGTAGTCCCGACCGAACACGGTGTGGAATTCGGGGGAGAGGCTGATCGGGCCGGTCAGGGTGGTGAACCCGTCCAATGTCTCCAAGAAAGCGGCGAGGTCGGCGCCGGTGGTCCCACCGGTCTCGGCGATCGCCGCCGCGATCGCCTCGATGGTGGCGGCCCCGGTGATGAAGCCACCGGTGGCCGGTGGCTGTCCGGTCGCCGCCTCCATGTCGGAGATGAGAGCGTTGACGTCCGCACTCGGATCGTCACCGAAGACCGATGCGAAGGTGACGTAATAGAACTCGGAGAGATCCTCTGAGATCCAGTAGGCGCCGTCACACGACCACCCACAGATGATCGGTGTGTCGTTTCCGAGGCTCCGGATGCCCTGCACCATGGCGGGCATGTCGTCGAAGGCGGTCGAGGTGGCTATGACGTCGACGTCCTCCTGGGCGACCGAGGAGACCACGCTGCCGATGGTCCCGTCGAAGTTGGTGAACTCCTCTTGGGCGACGATGGTCCCGCCCAGCTCCGCATAACGCACGGCGAAGGCATCCACCACGTCCTGGAAGTACACGATGAGGTTGTCCTTCACGGTTGCGGCGGTCATCCAGCCCTGGTCGATGGCGAACTCGGCCATGGCCGCTCCCTCGTCCTGGGCAACGTTGCCAAAGCTGAAGGCGAGCCTTCCTTGCTCACCGAACCTGTCCGGGCCCATTTGGTCGGTCCCGATGCAGGGCGCCACCGCGAGCACGCCCCGGCTCAGAGCCTCCTGGATCGCGGGAGTGGCGAAGTCCACGTCGCAGGTGACCAACAGGGCAGCGGCCCCCTGATCGAGGAGATCGATTGCCGCAGTCAGGGTCTGCTCGGGGTCGAGCTGGGTGTCTATCACCTCGAGCTCCAGCATCTGGCCGTTGACCCCGCCATCGGCGTTGATCTGGTCGATCTCGATCTGCGCCGCGGCTATGGCCGGAGCGTCGAAGGGCGCCATCTGGCTGGTGAGGTCTACCGCGGCGCCGATGAGGATGGTTTCCCCGTCTCCAGCGGCGACCGTGGTCCCCGACGTCTCCGCCGTGGTCGCCGGTGCCCCCGCCGTTGTCGTCGTCTCGTCATCGCCACCGCCCGTCGTGGTGGTGGTCTCAGCGGTGCCCGTGCAGGCGGCGAGCAGAGCCAAGAACACCACGAGGACCAGCGATCGCATCCTCGTCCTGAGTTTCATCACATACCTTTCAATCTGGTGGCTGTCCGGAAGGACAGGGGCCATTGTGTCACCTGGCGACCAGCTGCGAGAGCCAGGACCCGGGTTCTGTGCACGGGTGACGTGTCAGGAACCGGGCGCTGACGCCGCCCCGGCCATGTCCTCGTGTCTAACGTGCGCATCCCGTTCAGGAGCTAGGAGAGCCCGATGACCACACCCGAACAGCCGGTCCCGGCACAGCCGGTCACCCCGGCGCCCCTTGCCGACTGGGGTACCAGGGCGATCGGGGCGATCATCGACTGGGCGCCGGTGGGGATCCTCAACGCCATCTTCTTCCGGGTCGACTTCGTCAACTTCCTGCTCGGATTGGCGGGTCTGGCCTATTGGGCGTACATCGGCCATCTGGAAGGGGTCACCGGGCAAACCCCGGGCAAGGCGATCATGGGCACCCGGCTGGTCAACGAACGTGGTGAGCTGATAGGGAGCGGGGCGGGGATCGGGCGCAAGTTCCTCCATATCGTCGACTTCATCGTGTGTTTCCTGGGTTGGCTGCTCCCCCTCGTCGACGCCAAGCGGCAGACCATCGCCGACAAGTTGATGCAGACCTTTGTGGTCGCCGGCGTCGAGAAGAAGCCGTTCGCCGTCGAGCTCTGGAGCCCACCCAAGACCGGCTAGGCGGCACCGTCCTCGAGGTCGGCGATCAGCTTGGCGATGCGACCGGTGCATGTCTCCAGGTCGGCCGGGGGCACCACCGCGGTCACCTTGTCCACCAGGTGGGCCAACTCACTGGCCGCCGGTCCGGAAGATGGGTCGAGCACGACCGGACGCCCATCGTCCCCGCCCTCGACCACGGCCTGGTCCAATGGGATCGATGCGAGCATGGGAACACCCAACTCATCGGCGAGCTCCTTGCCACCGCCCTGACCGAAGACATCGCCGGACATGTTCTCGATCACCCCGACCACAGGCATGTGCGAACGCCGTGCCATGTCGGCGACCCGGATCGCCACCCTCTGCGCCGCCCTCTGCGGGGTGGTGACTACCAGCATCTCGGCCTGGGGGAGCATCCGGGTCAACGCCATCTGAACGTCGCCGGTGCCAGGGGGCATGTCGAGGATCAGGTAGTCGAGGTCTCCCCACGCCACCTGCTTGAGGAACTGCTCCAGAGCCTTGGACAGCATCAGCCCCCGCCACATCAAGGCGGTCTCCTCCGATTCGATGATGAGACCGGTGGACACGACACGCACACCGTTCGCCATCACCGGCTCGATCAGCTTGGTGTCTGCATCCGCTTCCAGCTTTCCCTCGGCCCCGATCATCCTGGGGATCGAGAAACCCCAGATGTCGGCGTCGAGCAAGCCGACTTCGAATCCCTGCGCCGCCAGCCCGGCGGCGAGGTTGACCGACATCGACGACTTGCCCACGCCACCCTTGCCCGAGGCGATGGCGATCACCCGCGTGGTGGAGGCGACCTGGGTCGGCTCGGCGTTGTCTCTGGCGTGGCGCCGGGCCACCGACATCAGCTCGGCGCGCTGCCGTTTGGTCATGGCCGTGGTGTGAATGCTCACCGTCTCCACGCCCGGCATCGACTGCACGCGGCGCCGGGTATCGGCTTCCAGCTGGTTGCGCAGCGGGCACTCGGCGATGGTGAGGGCCAATCCGATCCCGACCTCCCCACCGTCGATGCGAACGTCGGTGATCATGCCCAGTTCGACCACGTTGCCGCCGAGCTCGGGGTCGCGCACCCCTTCCAGGGTTTTCATCACCTCGTACCGGGTAACGGAGGACATGCACCAAGGGTATTCCGTCACAGCGGTAGGGGAATGGTGAACCATCCGCTTGCCGTTAAGATGGGAGAGACTTCAGGTAGGAGCCAATGACTCAGATTCTGTCCATCAAGTCAACCAAGCCCCAGAAGACGGTCGACCTCACCGAAACCGCGGTGGCGAAGGTGCGTGAGCTGATCGCCGCCGAGGGGGAACAGGGTCTGGCCCTCCGTATGGCGGTCCGTCCCGGTGGCTGCTCGGGCTTCTCCTACGAGATGTACTTCGATGCCGAGGTGGACGACAACGACATCGTCGAGGAGTTCGACGATGTCCGTGTCCTGGTCGACCCGCAGAGCGCCGAGATGGTTCGCGGCGCCACCCTCGACTACAAGGAGGGTCTGATGGGCGCCGGCTTCGCCATCGACAACCCCAATGTCACTCGCAGCTGCGGTTGCGGCAACTCTTTCAGCTGAGGACTCCTCAGCGACTCGGCGTGTGCAGGAGACGTGCCCGGGGCACGTCTCCTGCACACGCATCACGTAGACAGGAGCCACCTTGCCCAAGACCGTTCCCGAAACACCTTCGGCACCACAGACGATGGCCCCGTACTCACCTGCGGCCGAGGCGGGCGGGCTCGTCTTCCTCGCCGGCCAGGTGGGTCTGGTCCCCGAGACCGGGGAGCGTGCGCCGGATGACGCCACTGCACAGGCCCATCAGGTGATGGCCAACATCGGGGCCGTGCTCGGCGACCTCGGTCTCGGCTACGACGACATCGTGAAGACGACCATCTTCCTGGCCAGCATCGAGGACTTCGCCGCGGTCAACGAGGTCTACGCGTCCTACTTCGAGGGCGACTTCCCCGCACGCACCACCATCCAGGCGGGAGGGTTGCCCGGGGACTTCCTCGTCGAGATCGAGGTGGTGGCGGCGCGGTGAGCCCCGACCAGATCCTCACCACACTGGGTCTGGAGGAACACAACTCCGGTGTCTACGCCGGGGAATGGCTGGAGGCCACCGGAGAGAGCATCGAGGTGATCAACCCGACCACGGGCGATGCCATCGCCACGGTGGCCATGGCCTCCGCCGAGGACTACGACCGGGTGGCCGGGTCCTCGGTGGAGACATTCGAGCGATGGAGGACGCTGCCCCCACCGAAGCGTGGCGAATACGTCCGTCGTCTCGGCAACGCCCTCCGCGAGCACATCGACGAGCTCGGTGCCCTGGTGACACTGGAGATGGGGAAGATCCATCCCGAGGGGGTGGGCGAGGTCCAAGAGATGGTCGACATCTGCGACTTCGCAGTCGGTCTCTCTCGCCAGCTCTACGGCAACACCATGGCCTCGGAACGCCCCAACCACCGAATGTACGAGCAGTGGCATCCACTTGGCCCGGTTGGTGTCATCTCGGCTTTCAACTTCCCGGTGGCGGTGTGGTCATGGAACGCGGCGATCGCCGCAGTGTGTGGTGACACGGTGGTGTGGAAGCCCTCCGAGGCCACCCCTCTCACCGCGATCGCGGTGACCAGGATCGCGCAGACGGTGATGGAGGGCTCCGGATTCGAGGGCGTGTTCAACCTCGCCGTCGGCGACGGGAAGACCGTGGGAACCGCGATGAACCAGGACACCCGGCTCCCCCTGATCTCGGCCACGGGATCGTGTGCCATGGGTCGGATCGTGGGCCCGGCGGTGGCGTCGCGCATGGGCCGCAGCATCCTCGAGCTGGGCGGAAACAACGCCATCATCGTCATGGACGACGCCGACCTCGACCTGGCGGTGCGGGCCTCCCTGTTTGCCGCAGTGGGCACCGCCGGACAGCGTTGCACCACCCTGCGTCGGCTCCTCGTCCATCGGGCCATCTCGGACAAGATGATCAACCGACTCGCTGAGGCCTACCGGCAGGTGACCATCGGTGATCCCATGGAAGACGGAACACTGATGGGGCCCGTGGTCTCCGAGCGCGCCATCGAACAGATGATGGGCTCGATCGCGATCGCCCGGGAACAGGGTGGCGAGGTGATCACCGGCGGCAACCGGATCGAGCGGGAGGGCTTCTTCGTCGAGCCGACGATCATCAAGGTCCCCAAGGACGCTGCGATCACCCAGGACGAGACCTTCGCCCCCATCCTCTGGGTCATCGAGTTCGACACACTCGACGAGGCCATTCAGATCCAGAACGGGGTGACTCAGGGTCTCTCCTCGGCGATATTCACCGAGTCACTGAAGCATGCCGAACGCTTCCTCAGCACCACCGGGTCGGACTGCGGGATCGCCAACGTCAACATCGGCACATCCGGTGCCGAGATCGGTGGGGCCTTCGGCGGGGAGAAGGAGACAGGTGGAGGTCGTGAGGCCGGCTCCGACGCCTGGAAGGCCTACATGCGCCGGCAGACCACCACGATCAATTGGGGCGACCATCTGCCTTTGGCTCAGGGGATCGAGTTCGGATAGGGGTTGGACGCCGCCGACTGGGACGAGAGATACCGCTCGGCCGGCCTTCTCTGGTCGGCCGACCCCAACGTCTTCGTGAAGACTCGCCTCGGCAATCGGCCGCCCGGCCGTGGTGTCGACCTCGGATGCGGCGAGGGTCGCAACGCGATATGGCTGGCCGAGCTGGGTTGGGAGATGGTGGCCGTCGATTTCTCCGGGGTCGCCCTCGACCGGGGACGGCAACGCTCCGGAGCCGTCAGCTTCATCGAGGCGGATGTCTTCGCGTGGCAGCCCTCCGGGCTGTTCGACCTCGTCCTCATCGCCTACCTCCAGGTGGGATGGGAGCGTCTCCACTCCCTGATCCGGAGCGCGACCGGCTGGTTGGCGCCCGGTGCGGAGCTGTTCATGATCGGCCACGATCAGTCCAATATCGAGTTCGGTGTCGGTGGGCCCCAGGTCCCTGAGATCCTCTGGGATGTCGACCGGATCGTCAGTGCCCTCGGCGGCCTGGAGATCGTCGAGGCCGGTGTCCTCCGGCGCCCGGTCGAGGTGGAGAACGGTGTCGGTCATGCCCGGGACGCCCTGGTCAGGGCGGCGCGGCGCTTCTGAGCAGAGCGGTCAGACCTTCTGCAGTGCCCGGTCCAGGGCTTCGATCAGGTCTTCGGAATCCTCCAGGCCAACCGAGAGCCTGACCAGCCCGTCGGTGATGCCGGCGGCCATCCGCTCCTCGCGTGGAACGGCGGCGTGGGTCATGGTGACGGGGTGGGTGATGAGCGACTCGACCGCCCCCAGATTCTCGGCGAGGCTCCACAACTCGATCGAGTCCATGAGCCGCTTCCCCGCCTCGACTCCACCAGTGACCTCGAAGCAGACCATCGCCCCGTAGCCGCTCGCCTGGCGGCTGGACAGTTCGTATTGGGGGTGCTCGGGCAGACCCGGGTAGGTGACGTAGTCCACCTTGTCGTGGGTCTGGAGGAACCGGGCGATCGTCAGTGCGTTGGCGGACTGGCGGTCCATACGTTCCGACAGGGTCTTAGTCCCTTGCAGGGTCAGCCAGGCCACCATCGGGGACATCACCAGGCCTGCGGAAAGACGGGCGAAGGCGATCCTGTCGTGCAGGTCGCGGTCGTTGACCACTACCGCACCGCCCAGCGTGGCGTTGTGACCGTCGAGGAACTTGGTGGTCGAGTGGATGATGACATCCGCGCCCAACTCGATGGGGCGCTGGAAGTAGGGGGTGAGGAAGGTGTTGTCGGTGACGTGGAGGACATCGCTTCGGCGGCAGATCTCCGAGACCGCACCCAGGTCGGTCACCTTCAAGGTCGGGTTGGCCGGGGACTCGGTGAACACCAGCTTGGTGTTCTCCCGGATCGCCGTCTCCACCGCGTCGGTCTCGGCAGCGTCGATGAAGTCGACGTCGACCCCGAACTTGGTGAGGAACTGGTCGGCGAATCGGTAGGTGCCGCCGTAGACCACGTCGGCGACCACGACGTGGTCGCCTGCCTCGAGCAGGGCGAGGAAGACGGCGACCGTGGCTGCCATCCCGGAGGCATATGCGGTGGTGTCTACGCCGCCCTCGAGGGCGGTCAGTCTCTCCTCGAAGGCGCGCACCGTGGGGTTGCCGGCCCGCGAGTAGGAGTACCCCTTGTCCATGTAGGCGTCGACCGAGTCTTGAACGAAGGTGGTCGACTGGTAGATCGGGGTGAGGATTGCCCCGGTGGTGGGGTCAGGCTCCACCCCCGCATGAACCTGCTTGGTGCGAAAACCCATGGGTTGATTGTGGCACCGGTCCCGGCGTGTGCACAGGTGGGGAACTGTTCGCGCGTGGTGCACACGCGTCAGCGAGTAACCCTCCATTTCCCGGCATCGAGGAGAACTTGACGGCATCGGTCCGGCTCTTCCTTGAGCATGCGGTAGGTGAACCGCACCACGATCAGCCCCGCGGCCGCAGCCGCGTTGTCCCGCTCACGATCACGGTCGAAGTCGGCCTTGCGCGTGTGCCAGCGACGTCCATCGCCCTCGACGATCATGCGCCATGTCGGGATGTATGCGTCGACGGTGGCTTCGGTCGTCGGGTAGGAGATGGGCAACTGTCGTTCATGAGCGGGCATGCAGGGCGACGAAAGCATCCGGTAGAGCCAGCGCTCCAATAGGGATGTCGGCGGTTGATAGGCGTCGTCGGTCCGGTCGCCGACAATGCGACGGAGCATCGGGAGACCCCTCACCCTCGCTCCGCTGAGACGCTCGAAGATCGGGCCGAAGTCAGAGACCGAGAGTCGGTTGGCGGCGAGCTGGTCATCGACGATCCGCTCGATCGTCTCCCACGGCTCCCTGAAGGAAAGGGTCAGGATCGTCTCGGCAACCGTCGTCGTCTCGTATGTGAGGACGCTGGCGCGGGCTATCTGGTTGAAATGCCTGCTGCGTATCACACGCGCCAGGGGGGATCGTGCGTTGCCAGTGAACGGGACCAGGATCTCCGGCCGGGTTCTGCGTATGCCAGGGAATCCGTGGAGATACCCCGCTGAACGACCGGCTGCGAGGGCCTCGGGACGACTGAGAAGAGCGGCATTCATCCTGCGGTGCCATGAGGCGGTGGAGGACCTTGGCGCGAACACCGCGGTGTCGAGTTGGAGCCAGGTCCCGGTTTCGACGAGATAGCGAATCCGATGATCGGTCAATCCGCACTCACGAGCTTGCTGGCGCGAGATGACTCCGTTCTGTGTGGCGATCAGAGTGTCGACGAGCTCATCCACCCCCATCCCCGCATCGTGAGTGATGCGAACAGCTGAATCAACCCCCTCATGCGCGTGTGCAGGAGTCGGGCGTTAGTCCCGACTCCTGCACACGCCAACACCCTGGCTAGCCGAAGCGGTACCCCACCGAGCGGACCGTGGTGATCCAAGAAGCGCGTTCTTCGCCGAGCTTGGCGCGGAGACGGCGGATGTGGACATCGACTGTGCGGGCGCCGCCGTAGTACTCATAACCCCACACCTTGGAGAGAAGCTGCTCCCGCGACCAGACCCGGACCGGGTTGTCGACGAGGAAACGGAGCAACTCGTATTCCATGTAGGTCAGATCGATGGGCTCGCCCGCCAGGGTCGCCTGATAGGTGAGCGGGTCGAGCACCAGGTCCTTGAAGGTGAGAAGCTCCTCGGCCTCCTCGTGATGAACCACGCGGCCCACCCGGATCCGGAACTCCACCGGGTCGAGAGGGGTGAGCACGAACTCCGCTCGGGTGCCGCTGCTCTCCAGCAGGGCAAGGTGCTCCGGCGCGGCCACCACGACCACCGGCATTCCCAGGATCTCCTCGACCCGGGACACCTCACGCAGCTGACGAAGGGCGGCAACACCCAATTCGACGACCAGGACGTCGGCGTCACGGACCGCGGGCTGATCGACGTCCAGCTCGGCGAGTGGGTGGGCGGTGAGCCCGGCGACGTCGAGGCAATCTGAGAGATGCTCGGAGCAGTCTTCGGGGAAGACCGCGGCGATCACAGGATGGGGAGATAGGTCTCGAGCTCGAAACGGGAGACATGGTGCTGATACCTCTCCCACTCCGCCCTCTTGTTGCGAAGGAACCAGTTGAAGACGTGCTCCCCGAGAGCCTGGGCGACCAACTCGGAGGCTTCCATGAGATCGAGCGCCTCCGCCAGAGTGTCGGGGAGCCGCTTCGCCCCCACCGCGGCGCGCTCGGCCGGGGTCATCTGGTGGACGTCGGCCGAGATCTCCGGCGGGAGCTCATAGCCCTCCCGGATCCCGGCCAGGCCCGCGGCCAGGATCACCGACAGCGCCAGGTAGGGGTTGCAGGCGGCGTCCGCGGCCCGGTACTCCACTCGCACCGACGAGGGCTTTCCCTTCTTCACCGATGGGACCCGAACCAGGGCGGACTGGTTGTTGCGTGCCCAGGACATGTAGACCGGGGCGTCGAACCCCCCGACCAGCCGCTTGTAGGAGTTCACCCATTGGTTGGTGATCGCGGTCATCTCGGCGGCGTGGTGGAGTAGGCCGGCGATGAAAGCCTTGGCCACCTTGGACAGCTCGCCCTGGGTCCCCGGCTCGTGAAAGGCGTTGGTGTCGCCTTCGAAGAGCGAGAGGTGGAGGTGCATCCCGGAACCGTCGTGCTCCTCCAGGGGCTTGGGCATGAAGGTGGCGTAGATACCGGATTGCAGGGCCACCTCCTTGACGGTCAGCCGCGAGGTCATGATGTTGTCCGCCATGGTCAAGGCGTCGGTGTATCGGGCGATGATCTCGTGCTGGCTGGGCGCCACCTCGTGGTGGGAGTGCTCGATGGGGATGCCCAACTGCTCCAAGGCGTTGATCGTCTTCCGCCGATACTCCTGGGCGACGTCGAGGGGCGTGAGGTCGAAGTACCCGCCCCGGTCGAGCACCTTGGGCTCGGGCCCGGCATCCTCGAAGTAGAAGAACTCGAGCTCCGGGGCGGTGTAGAAGGTATAGCCCATCTCCGAGGCCCGCTCCAGGTTGCGTTTGAGGACGGTGCGAGGGTCGCCCCCGAAGGGCTCACCGTCCGGTGTGTAGATGTCGCAGAACATCCGGGCCACCTGCTGTTCGGTGCGCCACGGGATGACGGCGAACGTCGAGGGGTCGGGTTTGGCCAGCATGTCCGCTTCTTGGATTCGGGCGTACCCGTCGATGGAGGATCCGTCGAAGGTCATCCCCTCGTCGAATGCGACCTCCAACTCGGCGGGGCTGATAGCAACCGATTTGAGGAGGCCGAGGACGTCGGTGAACCACAGTCGAATGAAGCGGATACCCCGCTCCTCGACGGTTCGCATCACGTAGTCGGCCTGTTTGCTCATCGCCCCGTCATTCTGTGTTCGTCCACGGTCCTTGTTCGCACCGGGGAACCTTAGGTTGGCAACCGGTCGATCAGGCGGTGCGCCGCCGCTCCGCGAGCCACTTCCGACGCAGCGACTTGCGCTCCTTCTCCGACGTGCCGCCCCAGATCCCTGCCCTCTGATTGGTCTCGAGGGCGTATTCGAGGCAGTCCTCGATGACGGGACAGACCGCACAGATGCCTTTGGCCCGCAGCAGTGAGGCCTCGTCGGCACCGTCTATCGAAGGGAAGAACAGGGTATTGGGATAACCGGAGCAGGCAGCGCGGGCCCTCCAGTCCGCAGCCAACTCGGCCGCGAGTTGCGTTGGCCCGTAGGTCACACCTTCATATTGGCGGTGGTGCGTGACGCTCGCAAAACGACGGCTGCAGTTGCCCGCTGCGTGTGCGCAGGGTCGCCCGCGGCGATATCTTGCCGGTGCGAGCGGATAGCCTTTGGCGATGCCCCGAATCCGCGCCGCCTCGATCGACGAGCATAAGGAGCTGACGAGACGCGCCCTGCTCGAGGCGGCCTGGCGGGTGATCGAAGATGCCGGGACGGCCGAGGTCCCGCTGGGTGAGATCGCACTGCTCGCCGGGGTGGGGCGGACCACCTTCTACGACTACTTCGAGGACCGCGACGACGTGATCGCTTCCCTCGTGGAGGACAAGCTCCCCGACGTGATCGCCGGGATGATCGAAGCTGTGCCCTCCGGTTTGGGCCCGGTAGAACGTCTCACTCACCTCACCGTATCGACGGTGGAATTCGTCGCCACCGACCGTGTCTTCGGTGTGATCCTGCACCGTGAGGTGGGGCGGATGGGGCTGGAGGCGCAGCGACGCATCAGGGAATCCCATGCCCAGCTCGCCACCGAGCTCGCCGCCACCTACACGCAGGGGGTCGATGACGGCGTCTTTCGGCCAATTCCGGGCTACCTCGCCGGCCGCTTGATCCAGGACACCATCATGTCCGCCGCCCGGGTCCTGATCGAGGACGAGTCCCGGCGCGATCTCGTCACCGGGGAGGTGGTGAGATTCCTTCTCGGCGGCCTGCGAAAGTTGCCATCAACTCCAGACTGATCGAGGTCGACAACCATGTCTGAGCGATGGATCTGATCTCCCCAGCCACATATGTGAATCGCGAGCTCTCCTGGCTCGACTTCAACAAGCGTGTCTTCTCCCTGACCGGGCGGGAGGACTTCCCACTGCTTGAGAAGACCAAGTTCCTCGCCATATGGTCGTCCAACCTCGACGAGTTCTTCCAGGTCCGCGTGGCCGGTCTCAAAGAACAGGTCGCCCACGGTCTGAGGTCAGCCACCCCCGACGGGCTGACCCCGAGCCAGCAGCTGTCCGAGATCAGGGCCGATATCGACGCTCAATACCAGGAGGTGTCCAAGCGCTTTCTCTCCGAAGTCGCCCCGGCGCTGGCCAAGGAGGGCATCGTCTTCAGCGACTATTCCACCCTCGACGACGAAGACCGCGAGTTCCTGGACCGCCAGTTCGCCGAACTGGTCTTCCCGGTGGTCACCCCGCTCGCGGTCGACCCTGCCCACCCTTTCCCATACATCTCCAATCTCTCGCTCAACCTCGCCATCTTCGTCCGCAACCCGGAGACGACCCTGACCCGTTTCGCCCGGGTCAAGATCCCGCCGATCCTTCCCCGTTTCGTCGTGCTCCCCGACGGGGAGCGATTCATCCCCCTGGAGCAGGTGATCGCCGCCCATCTGGACGCACTGTTCCCCGGCATGGAGGTTCTCGGCCATCACGTCTTCCGGGTCACCCGCAACGCCGACTTCGAGGTCGAGGAGGACGAGGGCGGTGATCTCCTGATGAGCATCGAGTCTGAGCTGACTCAACGACGCTTCGGTCGGGTGGTGCGCCTGGAAGTGCATCCGGACATGCCCGGAGACGTGCTCGACCTGCTCATGCGGGAGATGGGGGCGAGTGAGGACGACGTATACCGGGTGGACGGGCCCCTCGACCTCGCCGGGCTCTGGGGGTTGTACGACGTCGACCGACCCGAGCTCAAGTTCCCCGTCTTCACCGGGGCCGTCCCAAACCGCCTCGCCAGCGCACCGGCCGACACCGTCGACTTCTTCGAGGTGATCCGTCAGGGCGACTTGCTCGCCCATCACCCCTACGACTCCTTCGCCTCGACCGTCGAGTCATTCATCACGCGCGCCGCCCGAGACCCCGACGTGCTGGCCATCAAGATGACGCTCTACCGAACCAACGCAGACAGCCAGATCATGCAGTCGCTGATCGAGGCCGCGGAACGAGGCAAGCAGGTCGTGGCGCTTGTCGAGTTGAAGGCCCGCTTCGACGAGGAGCGCAACATCGAGTGGGCGCAACGTCTGGAGGACGTGGGCGTGCACGTCATGTACGGCGTGGTCGGGCTGAAGACGCATACCAAGGTCGCCCTGGTGATGCGTCGGGAGGGCGACCGCGTCGTCCGCTACGCCCACATCGGCACCGGCAATTACAACGAGAGCACCGCCCGCATCTACGAGGATCTCGGGGTGTTCACCTGCGACGCCGACCTCGGCTCCGACCTCTCCGATCTCTTCAACTATCTGACCGGGTACAGCAGGCAAACCCGATATCGCAGTCTGGCGGTGTCGCCGGGGGGTATCCGCAGCGAGATCATGCGGCTCATCGAGGACGAGGCGTCCCGGCCCGACGGCCAGATCACGATGAAGATGAACTCGCTCGTCGACGCCGGGATCATCGAGGCGCTCTACCAGGCGTCGAGGGCAGGGACACGGGTTCACCTGTGTGTCCGGGGGATCTGTTGTCTGGTTCCCGGGATCGAGGGGCTGTCCGAGAACATCAGAGTCCGATCCATCGTGGGGCGCTACCTGGAGCACTCCCGGATTTACCGTTTTGGTGCCCGGGGTAGGGACCGCAGCTACCTCTACGGGTCGGCGGACATGATGCCCCGCAACCTCGACCATCGTGTCGAGGCATTGGCCCCGGTGGCCGACCGCGATCTGCAGTTCCGACTCGACGAGATCCTCGACGTTCTCTTCGCCGACGACACCCTGGCCTGGGAGATGACATCCGACCGAACCTGGAAACGGGTCCATGGAGATGCCGACATCGACACCCATGAGGCCCTCCAGGAGCTGGCACTGGCGCGCAGCACCGCGCACCTGTAGAAAACGACTTCGGCGTCGTAGTACCTGTCCGAGAGTTCATTTGGCGTTCACTCTCGGCTTGTCGGACGGTCAA
Source organism: Acidimicrobiia bacterium (assembly GCA_035249605.1). GTDB lineage: Bacteria > Actinomycetota > Acidimicrobiia > Spongiisociales > ZC4RG35 > JANQRA01. Next base: position 48,210 of record DATFGI010000026.1, read on the forward strand.
CTGGGCTTCTTAGCGTTCTGCTCAACATGAGGAAACGACTACTGCCGACCTGGCTCACCCTTCTTGCGGTGGCCCTGGCAGCTTGCGGGGGCGACTCCGACACCAGCGACGACACGACACAGGGAGCGTCCGGGGCATTAGAGGGAACGATCGTCATCGACGGGTCGAGCACGGTGACACCTCTCATGACGGTCGCAGCCGAGGACTTCCAGGCCGAGAACCCGGATGTCAGAGTCACGGTGGCCACGTCGGGCACCGGCGGCGGCTTCGAGAAGTTCTGCGTCGGCGAGACCGATGTCTCGATGGCCTCCCGTCCTATCACCGAGGAGGAGACGGCCACCTGCGGGGAGAACGGAATCGAGCCAGTCGAGTTCATCGTGGCCAACGACGCCCTCTCGGTGATCGTCAATCCCGACAACGACTGGGCCACTTGCCTCACCGTCGAGGAAATCAACAAGATGTGGGCGCCCGAGAGCGAAGGTGTGGTCACCAACTGGAACCATGTGAACCCTTCCTTCCCCGATCGGGCGCTCACCCTCTTCGGTGCCGGATCCGACTCTGGGACCTTCGACTACTTCACCGATGAGATCAACGGTGAGGAGGGTGCGATTCGGACCGACTACAACCCCTCCGAGGACGACAACGTGACGATAGTCGGCGTCGAAGGAGATCCAGGTGCCGTCGGGTTCCTCGGTCTGTCCTATGTGCTGGAGAACCAAGGGAGGGTGATCCCGCTCGAGGTCGACGGTGGGGCCGGCTGCGTGGCCCCTTCCGCCGAGACGGTGATCGACGGCTCCTACGTCCCCCTCGGTCGGCCGCTCTTCGTCTACTTCAAGGCGGAATCCTTGCAGAGAGCCGAGGTCGGTGCCTTCGCGCGGTTCTACGCCGACAATCAGGAGAGCATCACTACCACCGCTCTCTTCATACCCCTCTCCGAAGAGCAGGCGGCCGCCCAGCAGGCATCCCTCGACGCCATGACTGGCAGCTGAGGTCGAGCAGATGGCAGCAACCAGCGAAGAAGCGGCGGTGACGCCGGTGAGCCTCCGGGCATCCGGGGCCAACCGGCGCCGCCTGGTCGTGCAGACGATTTTCAAGCTCCTGTTCGGGGGAGCGGCGCTGTCGACCGTGGGGGTCACGATCCTTGTCGTGCTCTCCCTGCTGCTCCCCTCCATTCGGTTCTTCCAGGAGGTCTCCGTCGCCGAGTTCTTCGGGAGCACTCGGTGGACCCCGCTGTTCAACCCGCCGAGCTTCGGGGTGTGGCCGATCGTCGCCGGGACGCTGTGGATCATGGTGATCTCGCTGGTCGTGGCGATCCCACTGGGTCTGGGATTGGCGGTCTACCTCAGCGAGTATGCGCACCGGAGAGTTCGAGCCGTGCTCAAGCCGTTCCTCGAGATCCTCGCCGGGATCCCCACCGTCGTGCTGGGCTTCTTCGGGCTCTTTTTGGTCAATCCCGAGTTCGTTCGACGCTTCTGGCCGATCGGAGAGGTCAGCACCTTCTCGGGGCTAGCCGCCGGGCTGGTGGTCGGGGTCATGATCATCCCCACGGTCGCCTCCCTCTCCGAGGATGCGATGACTGCAGTCCCTCGCGGCCTGCGCGAGGGGGGCATGGCTCTGGGAGGGACCAGACGGGAGGTGGCGACCAAGGTCGTGTTCCCGGCCGCCCTCTCCGGGATCGTGGCCGCGGTCGTCCTCGCCGGCTCGAGGGCGATCGGCGAGACCACCATCGTTCTGCTCGTCGCAGGCAGTCGTCCCACGCTGACGTGGAATCCAGGTGAACAGCTCCAGTCGATGGCCAGCTTCATCGGCTTCGCCGGGATCGGGGACCAGCCCACGGGCAGCATCGGCTATCACACCATCTTTGCTGTTGGACTGCTGCTGTTCGTGATCACGCTCCTGCTCAACATCCTCAGCATCCGCATAGTGAGGCGTTTCAGGGAGATCTACGAGTGAGCGGCGTCATCCCCCGGATCACCGCCTCTCACTTCGTCAGTCTGAAGTCGACGAAGTCATCGCGCCGGGTCGTCGTCGACTCGCTGTTCCGACTCTTTCTGTGGATGGCGCTCGCGATCGCCGTCGGAACAATCCTGACTCTCCTCGTCGATCTCGTCGTGGAGGGGGCGCAGCGGCTCAACTGGGACCTGGTCGCCAACATGCCGTCGGCTCGCCCGGAGAGGGCGGGGATACAGTCGGCCATCTTCGGATCGCTTTGGGTTGTGGCAACGACTGCGGCGATCTCGATACCGACCGGAGTCGCCGCCGCCGTCTACCTCGAAGAGTTCGCCAGCAAGGATCAGTGGTACAACCGGCTGATCGAGCTCAACATCCAAAACCTGGCCTCGGTTCCCTCCGTCGTCTATGGGATCCTCGGACTGGCCTTCATAGCGCGAGGGTTTCTCGGGCTCGGGTTCACTGTCATCACCGCCGCGCTGATCCTCACGCTCGTGGTGCTGCCCACTGTGGTGATTGCCTCCCGCGAGGCTCTGCGCGCTGTGCCCGACTCGCTTCGTCAGGGCAGTCTCGCCCTCGGAGCCACGGAGTGGGAGACGGTGTCCCGTCAGGTGCTGCCCGCAGCCGTGCCCGGCATTGCCACCGGGACCATCCTGTCCACCTCTCGTGCCTTGGGTGAGTCGGCGCCGCTGCTCCTGGTTGGCGCCCTCACCTTCGTGACGTTCAACCCGACAGGTCTCGACAGCACGTACACCGTCCTGCCGCTCACCATCTTCAGGTTCATCAGCGAGGCTCGACTCGAGTTCAGGCCACTGGCGGCGGCGGCCAGCGTGGTGCTGCTGGTGATGCTGCTCGGCATGAATGCCTTCGCCATCCTGCTCCGCAACCGTTATGAGAAGAAGCTGCGATGACAACCGCAGCAGAGGACTGATTCGATGGGAAGGGAGCAAGACATGGTCAGCCATCACACGGCCGCCGACCGGATCGAATTGGGCCTGGGCGACGGGGCGATGGTTCCGCCCGACCCCGGACGCGGGACGGGAGAGGTCGTTTTCGACATCCGGGACCTGAGCGTCTTCTACCGCGATTTCCGCGCCGTCCGCGACATCGATCTCCCGATACCGCAGAACGAGATCACGGCGCTGATCGGGCCGTCGGGCTGTGGGAAGTCGACGGTGCTGCGCTGCTTCAACCGGTTGAACGATCTCATCGCCGGGGCACGAGTGGAGGGGCAGGTCCGGTATCACGGAATCGACATCTATGGCGACGAAGTGGATCCGGTGGAGCTGCGCCGCCGCGTCGGCATGGTGTTCCAGAAACCCAATCCGTTCCCCAAGTCGATCTATGACAACGTCGCCTTTGGTCCTCGGCTGGTGGGTTACAAGGGGAATATGGACGACCTCGTCGAGGAGTCGCTACGCAGAGCTGCGCTCTGGGACGAAGTCCACGACAAGCTCGACTCTTCGGGACTGTCACTTTCGGGTGGCCAGCAGCAGCGTCTGTGCATTGCCCGTGCCATCGCCACCACCCCAGACGTCATCCTGATGGACGAGCCATGTTCGGCGCTGGATCCCATTGCGACCCTGCGCATCGAGGAGTTGATGCTCGACCTCAAAGAGGACTACACGATCATCATCGTGACCCACAACATGCAGCAGGCGGCGCGTGTGTCCGACAAGACGGCATTCCTCTCGGTCAGTCGCAATGAGGAAGGCCTGCGCACGGGGCACCTGGTCGAGTACGACGACACCGAAACCCTGTTCACATCTCCGCGTGACAAAGAGACGGAGGACTACATCACCGGGAGGTTCGGGTGAGCCATCAGGACATCAATGTCCACTTCCACGCCGAGCTGAGCGAGTTGGAGCGGAAGGTGCTGAGCATGGTCGAGCGAGCCGAGGAGATGGTGGGAATGGCCGTCGAGGCCGTCGTCGATGACGACGTCGAGCTGGCCGATCGGGTGATCAGCCTCGACGACGGGATCGACGAGACGTATCTCGAGGCTCATCACGACTGGACCACCCTGATGGCCCGGCATCAAGCCCTCGGCTCAGACCTCCGGCGCATGGCCGTCCTGATCCAGCTCAGCAACACCTTCGAGCGGATGGGCGACCAGTGCGTCAACATTGCCAAGGTCGCCCGTCTCAACGCCGGTTTGCCCCGTGTGGAGCGGATCTGTGACCAGATCAGGGAGATGGGCGATCTGGTTCGGCCCATGATCAGGACCGCTCTCGAGGCCTATCTGCGCCCCGATCTCGGCCAGGCCCGTCTTCTTCCCGCCATGGACGCTCCGGTGGACCGGCTCAACGCCAACATGTACAAGGAGGCCGTTGCCGCTGGTAGCAACCCGCGACTGCTGGAATGGGCGACGAAGATGCTCATGGTGTCCCGGGCCCTGGAGCGGGTGGGTGACCAGGCGGTCGACTTCGCCGAGCAGACGGCGTACCTGATCACCGGGGAACGTGTTGAGTTTGCCGACGACGACCTGGTCGAGCCGGCCGATGAGCGCCACGGCTGACCGACGCACCCATCGTGTCCTCCTCGTGGAGGACGAGCCCGGCCTGGCCGAATCGATTCGATACGCCCTGGAGACGGAGGGCTTCGAGGTCACGGTCGCCGCAACCGGCCTCGCCGCGCTCGACCTCGCCCGCAGTCATTCGCCTGACATCGTACTCCTCGACCTGATGCTGCCCGAGATGTCGGGTCTCGACGTGTGCCGTCAGGTTCGAGCGTCGTCCGACGTGCCCATCATCATGCTCACCGCCAAGGACTCCGAAGCGGACAAGGTCGCGGGCCTCGAGTTGGGCGCCGACGACTACATGACCAAGCCGTTCTCGATGCGGGAACTGATCGCCCGGGTTCGCGCCCACCTTCGCAGGGCGGCGAAGACCGGGGTGCTCGCCGAGTCGAACGAGGTGTTGCGCGGAGGCCTGATCGAGCTCGACATCGATGCCCACGTGGCCCGACTCGACGGTGACGAGGTCGAGTTGCGGCCCAAGGAGTTCGAGCTCCTCGAGTCATTGATGCGGAGGAAGAACCGTCTTGCGCCCCGGCACATGCTGATCGACGAGATATGGGGGCCGTCCTACTTCGGCGACACCAAGACATTGGACGTCCACATCAAGCGGATCCGAGAGAAGCTGGAACCCGATCCGTCCCAGCCGCGACATATCGTCACCGTCAGGGGTCTCGGCTACAAGTTCGTCGATGAGTAACCGGCGTCATTCGAGGGCCCGGCTTTCCACTCGCTTCCTCGTGTACTACGCCATCGCCTACCTCCTGCTGATCGGTCTGATGGGAGTGATCGTCGATCGGGTGACACGGCAGACCCTCCTCGAGGATGTCGACGACGACCTGGTGGTCGCCGCCCGACTCGCCGCCGCTTCGCTTCCGGGGCGCCCGGACGGATATCAGCAGTGGGCCGCCGAAGTCTCTGCGGCCGGCCAGCTCAGGGTCACTCTGATAGCCGAGGACGGGACTGTCGTGGCCGACTCTCATTCCGATCCGGCGTCGATGGAGAACCACGGGGACCGAGCCGAGGTGGTGGCCGCCCTGGCCGGCGAGATCGGCATGGCCCGGCGGGTCAGCGAGTCGACCGGCGCCGAACAGCGCTACGTGGCGATCCCTTCGAAGGACGGTTGGGTGGTGAGGACCGCACTACCCACCAGCGTGATCGGTGCGCAGCTCGGCGCAGTCCGTGGCTCCATCGCCTTGACCGCAGTCGGGCTCGGGCTGCTCGGCATCGCCGCGGTCGCTTGGCTGGGGCGAAGGATCTCCCGGCCCGTCGTCGAGCTGACCCGACAGGCCCGAGCGGTCGCCGCCGGCGACACCGAAGTCGTTCCCCGGCGCTCCCCGGTTCGGGAGCTCGATCAACTCGGCGTGGCCATCGCTGCGATGGCGGCCGAACTCGGATCACGGGTGGACGACGCGGAACAGGCCTCTGCCACCCTCGGTGTGGTGCTCGGAGCCCTGCCCCAGGGCACGGTGCTCTTCGATGCCGGAGACGGTGTCGCCTACTCCAACCGCGGCGCCCGACGGATGCTCGGTGTAGTGCCGGAGCTGCTCTCGGGGCTCGCTCCGATCCGGTTCCAGGAGGTGGTGCGGCGTGCCCGGCGCAGCGGCAAACCGGAGAGCGCGGTGGTCGATCACGGGTCGCCGACACGACGGCTGGCCGGGACGGCCACCCCGTTCACCGGTGATCGAAGTGTGCTCCTCCTGATGAGCGACATCACCGAGCGGGAGCGAGCCGACTCGATCCGCCGCGACTTCGTCGCCAACGCCTCACACGAGATGAAGACCCCGGTGTCGACGATCATCGCCTCCTCGGAAGCTCTTCAGATCTCGTTGCAGCGAGGGGATGGGTCGGCGGCCGCATTCGCCGAGAGCATCGAGGCAACCGCCCGCCGGCTCGACCGGCTGGTGGGCGATCTGCTCGATCTCTCCCGCCTGGAGAGAGAGATCCCGGAGATGGCCGAGTTGCGCCTCGACCGGCTGGTGCGTGACGAGGTGGAGCGGATAAGCGAAGCGGCCAAGGACAAGGACATCGAGCTGAGTGTGGACACGGTCGGGGTCACGATCGAGGGCAACAATCAGGACCTGGCTACCGCCGTCCGCAATCTCTTGGACAACGCGATTCGTCACACCCCGAAGCGGGGAAGAGTCACCGTCGAGGTGAGCCGGGACGAGTCCCAGGCGACGATCGCGGTGGCGGACACTGGGGAGGGGATCCCCACCCGCGACGTTGGGCGAGTGTTCGAGCGTTTCTATCGCGTCGACTCGGCCCGTTCCCGCGGCACTGGTGGGACGGGGCTCGGTCTAGCGATCGTCAAACATGTTGCCGAAGGTCATGGTGGGAGCGTGTCGGTGGCGAGCGGGCTGGGGTCTGGCTCGACCTTCACCATCCGGCTGCCTGCGGACATCGAAGGCGAAAGCCCCAGGGACAACTAGCCTGGTAGCACCGCGATCGCCGACGCCGATACATGCTGGAATCGATCACACAACCTTCCGATCTTCGTGGCCTCGACCAAGAGCAGCTGGCCGTGCTCTGCGAGGAGATCCGCAGCTTCATCCTGGAAAAGGTCTCTCACACCGGGGGACACCTGTCGCCCAATCTCGGTGTCGTCGAGCTGACCCTGGCGCTTCATCGCGTCTTCGACTCGCCTCAGGATCGGTTCATCTGGGACGTCGGCCATCAGGCCTACGTGCACAAGATCATCACCGGCCGTTCCGGCCGTTTCGATGTCCTCCGCCGCACCGGCGGTCTCTCCGGCTATCCGAGCCGCGAGGAGTCCGTGCACGACTTCGTCGAGAACAGCCACGCCTCCACCTCGTTGAGCTACGCGCTGGGACATGCTCTCTCCGGCTATCCCGGTTGGACCGTGGCCGTGATCGGCGACGGCGCCTTCACCGGCGGTATGGCCTACGAGGCGCTCAACCACATCGCGGTGGCCCGCCCCGAGCGACTGATCATCGTCCTGAACGACAACGGACGTTCCTATGCGCCGACGGTGGGCGGTCTCGCCGCCCTCTCCAAGCTGGCCCACTACCGGATCGATCCCCGTTACGAGAAGGCGAAGCAAGCACTGGGCCGCATCCTCCGGGGGATCCCACTGGTGGGTGAGACCGCCGACGAGATGGCGAGCCGGATGAAGGACGCCGTCAAGCAGATCTTGGACCCGGCCACCGTCTTCGATGCCCTCGACCTCAAGTACACCGGCGCCATCGACGGCCACGACATCCCGCTCCTCGAGGAGACCCTCGAGCAGGCCAAGGCCTATCGCGGGCCGGTGGTCGTCCATGTCATCACCGAGAAGGGGAATGGCTACCAGCCCGCAATCGAGGACGACGAGGAGAAGCTCCACGGTGTCGGCGCCTTCGACCTGGCCACGGGACGGGCCCACAAATCGGAGCTCAAGCTGACCGACGTCGCCGGGCGGGCACTGGCCGAGGCGGCCGAGACCAGACCCGACCTCGTCGGGGTGTCGGCGGCGATGATCTCCACTGCAGGCCTGAAGGAGATGGCGAGACGTTTCCCCGACCGGGTCCACGACACCGGGATCGCCGAGCAGCACACGGTCACCCTCGCCGCCGGGATGGCGATGGCGGGAAAGCGACCTGTGGTCGCGCTCTACTCGGCCTTTCTGCAACGGGCTTTCGACCAGATCGTGGCGGACGTCGCCCTGCACGACCTCCCGGTCACATTCCTCATCGACCGGGCCGGTGTCACCGGGCCCGACGGGCCGTCACACCACGGTGTGTTCGATCTCTCCTACTTGCGGATGATCCCCAACCTCGTGATCGGCGCCCCCTCCGACGCCACGGAGCTGTGCGCCATGATCGAGACCGCCGTCGATCACGACGGACCGATCGCGGTCCGCTATCCCAAGGGGGGAGCTGTTTCGATCCCGTCTTTGCCGGTGGAGCCCCTGGAGGTGGGCCGCGCCGAGTTGCTATCCGAGGGCGCCGACGTGCTCCTTGTTGCGGTGGGCAGGATGGTCGAGATTGCGGAGAAGGCCGCCCTCGACCTCTCCGGCAAGGGGATCGACGCCGGTGTGGTCAACGCCCGCTGGGTCAAGCCCCTCGATCCTCGCATCATGGAGTGGGCCGCTCCCGCGGACGTGGTGGTGACACTCGAGGACAACGTGGTCGCCGGTGGCTTCGGCGCCGCGGTCATGGAGGCGCTCTCCGCGGCGGGGATGGTCAAGAGGGTGGTCAACATCGGCGTCCCCGACGAATTCCTCCCCTTCGGCGCCGCCTCCGACGTCATGGAGTCGGTAGGCATGGACCCCGACTCGGTGGTGGAACGGGTCCTGCTGTCGGTTGGCAAGGTCTGAGACGGTTCTGTGTCGAAAATTCCGGAAATAGCCCGGCATTTTCGACACAGAAGTCTTCAAAGCCGCCCGGGGATGGCGATCCGGCGCTCGTACCAGCGGAGGATCAGGCTGAGGCCGAGGGTGAGCACCACGTAGATGATCACCAGGATGAAGAACGACTCCCGGAACCTGAAGGTCGATCCCGAATAGAGCCGGGCCATCTGCGTCACCTCCCGGACTGCGAGGACGGAGACCAGCGAGGTGTCCTTCATCAGTGAGATCAGGTCGTTGCCCAGGGCGGGCAACATGTTGCGCACCGCCTGGGGGAGGACGATGCGTCGCATCACCTGACGGTCGCGCAGACCCAGGGCTCGCCCCGCCTCTGCCTGCTCCCTCGGCACCGACTGGATCCCAGCCCGGAACACCTCGGCGATGAAGGCGGCGTAGAAGAGGCTCAGCGCCGCTCCGGCCCGCAACGCCTGGGAGATGCTGCGGCTCTCCATCTCCACCAGATCGGCGAAGTCGGGGACCAGGACCAGGGCGATGAGGAATAGCCACACCAGCATCGGGACGCCCCTGACGAACTCGATGTAAAGACCGGCGACGTTGCTCAAGACAGCGTTTTTGGAGACCCGGCCCAACCCGAGCAACAGACCGATCACGATCGCCACCACGAACGAGCCGAACGTCAGATAGAAGGTCATCAGGATCCCCTCGGTGAGCCGGAGGGGGATCGGGAAGATGTTGCGGAAGGCCTCCCGGTACGCCTCGTTGAAGACGATCGCGACGACCATCGCTCCGATGATCAGAAGCATCGCCGCCAGCCACCAGGGGAACTCGCGGGCGTCGAAGCTGTAGGCCCCGCCCACGGTGGGCACCGGTGGCTCGGTGTCGGTCGGTGCTACACGGCGATCGGACATCGGGCCGCAACATAACGAAGCGCCGGACCTGGGGCCCGGCGCTTCGAGTTTCATCCGGGGCTGACTAGCCCTCGATGTCGTCGTAGGTGACGGTGAAGTCGGGGCCGAACCACTTCCGGCCCAGCTCTTCCATCGTCCCGTCCTCTCTCATGGCAGCGATCGCCTGGTTCACGGGGTCGACCAATTCGGAGCCCTTCGGATAGATGAACCCGAGCGGGTCGGACTGGAGTGGATCGTCGATGGTCTCGATCTGGTCGGCGTTCTCGCCGATGTAACCGAGCCCGGCGGCATCGTCGATGATCACCACGTCGACATCCCCGGCGATCAGCGCCTGGATGGCCAGACCGAACTGGTCGAAGGCCTGGATCCGGTCCTCACCGACCAGCTCCGCAGCCAGCTCGAAGTTGGTCGTGCCCACCTGGGTGGCCACGACGGCGTCCGAGTTGATCACGTCGTCGGCGCTGGCGAACCGGTCATCGCCGAGCTGCTTGATGAACTTCTGCTGCACCACCATGTAGGGCTCGGAGAAGTCCACGATCTCGGCGCGCTCCTCGGTGATCGAGATGCCGTCGGCTGCGGTGTCGTACTCACCTTGGGCCACCTGGTCGATCACCGCCGGCCAAGCCGCCTCGACGAACTCGGGAACGCAGTTGAGCCGCTCGCAGATGTCGTTCCAGGCGTCGTAGTCCCATCCCTGGCCTTCGGTCTCACCGGCGAGGATGAAGTTGAAGGGCAAGTATGCGTTTTCCACCCCGACCGTGACGGTGCGACCCTCCAGGTCGGGCAGAGCCGAGGCATCTGCCGTCGTGGTGGTGTCCGCCGCTGCGGTGCTCGTGGTGGTGTCCGCTGCTGCGGTGGTGGTGGTGTCCTCGACCGCAGCGGAGGTCGTGGACCCCCCTTGATCGGCCGGTGAGCATGCCGCAAGGGCCAGTGCCATCACCGCGAGCAGCGTCATCAGTCGTGTCTTGTTGTTCATGTTTCGGGGTTCCTCCTATCAGAACCAGACGGGAAGCGTATCGGTGTCTGACTGCTGTTGCGAGTCCGTCTGGCAATCCTCGGCATCGCTCCGGCGCATGTGATTAGGGTCGCTTCCCAAGCGCGCGGGCCTTGGTCCCGCCTGCCCAACACATACGGAGGATCTATGAAGAGATACAGATTGTTGGTGGCATTGGCCGCCCTCACCCTCGTGTTCGCCGCCTGTACCGACGCCGGAGGTGGAGACGGGTCTACGACGACGGCCGAGGCCGGCGGTGAGGGGGATGCCCCCGGTGAGACCTTGGGCGCGGTGCAAGACAGAGGCACTCTCAACTGCGGCGTGAACAACGCCGTCCCCGGGTTTGGCTTCGTCGACGCTGACGGCAACTTCAGCGGGTTCGACATCGATTACTGCCGGGCAGTGGCCACCGCTGTGCTCGGCGATCCGGAGGCGGTCGAGTACATCGAGCTCACCGCACAGCAGCGCTTCACCGCACTTGCCTCCGGGGAGATCGACGTCCTGATCCGCAACACCACCTGGACCGCGACCCGTGATGGCAGCGAAGGCGCCACCTTCGCCACCACCACCTTCTACGACGGCCAGGGGATGATGGTGCGGGCTGGCGAGTTCGATTCGATCGACGACATGGCCGACACCACGATCTGCGTGCTCACCGGCACCACGACCGAGCTCAATCTGGCGACACGGTTCGCCGACATCCCGTACACCCCGCTCACTTTCGATGACAACGAGCAGCTACAGGCGGCTTTCATCGAAGGGCAGTGCGACGGCTGGACCTCCGACAAGTCCCAGCTCGCCGGTGTGCGCTCGGCCTGGCCCGAAGCTGAGGGTGGTCCCGAGGCGCTGGTGGTCCTGGACGAGACCTTCTCCAAGGAGCCACTGGGTCCCGTCACCCGCGATGGTGACACCGAGTGGGCGCAGATCGTCGACTGGGTCGTGATCGCCACGATGGCGGCCGAAGAGCTCGGCATCGACTCCACCAACGTGGACTCCTTCGCCGATACCGACAATGCCGAGATTCGGCGTCTGCTCGGCCTCGAGATCGAAGACGATGAAGGCAACACCACCACGTTCGATCCGGGTCTTGGGCTCGACCCGGGGTGGGCCGCCGATGTGATCACGGAGGTGGGCAACTACGCCGAGATCTACGACCGCAACGTCGGACCGGACACCGCTCTAGGTCTGGAGCGGGGCCTCAACGCTCTGTGGACCGAAGGCGGGCTCCACTACCCGCCGCCATATCGTTAGACATGGCCTGAGGGGGTGGCTTCGGCCACCCCCTCACCAACATTCCCCATGACGACCACCACCACCGCCGAGGGTGCCCGTCCCCCCTTCTGGCGCGACATCCGCGTTCTGCGGGTGCTGGCACAACTCCTCGCGGTCGGTGCAACGGTGGCCATCGTCTCCGTCATCTGGTTCAACCTGACCAACAACCTGAAGGCGAGCGGGTTGACCCTCGGCTTCGACTTCATCGACGAGCCGTTCGGCGTCCCGATAGCCGGTTCCGACCTCAGTCCTGGCGCCGCCATCTGGAGGGCGCTGCTGATCGGGCTGCAGAACACATTCGCCCTGGTGATCGTGGGAATCCCTCTGATCACGATCATTGGCATCCTCGTCGGCGTGGGACGGCTCTCCACCAACTGGCTGGTGGCCAAGGCGTCGGCTGTATATGTCGAGGTGCTGCGCAACACACCGCCTCTGCTCGTCATCGTCTTCGCCTTCAACGCCGTCTTCCTCGCCCTGCCCCTGATCTCCGACCCGATCAACCTCTCCGACCTTGTGATCATCAACAACCGGTTCATCGCAATCGCCTCGCTGAGCAACCTCGAAGGATCAGGCGTCTTCTGGTCGGTGGTCGCCGGAGCGCTGGTGCTGGCCGTGGTCGTCTGGGTGTGGAGGACGCAGAGGTTCGATCGGACCGGCGAGCCGCACCATAGGGTGCTCTGGTCTCTTGCCCTCCTGATCGGGATCGGCGTCGTGGCCTATTTCGCCCTGGGCGCGCCGGTCCGACTGTCCCGGCCCCAACTCGAAGGTCGTGTGCTGACCGGCGGCATCTCCGGCCTGACCGCCTTCTTCGCCATGCTGGTGGCGCTGGTCCTCTACACCGCCAGCCACGTCGCCGAGATCGTCCGGGGCAGCATCCAGGCGGTGCCGAAAGGCCAGACCGAGGCTGCCAACGCACTCGCCCTCAGCGGGTTGCAGCGACTGCGCCATGTCGTGTTGCCCCAGGCGATGCGGATCGCCATTCCCCCAGTGATCAGCCAATACCTCAATTACACCAAGAACACCTCGCTGGGCATTGCCGTCGGATACGCAGAGGTCACGGTGGTCGTCTTCCAAGCGATCGGCAATGGGCAGCCGGCACCACAGCTCATCTTCTTGCTCATGCTCGGATACCTGGCCTTCTCATTGGTGATCTCGGCACTGGTGAATGTCCTGAATCGCCGACTTCAGTACGTGACCAACTGATGGCCACCGAGCTCGACCAGCGCCTGTCCGCTCCCAAGCACCCGGTCCCGCCGCCCAAGCGGCCAGTGCGGTGGTCCAAGGAGAACCTGTTCGGGTCGTGGTTCGACACGCTTCTGACGCTGGTGTTCGGTGTGGTGATCGTGTGGGCGCTGGTCTCGCTCGTCCAGTTCCTGTTGGACGCAGACGCCACGATCATTCGCAGGAATCTCACCAACTTCGTGGTGGGGCGGTTTCCCCGCGATGAGCTATGGCGCCCGTGGATGGCCACCTATCTGATCACCGCCCTGATCGGTTTGGCGACCGGAGGCTCGATTGCCGCTGCCCGAGAGAGGGCGACCGAGGCGGGCCTGCCCTTCGTCGAGCCCACGCTGCGGGATGTCGTGCGTCGCTTCTGGCCGCTGCTCCTGCTGACGGCGGTCATCCTCGCCTTCACACAAACGTTGCTTCCCACCCTGCTCACAGTCGGCGCGATCGTTGTGTTCGCCCTCATCCGTTCATTGGGACTGCGTCTCCCGTCGGGCGTGCGCCGCTGGAACTGGCTGATCGGGATCGTGCTGCTAGTCGGCTCTTACATGGCGCTGGCTGCTTTCGGTGGACAAGGCTGGGAGGACTGGGGAGGAATCCATCTCAACGTGTTCCTGACGGTGGCCGGGATCCTCTTCGCCTTCCCCATCGGGCTGCTCCTCGCAATCGGTCGACGTTCCAAGCTCCCTGCGGTGAGATGGTTGTCGGTCACGTTCGTCGAGTTCGTGCGTGGCGTCCCCCTGATCACTCTGCTGCTGATGGGCGCCTTCGCCCTTGGCTTCATCCTGCCCGCCGACCTCCGGCCCGGGTTCATCACCAGGATGCTCATTGCCATCACCCTGTTCGAAGCCGCCTACATCGCCGAGGTGGTTCGTGGAGGGCTGCAGTCGGTTCCCCAGGGTCAAGTGGAGGCCGGCCAGGCCCTTGGGATGTCGCCGTGGCGGATCACTCGCCGGATCGTCCTGCCCCAGGCGCTCCGCAACACCATCCCGGCAATGGTGGGCCAGTTCATCAGTCTGTGGAAGGACACCACGCTGGTCTCCGTACTCGGGTTGCCAGATCTTCTCGAGGTGTCGCGGACAGTCAATAGCCAGCCGGATTTCCTCGGCCAGGGGCTGTTCATCATCACACTCGGTTTCGCCGGTCTGGTGTTCTGGGTGGTGTCCTACACGATGTCACGGGAGGCGAGAAGGTTGGAGAAGAAACTGGGAGTAGGAGAGCGATGACTGCACAGACCGACTACACGGACGCCACACGGGCCAAGGGCGAGGCCTTCATCGACGTGAGCAATGTCGACAAGTTCTTCGGGGACTTCCAGGCCCTCAAAGACATCAGTATCAGGGTGGGCAAACAAGAGGTAGTTGTGGTCATCGGCCCCTCCGGGTCGGGTAAGTCGACGCTGATCCGATGCATCAACCGCCTCGAGAAGCACGACAACGGGACCATCACCGTGGACGGGATCGAGCTGTCCGACGACATCCGCAACATTCAGGAGGTTCGTCGTGAGACGGGGATGGTGTTCCAGCAGTTCAACCTGTTTCCTCATCTCACCGTCATCGACAACATCACCTTGGCCCCCCGCCAGGTGCGGCGCCAAGCCAAAGGAGAGGCCGAGACCGAGGCGATGAAGCTCCTGGAGCGGGTGGGGATCCCCGAGCAGGCTCACAAGTACCCGGGTCAGCTCTCCGGCGGCCAGCAGCAGCGAGTCGCCATCGCCCGCTCGCTGGCGATGAAGCCAAAGGTGATGCTCTTCGACGAGCCCACATCGGCCCTCGACCCGGAGATGATCAAAGAGGTGCTCGACGTCATGGTGGAGTTGGCACAGGGGGGCATGACCATGATCGTGGTAACCCACGAGATGGGATTCGCCCGGGCCGTCGCCGACCGTGTGGTATTCATGTCCGACGGCCAGATCGTCGAAGTGGGAACCCCCGAGCACTTCTTCACCAACCCCGCCGAGGACCGGACCAAACTCTTCCTCAGCCAGATTTTGTGAACGGCGGACCTCCCCCGTCAGAGGCGGGATTGGAAGAGAGTGAGCTGGATGCCGTCGCCGGCGGTGTAACGCCGGTTGCGGTCGCCCCACGGTGTCTCCACGGGTTCGGCGACCCCCTCGGCGTCTGTGCCGCTGATCGCGGTCATCGCTTCGTCTAGGTTCGCGACCCTGACCGCGAGGCGAAGGCGGTCGTCGAGCGTAACTCCGGTCTCAACTTGGTCGACCATGGCGGCGTGCTCCCGGTCGATGACCTCGAGTGTCGCCTCGGGAACACGAAAGATGACACCCCGACCTCCCTGGTGGTCCAGGTCCCTGAAGACCTCGAGACCCATGCGGTCGCGAAGCAGACCGGCGAGCGCCTCGTAGTCGTCGCTGACCACGATGAATCGGAGCTCTTCGACGGCCAGGTCTGGGGTCGGACCCTGTGCGCCCACCCCCACCCGAACCCAACCCGGTCCTTGCCCATTCCATCGGCCCTGTCGGGATAGATCCCGAGCGGTTCTAGCCTTGTCGTCCGGTGTCCACCCTCTCCAAGATCTCTCTTGTCGTGCTTGGCTGCGTGATAACCGGAGCCTTGTTGGTGGGTTTTGTCCAATTCGGGATCCCCGACGACACCGACCCGGCCGTCCTCGCCGCACCGACGACTTCGACCTCTCCGACCACGACCCCATCCACCACGACCACGACGTCAACCACGACCACCACAACCATCCCCACCACGACCGTTCCGCCCAAGGGCACGTTGGTCATCCAGGGCACCGGTGACGTCAACCTCGACCCCGGCTACATCCCCGCCCTCGCCGCAAATGGGTACGACCATGCATGGGCGGGT
The DNA here is from genome assembly GCA_035249605.1 of Acidimicrobiia bacterium. Lineage (GTDB taxonomy): Bacteria > Actinomycetota > Acidimicrobiia > Spongiisociales > ZC4RG35 > JANQRA01. Next base: position 64,213 of record DATFGI010000026.1, read on the forward strand.
CTAGACGGCCTGTTCCTCGCCGACGACCTAACCGTGATCAATCTGGAATGCGCCCCCTCCGATCTCGGGTCCCCCGAGCCAAAGGAGTTCGTCTTCCGCTGCCCCACCGACTCACTCGACTCCCTCACCACTGCTGGCATCGAGGTGGCCAACATGGGCAACAATCACAGCGGGGACTACGGCAAGGAGGCGCTGGTCGACGGTCGCTCCCGGCTCAGCGCCGTCGGCGTGGCTCCGGTCGGCGCCGGCGCCAACGTCGAGGAGGCCGCGGCGCCGGCGGTATTCGAAATCGAGGGCTGGAAAGTCGCTGTGATCGGGTTCGGCGGGGTCTTCCCCACACCGGCATGGTTCGCCGCCGACGAGCGAGCCGGGATGCGTGACGGTGACGACATCCCCTCGATGATGGCCGCAGTGGAGGCCGCCGAAGCGGTCGCCGACATCGTCGTGGTGGCGATCCACTGGGGGGTGGAGCTGGACACCGAGCCCAGACCCGAGGACGTAGAGAGGGCGAGGGCCATGATCGCCGCCGGCGCGGATGTGATCTTCGGTCACCACGCCCACCGTCTCCAGCCGATGGAGATGGTGGACGGCGCCGCCGTGTTCTGGGGTCTGGGCAACTTCGTCTGGCCCAGATATTCCGACGCCAGCGCCACCAGCGGGGTGGGTCGAGCCGTGATCCATCCCGACGGGACGATCGATGCCTGCTTGATCCCTGCTTTCATCGAGAATCCGGGCCAACCTGTGATCACCGGTGAACCGGATTGCGGGCCGGTGCGTTAGGAGAGCCAATGCAAGAGCGAACGGGGCCAATCCTGTTGGTGATCGCCTTCGGGGCGATGCTCGGCTTCGTCGCCTTCCTGCTGGTGGGGCCGCGCGACGCCGGTGGAAGCACCGACGTCGGAGCGGGCTCCACTATCGGCACCGATGCCAGCGGGGATACCACCCCCGGCTCGACCGGGCCTGAAGAGACACAGGCAGGGCCTGGCTCGACCACGACCGCCCCCGGTCAGACCGACCGCGCCCCAGGCACTGTTCCCGGCTCCACCGTCGGCCTGCCGTGGGGATCGGTAGCCGGGCTGACCATGTTCCGGGGCAACCCCACCCGCACCTGGTACGGCACCGGGCCCATCTCCGAGCAGCCGGAGAGGATCTGGACTTATCCGGAAAACGCCATGTGCAGCGAGTCGACCAACAAGGGAGTGACGACCACCTGGTGCGGGATGGGATGGACCGGCCAGCCTGGGGTGTGGGAGCGGCCCGACGGTGTCACCGAGTTGATCTTCGGCGCCTATGACCGGTCGGTTCACTTCGTCGACGCCGAGACCGGACAGGCCCTCCGCCCCGAGTTCCCGACCGGTGACATCATCAAAGGTTCGGTCACCATCGACCCCGACGGTTTTCCGCTGCTCTACACCGGTTCCCGGGACGACAAACTCCGGATAATCGCCCTCGACCGGGACGAGCCGACCGAGCTGTGGTCCCTCGACGCTTATGCCGTCGAGGGTATATGGAACGACGACTGGGATGGGAATCCCCTCATCATCGATGACATGATGTACGAGGGTGGCGAGAACGGTTGGTTCTTCGCATATCAGCTCAACCGGGCCTACGACTCCGAAGGCAAGGTGACGGTCGACCCCGAGCTGAGATTCTCCATGCGAGGTTGGACGCAGGATCAGTTGAGCGCCCTCGGTGACGAGGAAGTATCCATCGAGAACTCAATTGTCGCCTACGAAGAGCGTGTCTACTTCGGCAACTCTGGTGGTCGGATCGTTGGGCTCGACGTCTCCGACATCCGCAATGGAAACGCACCGGTCGTATTCGACTATTGGAGCGGGGGAGACATCGATCCCACTCTGGTCGTCGACCCGGATGGATTCGTCTATGCATCCATCGAGTACGAGCCGGCGCAGATGGGATCGAACGAGACTGCTCGACAAGATGAGGTCGGCCAGCTGGTCAAGCTCGATCCGTACACCGACGGTGATCCGAGGGTGTGGGGTGTGGACCTCAGCGTGCCCGGGCAGGAGTCCGGGACGTGGGCCACACCTGCCCTCCACGAGGGTGTCCTCTACACCAACACTCATACGGGGTCGACGATCGCCGTCGACACCGAGAGCGGTGAGGTCGTTTGGGAGGACAGCACGGCGGGCTGGCACTCGTGGTCATCCCCTGTTGTCGTGGACGAGACCCTGGTGGTGGCCACTTGCGTCGGTGAGCTCAGGGGGTACTCGTTGGCCGATCCACGCTCGCCCCAGCGCAGCTGGACGGTCCCGGTGGGCGAGTCCTGTCTCGAAGCCACACCGGCTATCTGGAACGGCGTGATCTACCTGGGGTCCCGCGACGGCTATCTGAGGGCGTTCCGCTAGATGAGCAGGCTTTGGCTGGGTGTGATGCTGATTGCCGCCTGCTCCGGGACGGGGGCGGTGGCCACGACCACAACCGTTTCCGCTTCTACGAGCATCACCGAGGCCCCCACCTCAACCACCGAACCGCCACCGCAGTGCCCGGAGGCGCCCTATGAGATGACAGGGCTTCCTCCCGGTGTGGGCGAGGGCGGGTTGGAGACCGACACGCTGGAGCCGGACGTATGGACCTCGGTCCCCGGCTCTAACACCACCTTCGTCCCTCGCACCGATGACACGGTCGCCATCGCCTTGATCCGCGGAACGCTGCCACCTGTGGACTGGCCGGCGGAGAAGGGGGAGGCATCCATCGACGGCACCCGGGCCGCGGTGGGCCCGCATCCCGACGGGACATGGGTGGCCGGATGGTTCGAGGAGCCGGGGGAGCGCTGTGATCTCTACACCATGGTCTTCTATCCGCCCTGGAGCCCTTCCGACGTGGAGACGGTCCTCGCCGGCATGAACCGGGTCGGGGGCTGAGCGGCGTTGAGCGGCCTACGCGTGTGCACCGGGCGGGAAATATTCCCGCCCGGTGCACACGCAAATGGCTAGGGACGCGGAGCGGTTCCCGCCGCCTCTTCCCTGGTCTCCTTGAACAGCTCGCCGATGGCGGCGACCGAGCCGAGGACACCCTGGGTGTCCAGGGGCAGGAAGATCTTGGTCGCCTGACCGTCGGCGACGCCCTGGAGCGCCTCCAGATAGCGGATGGCGATCAGATCAGGGGTGGGGTCGCCGTTGTGGATGGCGGCGAACACCCGCTCGATGGCCTGTCCCTCACCCTCGGCGACCGTCAGCTTCTGGTACTTCTCGGCGTCGGCGACCCGCTTTATCGCCTCGGCCTGACCGTCGGCCTCCAGCACCTGGGACTCCTTGACACCCTCGGCCTTGAGGATGGCGGCGCGCTTCAGACCTTCCGCCTCGGTGACGGCGGCACGCCGATCACGCTCCGCCTTCATCTGACGGTGCATGGCGTCGGTGACGTCGACCGGAGGCTCGATGCGCTGGATCTCGACACGAACCACACGCACGCCCCACTTGTCGGTGGCATCGTCGAGGATCTGACGCAATTTGGCGTTGATCACCTCGCGGGAGGTGAGCGCGGCGTCGAGGTCGAGATCGCCGACCACGTTCCTCAAGTTGGTCTGCGCCAGCTTGGTGACCGCCAGGATGAAGTTGCCCACGTTGTACTGCAGCTTCACCGGGTCGGTTGCCTCGTAGTAGATCACCGCATCGACGGTGACCACCACGTTGTCCTTGGTGATCACCTCCTGGGGGGGTACGTCGATCACCTGCTCTCGCATGTCCACCTTGGTCAACCGCTTCACGAACGGCATGACCCATCGCAGACCGGAGTCGACGGTGCGCTCATACCGGCCCAGGAACTCGATCAGCCCTTTCTGGAAGGGACGCACCACCTTGAAGCCGGCCGCGGCGGTGACGATCAACACCAACGCCAGGAACACGAACAGGATCACCAATGGATCCATGACTCTTCTCTCTTTCTCTCGAGTCTGATTGCTTCAGTCCTCCAACTGCTCGACGACCAGTCGAGCACCATCTACCTCGGTCACCACGATCTTCGCCCCGGCCGGGATCTTCCCGGCCGCGGTAGCCCGCCACTCCTCGTGGAGGATGCGGACCATCCCCGAGCCGGTGTACGGGTCGATCCCGGTCAGAACCACGCCCTGTGATCCGACCCATCGGTTGGCCCCGATGCGGGGTTGCTCCCCCTCGTCCTGGCGCCCGATGAAACGACGCAGGTAGGCCAGTGAGAACAGCGACACGCCAAAGAACACCAGCCACTGCGCGATCAGCGCCGCCCCGGTCCAGGCCAGGATGGCCGCCGCCGCCCCGCCCACCGCGAACGGCAGCAGGAAGAATCCGGCGGTGAACATCTCCCCCACGGCGAGGACGATGGAGAAGATCGTCCAGAGCCACCGCCACAACTCATTGTCCACGTCACTACCTCCTCGTGCTGCCATGGCGGCGGCCGCGACCAGCGCCACCGCCCCGATGCCGTAGAGAGCCAGTTCCCTTCGGCTCTCCCTTCTCATTCGCGTCCTCCCGCTCTGCACGTCCGCCCATGTCTCGACCCGCCGGCCTCCGAGGGCCGCGGCCCATCCTTCGGCAAATGCGGCGCGGTCACCGATCACGTCTTCGACCGACCTGCCGTCGAGCTCGGCGTCGAGAAGGTGCTGCTCGAGCTCGCTGCGCATCTCGGCGACGCTTCCCGCCGGAATGCCGGTCTCCCGCCAGTAGCGCTCGATCTCGGCGAGAGCGCGGGCGCGGTCGCTCATGTCACTGACCACCTTCGAGAACTGCATCGACCGATCGGCTGAAGTCCCGCCACTCGGCTCGCCACGTTTCCAGCGTCTCCTTGCCCTTGGGGGACATCCGGTAGTACTTGCGCGCCGGTCCCTCCGAGCTCTGCACCAAGTAACCCTCGATCATCCCCTGCTTCTGGAGACGGGAGAGGAGGGGATAGATCGAGCCCTCGCTGGCCAGATCGAGCCCACGTCGTCTCAGCTTGCTCACCATCTCGTACCCATAGGAGGCCTCCTCATGGATGACTGAAAGTAGACACATGTCGAGCACCCCGTGCAGGAGCTGGGTGGTGTGCCCCCCCTGTTTAGCACCTCCAGGTACCATGCAGAACATAATACCTGGAGCCACCAGGGAAGCCAAAACGACAGGTGACACGGCCCGGGCAAAGCCAGGGTTGCCAGCGTCGCTCAGCGACGCCACGAACCCTGGGTTGCGCTTCTTTACACTGGACCCAACCCATGAATCCTGAGAAGCTGACTTCCCGGACCCGCGAGGCGTTGGTTGGCGCGACCAATTTGGCCCGTGAGCACAATCACGCCGCGGTGATGCCCGAGCATCTCGGGCTCGCCCTGCTCGCCCAGACCGAGGGCCTGGTCTATCCGCTCCTCGATCGGCTCGGAGTGTCCCCTCTCGACTTGCGGCGGACCCTGGAGTCGAAGCTCGACGCCCAGCCCCATGTCTACGGGGACGCCGAGGTATCCACCTCCAACGAGTTGTCCCGAATCCTCACCGAGGCAGATCGGACTCGTGCCTCGATGAACGACGACTACCTGTCGGTGGAGCACCTCCTCCTCGCCCTCGCCCCGACCCTCGGTCTCGACGCCAACGCCCTCGCCGACGCGGTCGAGGCGGTGCGGGGTGGCCGAAGGGTCACCAGTGAGGATCCCGAGTCGACGATGAACGCCCTCGAGCAGTACGGGCGCGATCTGACCGCCGTTGCCCGTCAGGGCAAGCTCGACCCGGTGATCGGCCGTGACGACGAGATCCGCCGGGTGATCCAGGTTCTCTCCCGGCGAACCAAGAACAACCCGGTTCTCATCGGTGAACCGGGAGTGGGCAAGACCGCCATCGTCGAAGGCCTGGCCCGCCGGGTTGCGGACGGCGACGTGCCCGAGGGTCTGAAGACCAAGCGAATCGTCGCCCTCGACCTGGGCTCGATGGTGGCCGGGGCCAAGTACCGGGGGGAGTTCGAGGAGCGTCTCAAAGCGGTCCTCGACGAGATCAAGCAGTCCGAAGGCGAGGTGATCACGTTCCTCGACGAGCTCCACACGTTGGTCGGCGCCGGCGCGGCCGAGGGCGCCATGGACGCTTCCAACATGCTCAAGCCGATGCTGGCTCGCGGCGAGTTGCGTCTGATAGGTGCCACCACGCTCGACGAGTACCGAAAGCACATCGAGAAGGACGCTGCGTTGGAGCGGCGCTTCCAGCCGGTCCTCGTCGAGCCGCCCACCGTCGAGGAGACGATCGGGATCCTTCGTGGCCTCAAGGAGCGTTATGAGGTGCACCACGGTGTGCGCATAACCGACTCGGCGCTGGTGGCCGCCGCGGTGCTCTCCGATCGCTATATCACCGCCCGATTCCTCCCGGACAAGGCCATCGACCTGATCGACGAGTCGGCCTCCCGACTCCGCATCGAGATCGACTCCATGCCAGAGGAGATTGACGAGCTCACCCGTCGCCGCATCCAGCTCGAGATCGAGCGGGAGGCACTGAAGAAGGAGAAGGACAAGGCTTCTCGGGAGCGTCTCGCCGGTGTGGAGCAGGAGATCGCCGACCTCACCGAGGAGATCAACTCACTGACCGCCCGCTGGGATCTGGAGAAGGAAGTCATAACCGCCATTCGCCGCCTCAAGGGCCGCATCGAGGAGGCGCGCAACCAGGCTGATCTGGCCGAACGCGCCGGCGATCTGGGCAAGGCCGCCGAGCTCCGCTACGGGACCATCACCGAGCTGACCACCGAACTGGGGGAGCAGGAGCGAGAGCTGGCCCGGCTTCACGAGCAGGGCAGCATGCTCTCCGAGGAGGTGACCGAGGAAGACGTCGCCGAGGTGGTGTCCCGCTGGACCGGTATCCCTCTTTCCAAGCTGATGGAGGGCGAGACCGAGAAGCTGATCCAGTTGGAGAGCCAGCTCCACCAGCGAGTGGTGGGACAGGATGCCGCGGTAGAGGCCGTGGCCAACGCCGTCCGTCGCAGCCGCGCCGGCCTCTCCGACCCGAATCGGCCCGTGGGGTCGTTTCTCTTCCTCGGTCCCACCGGTGTCGGCAAGACCGAGCTGGCACGGGCTCTTGCCGGGTTCCTTTTCGACGACGAGCGCTCGATGGTGCGCATCGACATGTCCGAGTACATGGAGAAGCACTCGGTCAGTCGGCTGATCGGGGCACCACCGGGCTATGTCGGCTACGACGAGGGCGGTCAGCTGACCGAGGCGGTGCGCCGCCGTCCCTATTCGGTGGTGCTCCTCGACGAGGTGGAGAAGGCAAATCCGGAGGTCTTCAACGTGCTGCTCCAGCTCCTCGACGACGGGCGTCTCACCGATGGCCATGGCCGGACGGTGGATTTCACCAATGTCGTGTTGATAATGACCTCCAACCTGGGTTCGCAGTTCATAGATCCCGAGCTGCCCCGGGAGGTGGTCGAGGAGCGGGTCCTTGGAGCTGTGCGGGAGGCGTTCCGTCCCGAGTTCCTCAACCGGATCGACGACGTCATCGTCTTCGACAAGCTGAGTCGGGAGGACTTGCGTCAGATCGTGGAGATCCAGATGGAGTCGCTCCGTCGCCGGCTTGCCGACCGTGGGATCGAGCTGGCGGTCACCGACGAGGCCCTGGACCTGCTTGCCGACCGGGGCTACGACCCGGTTTACGGGGCCCGGCCGCTGAAGCGTGTCCTGCAAAAGGACCTCGCGGATCCCATAGCCATCGCCATCCTCGAGGGTCGGTTCACCGAAGGGGACACGGTCAAGGTGATGGTGGAGGAGGGCGAGCTGGCCTTGGGCTGACCGCCCTGGCCCGCTGTCGACTCGTCGCAGGTGGCAGACCCGACCGCTAACCCAGAGGTTCTTCCCGATCCGCCCGGGTCTCGCCGTGGCCCACCTCCTGGATGACCCAGGTATTGCCGTCGGGGTCACTGAACCCCGAGAAGCTCCCGTAGTTGGACCGTTCGGGATGGGGACCGTCCACCCATCCCTCCGGGCCCAAGTGACGGATCCCCTCGACCTCGATGCCACGCCCCTCCAACTCGGACACCGCCTCCTCGATGTCGGTCACCACCAGATGGGTTCCCCTGATCGCACCCGGCTCCCCCGTGCTCAGCCCGACGCCGAACGTGATCGAGCAGGACGACCCGGGTGGTGTCAGTTGCACCACCCGGAACTGGTCACTCGCCCGGTGGTCGACATCGAGCACGAAGCCAACCTTTTGGTAGAACTGCTTGGCTCGGTCGACGTCGGACACCGGCAAGAGCACCAATTCCAGCCTCATGTCCACCATCAGACGCTCTCCTCCAGCTCCCCGGCGAGGATCTCGTCGATCCGGTCCAGGCCATGCTGCAGACCTCCCTCCATCCCGGAGGCGATGATGGCGTCACGGGTCTCGGTGGTCTCACATTGCACCAGGACCCTCATGATGGTGATCCCATCTCGCTCCTCGAGTGTGAGCGTGTTGAGAGTCGCCGAGTCCGGATAGGGGGCGAAGATCTCGGTGGAGACCAGACGACGGGGACGATCGATCTCCTTGAACTCGCCGTAGAAGTCGATCTCGCCAAGTTCCTCGTTCACCGACACGTAGTGCCATTTGCCCCCGACCCTGAGGTCGACCTCGCAAACCGTCATCGGGTCGGATTCCCAGCCCCACCAATTGCGGACGTGCTCGGGTCTGGTCCAGACGTCGAACACCAGCTCGGCCGGTGCGTCGAACTCCCTGGTGATCAGGATCTCGGTGTCGGAGGGCAGGGTCACCTTGGCGGTGCCTGTCCTGTCGATGGTCTTCATCGCGTTTCCTTTCGCTGTAGCTCGTCGAGATAGACGTCGAGCCGGTCCATTTGCTCGTTCCAGTGTCTCTCGTACTCCTTCACCCAATGGTGGATGGGCTGCAGTGCCGTGGCGTCGAGCCGATAGAGACGTCTTCGCCCCGCGGCTCTCGATCTCACCAGCCCCACCTCCTTGAGGATCCTGAGGTGTTTGGAAACCAGGGGTTGGGACATCTCCACCACCTGGGCGATCTCGTTCACGGAGAGCTCGCCGTCGGCGAGGACGTCGAGGATCTCCCTCCGCCGCGGCTCCGCGACGGCGTTGAAGGCGTCGGTGGTGGTCGCGGCTCTCGCCATGGGAGGACCATACATAACCATATAGGCATATGTCAACACCTAGTCTGTCCCTATGGCCCATCCGGATCTGACCGCGCTGACCCACCAGCAGATGCCATTGACCGAGTTGCTCCGGCTCGAGATGGATGTCGCCGGGCCCGACGGGGTCACGGCGCGCGCCGAGTGGAGAGAGGAGTACTGCACCGCGGCCGGAGTGCTCCACGGTGGTTATCTGATGGCATTGGCCGATTCGGTAGGGGCGCTCTGCGCCTTCCACAACCTCACCGACGGTGCCAGCACCGCGACCATCGAGTCGAAGACAAACTTCTTCCGGCCGGTCCGATCAGGGCAGGTGAAGTTCCGGGCAACCCCGGTTCACCTTGGGCGCACGGTGATAGTCGTGCAGACCGATGCCACCGACGACCAGGGCAAACTGATCACCCGCACCACCCAGAGCCAGTCGGTGGTGCCGGGCTAGAAGTCGCTGGTGCCCATCGACCTGCGGCCACCATCGAGCCGAAACGCAATCAGAAGGGCTGCTCGCCGAAGCCGGTGACCGTCGATGTCGCCTTCTCGCCGACGACCCCCCGGGGGACGAGCTGGGCTTTGCCCCGACCTTGGTCGGGGATCTCCAAGTACACGACCAGGGCCTTGCCGGCCACGGCACTCCCGTCGAGGGTCTGGACCACTCCCTTCCAGTTGCCCATCTCGTGGTCGGTCTCGAGAGCGGCAACGCCGGTGGTCAGGAGGACCCCGTCGTCACCGAGGATGCGGACGGCCCCCTCGAAGGAGTCGGCCATCAACCGTCCCTGCCATAGATGGTCCTGATCTGGCTGCGCAGCACGATCTCGGATCGCCCGGCGTGCTCGGCGGCTTCCTCGAGATCCTCGATCTTGTCACGTAGGCGGTCGAGCTTTCGCTTCAGCCGTCTGTTCTCCTCTTGGAGGACGAGCACCCGACGGACGCCCTCCAGATTCATTCCCTGGTTGGTCATATCCTGGATGAGCTGGAGCCGCTCGATGTCCTCTTGGGAGTACCGCCGGGTGCCGCCCGGTGTTCGGAAGGGATCGATCAGCCCTTTCCGCTCGTAGATGCGGAGGGTCTGTGGGTGCATGCCGGCCAGCTCGGCGGCTACCGAGATGACGAACACCGCTCGCTGCGAATCAGTCATGGCGTAACCCCAATCATCTCAGATGAGACCTGATGTCGTCGGTCTCATGGGCGGCCAATTCTTCGAGGAGCCGCTTCTCGTCCTTGCTCACCTTCTTGGGCACGGCCACCTCAACGGTCACCAGGAGATCGCCGGGCCGGCCCTTGTCCGGGATGATCCCCTTTCCCCGAACCCGGAATGTCTTCCCGGATGGGGTTCCCGACGGGATCTTCACCTTGACCCCACCGTTGAGGGTGGGAACGTCGATCTTGGTACCGAGGGCGGCTTCTGTGTAGGTGATCGGGATCCTGAGGGTGAGATCGTTGCCCTTGCGTCCGAAGGTCCGGCTCGGAGTGACGTGGATGCGGACCATGAGGTCGCCCGGAGGCCCGCCGAATGATCCCGGGGCACCCTTGCCCCGGACCCGGAGGGTCTGGCCATCCTTGACCCCGGCGGGCACCTTGAGCTTCACCTGTCGCCGTCGGTTCTCCGTGCCCGACCCCCGGCACTTGGTGCATGGTGTCTCGATGAGACGACCCGAGCCCCCGCACTGTGGGCAAGCCTGGGAGAAAGAGAACAGACCCTGATTCTGTGCCACCATCCCACGGCCGCCGCAGGTGGGGCAGGTGGTCACAGTCGAGCCGGGCTCGGCACCCGAGCCCCCGCACCGGGAGCAGGGGGCGGCCCCCTCCAGGTTCACCTGGGTGGTGACCCCGAACGCGGCGTCCTCGAACCCGATGGAGAGCTCGGTGACCAGGTCGGCGCCCTTCGCCGGGCCGGAACGGGATCGCTGCTGCGAGCCGAAACCGAATAGATCGCCGATCCCGCCAAACCCACCAAGCAGGTCTTGGAGGTCCTCGACCCGCACCTGCTGGCCACCAAAGCCACCGCCGGGGCCGCCCGGGCCTCCGAATCCCTGGAACCCGCCCGTCGCGGCGAGCCGGCGAACCTGGTCGTACTCCTTGCGCTGCTCGGTGTCGGAGAGGATGGAGTAGGCCTCCGAGATCTCCTTGAAGCGGTCCTCGGCGGCGGTGTCCCCGGGATTTGCATCGGGATGATGCTTCTGCGCCAGCTTGCGGTACGCCTTCTTGATCTCCTCGGGGGTGGCGCTCTCGGCCACACCCAGGACCTCGTAGAAGTCCTTCTCGACCCAGTCGCGGTTCATGCCGTCGTCTCGAGGGCGACCAGGGCGGCCCTCAGCACCTTTCCTCTCAGCCGGTAGCCGCGACGCAACTCCTCGGCCACCATCAGCGAACCGCGTCCCTCCGGCGCTCCCACCGGTTCATGGATCTCGGGGTCGAACGGCTCCCCCACCGTGGGGATCACCTCGAGGCCCGCAGTCGCCAACGTGGCCAGCAGCTGCTCGCGTATGTTGAGCATCCCGGCATAGAGCTGTTTCTCGGTATCGGTCTTCGGCTGGGCGGAAAGGGCCGCGTCGAAGCTGTCCAGGACCGGCATCAGGCCCTGCACCACGTTCTCGGTGGCCCGGTCGAGACTGCTCGCCAAGTCCCGGGTGGCCCGTTTCCGGTAGTTGTCGAAGTCGGCGGCGACGCGCCTGAGATCGTCGAGGTACGAACTGGCCTCGTCCCGGGCGACCCGCAACTCGTCGAGGAGGAGCTGGATCGCCTCGTCCTCGGCAACGGGCAGCTCGAGGCCGAGCTCGTGGGGCTCGGCGTGCGCCGACTTCTCGACAGGAAGTGCCTCGACTACCTGCTCGGTGGTCTCCGGCTCGTGCTCACTCATCCTCATCGACGATCTCGGCCTCGACGACCTCGTCGTCCTCTGCGGTCCCGGGCTCGCCGCCGCCGGCCTGCTGATCGGCGGCCGCAGCCTGCTGGTAGAGACGGGTGGCCATCGCCTGGCTGGCCGACATCAACTCGTCCATCCTGGCCCGAATCTCCTCGGAGTCGGCGTCGGGCTGGCCGAGGACCTCGCTGAGGGCGTTCTTGGCGCTCTCGACCGAGCTCTTCTCCTCGTCGGTCATTTGTTCGCCCGACTCCTCGATGAGTTTGTCGGTCTGGTGTACGAGCTGCTCGGCCTGGTTGCGAGTCTCCACCGACTCACGCCGCTTGGCGTCCTCCTCGGCGTACGCCTCGGCGTCTTTGACCATGCGGTCGATGTCGTTCTGAGCGAGCGCGGTGCCGCCCGTGATCGTCATCTTCTGCTCCTTGTTGGTGGCCAGGTCCTTGGCGTTGACGTGGACGATGCCGTTGGCGTCGATGTCGAAGGTGACCTCGATCTGGGGCACTCCCATCGGAGCCGGGGGCAGGCCGGTCAGGCGGAACTTGCCCAGGCTGTTGTTGTCGGCGGCCATGGTCCGCTCTCCCTGCAGCACGTGGATCTCCACCTCGGGCTGGTTGTTCTCGGCGGTGGTGAAGATCTCGGACCGCTTGGTGGGGATGGTTGTGTTCCGCTCGATCATGCGGGTCATCACCCCACCCTTGGTCTCGATGCCCAGGGTCAATGGGGTGACGTCGAGGAGCAGGATGTCCTTGACGTCGCCCTTGAGCACACCGGCCTGGATGGCGGCGCCCGCGGCCACGACCTCATCGGGGTTCACTCCCTTGTGCGCTTCCTTGCCGGTCAGCTTCTGCACCAGTTCCTGCACCGCGGGCATCCGGGTGGAGCCACCCACCAGCACGACGTGGTCGATCTCGGCGACGTCGATGCCGGCATCCTTGATCGCCTGCTCGAAAGGACGCTTGGTCCGGTCGAGGAGATCCTCGGTGAGCTTTTGGAACTCGGACCGGGTCAGCTTGTACTGCATGTGGAGCGGGCCGGCGTCGGTAGCGGTGATGAACGGGAGGTTGATCTCGGTCTCGGACACCGAGGAGAGCTCGATCTTTGCCTTCTCCGCGGCCTCCTTGAGACGCTGGCTGGCCATGCGATCCTTGGCGAGGTCGACGCCGTGGTCGTCCTTGAAGCTCTTCACCAGCCACTCGATGACCGCGTCGTCCCAGTCGTCACCACCGAGTTGGGTGTCACCCGAGGTGGCCTTGACCTCGAAGACGCCCTCGCCGATCTCTAGCACCGAGACGTCGAAGGTGCCTCCACCGAGGTCGAATACGAGGATGGTCTCGTCGGAGCTCTTGTCCAGGCCGTAGGCGAGCGAGGCCGCGGTTGGCTCGTTGATGATGCGGAGGACGTTCAGCCCGGCGATCTGGCCGGCCTCCTTGGTGGCCTGCCGTTGAGCGTCGTTGAAGTAGGCCGGCACCGTGATCACCGCGTCGGTGACCGTATCGCCGAGATAGGCCTCGGCGTCCCGCTTCAACTTCATCAGGATGCGGGCGGAGATCTCCTGTGCGGTATAGGTCTTGTCGTCGATCGCGATCGACCAGTCGGTGCCGATGTGACGTTTCACCGAGCGGACGGTGTGGTCGGGATTGGTGATGGCCTGACGCTTGGCCACCTCGCCGACGAGTACCTCGCCCTCCTTGAATGAGACGATCGATGGGGTGGTGCGGCCACCTTCGGCGTTGGGGACCACGGTGGGGTCGCCACCCTCGAGGACGGCGATGACGCTGTTGGTGGTTCCCAGGTCGATGCCTACGGCGCGTGCCATTTTCGAGTCCTTCCAGTCAGGTTTGAGTCTCCTCAGATGTTACAACCTGAGTCCGGTTGTATCAAGTTCGGTGAGGGATCACTCCGGAGATATGCCCATGCTCAGGCGGCCAGGCTCTTGATGTACTCGACGAGGTCGGTGATCTGCTGCTCGTTGAGCTCATCGGCGTAGAAGGTGGGCATGATCGGCTCGTATCCATCGACGACCTGAGAGTTGGGGTCGACGATCGAGTTGAACAGGTAGGCGTCGTCGGCGACCACCTCCTCACCGGAGGCGAGGGGACGGGTGGAGCCGGCGAGACCCTTCCAGGTCGGCCCCGATCCCGGGGTCCCGTCCACGGTGTGGCACTGACGACAGCCCTGCCCCTCGGCGAGGACCTGGCCTCGTGCCGCCGCCTCGGGGTCGACTGTGATCACCTGGGCAGTGGTATCGGTGCTGCCATCACCGAGGCTCTGGCCGGTGAAGAGGAACAACCCGATGCCAAGGCCCACCACTATCAGAAGGGCGAGCGCGCCTTCGGTCCAGCTGCTCATGAACGGTGAACCGTAGACACGACGGTCGTCAAATATAGGGTTTGGGGGTGGATCCGCTGACCCGCCGCCAGTTCATCGGCGCCGCGGCCGGGCTATTTGTGGCGGGGGTGCTCCCTGCCTCGCCCGCCCGCGGCCTCTCGATCAACCCGCGGGAGACCTGGGGAGCCGACCTGCCACCGGTCGGCCCTCTGTCCGGGGAGGACGTGAAGTTCCTCATCGTCCATCACTCCGCCTCCCACAACGGGCACAGCCCGTCCGATGTGCCCGGCATCCTCCGTGGCTGGTTCGACTTCCACACCAACGGGAGGGGCTGGAATGACATCGCCTACAACTTCATCATCGACTCCGGCGGTGGCGTGTGGGAGGGACGCCAGGGCAGTCTCGACGGTGCGGTTGCCGGGGACGCCACCGGCGGCAACCAGGGCTTCACCCAGCTGGTGTGTCTGATCGGGGACACCAACACCGTCCCGCCGACGGCCGCAGCGCAGGGCTCGCTGGTTCAGGTGTTGGCCTGGCTGGCCGACCGGCACGGCGTGTCGACCGCCCCGGGTGCGGAGGTGACCTTCACCTCGCGTGGGTCCAACCGCTGGCCGGCGGGCACCGAAGTCACCACGCCGACCATCTCGGGACACCGCGACATGAGCAAGACGACCTGCCCCGGCGACAGTCTCTATGCATACGTCACCGGATCTCTCCATGCCGACGTCGAGACGTCCCGGGGAGGGGGCTCGTCACCCGCCACCTCGGCCGCGCCAACCATTTCGACTCCGTCGACGACCACCACATCCACAACCACCACCTCGTCCACGACCACACTGCCGCCCACCACCACCACCTTGCCCCCGACTACGACCCTCGCCCCGACCACCACCATCCCGGCGAGGATGACGGTTCCCCCGACCACCGTGCCACACCCGACCACGACCATCCCGCTCGCCGTCGCGGCCGAGGCGATCGGTCCGCCCTTGCCGGCGGGTGTCCTGGCGACAGCGGGAGCCATGATCCTCGGCGGCGTCGGCTTGCTCGCATGGCGTCACCGACGCATGAATGGTCCCTGACGGCCGAGCACCGGCATAATGCCGACGTGAAGCTGGCCAGGCCCGAGGAGGTAACGACGTGATCGATGTGGTGATGCTGATCTTGCGGGTGTGGGTCGGTGTGGTGATGCTGGCGCACGGTGTCAACCATGCCCGCAATCTCGAGGGCACGGAGCGGTGGTTCGCCAAGGTCGGGTTCCGCTCGCCCCGTCTCAACGCCCTGATGTCGGCGGGCAACGAGCTGGCCATCGGCGCGGGGCTGATCGTCGGCTTGCTCACCCCGGTGGCCGCCGCTGGGCTCGCCGCCACGATGTTCGTCGCCTTCTGGGCGATCCACCGGTTCGCCGGCTTCTTCGTGTTTCGTCGACCCGACGAGGGTTACGAATACGTCACCACGATGGCGGTGGTGGCGCTGGCGATCACCATCATCGGGCCCGGCGAGTACTCCCTCGACGCCGCCATCGGCTGGCTGGATGGCTGGGACGGCTGGGTCGGAGCCGGCATATGGGCCCTCGGCATCGTCGCCGGCGCCGGCCTGCTCGCCGCTTTCTGGCGGAAACCTGCAAACGTGAGTAGTTGAGGTCGCACACCTCAACTACTCACACGCACTTCGTGCCCACCCGTCGATAGGACTGATTTGAAGTTGCCCCCATTGCCCGAGCCTTTCGTTGCCACTCGCAGCGCCCTCCACCAGATCGCCTTCTTCGCGTTGGGCCCCGCCCGTTACCAAGCCACAGGCCGAATGGGTCTGCGCGCCGCACCTGGGGGGTTTGGCACACCGGAGTTCGAAGGCAAGGTGGCTCGGGTCGAGGTCGACACAGTGGTGGTCGAGGAGGAGGGTCAGGTCGCCACGCAGACGATCAGCACGGTCAGGGAGGCAACCCGCTTCCTCGGAATCGAGTACCGGGTCGTCTGGTTCGAGAACTTCGGCGACCAGCTGGCGCCGATGGACCCGGACCAGACGCTGGAGGTGGACGGTGAGTCTGCCCGTTTGCTCGGGGACTGGTTCGGCTTCGGTTCCGGGGTGCTCGAGGCACTGAGATCGATGTCCGACCCGGAGGAGGAGGTCAGTGAAGTCCAGCTATGGCCGGAGCACTTCGACATTGCCATCGAATTGGGCTCCGAGGAACTGGGACGAAGGGCCAGCTATGGGGCCTCACCCGGTGACGGGCCCCATCCCGAGCCATACGTCTATGTCTCCGCCTGGGGGGAGATCGATCGCTCCAATCCCTACTGGAACGACCCGAACTTCAACGGGTCGAGCATCTCCTACTCCGCTCTTGCCGCCGCCGCGGATCCCACCGAGACCGCCCTCGAATTTCTGTTACGAGGGCGAGCCGTTCTCCGCGGAGAGTGACGCCAGGGAGTCGGCCAGACCCTCCGCGGCCGCCATCACCTGGCTGATCGCCCGGTCGTAGTCCTCGTCCGTCCCCCCATAGGGGTCGGGGACCTCGTCGGAGTCGGTTCCGGGGTCGAAGGTGCGGAAGAGACGGATCTTGGCTCGATCCTCGAGTCGTGGGGCGATCTCGGTCACCTCGCGCAGGTTGGCCCGATCCATCACCACGATCATGTCGAAGCGGTCGAAGTCGGTCTTGTTGATCCGTCGTGCCCGTCCGTCGATGGCGAGCCCGAACCGCCGCCCTGCGGCCACCGATTCATCATGAGGCGGGCTGCCCACGTACCAGGCGCCGGTGCCCGCCGAGTCGACCTCCACGGAGAGCCCACGTCTGGCGGCGGCCTCCCGGATCGCCGCCTCCGCGGCGGGTGAGCGACAGATGTTGCCGGCGCAGACGGCGAGGATCCTGGTAGTCACCGCTGTGCCGCCGCGATCCGCTCCGTGGCCAGGTCGATATAGGACTGCTCGGTGTCGAATCCGACGTAACGACGCCCGGTCTCGACCGCGGCGACCGCGGTGGTGCCCGAGCCGATGAAGGGGTCGAGGACCAGATCGCCCTTGTAGGTGTAGAGCTCGATGAGACGCCGGGGCAGCTCGACGGGGAAGGGGGCGGGATGACCCACCCGTCTTGCGCTCTCGGTCTGCATCTCCCAGACGTCGATCGTCGCCCCGAGGAATTCGGTGGTGTCGATGGTCGCCTCGTGTGGAAGCCCGGCACGCTCCCGATCGGGACGCCGCATGGCGCGGTCGAACCGACCCTTGGAGGCGACGATGACCCGCTCGGTCACGTCCCGCAATACCGGGTTCTGTGGCGAGCGGTACGAGCCCCAGGCACAGCTACCAGTCGCTCCACGCGCCTTCTGCCAGATGATCTCGCCTCGAAGCAGCATCCCCAGGTCGTCCTGGAGGATCGATATCACGTCGGCGGAGAGCGATCGGTACGGCTTCCTCCCGAGGTTGGCCACGTTCACTGCCATCCGTCCCCCGGGCTCCAGCTTGTGGAGGCAGGCCGCGAGCACGTCATGGAGCATCTCCAGGTACTCGACGTAGCTGGAAGGGACGTGGCCGGCAGCGAGGTCGGTCTCGTACTCCTTGCCGGTGAAGTAGGGAGGAGAGGTGACGATCAAGGCGACGGACCTGTCGGCGACCTGGTCCGTGGTCATGGTGCGGGCGTCGGCGTGGAAGAGCTCATCGAACAAGACCGGCGGCTCAACCCGCTCGTCGGCGGAGATCACCGGGGCGGCGAAGCGCTCGTAGAAGCTCGTCGCGTCGTGGGACTCCCTCTTGCCCGAGCCGAACTCGGATGTAGCCGTGGCCAATCGCCTCCGTGCCATGGTCGCTGAAGTTACCCGGGGAGCGGGCACGCGCCGCGTAATGCGGGTGGCGACTTCAATGGCACCGAGATATGAAGATCGTCATCCCCGCCGACCGTCCCAAGTACGAGATGGCACTTCCCGACGGGGCCACACTGACGCTGAGCCCGGTGCTGAAGACCGATCGCGAGTTCTTCGAGAAGGGGCTTCATGAGCTGTCTCT
Source organism: Acidimicrobiia bacterium (assembly GCA_035249605.1). GTDB lineage: Bacteria > Actinomycetota > Acidimicrobiia > Spongiisociales > ZC4RG35 > JANQRA01. The sequence goes on from DATFGI010000026.1 coordinate 82,457, forward strand.
GGAGAGTCGCTTCGCACGCTTCGGTCAGGGAGTGGGAAGTCTCACCCACCGGGAGCTGGACTATCTCAGCGATGTCGACCAGCGGCACCACGTCGCCTGGGGCGCCGCCATCGGCGACGAGGTGGCCGGTGTCGGGCGCTACATCCTGTCTCCGGACGTCGGCTGTGCCGAGTTCGCCATAACCGTTCTCGACGTCATGCAGCGCCGCGGGGTCGGCCATGCCCTCCTCCAGGCATTGGTGGCGGTGGCCCGCGCCGACGGTGTGCACGAGCTCTGCTTCCAGACCCAGGCCGGCAACGACGCGGTGATGCGTCTGATCAGCGAAATCGAATTGCTCCCCATGATCGCAGAGGGCGTCGTTGCCGGGCGAATCCGGGTCTCCGACCTTCCCACCGGACCCGAGGAATCGGGTCTGGTGGCAGTGATGGACGAGGCGCGCGGCTAGGAGGCGGCGCTCTCCTCCAGGTCGAGCGAGGCCGAGTTGACGCAGTAGCGGAGACCAGTGGGCTGTGGCCCGTCATCGAAGACATGTCCGAGATGACTGCCGCAGTTGGCGCACTTGATCTCGGTGCGGACCATCCCATAAGAGCGGTCTTGCTCCTCGTCGATCGCGTCACCGGATAGTGGCTGGAAGAAGCTGGGCCAGCCGCTGTGCGACTCGTACTTGGTGTCGGAGGAGAACAGCTTTTCCCCGCAGGCCGCGCACCGATAGACGCCCTCGGTCTTCTCGTCGACGTACTTGCCGGTGAAGGCGCGCTCTGTGGCCCCCTGACGAAGCACCTGATATTGCTCAGGTGTGAGCTTCTCTCGCCACTCCGACTCGGTCTTCGGCATGTCTGACATCTCTACTCCTCCTCCCTCCCATTCAAGTCAAGGTGGGCCTCTAACCGATCGAGGAACACCACCTGCGCCGGGTTCAGTTTGCCACGGGCGATCTCGGGCGGGAACCACTCGACCCGGTCGATCTCGGGGTACTCCTGACCTCGGAGCACGAAGACACCGGGTGAGAAACTCGCCATGTCCGGATCGAACTCGACGGCCCAGGCAACCACCACTTTCCCCGACTTGAGCGTGGTGTCCCCGAGCGGTAGCCAGTCGCCGGCGGGAAGCCGCCAACCTGTTTCCTCGGTGAACTCCCGAGCCGCCGCGACCTCATCCGGCTCGTCGTCGTCGATCAACCCCTTGACCACCGACCAGGCCCCGGCGTCGCGTCTCTGCCAGAAGGGCCCGCCGGGATGGGCGATCAGCACCTCGACCGTCGGTGATTGCCGATAGGGGAGAAGACCCGCGGATCTCACAGGTCGCGACATTACGCTGGCGCCGTGACCGTCTTGGCCACCACCTCGCCGCCAGATCAAGGCCTGGCGGTCTTCGACATCGATCTTCAGCTCGGTGACTCAGAGCCTCTGGGGATGGGGGTCAAGCGGGTGACCATGGAGCAGCTGGAGCTCGCCGCCGGGCGCTACTTCGACAAGAGCCTCGGGCTCGGCGGGGCGGTGCACGAGTCACGCAAGTCGATCAAGAGGGTCCGGGCCCTGTTGCGGCTCGTTCGGGGAGAGCTACCCGACCGCATCTACGACTTCGAGGACGGCTCTCTGCGTGAGACCGCCTCTCTCGTTTCGGACGCTCGCTCGGCCCAGGGCGTCCTCAACGCGGCGCTCTCCATCCAGTCCCTCTATGGGGAGTTGTTGGCAGACGACACCTTCACCGAGATGATCGAGCGATTGACCCGACGTCGCGACCTGACCGAGCTGAACATGATCGAGGATCCCGATCTGGTGGGCAGGGTGGTGCGTGGGCTGGAACGGGCCTATCACCGCTACTCCTCATGGCCCACCGATCCGGAGGCGAGGGAGGTCTACGGGCTCGGGATCCGCGACTCCTTCGAAGCCTTGGCCCCCGGTCTCGATGCCACCTACGGGCGAGGCCGGCACTCGATGGCTACCGCCTATCGGCGAGGAGGCCCCGGGGACTTCCATCGGTGGCGGAAGCGGGTCAAGGACCTCCGTCATCAGATGGAGTTCCTAGCCCCTCTCTGGCCGGAAGTGGTGGTGGGGACGGCGATGACCCTCAACCGGCTGGGCAACATCCTCGGCGAGGACAACGACCTCGCCGAACTGATCGATCTGTTGCAGAGCCGTTCCGACCTCTGTCCCGACCCCAGGGAACGCTCCATGTTTCGGGCCCTGGCCCATCAGCGGCGCTCCGAGTTGCAGACGGCAGGCGAGATCCTGGGACGGCGGATCTATGCCGAGGAGCCAAAGGCTTTGTCCTCGCGTTTCGCCGAATATTGGGACGCCCGGAGGCTGGCGATCACCGGCTCGCTGGACACCATCGTCGTCTACTGAGGGAATCGTCTCGTTCGGTTCGTGGTTGTCCCCGTCATGGCAGACGGCCAGCAAGTCCGCATCGAGCCAGGGGGGCGCCGGGTCCGGGTCATGCTCGCTGGGGAGATGGTCGCCGACACCGTCGAGCCGTTGATGGTCTGGGAGACTCCCTACTACCCGACCTACTTCTTCCCCGAAGCCGACATCCGCACCGAGTTCCTCGTGGAGAGTGGGGAGACCAGGAAGACCCGGCTGGGTGAGACCACTCAGTTCTCGGTCAAGGTCAATGATGTCGAGGGCGCCGCCTACGCATACCCAGACATCGGGCGTGATGAGCTGGCCGGTCACTACGCATTCGTGTGGAGCACCATGGACCATTGGTTCGAGGAGGACCAGGAGGTCTTCGTCCACGCCCGCGATCCATACACCCGGGTCGACATACTCCCCTCGGGTCGCCGGGTGCGGGTGGAGATCGACGGAGTGACGGTTGCTGATTCCACCAACACCTCGTTCCTCCTCGAGACCAACCTGCCCACCAGGTACTACTTCCCCAAGACCGACGTGCGCATGGACCTGCTTACGCCAACGGACAACGCGACCCATTGTCCCTACAAGGGGACCGCCCGCTACTGGAGCCTCACCGTCAACGGGGAGACCTACAAGGACGTCCTCTGGGGCTACGACACCCCCCTGCCCGAGTCGCAGAAGATCATGGGGCTGGTCTCCTTCTACAACGAGAAGGCGAACATCTACGTCGACGAGGTCCTCCAGGAGAGACCGAAGACCAAGTTCTCATAGGTGCCAGCCCCTCGTTTTCCGTCGGGGAAAGCGGGTCCTACAGCTGGCCCGACTCCACCGTTTCCAGGCCGGCCACGTAGTCGGGGTCGTTGTAGCGGCTGAGAAGGAGGGCTTCGGCGTAGGCGGGGAGGTCGAGACCGAGGACATGGCTGGCGAGGAGATCGGCGGCCCCGGGGGACACCATCACCCCGAACCCGGAGAACCCTGCGAGCAGATATATGCCCTCGACACCGGAGGGGCCGATGAGGGGACGGTTCTCTCCGGTCTTGGTGTAGTAGCCACCGTCGACGACCGACTCGGGGAGACGATCCCGATACGCCTCCAAGCCGGGGACCATCGTGGTCAGGCCACGCATCACCACCTCGGGATACAGAGGATCCTCGGGCAACGGCCAGGCCGGTTCCATCACCTTGCCGTGGTACTCCCAGAGGGCGAGGACATACGGCGATTCGGCGCCGCCCTCGGGTCGAAAATGACAGAAGATCGGCATCTCGCCGAGGATGTCGTCCCTCCCCATGGCGGCGAGCTCCTCCCGCTCCTCGTCGCTCCAGTCGATTTGCTGGGGATCGCTCCAGATGGTCATCGGAGCGTCACGGGGGATGACGCCGAGGTGGTCCTTGAAGGCCACCTTGAGATGGACCTCGGAGAAGAGGGGAAGATCGAGGCCGGCCAACGCCGCCACCTCGACCGACATCGGACCGGCGGCGAGGACGACCACCGGCGTGTGGATCACGCTGCCGTCGGAGAGGCCGACCGAGCCCGGCTCGATCGAAGTCACCGAGGTCGTCACCAGCCGCGTCCCCGTCTCCAAGGCCCGGTCCAGCATCCAGCGGCCGAGGTCCTGGGCGCGCAGCCAGCCCGCCCGGGGAACCAAGATCCCTCCCACCGCATCGTCGGTGAGGAAGGGGTAGCGAGAGCGGAGCTCGGTGGCAGCCAGCACAGCGGCGTCTGCACCCATCGGCCTCACCACGTCGGCTTGGCGTGACATCCGCCCCAATGTCTCCTCGTCGGCGGTGACGAACAGATAGCCATTGCGGTTCAGCCCGAACTCGGTCATCGTCGCCAGCTCTTCGAAGATGTCGATGGAGCGGTTCATCAGCCCCACCATCGCGGGGTTGGGCCACCAGTTGCGATAGCACTCGGTGGACTTGTCCGAGGTCAATGTGAGTGGGGGTCTGGGGTCGACGATCAGCACCGAGCCCGCCCGGTGACGGACCGTGAGGTGATAAGCGGCGGAGACCCCGGCGATACCCGCCCCCACGATGACGATGTCCGCGGTGCGGTTCACTTATCCAGGTGTGCCTTCACCTTCGCCGCCACAGCCTCCGGGGTGAAGCCGAACTGCTCGGCGATGACCTCAGCCGGCGCCGAGGCTCCGAAATGGTCGATCCCCAAGGCGAGCCCGTCGTCGCCGACGATGCTCTCCCAGCCGAACACCGAGGCGGCCTCGATCGAGACCCGCGGGGCCGTGCCGAGAACCTCGGCGCGATAATCGCCCGATTGGGAGGCGAACAGCTCCCAGCAGGGGAGACTCACCACCCGGGCCGAGATGCCGTCGCCGTCGAGGAGATCGGCGGCTCCCACCGCGATCGACACCTCGGAGCCGGTCGCGATCAGGGTCACGTCTCCTCCGTCGCGGACGATGTAGCCGCCCCTGTTCACCTGACCGGTGCCCGCCAGGGTGGGCACGTTCTGGCGGGTGAGCGCCAGCGCCACCGGCCCGTCGTGTCGGTTCAGGGCGACCTCCCAGGCCGAGACGACCTCGTTGGCGTCGGCGGGTCGGATCACCCAGAGGTTGGGCATGGCCCGCAGTGACGCCAGGTGCTCGATGGGCTGGTGTGTGGGGCCGTCCTCGCCGAGGAAGACCGAGTCGTGGGTCCACACCCAGATGGAGGGGATCTCCATCAGCGCCGAGAGACGCACCGCAGGTCTCATGTAGTCGGAGAACACGAAGAATGTGGCGCCGTAGGGCCGAAGACCGCCGTGGAGCGCCATGCCGTTGACGGCGGTGCCCATGGCGTGCTCTCTGATCCCGAAGGCGATGTCGCGGGCTGCCCGATCGTCGCGGGAAAACAGCCGATCGTCCTCGATCACGGTCTTGGTCGACTCGGCCAGGTCGGCGGCACCACCGATGAAGCCGGGAACCTTCTCGGCGATCTCGGAGAACAGCTGACCCGACGAGGCCCGGGTGGCGAGCTCCTCGCCCTCCTCGAAGCCGGGGCCGTCGAGACGAATCGGGGCGGTGGAGTGCATGCCCTCCCACTCAGTGGTGTCGGCGGTGTCGAATCGCGCCTTCCACTCCTTGCGGGCCTGACGACCACGCTCCATCGCCTGGTCGAAGAATTCGTAGACCGAGTCGTCCACCAAGAAGGTCGGCTCGGTGGGATACCCCATCGCCTCCTTGGTCTTCTTCACTTCCTCTTCGCCGAGCGGCGTGCCGTGCGCCTTTGCCGTGCCCTCGGCGGTGGGGGCGCCGTGTGCGATGTGGGTGTGGCAATCGATCAGGGAGGGCCGGTCCTCCTCTTTGAGGGCCACTTCGATGGCCTCGGCGATCGCGGTGCGGTCGTGCCCGTCGATCTCCAGTGTGTGCCACCCGAAGCCGTTGAATCGCTGGGGCACGTCCTCGAGAAAGGTGATGTCGGTGGAGCCGTCGATCGAGATCTCGTTGTCGTCGTAGAAATAGATGAGCTTGCCCAGAGCGAGACTCCCGGCCAGGGACGCGGACTCGCTGCTCACTCCTTCCATCAGGTCCCCGTCGGAGACGAAGACGTAGGTGTGGTGGTCGACCAGGTCGGCGCCGAGCCGGGCCCGCAGGTGCTCCTCTGCCATCGCCATGCCTACCGCGGTCCCCAGTCCCTGGCCGAGGGGGCCGGTCGTGGTCTCGATGCCCAGCGCCTGGTTCACTTCGGGATGACCGGCGGTGTGATACCCCCATTGGCGAAAGTTCTTGATGGCGTCGAGGCTGATGTCGAACCCGGACAGATGCAAGAGGCTGTAGAGCAGCATCGACCCGTGACCGTTGGAGATGACGAAGCGGTCACGGTCGGGCCACGTGGGGTGATCGGGGTCGACCCTCAAGAACTTAGACCACAGGGCGACTGCGATGTCCGCCATCCCCATGGGCATGCCGGGGTGCCCGGAGTTGGCCTTCTGCACGGCGTCCATCGCCAGGGCCTTGATGGTGTTGACGGCGAGCTGCTCGCCTGACGATTTCTCTGGCATCGGTTTCGAGGGTACCCGACCGGTCTGGGGGGAAAACTGGGGCTGCGTGTGCACGATCGGGGCATTGTTCCCGCTCTGTGCACACGCAGTCAGCCGTTGGGGCGGCAGACCGGGCAACGGGCCATGTCGGCGGCCTCGGCAGCGCGGGAGGAGCGGAAGTCGACGGTCTCGCCGGGGGACTTTCGCAGCTCGCCGCAGGTGGGGTGGTGGTAGACACCGGTGGCAGTGCTGCCCCTGACCCGGACGTGGCGGGCGGCAAGCTCTTCGAGGACCTTGGGCCGGGCACCCTCATGCTCCAAGAGCTCCACTTTGAAGTGGGGGCCGCCCAAGGAGTAGTTGCCGATGTGGCCGTCGGTACGCACCACACGATGGCAGGGGACGATCAACGGCACCGGGTTGCGAGCCACCGCCGATCCCACCGCCCGTACCGCGCCGGGACGATGGACCTCCTTGGCCACCCAGCCGTAGGGGCGGACCTCGCCCTTGGGGATGGTGGCCGTCGTCCGCAGTACCTCGGCCTGGAACTCGGTGACGACGCTGAGGTCGAGGGGTAGCTCGCCGGGAGTCCCTCGCTCGATGGCCTCGGGGATCCTCGCCTTCCACGCCCTCGGCGCCTCGGCCCGGATAAGGGCCTTGCCGAACCTGGCGGCGAAGCGCTCGGCGAATCCATCGAGGATGTCGACCGAGGACACTCCCACCGGGTTGAACGTCACCACCACGTCGCCGATCGCCGAACCGTAGAAGTCGTATCCGTGTGCCAATCCGGTGCCCAGGGCGACACCCTCGCTCAGCCCGGGAGGGGTCCCCCCGAGCAGAGACTCCAACTGTGACTCGATGCTCATAGCTCCTCCTCGATCGTTTTCCGCAACCGGGCGAGCCCCCGGTGCACGTCTGCTTTCACGGTTCCCTCTGGCCTTCCCGTCACTTCGGCGATCTCCCCGATCCCCATGCCGACGACATGACGCAGCACGACCGCGGTGCGCTGATGGCCGCTCAACACCGAGAGTCGTCGGTCCCAAGCGGCGCCGTCGACCGGCTCGGGGTCGTCCATGCCGGGCTCTGCGGGCAGTTCGACGGCTGTGGGGCGCCGTGACCTGTCACGAAGGTGGTTGCGCCCCAGGTTCATGGCGATGGTCCACAGCCAGGGCCGTAGGTCCATCGTCGTTATCCGCTCGCGCTCATATCCTCCCAGGGCGCGATACGCCCGGATGAACGTCTCCTGGGTCAGGTCCTCTGCCTCCTGATGGTCGCCACAGATGCGGCGGAGACCCCAGAAGAGTTGGGATCCCATGACGTCGACGACTTTGGGAAAGGCAGTCTCGAGATCGGTGGCGAGGGCTCTGGCCAGGTCTTCCATCATGTCTGAGAACCCCGGATCGAGCCGCACGGTTGCACCCGCGCACCGTACCTATATTTCTGGCCGTGGAGACCTCCGCCATCGAGGAGATCCTGGCCGCCGCGGAGAGGTCGCTGGCCGCCGGCCAAGGCCTCTCCGGCACCGGATTCTGGGACGCAGTCGATCGGGTCAAGCGCAGCCCGGAACTGGTTGAGCGCTATGCGGAGCAGATCTCTGTGATCGACGAGCGGGCCCACCGCCAGTGGGCATTGCTCGTGGTGCCATTGGGCGTGGGGACGGTGCTCATGGGCGGCGCCACCCTCCTCGGTTTGGGCGCGATCTGGTGGTCGTACCTTCTCGAAGGGCTCGCTGCTGTGATCGTCTTCGTGGTCGGCACCGGGATCCTGTTGGTCGCCACCCACGGACTGGCCCACCTGGTGGTGGGTCGCCTCCTCGGGATGCGATTCACCAGTTGGTTCATGGGCAAGATCACCCAGCCCCAACCGGGCGTGAAGGTCGACTACGCCGTCTACTTGCGCACACCGCCGGCGCGGCGGGCCTGGATGCACGCCTCAGGGGCGATCTTCACCAAGCTGGTCCCCTTCCTCCTCATCGGCGCCGCGGTGGCGGCGGACCTGCCGGTGTGGGCGATATGGGTCCTGGTCGGCATCGGCGTGGCCGCATTGGTGACCGACCTGGCCTGGTCGACCCGGAACTCGGACTGGAAGAGGTTTCGTCGGGAGATGGCGATCGCTCAGGAGCCCTGATCCATCCGCGGGATCGACCCATCGGTCTGGTGGAGACGGTCATGACGGGCGATCAAACTCTCGAAGTCGGGTGGATCCTCGACATCTATCGCGATCAGATGGCGGGTCACCGGACCTCCGTCGGTGTCGAAGTCGCGGGCACGACGAAGAAGGGCCGCTGCGGCGTCATCGATGCGGTGGTGCTGTTCGAGGTGCTCTTTCCAGCTGCGCAGGGCCATCAGCTCGGTGAGTCGGGTGGGATCGGAGGTGTTGCGGAACAGTCGCCACCGGTAGGCGCCGGTGGTGAGCCTGACCAGCCGCACCTCGTTCATAACCCGGGTGAATTCGACGAAGTCCGCTTGGTCGATCGTCCACGTGTTGAGCACGATCACCGGGCCACCCTCACCGGAGCCGGTGTCGTGGGCGGGCTCGGGCTCGGCCCGGTCGCTGAACTCGGGGCTGACCACGTCGTCGACGTGGGGTACACGAAACCGGGGAGCGACGAGTCCCAACAGGAGGGCGCCCGAGGAGAAGATGGCCATCGAGCCCGGACTGCCCAGGTAGTCGGCAACCACCCCTGAGGCGATCGAGCCGATGGGTATGACCCCGGCGAACGCCAGGGTGTATATCGACATGGCCCGACCTCTTATCCAGGCCGGGGAGAGCAGTTGGGCCGTGGCGTTGAGCGTGGCCAGGGTGAGCAGCCAGAACACCCCGGCGCCGAACATGGCGACACCGGCGACCACCAGGTTGGGAGCGACAGCGAGTAGCAGACCGGATGCCCCGAAGAACGTGATCGTGTACGGAACCCAAGAGCCGGCCACCCACAGACCGATGCGGGGGCGGATCAAGGCTCCGAAGAGGGCACCGGCGCCCATCGCTCCGTAGAGGAAGCCAAAAGCCACCGCCCCGCCGCCCAGATACGCGGTGTGGACCGGCAGGATGGCCTGCACCACCGCCGAGCACAGGGCGAAGATCGCGACCAGCACCATCACATTGCGAAAGACCGGAGTGAAGCGGGCGAAGCGGATCCCCGCAGAGATCGCCGATCGCATCGACTGCTGGGTCGGCGGGAAGGTGGCCGCCAGACGGGGGCCGATCACGGCGAGCGCCACGATGACGGCGACGTAGGAGATCGCGTTGTATGCGAATCCCGCCTCCGCGCCGTACAAGGCGAGGAGGGCGCCTCCCATTGCCGGGCCGATGGCCCGGGCCGCGTTGAAGGCAGCCGAGTTGAGCGCCACCGCCGACGCCACCAGCACCCGGGGAACGAGATCTGGGACCAGCGCCTGCCAGGCCGGGAGGTTGAGGGCCAACCCCGTGCCAAGTAGCAGGCCGAGAGCAAGGAGCAGCACCGGGGTCATCAAGCCGAGAAAAGTGAGAATCGCCATCGCGGCGGCGGCGATACCCATCGTCGACTGGGCGATGAGCATCAGCCTGGTCCGCTCGAATCGGTCGGCGAGGAAACCGGCTGTGAGCGAGAAGAACAGGAGCGGCAGGGTCGACGAGGCGACGATGAGGCCCACCCAGGTACTGGAGCCGGTCAGCTCGAACATGAGCCATGAAGCCGCCACCGACTGGACGAATGTCCCCGAGGCGGAGAAGACGTTGCCCGCCCATAGCCACCTGAAATGGGGATACCTGAGTGGCTCGACCGCCGAGGACATTTCGCGCAGGGTAGGCCTAGGTTAGAGGGGGTGCCACGCGACCTCGCCTACTTCGTGCAGGGCGAACGGGGATCGGGGCCCGGTGTCCTCGTCCTCCACTCCCTCTGGGGGCTGACCCCGTCGGTCAAGGGGCTATGCGACGGTCTGGCCGACAGTGGATTCACCGTTCTCGCCCCCGATATCAACTTCGGTGAGCTCCCCGAAACCGAGCAGGAGGGGATCGACCGTCTCGGCGAAGCCAGCCCCGATCGCCTCGCCTCGCTGGTGCTCTCCTCGGTCCGGCTGGTCAGCGACCGCTCCACGAAGGGGCCAATCGGGATCATCGGGTTCGGGATGGGTGGGTCTCTTGGCCTGTGGGCGTCGGTGCGTCTCGCCGACCTGGTGGGAGCGGTGGTCTCCTTCTACGGCACCCAGCAGATCGACTTCGCAGGATCACGGTCGTCCTACTTGATCCACTTCGCCGAGGAGGACGAGTACATCACCGACGATGAGGCGGTCTTCATGGAGGCGACGATGGGGCTCGAGTCGCTCCCCGTCGAGGTGATCATCTATGCCGGCACCCGGCACGGCTTCTGCGAGCCCGACGGGGAGACCTTCGACCCCGAGGCCTTCGAGAAGGCGTGGGGTCGCACCGTCCACTTCCTGGAGACACAGTTGGGTGACCAGTTCGCCCGGGCCACGTAGAGTTTTTGGATGACCGCCGTCGCAGATGCCAGGCTCACCCCAAGGGTGTCACGGGCAGATCTCGATGCCCTCGCCGCCGAGGCGGCGCTGCCCGGGGGTGGGCACTCCATCGAGATCCTGGCGCCGTTCACCGAGAGCTCGATCGGTGAGGTGCCCGCCGCCCAAGCCGGAGACGTCAGGATGGTCGTGGAGCGGGCCAGGCAAGCACAGAAGGGTTGGGCGATGACACCGGTGAGGGAGCGGGCCAGAGTCCTCTCCCGGTTCCACGACCTGTTGATCGACCGGTCCGACGCAGCGATGGACATCGTCCAATTGGAGGCGGGCAAGGCGAGGATCCCCGCCTTCGAAGAGGTCTACGACACGGTCGCCACCACCCATTACTACTTGAAGACCGGGCCCGGGCTACTGGCCCGGAAGCGGAGAGCCGTCTCCTTCCCCGGTCTCACCACCGCATACGAGTACCGGCACCCGGTGGGTGTGGTCGGCTGCTTCACACCCTGGAACTTTCCTTTCACACTCTCTCTATCCGATGTCGTGCCCGCACTTCTCGCCGGCAACTCGGTCGTGGTCAAGCCCGACGAGAAAACGCCCTTCTCGGTCTTGTACGGCCGGCGTCTTCTCGCCGAGTCAGGTCTGCCCGAAGATGTCTTCCAGGTGCTCACCGGCAGAGGCGAGGAGGTCGGGCCGGCCCTGATCGAGCAGGTCGACTTCATCATGTTCACCGGATCGACCGCGGTCGGTCGGGTCGTCGCCGAGCAGGCGGGGCGCCGGCTGATCGGCTCCTCGATGGAGCTGGGTGGGAAGAATGCGGCCATCGTCATGGCCGACGCCGACCTCGACCGGGCCGTTCCCGGGGTGTCCCGGGCGGTGTTCGCCAACGGCGGTCAGCTGTGCATCGCCATGGAGAGGATCCACGTCGACTCGGCGATCCGGGACGAGTTCACCGATCGTTTCGTCGCCCACATACAGAGCCTGGAGATGAACACCCGTTTCGACTTCTCCTCGGCGCTCTCCTCGATGATCACCCGCCAGCACCTGGACAACGTTCACGCCCACGTCGAGGATGCAGTTGCCGCCGGCGCCACTCTCCTGGTCGGAGGCAAGCCCAGACCCGACATTGGGCCGCTGTTCTACGAGCCGACTCTTCTCACCGACGTCGACGAGCGGATGGAGCTGTGTCGGGGGGAGACTTTCGGGCCGGTGGCGTCCATATACGGATTCGACGACGTCGACACGGCGGTCGCCGATGCGAACAATTCGATATTCGGCCTCAATTTCAGCGTTTGGTCGCGCGACACCGGCCAGGCGGTGGACATCGCCTCGCGTCTCCGCGCCGGCACGGTCGGCGTCAACGACGGCTACGCCGCGACGTGGTCGTCTTATGACGCCCCAATGGGTGGGATGAAGGCTTCGGGGCAGGGCCGGCGACATGGTGCCGAAGGGATCCTCAAGTACACCGAGGCCCAGACCGTGGCCGTGCAGAAGATCGGTCCCGCATTCGCCCCCGTCGCCGGCATCACCTACGAGACCTACCACCGGCTGTTGGGGCGGGCGCTCAAGGTCCTGAAGTGGATTCCCTTCTACAAATGATCACCAGAGCGGGCCGGCCACGTCGATGATCCCATCCTCCGGAGACCTGCCTGCGGCGTCGATGACCATCACCCTGTTGAACGTGAACACCTCCGCCTCGCCCCACTGGCGATTCATGGTGGTGCCCGCGAAGAGACGCCAGCCCAGGCTCTCGTAATAGGGGACCAGCTGGTCGCGACACACCAGCAGGGCGAAGTCCGCACCGTTCTCCGTCATGTGCTCGAGGGCGATGTCGATGCTGTTGCGTGCCAGGCCACGACCGCGATGGTCGGGATGGGTGGCGATGCCGCCGACCCCTCCGATCCTGACCGGCTCGTCGTCGACCTCTCCTTCGACGATGACCATGCCGGTGTAGGAGGCGACCGTGTCCTCGCCGTCGGTGGCCAGGACGCACCACTGTGTGGTCCGCCACTCCCGGCTCCTCACCGGGTCGTCGGCGTACTGCTCGGGCGGGTAGACCGCCTCCTTCAGAGCCTTGATCCCGGTTCGCTGCGCTTCGTCGAGGTCGACCAGCGAGCGCAGGGAGTATGAGTAGGTCAACTCTCGCTCATCTCCGCCAGGTCGGCGGCGAGGACATCGCGGTCTTCGTCGTCCTCGACCGCAGCCAGCGCCGCCCGCGCCAACTCCAGATGCTCGGTGAAGGTCTCGATGTCATCGACCGTGGCAGCGGCGCGAGCGATCGCCTCGTGTGCGAAGCCCTTGACGAAGGGATCGAGTGCGTGCTCCTCGGCGATCTCCAGCGACCGCTCGCCAAAGCGTCGCGCCAGGTCGGCATACCCCAGCACCGCGGCCACTCGGGACACTTGCCAGTCGGCGATGGCGCAGTTGCGGGCGGTGCCCGCCTCGTACCAGTGGTAGCGCTGGGCGAAAGCGGAGGCGAGCATCTCTTCCTCTTGTTCCCTGGTGAGCTCGTCGGTGTCGAGCAGCTCCCAGGTGTGGTTGAACGCCCGCGGCGCAAGTGTGCGATGCCAAGCGGCCAGGTCGTCGTCGCTCGGTGTGGGTATGGGGTCGGCCACTTCTCTCCAACCTATTGTTCGGCGCTCTATGAGCCCTGAAACGATACGCCGCCGTGGCTGAGCACATCACGGTCACCGTGGGGGGCGAAGAGCTGAGGATCTCCAGCCCGGATCGCGTCGTGTTCCCGGAACAGGGGTGGACCAAGCTCGACGTGGTCGATCACTTTGCCCTGGTCGCCGAGGGGGCGGCCCGAGGCATTACCAGACGTCCCACGATGCTGAAGCGCTACATGCAGGACGTGACGGTCGACCCGATCTATCACAAGCGCGCCTCCAAGAACACCCCGTTCGAGACGGTTCAGATCCGTTTTCCGTCCCAGCGCCCGGGGCGGATGAATGTGCCGGTGACCCAGGCCGACGTGATCCGCCTGGTCCAGCTGGGGTGTCTCGACTTCCACCCCTGGCCGGTGCGGGCCGACGACATCGACCACCCCGACGAGCTGCGCCTCGACTTCGATCCGACACCAGGGTTCGGGTTCGAAAAGGTGAAAGAGGCGGTGGCCGGGGCCCGCGATCTTCTGACCGAGGTCGGGCTGACCGGCTGGCCCAAGACGTCGGGGAGCCGGGGCATCCATGTCTACATCCGGATCGAACCGCTCTGGGACTTCTTCCAGACCAGGCGGGCGGTGCTCGCCTTTGCCCGTGAGCTGGAGCGTCGCATGGACGGCCTGGTCACCACCTCGTGGTGGAAAGAGGAGCGCAACGGTGTCTTCGTCGACTACAACCAGAACGCCCGGGACAAGACGGTCTCCTCGGCCTACGGGGTGAGACCCACCGGCTATGTCTCCACGCCCATCACCTGGGACGAATTGGCGGATGTGGCGATCGAGGACTTCCCGTTGGGCTCGTTCGCCGCCCGATGGGACGCGGTGGGTGACCTGACCGAGGGCATCGACGAGGCGGCGGGACGGATCGACACCCTCATGCAGTGGGTGGCGCGTGACGAGGAGGAAGGGATCGGCGACGCACCGTGGCCACCTCACTACCCGAAGATGCCGGGGGAACCGCCCCGGGTCCAGCCCTCGAAGCAGCGTCGTCCCGACGACGAGTACTAGCGATCGACCCGAGTCTCTACAGGGCGTCGCGGCGACGCAGCGCCCAGGTGAGGACGGCGAGACCAAGGACCAGGGCGACCCCCAGCTTGACCAGCCCGCCACCCGCACCGGGGGCGACCGCGCCGAGCACGACATCAACCTCGATGCCGCTCACGTCGGCGAGGTCGACGTAGATCGAGCCGGCGATACGCCAAATGGAGAGCTGGGCCAGACCCGACACCAGACCGGATAGGGCGAGCTCGAGCAGGATGATGTAGCCGAGCCCCACCAGCACCGATCGGGAGAACAGATAGCCGATGGGGACGAAGAGCGCCGCATAGCCGACGGCGGCAGCCAGGAGCAGAGCCGCTCCCGACATCACCACCGACATGTCTGCACCATGGATCAAGCCTGCGATCACCGTCGACAGCCATCCCCCCACCGCGATGGTGCCTGCGGCGAGGATCCCGGCGAGCAGGGACGAGACGGCTATCGAGAAACGCGACATGGGGCGCATGTACAGGTAGGGGAGGGTTCCCGCGTCCCGTTCGTCCCTGAGGGTGGACACGGTCAGGATCAGTGCGGCGAGGGCGTAGGTGAATCCCACGGAGAGCAGGATCGCGACGAATCCCTCGGACAGGTCGTCGGCTTCGAAGTCGATCCCGGCGACGGCATATATCAGCCCGGGAACAGAGGCGAGCAGGATCAGCCACACCACCCGGCTGCGCCGCATGAGCCTTCGATAGAGGTGGAGGGTGAGGGTCATCAGCGGCCCTCCACGAGATATCGGAACACCGACTCCAAGGACTCGTCGGCGGGCTCCACACGACTCACCGAGACACCCCGGGAGACGGCGAGCGCGGGGAGTTGTAGCGCCACCTCACGAGCGTCTGAGGCCTCGATCATGAGCTGGGCGCCGTTGACATGCACCCCGATGACGTGGGGAGTCCCGATCAACGAGGAGGCGAGTGCCCTGGGGTCGGAGCAGTCGACGAAGACCTGGCGCGGCTTGTCCGTCATCGCTGCGCGGATGGTGGCGACGCTTCCCACCGCGGCCAGCCTGCCGTCGACCATTGCGATCACCCGATCGGCCATGCGCTCCACCTCGCGCAGGACGTGGGAGGAGACGATGACCGTCCGACCCGCGGCCCCCAACTCCCGGAACAGGTTGATGAGTTGGGCTCGTTGCACAGGGTCGGCACCGTTGAGCGGCTCGTCGAGGAGAAGAACCTCTGGATCGGGCACCAGGGCGGCCGCCACCTTGGCCCGCTGACGCATGCCTTTGGAGTATCCGCCCAGGGGGCGGTCGGCTGGTCCGATCAGCTCGACCTTCTCCAGAGCCCTCGCTGCCCGTTCCGCCACATCGGGGATCCGGGCGAGCCGGGCGGACAACTCCACGAACTGCCGTCCGGTGAGATGTTCGTAGACCGCTTCGTCCTCGGGAACGAGGGTCATCGACTCGTAGACCGAGGAGTCGGCGCGTGGGTCCCGGCCCAGGACGCGGATGCTGCCCTGCGAAGGCACCTGGAGACCGGCAACCAGGCGCATCAGCGTGGTCTTGCCCGCCCCGTTGGGCCCGAGCAACCCGGTGACCCCGGGGCCGAACCCAATGCTCACTTCTGACACTGCCACCTTGGGACCGAACCACTTGGACACCCCGTGGATCTCGACGGTGTCTGTCACGCCAGCCTCCGGTACCAGCTGCGCACCACGATCGCAGCGACGACCACGACGACGGCGATGGTGGCGGCGGCCGTCCAGGCTCCGAAGCCGACCGCCTCGGCTGGATAGGTCACCGTGTCACGGAAGAGCGCATCACGGATTATCCGGGGGAGGTGGTCGAAGGCGAGTAGCGAGCTCCAACGGGCAGCGGCGAAGGAAGCCTCCGATATCTCCGCGGCGATGAATCGCCCCGGGATGAGAACGCCGAGGAAGGCCGCCGATGCGATCCCGGGCCGGTTGATCACCGCGGAGAGGAGGAACGCGAGTCCCCCGTGTAGGGCGACGAACGCCAGCGTGGTCACCGGCACCTTCCAGAGGATGTCGAGATTGTCGCCCATGTAGGTGAGGAAACCCTCCTCGGCTATCAGACTCAGGCCGAGGTGGAGGACGACCTGGGGAACCAGATATATGGCGCCGACCACGGTGGCGAAGGCCCCCACCTTGGCGACGAGGTATCCGTCGACGGTCAGGGGACGGGAGAAATACACGGCGAGCACTCCCCGGATGCGGTCGGGGATGAGCAGCCAGGGCCCGGCGAAGGCGATGAAGAGAAGGGCCACCCAGCTGTAGAGGTCGAAGAGCTCCCCATATGAGGGGACCCCCTCGGCCAGTGACTGCCCCAGGTCTCCGATGAACCAGTGGACCCCGATGACGATGGCCGCCATGGCCATGGCGAAGGCGATCATGGTCCAGGGGAAGACCTTCTCCCGCGCTTTGCGACCCAGCCCCAGGACCCGTCGGATGCCATCCTTGTACACGGCGAGCCGCGCACCTGCGGGGCCGGTGCGCTCACCGTCGTAGGTTCGGTAGCCGCGGTCGTAGATGACCTGGTCAGTCACCGGCGGGGGCCTCTGACTCCGGTCTCAGGAACAGGTCTTCGAGCGACGTCGAGCCCCGGATCATCCGGACCAGGCCGGAGCCGACCGATGCCGCTTCCTCCATCACGGTGCGCTCCACGGCGTCGTCACCGGGGCCGACCACGAGACGGAGGCCTTGGACGGCTGCTTCCATGCCTCTTTGACGCACTCTCGCCGCCAACTCTTCGGCCCGGTCGATCACTTCGACCTCGACGGTGCCGAGACGTTCAAAGCCCTCGAGCGGGCCGGAGCGGAGGAGTTCGCCGGCGTCCAGCATCACCACCCACGAGCACGTCTCCTCGATGTCGGTGAGCACGTGGGAGCTGACGATCACGTTGATGTCGAACTCGCCGAGACGCTTGATCAGAGCGAGCATCTGAGCCCGCCCGGCCGGGTCGAGCCCGGAGGCGGGCTCGTCGAGGAGCAGCAGGTCGGGATCGTGGACGATCGACTGAGCCAACTTGACCCGCTGCTGCATCCCGGTGGAGAAGTCCCCGAGGAACCGGAATCGCTCCTCTTCGAGCCCGACGAGGAAGAGTGTCTCCGAGGAGCGTCGTCGGGCCTCCCGTGGGGGGATGCCGGCCAGTTGGGCGGCGTAGGAGACGAAGTCGGCTGCGGTCTGGTCCTTGGGCAGGCAATTGCCCTCGGGCATGTAACCCAGCTTGGCCCGGACAGCCAGCGGCTCGCGCTGGGGGTCGTGGCCCATGACCGTCATCGTCCCGTCGCTGGGATGGAGAAGGCCGAGGATGAGACGCAGCATCGTGGTCTTGCCGGCGCCGTTGGCTCCGACCAGCCCGGTCACCCCGGGGGGGACCTGGAGATCGAGGTTGCGCAGGGCGACCACGTCTCCATAACGATGGTTCAGGCTCGCGATCTCGACGATGTTTCCCTGACCCATCGTCGGGAGTGTGCCATGAGCGTGAGATGTCCGAAATCGGGGATCACCCCCACCGGGCCCTGAAACCCGTTCTGTGAGGGTTTGTCTACACCCTGTGTCGACAAACCTTCACAGAACGCTTGCTACGAGACCACCTCGCGGAATCCGAGGCCCTCGGGACGCTCCAGTTGGTCCATGGTGCAGTCGGAGGGGTCCTTGTCGGGGCGCCAGCGGTGAAAACGTGAGGCGTGACGGAACCGGTCGCCCTCGAGCTGGTCATAGCTCACTTCGACGACCACACCGGGCCGGACCGGTATCCAGGAGTTGTCCTTGCCCGCTGACCAGCGGCTGGGCCCACCCGGGGCCCTCGCCGCCTCGTCGAAGCTGTCGTCGGCTTTCAGGTCCATGAATCGCCGGTACAACTCCGCCCGGTCGGCGTTGGGGAAGCCGGAGCAGTGCCCGATGAAGTGGAAGTCACCGCCGTCGTTGTAGAGCCCGAGCAGGAGTGAGCCGATCATCCCGCCGTCCTTGTGCTCCCGGAATCCCCCTACCACCACGTCGACCGTGCGCCGGTGCTTGATCTTGATCATCGCCCGCTTCCCCGACTGGTATTCCAGATCCGGCCGTTTGGCGATGATCCCGTCACAGCCCGCCGATTCGAACTCGTGGAACCAGAGTTTCGCCGTGTCCTCACTGTCCGTCTCCGGGGTGAGGTGCCAGGGAGCCTCCAGACCGGAGCACAGCGCGACCAGTCTCTCCCTACGTTCCGAGAAGGGAGCCTCGCGCAGATCGGCCCCCCGGTCGGCGAGGAGGTCGAAGGCGACCAGTTCGGCTGGCGTCGCCTTGGAGAGCATGTTGATCCGCGACTCCGCGGGGTGGATGCGCTGCTGCAGGGTGTCGAAGTCGGTCACGCCATCGACCACTACCACGATCTCACCGTCGACGACGGTGCCCTCGGGAAGCTGAGTCAGAGCCGGCTCGAGCTCGGGGAAGTAGCGGAGCAGCGGCCGCTTGTTCCTCGAGTCGATCCGGCTCTCCGGGGCGGACCAGGAAAGGGAACGGAACCCGTCCCATTTCGGCTCGTAGACGAAGACGCCTTGCGGCCACTTCTCCGAGACCTTGGCCTCCATGGTCTCGATGGGCGGGGGGAACGGATGACTCACGGAATCGGTGAGTGTATGCCCCAATAGGCTGGTCTCCAGATGTGGTCCAAGATCAAGGACGCGGCGAAGACGCTCTTCGAGATACTCAAGGGTGCCGCGCAACGATTCGGCGACGATCGGGCTTCCCGCATGGCGGCGGCGGTGGCATATCGCGCCATGTTCACCCTGGCTCCCCTACTCCTCATCGCCGTGTTCGCCCTGAGCCTCGTCGCCGCGGACGACACCTCTGCTCGGGACCAGATCCTCACCCAAGTGGAAGAGATCGGCGGTGAGTCGGTCAGTTCTGCGCTCGAGACCTTTCTCGACTCGGTCTCCCGCACGGGTGACACCGCCGGGATCGTCGGATTCGCTTTGCTCCTGTGGACGGGGTCGAGTCTCTTCCTCGAGCTGCAGCAGGACCTCAACGACATCTTCGGCCTCCCCACGAAGAAGATCTCCGGTCTGCTTCGGATGGTGCGGCAACGCCTCATCGGATTCGCCTGGTCGTTGTCGCTTGGGGTGATCCTGATCGTCGTGTGGCTGATAAATGCGGTGTGGCGCTACCTCGGTGACGTGGTCCCCGAAGACTTCGTGATCGCCCATCGGCTGATCGGCATCTTCGCCCCGCTGGCATCGCTCATCCTGCTTCCCCCGGTCTTCGCCCTCAGCTTCGAGACACTCACCCGAATCGACGTGCCGCGGCGGGCACTGTGGTGGGGGTCAGGGTTCACCACGATCGCCTTCCTGGCCGCCTCCTACGCCGGCGGTCTCTACTTCCAACTCACCGACCAGAACGCGGCGAGCATCGCCGGGTCGATATTCATCATCCTCCTGCTCGCATTCATCCTCTCCGCGGTGTTCTTCTTCGGCGCCGAGGTGACCAAGACACTGGGGGACTATTGGACGACGGGACGCATCGGCCCCGCGGATGATGGTGCCCCGGAAGCGGTGGTCGCCGTGCCGGGACCATCGGTTCCAACGTCGGCAGTCGTCGCGTTCGTCCTCGGCCTCCTCGTGGGCCGGCGCCGCAAGGACTAACCCCTCCCCTTGGCCGGCGAAACCCAATAACCTCGCCGACGATGGCTATCGACATCCCGGGCTTCATCGCCGACTTCAAGGAGCACGCCAGCGAGCACGGCTTCCACGTCCACGACGAGCGTCATTTCGTCGAGACCTACTCCCTTCGCCAGTCCTGGGAGGTCGACGTCCACCCCGAAGCCGGCTGCGGCGGCCCGATCGACCTCCATGTCGCTCTGGATGTCGATCCCAACGTGCTCCTCTCTTTGCGATCCGAGCTAGAGGAGATGTCCGACTTCGAGGAGCCGCCGGACGAGTACTTCCTCGATCTCTACTTCAATTGGGCGGTCCCCCCACTGCACGACCCGCCCGACCTCCTCGTCCTCGCCACCGACCTGGCCGGCCTGGGCGGCCTCGACCTCCCTATCGAGGTGTCGGCAGTCGACTCGTTCGCCGATGTCATCGGGTCGCCCGAGCGTCGGCTCCAGCTCACCGGGAAGAGCCAGGTGAGCCTGGTCGACATCCTGATGGGTCGGGAGCAGCTGTGCGACGTCCTGGACGGCGCCCGCGAGGTGAGCCACTACCTCCTCGACGGGGTGAGCGGCTGGATGGAGGTTCCCGAGGGTTGAGCCCGCCGGGTCAGAACAAGATCGAGACCAGTGACCAAACGGCCATCGCAAGGGTCACCAGACAGAGAGCGTAGAAAAGGCCCATCGTCAGTGGCTGAGGCGGAGGTGCCTCCGCGGGCCCGTGGCTCCCCGTTGGCTCCTCTTCCGCTGGGGGCGGCATAGCCACCGTTGCCCCTCGTCCCCCGTTGATCGCCGCATCGAAGAGACCGGGCTGGTTGGGGACGAAGTGGAGACTCTCGTCCTCGGCGATGATCTCGTATGTGGAATCGGACAGGTGGACGATCCGGCATTCGCCGGCCCGCCAGTCCCCGATCTCGGTTCCGGCGGCCGACATTCGCACGTGCTCGTCGTCGAGTTCGACGATCACCGGGATTTCGTCATCGGCGAGGGTGACGACACCGTCGTAGATGGCCATCTTCACTTCCCCAATCGGGCGGTAGTTGCGGACCAGGGGTCGGCTGGGCCACTTTTGGCCTAGAACGCTACCCCCAAGGCACTACATAGGAATCGGGCAAATGGGGCCGATTTCTTGAATCTCTCCGTCAGGTCGTCGCCAAACGTCGGCGATGTGACATCGTGTTGGGTGAGTCGGGCACCGGCCATGAAGCTGCGAAGGCGGAGATCTTCGACGTGGGGATGATTGGGATCCAGACCGGGCGGGAGTCGTTTCAGCGAGGAATCCCTGGAGCCGTCGATCGTCCACGCAGCCTTGAACAGCGGCGAGTGAGCGGCGGTGGCCCAACCTCTCGGGTCGTCGTTGATCGCCCGCCGGATGGTCGCGGCGACTGCGGCCTCCGGTGTCCACATCCCCACGCCCACGAAGCACCGCCTCGGCTCGATGTGGACATAGAAGCCAGGCGCGTGGACATCCTTTCCCTGCAGGTGACGGAATTGGATCCCGACATTGGTCTTGTACGGGGTCTTGTCCTTGGAGAAGCGGACATCGCGGTACGGACGCATCAGCGATCCTCCGTTGGTCCGGGTGTCGGCTCCGAAATGGGGAGAGATCTCAGCCAGTCGTCGGCCGAAGTCGGCGATGAAGTCGAGGGCGGGCTCGCGGATGACCTCCACGTAGCGCCCCTTGTTGTCCTCCCACCACTCGCGGTTGTTGTTCTCGGCCAGCTCCCTCAAGAACCGGAAGACTTCTGTGGTGAAATATCGGTCTGGCATTCGGTGACCCCTTTCCTCGATCACCAAGATACGGGGCAGCGCCGGTCGAAGGGAAGGGGGTCCTCATTCGTGTTCGTGGCGTGACTCGAGCTCTGCCCACGGTGTGCGAAAGCCGTCCCGCAGTGCCCTGGTGAAGACCCGGAAGTCACGACGGAGGACCCAGGCAGCGGCGAGGAGGAACATCACCCCGACCCCGATTCGTGCTGCCGCCGCGATCTCATGCGATATCACATCCACCTCGACCAGCCAAGATTCGGCCAGCTGCACTACGAAGAGCCCGAGCATGCCCAAGGCCTCGGTGCGGCTGATCGACCGGCTGGCGATGATGGCGACCGCGAACACCGATTGAGTGGCGGTGACCCACAGTTCGTCTCTCTGCACCTCGTTCAGCGGCAAGCCGTGGACCTGCCCGGCGAAGATCATGAAGACGATCGGCAGCGTCCCGACGAGGAGAGTCCACTGGTTCACCTTCGAGGAGATCAGGGCGCCGATGCCGGTGCGTGCGGAGAGTCTCCACGCGAACAGCGTTGCGATCAGGAGTTCGGGCGCTTCCGATGCGAGCGGCGCCAGCCACTTCAGGAGGAGAAACTGGCTCACGCCGATGTCTTCTCCGAGCTCCTGGAGCGACACCGCAAACTCATGTGCCACCAGGACGATGACCGTCGCCGAAACGGCGAACATTGCGTAGTTGAGGGCCCGTCTACGTGTCTTGGGAAGGGTTGCCACCCAGGCGCTTGGCCCCACCAGGTGAGGGATGCCGGGTGTGGCCCCGGAGAGACGGATCATGTAGGCCACGTAGATCCCCACCAAGATCACCGCGTCGAACGGGCTCAGGGTCTCCTTGAGGAAGAGCGTCATCCCGTAAATCGATGCGAGAGCCAGATAGGCGATATCCACAGATTGAGCGCGGGTCAGGTTGATGGTGGTCGGAGTGGCATTCTCTGCCATTCGCGGCGTCGACCCGGTCTTGCGAACCCGCCAGGTGCCCAACAGGATCACCAGTGGCCAGCCAAGCCCGATCAGCAGCTGGTTGGCGCCGGTCATGTTGGCCAGGGCGAGGGGGCCGAAGCGATCTGAGGCGCCGGTTGCGGCAAACTCCTGTCCGGCGTCGGCGGTGAGCACGAAGTCGACGGCGTACTCGGGTAGGACCGCGATCAAGGCGAGGAGAGCGAGAGCGAGCCCGCTGCCCACGTCTAGCTGGATGATCTCGGCGGCCCAGGAGATCATGAAGGCGGCACCCACGATCGCCACCCCGAAGGCGACGGCACCGAGCAGTGGATCCGGGTGATCGACGCCGAGCCTGATGGCCACTCCCGGTACGGCAACGGCCAACGCGAGGAGCATGAGGGCGATCTGGCGCCCCGGGTTGAGGTCCTGGGTCTCCATCGGGCGGGCGGCAGTCTACGAGGGTGTCAACCCAGGACTCTCCGACAGCTCCACGCCTGCCAGTAGTACATGCCCAGGTCCTCATAGTGGTTGGCCAGCCACGCCGCCGCGGCGATGTTGGCCTCGGGGTCGAATACGCTGGACCCGCCATAGCCGGCCTTGGGTGCGGTGCTCGCCCAGGTCGATGGGAGGAACTGGTACAGCCCGGCGGCCCCCGAGTACGGGTTGAGGGCATCGGGATCGCCGTTCGACTCGCAGTCGAGGATACGCAGGGCCTCCTCGACCCGGTTGGATGGGAAGAACTGGGAGACGAGCCCGCGCCACTGCTCCACGGCCGGTGGATGGTTCCAAGGGCCGCCCCCACCATCGTCTCCTCCGCCGTCGGTGGTGGTCGGGTTCGGGGGAGAGGTCGTTGTCGTGGCCTGGGCGGCAGGCGAGCTGGTCACAGGTGGTGTCGTCGTGGTGGTGACGTCGCCGCGGTTCTCCTGACGTCGGCGCTCCTCCTCCTTGGCCTCGGCGACCTGCACCTCGGTCAGGGCGGCCCGGTAGGCCTGCTCGGCCGCCTGGGCCTCCTTGATCGCCCCGGCCACCTCGGCGTCGGCCTCCTCGAAGAGGGCGGTGTACTTGGCTACTTCGGCGTCGATCTCCGCCTGGAGCCCCTGGTAGCGCTCCTGGTCGGCCAGGAAGGTCTCCTGGAGGGTCACCAGGTCCTTGCGCTTGGCCGTCAGCTCGCCGACGGTGAGCCGTCCGTCCGCGACGACATCCTCGACAACGGCACTCGCCACCAGCGCCCTTTCCACGGTGGATGAGTTCACGAGGGAGACAGTGGGCGAGGCGACAACCGTCATGTAGGCGTCGACGGCCTGGCTCTCTATATCCGCCTGGATGCCGGCCAGTTCCACGTCGGCGTAGCCCACCTGGCTGGCCACCCTGTCGAGGTTGGACCCGAGTATCGACAGCTCGGTGGAGAGCTCGTTCATCCGGGTGATCGAGTCGAGGAGCATCTGCTCCATCTGCTCCCGATTGGCGATCGCATCGTCGACGAGCCCGGTCGCGGCGTCGGCGCGCTCCTCCGCGTCCTCGGCGGTTCCAAGAGCGTCCTCGGTCGACTGTGCATTGGCCGTCGGCTCACCTACGGCGAGGACCGAGGCCAAGAGGGCGAAAGCAAGAAGAGCCGGGAAGGGGCGGAGCGGCCGCATTGGGTGCCGAGAAGGGTAACCAATGGTGCCGGATCGGGGAAGTGCGAGTGTCCAATGCATGCGAACCCGGGGTTCTGGGCGCCGAATACGGCTCGAGGAACCCCGGGTTCGCTCCTGCCGGCGTAGCCTTGGATCCATGACACGTCAGAACATCTCCTCGGGGTCGCCGTTCGAGCCGCTGATCGGTTTCAGCCGTGCCGTCAGGGTCGATGACCGGGTGCTGGTCGCCGGCACCGCCCCCATCTGGCCGGAGGACTTCGTCGATCCCGACCCCGAAGCGCAGGCGAGAAGGTGTCTCGAGATCATGCTCGACGCCTTGGAGCAGGCCGGAGGGAAACCCGAAGATGTGGTCCGCACCCGAATGTTCCTCGCCGACGCCGCCCATGCCGACGCCGTGGGCGTCGCCCACGGCCAAGTGTTCTCGGAAATACGACCGGCGGCGACAATGGTTGTAGTAGGTGGCCTTCTCGACCCCCGCTGGGTGGTCGAGATGGAGCTCGAGGCGATCGTGACCGACTGAGCCGTCGGTCTGCAGAGGAGGTTTCGACGATGTTCGGCAGGAAGACCCAAGAGATGCCCGCAGCCGAGGAGACCCTGCCGGGGCGCAGCGAGCCCGTCCGTGTCCCCGAGCGGCATTTCGTCAACGGCAACCCGCTCGTGGGCCCGTTCCCCGCGGGCACCGAGATCGCAGTGTTCGGGATGGGCTGTTTCTGGGGCGCCGAACGCCGTTTCTGGAAGATGCCGGGCGTCTACACCACGTCCGCCGGATACGCCGGGGGAGCGACTCCCAACCCCAGCTATGAAGAAGTGTGCTCGGGACGCACCGGTCACGCCGAGGTCGTCGAGGTCGTGTATTACCCCGATCAGGTGTCATACGACGAGCTGCTCCGTGTGTTCTGGGAGACCCACGACCCCACTCAGGGCTACCGGCAGGGCAACGACATCGGCACCCAGTACCGGTCCGCCGTCTACACGACCAGTGATGCCCAGCTCGATCAGGCGAAGCGCTCCAAGGACGTCTATCAGGCCGTGCTGAGCGAGCAGGGTCTTGGGGAGATCACCACCGAGATCGAGCCGCTCGGCGATTACTACTACGCCGAGGACTACCACCAGCAGTACCTGGGCAAGAATCCGCATGGCTATGACTGCCACGCCAACACCGGCATCTCGTACCCCGGATTGCAGGGCGTGGCCTGAGCCCACATCCGCAGTAGGAGCTGGGCACCGTCCCCGGCGGAACGCCGAGGCGTTCAGGTGGCGGTGACCGCGTCGACCAGCGCCTGGGGAGAGAGGCTGTTCACCTCGAGCTCGACGTCCGGGGTGACCCCGGTCCCGCCGAAGTCGTGACCGCCCGGTGTCAGCCAGCGGGCGATGGTCAGCTTCAACGCACCCCCGTTGGACAATGAGAAGCGCTGCTGCACGGTGTTCTTGCCGAAGGTGTTCTCACCCACGACTGTGACCCGGTCCCGCTCCTGGAGGGCGGCGGCCACCACCTCGGAGGCCGAGGCGCTGCCCCGGTTGACCACGACGGTCACCTCCAGGTCCTCGGGCACGATCGCGTCCCCGTCGACGGGATAGGTGGTCGTCTCCTCCGGCCCCTCGGTCTTGACCACGTCGCCCTCGTCGAGGAAGACCGACGTCACCTCGATCGCCGTGGTTAGAAACCCGCCGGGGTTGTTGCGCAGGTCGAACACCAGGTGGTCGACTCCCTCGCCCAGCAGATCGACGACGGCCTCCTCGAACTGGGCGTCGGCGTTTCCGGTGAAGGCGTTGAGGGCGACATAGCCGACGTCGCCGAACGTCTCGTGGACGACGAGGGGGATGACCACGGCGGCCCGGGTGATGGTCACCTGATAGGGCTCCCCGTCTCTCTCCAGCGTGAGGTCGACGGCAGTGCCGGCCGGGCCGCGCACCTGGGCGGTCACCTCGTCGACGGTCCAGCCCATGATCGGTTCCCCGTTCACCGCCACCAGCACGTCATCACTCATGAGCCCGGCAGCCTCGGCAGGTGCGCCGGCGATGGTGGACACGATGAGTATCCGGCAGGTCTCGGAGACCACGGAGCACTGCTTGTTGTCGCCAGGGATCGTCTCGTCCTCGGGTGACACCAGGGCGCCGATCCCCTCGATCTCCCCCTCCTGCTCCTCCCTTAGGAGGGCGAGAGACTGCTCGTCGAGGTAGGCGGAGTTGGGGTCGAGGGCGTAGGCGGCAAACCCGGTGACCATTGCCGCCGCCGCCTCGGCGCCGTCGTCGGCGGCGACGGTGGCGGTCTGGCACGCCTCGGCGAAACCGTCGGTGGGGGGAGCACATACCAGGGCCTTGTCGGAGTCGGCCCCGTCGAGGGCCCGGAGCGCGGTGACGGCTCCCTCGAGGAGGGCGGAGTCCTCGACCTCATCCACATAGTGGGTCTCGATCAGGTCGTAGGCCTCGCAGACGATGACGATTTCCTCGGATGCATCGTCACAGGCGACCACATCCAGGGGGCGATCGGTACCGACGTCATCGTCCGAGGCGGGGGGTGTGGTCGTGGTCGCCGACGCGGCGTCGGTGCTCGACGTCGACGCAGCCGGTGCGCTGGTGGTCGAGGGAGCCCCTTCGTCGTTGGAACATCCCGCCACCATGGTCAGGGCGACGAGGGCCGCCAACATCGATTTTCGTGTCATGAGGCTGCTTCCAGGGCTATCCCGACGATCTCGTCGACGGATGCGCCATCTGGCCAGATCACCTCCCGATCGGGGGAGAGCCCTCCGTTGCCGGCGGTGTCGCCGTTCGGTGTCGACCAGCGGGCGACGGCCACATGGAACTCGCCGCCATTGCGCAGGGTGAAGGGTATCTGCACGGCGTCTTTACCGAACGTGTTCGTGCCGATCACAACGGCCTCGCGCCGGTCACGAAGGGCGCCGGTCATTATCTCGGCGGCCGACGCCGTGCCCCGGTTGACCAGGACGAGCAGCCGCTGGCTCGTGGTGAGACCGCCGGCGGCCGCGTCATACTCGCGGTGATCCGTGGGGCCGTCGGCCACCATGAGCAGCCCGTCGTCGACGAACTGGTCGGCTACCTCGATCACGGCATCCACATATCCCCCTGGGTTGTCACGCAGGTCGACCACGATGGTGCCCACCCCGGTGACGGCGAGCTCTTCGAGACCGGCGAGGACCAGCCCGGGGATGTCGGCTTCGAAGTCGGGTATGCGGATGTACCCGACGTTGTCGCGGGGCAGCTCGATCTCGACCGTGGGCACCACGAAAGGGGCTCTCTCGATGACGAGCTCCATCTCCGCCCCTCCCCGGTCGATGGTGAGGGTGACGGTGCCCGTCTCGTCATCCGCTATGGCCGCCACCGCAGCTGTGAAGCCCATGCCCTCCACCGGAACGTGGTCGATGGCGACGATCACGTCGCCTTCGACCAGCCCGGCTTCGAACCCAGGGTTGCCCTCGAAGACGACCACCACCTCGAGCAGGCACGCGCCGGTTATCCGGGCGCATTTCGACCCGACCGCATCGCGAGCGTCGAGCAGCGCCCCTATCCCCCCCACCACTCCGTTGGGGCGCAGCGATCCGGCCTGCTCCGGTGGCACGTAGTAGGTGAAGGGGCCGAGCCCGGTCTCGATCATGTGCGACATCGCCGCTTCCACCGCATCCTCGACCGGGATCCCCGTCTCCTCCACCCGTTGGGCGAGCGCATCACAGAGAGCGACGAAAGCCTGGTCGGGAATGGCGCAGAAGAGGGTGCGGGGAGGCTCCTCCTCAGTGGTGGCCACATAGTCGTCGAGACCTCGAACCGCGAGATCGGCCAGCGCGGCGTCGTCGATAGGCGCGTCGACATACCACGTCTCCAGCAAGTCGTAGACCTCGCATAGCGCGCTGAAGGTGACGGGTGGCGTGGAGCAGTCCTGAATCGACATGTCGACAGTCGGCGTGGTGGTGGTCACCGGGGGCAGTGACGCTCGGGTCGGATTCGGGGCCGGGGTGACCGTGGTCGTCTCTCCGGCGCAGGCTCCCAAGAGCAGGAGGACGAGGACGAGTCGGCTCATCGTTGTCATTATGCGGACTGATCGGCAGTTACCGTCCCCGGCGTGAGCCTCAGGGTCGTGCTTCGCTCCCCATTCGCCGATCAGGTGGTGCGGGATGTCATCGACGGCCGTTGGGCCGAGCCGTCGGGCGACCCGGACCAGACTCTGGGGGAGGACATGTGGGCGCTCCCCGGTCTGGCCGATGCCCATGCCCACCTCCCCGCCTCTCGTCTCGACTATCAGCCGGGCGACCTGGCGGGAGCAATGGATCGGGCAAGAGAGGCTCTACGGGCAGGCGTGACCCTGATCTTCGACAAAGGCTGGTCCGATGACACCACAACCCGGCTGATCGCGGCGGTCCCGGCAGAGGAGAGACCCGACATCGAGGCAGCGGCGCGGGTCCTCACCGCGGTCGATGGCCACGTCGCCGGGTTTGCCCGTGAGGTGCCGGAGGGAGAGCTGGTGAAAGCGGTCCTGGGGGAAGCAGAGGCCGGCGCAGGCTGGGTGAAGATGTTCGGCGACTGGCCAAGGAAAGGCCGGGGACCGGTGACGAATTTCACCGAGGCCGAGTTGCGGCTGGCGGTGAGCGTCGCCGAGTCGTCGGGCGCCCGGGTGGCGATACACACCATGGCCCGCGAGACCCCCTCGATGGCGGTCGCAGCCGGGGTCCACTCCATCGAGCACGGTCTCTTCCTCGAAGAGGCCGACCTCGGCGCCCTGGCCGAGCGGGAGGGCATGTGGGTGCCCACGGTCCTCCGATGCGAGGCCACCTTGGCTCAGCTCGGCGAGACCTCGAGCGGAGGGCGGCTCTTCGTCGAGGGGCTGGAACGGCTGCGGCGCCTGATACCCCTCGGTGCCGAGGCAGGCGTCCACGTGCTCGCCGGGACCGACCTCGTTGGATCAGCATCCGACGTAGCCGACGAGGCGGTCGCTCTCGGCCGCTATGGGATGTCAAACGCCCAGGTGGTGAGAGCGGTCTCCATCGCCGGCTTCGCCGCCACCGGCCGGGACCACTCGTTCGCGCCCGGGGAACCGGCCAACGCGGTGCTGTTCTCCGCGGATCCGGTGTCGGAACTGAAGGTCCTGGCCCACCCAACCCATGTCATCAGACTGGGGAAGGTGAGATGAGACTCGTCCTCGCCTCCGGGTCGCCACGTCGGGCGGAGATCCTCCAGCGGCTGGGTCTGGCTTTCGCGACGGCACTGCCCGACATCGACGAGACCCGTCTCCCCGATGAGGCTCCCGGCGTCTACGTGGAGCGGCTGGCTCGTGACAAGGCACTGGCCGTGGCCTCGCCCGACGCCGTGGTCGTCGCCGCCGACACGGCTGTGATCCATGAGGGACACATCCTGGGCAAGCCCGCTCACCCCCAGGAGGCACGCTCGATGCTGAGCCGTCTCCAGGGCGATGTCCACGAGGTCTTCACCGGTCTCGCCGTCGCCATGGGCGACGAGCTGCGGGCGTTGGTCGATGTCACCGAGGTCCGGATGCTCCCTATGACCGCCGAGGAGATCGCGGGCTATGTCGACACCGGGGAGCCGATGGACAAAGCCGGCGCATACGCGTTGCAGGAGCGTGGCGGCTTGTGGGTCGAGGCGATCACGGGGAGCCCGTTCACGGTGATCGGTCTCCCGGTGCACCTCCTCCCCAGACTGGTCGCCCAGGTTGGGTCCAATCTCGACGATTTCTTCGGCCCGTCTAACTTGTCTGGATGAGGAAACCGCTCGTGGCAGCAGTGCTGGTGGTCGCCGCGTGCAGCCCCAACGAGGCCTCCGACTCCACATCGCCCTCGACCAGCGCTCCCGTGACCACGACGACGACACAGGCCACCACCACGACGACCCTTCCCTCGGGGACCACGACCACCGCGGCCACCACCACGAGTACCGCCGGGTCGACCACGTCCACGTCGTTGCTCGCCGGCAACTGGGCCGACCAACCTCTGGTGACCGCCGACTTCGGCGCTCTGGGATGGTGGGACGGGTCGGGGTGGCGTGACGCCCAGGACGAGGGGGCCCTCCCCGTGATTGGTGGCGAGGACTACCAGGTGATCAGCCTGGGCACGGTCGGGATGACCACCGGGGGACCTCAGACCACGGTCTGTGAGCCGCTCGCCCTTCTCGGTGTCGACTTGGAGGACCCTGATCTGCTCGGCGAGCTCCCCGGCCCCTACGGCGTCGCCATATCGGCGGCGTGGAAGCTTCAGCCGCATCTCTTCGAGGAGATCGAGGACGACGGCACCTACTCCGGGTTCGCCCGGGAGTTGCTGGCCAGCCGCGGGCTCGACGTGGCCTCCCCGGTGGTCAAGCAGGTCATCAGGACCGACCTGGAGGGCGATGGAGTCCATGAGGTCCTGGTGGTGGCGGAGGAGGTGACGCCGGGTTTCCTGCTGGAACCGGGCGACTACTCGATCGCCTTCATGCGCAAAGTCGTCGCAGGCGAGGTGGAGACGGCGGTGCTCGGTGACACCGTGGTCGTCGACGAGAACGACGCCTTCGCCGGTGCCCACACCTTTGGGTCGGTGGCCGATCTGAATGGCGACGCCAAGATGGAGATCATCCTCAACTCTGCCTACTTCGAGGGTTTCGGCTTGTGGGTTTGGGAGTATGTCGACGACGATCTCGGTCCCGTGGTCGTCCTGGAGACGGGTTGTGGCAGTTGATGGAAAATCCGTTCACCACCGAACCCAACTACGTGACCCACACCGGAATCGAGCTCACGTCCGCCTCCAGCGAAGGGGCCGAGGGCCGGGTGGAGATCAATCCCAACCTGCAACAGCCCTACGGCGTGGTGCACGGCGGGGTCTACTGCACGCTGGTGGAGACGTTGGCCTCGACCGGCGCCGCGTTGTGGGCGATGGACCAGGGCATGGCGGGAGCGGTTGGCCTGAGCAACAAGACCGACTTCCTCCGCGCCACCACCGAGGGGGTGCTGCTCGGCCGGGCGACACCGATCCATCGGGGGAGGACCCAACAGCTCTGGCAGGTGGACGTCACCCGGGAGTCGGACGGCAAGCTGGTCGCCCAGGGTCAGGTCCGCCTACAGAACGTGACCACCATCGACTTCTAGGAGGCTCGCCGATGCCGGAGGGTGACTCGGTCGCAGGGCACGCCCGCCGGCTGGAGTTGGTGCTCGTGGGTCGGATCATCACCACCGTTGCGGGTACCTCTCCCTCGCTGCGAAGAGGGTCCGGGCAGATCCTCGACGCCACGGCGACTGCCATCCGGACAGTGGGTAAGCACTTGATCATCGACTTCGACACCGGCTACTCCATCCGGGTCCACCTCGGCATGAGTGGACGCTGGGTGGTGCTCGACCGAAGTCGACTCCCGCATGGCTCGGCTCGGCTGGTTCTCTCCACCCAGACCCATCATGTCGCCTGTCACTCGGCAACCGTCGATGTGGGTAGGACCGAGTCGATCGACAACCAGGTTTCCCACCTTGGCCCCGACGTCCTCGGCGAATTCGAGGAGGAGGAGTTCCTGGCCCGGGCCCGGATGCTCCCTGGCGCAGCGATGGCCGCCCTATTGGTGGACCAACGAGTGCTCGCCGGGATCGGCAATGTCTACAAGTCCGAGCTCTTGTTCCTGGAGGGCATTCACCCGGATACCCCGGCGGCCTCGGCGTCAGACGACCAGCTCCTCGCCCTGGCAAGGCGGGCGCAGAAGTTGCTCGCGGCCAACATCGGTCGTGTGCGCTCGACTACAGGGGCTCGGGCCCGGGAACAGGAGATGTGGGTGTACGGGCGAGCCGGCAAGCCGTGTCGGCGGTGTGGCACCGCCATCATCGAGGAGGAGAGACAGGACCGGGTCACCTACTGGTGCCCCACCTGCCAGTCCTTGCCTTGACGGCGCGGCCTCGGCGGCCGAAAGCCTCATCTCGATCCCCGCTCGCAGCCGCCCGCTCGAAATAGCATTCTCTACATGCCACTCGCCATCGGCCCGCTCCAGGTCGACCCGCCGGTCGTGCTCGCCCCGATGGCGGGCGTAACCAACGCGCCGTTCCGCCGGTTGTGCCGGGAGTTCGGGGCCGGTCTCTACGTCTCGGAGATGATTGGAGCCCGCGGGCTCCTCGAGGGCAACGAGAAGACCCTGGCAATGGCCCGGTTCGATCCCGACGAGACGCCTCGTTCCATCCAGCTCTACGGCACCGACCCCGGGTCTGTCGGCGAGGCTGTGGGGCTCCTTGTCTCCGAGCACGGGGTCGACCACATCGACCTCAACTTCGGCTGCCCCATGGGAAAGATCACACGTCACGGCGGCGGCGCCGCCCTCCCATGGAAGACAGATCTGTTCCGTTCCATCATTCGGGGGGCAGTGGCCAATGCCGGCCCGACGCCGGTGACGGTCAAGTTCCGCAAAGGCATCGACGACGATCACCTGACATATTTGGACACCGGCCTCATTGCCGAGGAGGAAGGTGC
>DATFGI010000027.1:0-27266 GCA_035249605.1 Acidimicrobiia bacterium
TGTTCGTCGACGAGGTCCGGTCCTTCTTCCGGCTGGTCCGCTGATGGTCACCCGTACTCATTAAGCGGCTGGCTCATTAAGCGGCTGGCTAAAAATCAACAAGTGTCCATCGGGTGTCCGTACGTTGAAGTCGCGCATCCCGTAGGGCCGGTCAGCCAGTGGCTCGACGATGTCGGCGCCGCGGGCGCGCAGCTCGTCGTGGCAGGAATCGACGTCGTCGACGACAACCGCCACCCTGGCCGGGCCGACGCTGCTTTCGGCGTACAGGTGGAACTCGGCGGTGTCGCGGATCACGGCCGCATAGGTAGGTGGGGTCTCCCAGGTGAATATGGTGTCGAACCCGAGCACGTCCGTGAAGTACGACCGCGCTGCCTCCACATCTCGGCACGGCAGCACGGGAACCGCCACCCTCATGACCATTCCGTCACCTTACCGAACCCGCCTAGCTGCTCCGCGATGCGTACGGGTGGGCAGGTCGCACTAACCTCTCCTTGTCGAGTTCCGCCAGTTCGATCTGGCCACCTGTGGCGACATCAACGGAACCGACGCTGCATCCAGAGCGGACGTCGAATCTGCGAGCAGCTCCTCGACGCCATCGGCATCCGCACCGCCTCAACCGCATCTGAGACAGCGGACCGGAAGCCTTCCCCACCCGGGAGCAGCTGGAGAACCCGCATCGCCAGCAAATGGGGCTTATAGCGAGGCACGACGGCGACGCAGGTTCCGACCGAATCAGCTCGGTCGCCGCCGCTACCGAAGCCAGGATTACCCATGGATCGTAGATCGGAGGAGGATTGTCCTTGACCGGGAGCCCATCCCACGTGAAGTAACCGTGCCAGCCTGCCCGTTCGGCCACCGATGCCAGCTCCGCAGCATGGTGGGGATTTCCAAAGACTCCCCAGTTGGGAGGAGCGATCCCGAAGCGCAGCGGAGGGTTGTCCATCGATGCCGCGGGTATGCCGGATCATCGCGTTAACGCTACCCAGAGCCGACTTGACGGCAGTCCCGGCGTGCAGCAACTGACCTCCGGTTGCCACTGTCATGGGCGCGCGCCGAGAACAAAGGGCTGGCCCCGCCCCGGTCGCATCATCGCCCTCGACGTGCCGATCTCGCGCGCCTTGGCCGATGCTCGTTATCCGCCCAGAATTGTTGATCTGCGCTAGTTGTCTCAATCCGGATGTCCGTTGTTCTGGGATCTCCAGTGACGGGATCTCCGCCAGAATGCCAAACCCACCAAAAGGAACACCGCGGCTCCAGCAAACATGGCAAGTGCAAATCCACAGGGAACCGTGTAGCCGAACATTGACCAACATTCCGGAGGATCGGTATCGACGCCCGCGATTGGAAGCAGTAGCACGATTGCGGCGACGCCCGCAAGCAAGGCAACGCCAATGGTTGCCACAATGGATCCCTTGGATCTGGGTGGCTCCATCGGGTGTCTGCTCTCTCCAGTCGCTCCGGACGATCATCCTACGGTACCGGGTGCGAACCCCATGACCTGCATGACCTACTCAGGGGATGTAGTGCAGGTACCCCCTCGCCCGACGACCGAACGATACGTGCCGATCTCGGGTGGGTGGAGGGAGGATCGTTATCGCTCGGGATCAGGCCGATATGAGTGATCGCGACCTGGCGAGACTTGATGGCGAAACCAGCTCACGAGCCATGCACATGGACAGATCCATAATGGAGCAATGCCCGACATCGATCATGAGGCATATGTTCTCAGCCGTTTTGAATCGCTGGCGCATGGCGTTGGCGCCCACCTCGGTTCACCGGTCCGCCATGACGCCAGCCGTGACCGACTCCGCGTTGACTTCGTGTACCCGGAGGCCAAGCCGAAGCCAGTAGCCGTCGAACTGACTCGACTCACGAACGAGGAATGGAGGCGAGGAGGAGCCGCCGTGGTCGAACTCGCCAGAGAACTTCATCTAGTGGCCGAAAGGGAGGAGCGTGGGCACTGGACACTTCACGTGGCCCATCCCATTGATGTGCGTGATCATCGAGATCAGCTCCACGAAGCACTCCGCCGTGAAACGGAGATTCGGGGCCTGACGTCTGGCCCAATCGTGTCGTTCAGCCGGCACGACTCGCTCAGCCATCAGGTCGACTACATGATCTCCGGTTCTACGACTCTTTCGGCCGGCGATGCCGGTGAGGTGATCGCTGACGCTCTCGCCGCAAACCTTGAGAAGCTCCAGGAAGCACATGAAATGAACTTCGAGACCCACCTCGTCATCTGGGCAGAAGTGGGACGTTTCTTCGGACTTATGAACCTCGTCGAAGTTCCTCCACGCCCGGTTGACGTTGATGTGGTGGATGGGATCTGGGTCATCAGCAACGTCGACCCGAATCAGTCGCACGAAAGCCATCCACTCGCGTGGTTCGCTCGGCCCGGCGATACTGAATGGGTCGCCCTGGACGTGGCCTGAGCGAAGCTGGCGGACGAAATCGATTCAGACGAAGTAAACAGAATTGGTGTCTGAAGCGTTGTAATGGGTGTGAGCGAGGACTTCTCAGAGTTCTTCAGTAACTGCAAAGACGCTGTGTACCGGTCAGTGCTCGCAGCCACGGGGTCTCGGATCGATGCCGAAGAGGCAACGCGGAGGGATTCGCTCGAGCGTTCTCCGCTTGGGAGTCAGTATCGGAACATCCGAAGCCGGAAGCCTGGGTCGTCACCACCGCTCTGAATCATCACAGGTCGACCCTCCGCAAGACCAAGCGGTTGGTGCCTTTCGCCGGTACTGACCGGATTGCGGTCGCCGAGCCGGACTCGACCGAGGATGACCTGATCGGGTTCGTGTTGCAGCTCCCAGCCAGACAGCGAGAGGCGATCGCTTTGTGCGTTCTTCTCGATCTGGACTCAGAAGCGGCGGGGGAAGCTCTCGGCGTGGCCCCCTCCACGATCAGGGTCCACCTTCATCGAGGACTTCAGACCTTACGAGAAACGATTGGCAAGGAGTTGAAACGATGAACACCACAGAAGAAGCAGTACGCGTCGCCTTTGAGACGGTCCAATTCGAACCGAACGTCGACGACATCGTTCGACGCGCCCGTAAGGGCGAGCGACGCAAGACAGGCTTCCGGATTGCCTCCGTCGCCGCATCACTCGTCATCGTCACTGCGGTAGCACTGCTCGTTCGCACCCCTGAAGCCAGCGCCTATTGGGCCGCGGTCCCATCAACTGCAGACGCTGCCCTTGTCGAGGCCGCTCCCGAACTGTGCGAAGTCCAGCTGCAAGCCGAACTACCTCCCGTGGTGATCGTGGACCAAAGAGCCGACGCCGCCCGCGTCGTATTTGGACAGGACGTCGAGGGAACCAGCTCCATGTACTCGTGCACCCTCATCCGAACCAACGGCACCTGGGAAGCTCCCCCCGTGGATGAGTTGCCATTTCCAGTGCATCAGGTCATGGGCGGAATCCTCGGTCCTGATGTCGCCAAAGTCGTAATCGATCAAACAGACGGAATACGCGTGGAAGCTGCCCTGAGCGAAGGGTTCTATCACTTCTGGTGGCTCTCTCCAGAGAGTTTCCCCGGGGGCACCATGCTCCTGTTGGACGCGGATGGCGACGTGCTCGGCTCGGGCGACGTCCCAGCCTCTTAGTCAGGATCAGAATGGTTGGTAGCGCATAACGCGCGCCGCCAACGCATCCAACCGTTCGATCCACCCACCCGGGAACCGGCATTCTGCGCTATTGCGTAACAGCCCGCCCAGCCTCGCGGCGACACCCTTTCGATAAACCTTTCGGAATCCCTTTCGGAAACCGCTGCCCCAGATCCTTGAGCCCTGCGTCGGACAATGGAACTCATCTGTGCGGCTCCCAGGGTTCGATGACTCGGCGGCTACGAGACTTGGGACCGGATCGATGCGTCGGTGCACGGCGAACCGCCGACGTCGATTCTGATCTAAACAGGGACGACGCAAGGACCATTCCCACAGATGACAGGTACCTCGCCAAGAAGGGTCAGCGACACATGGCCCCAGACGTGATGAGGCCTCAGATCGATTGAAACTTGATCGTCTAAACCTGCCGAGAAGACACACGCATATGCAACTAGTTGCCGAGCCCTTTTCGAAAGGGTTCCGGAAAGCTCGAGCACATAGCTGCAACCCCGAATCGAGACAGACGAGTGCACACCTGCGGTGTCGGGGATTTCGGCCCAGAAGTTACCTTGTCACGTCGGCGCAGGCGTGTCGCTCTTGCCACGGATGCTCGAGTGGATCTCGCCCAATCAGCCGCTGAGGGCACATCCGACAGGCGATCCGAACGTCTGCCGAAAGGGTGGAGTCGCAAAGTGGGGCCATGGCGATGGATGAAAGGCTGCTGACGGTTGCAGAACTGGCTCAGTACCTCGGTGTTCCCGTCGGGACCCTCTACCAGTGGCGGTACAGGCGCGAAGGTCCACCGGGATTCAGGGTCGGTCGGCACGTCAGATATCGGCGCAACGATGTCGAGATGTGGGTTCGCGAACAACTGGATCAGGACAAGGCAGGTTGAGCATGCACCTCTTCCCTCTCGAGGTCGGCGGGAATAGGGTCGATCGTGAAGCCTGTCGACGGGTGGCATTCCGATGAGAGGGTGGGTCCAACAGCGTTCCGATCGTTCGGCTCAGTGGCGTGCTCGCTACTACGGAGCCGACGGACGCGAGCGCTCCAGGAGCTTCGAGAGGAAGATCGATGCCGAGCGATGGCTGAGCGCCCAGCTTGCGAAGCTCGACCGTGGCGAATGGGTCGACCCGGGTCTCGGAAGGGTCCCATGGTCCGAATACTCGAATCAGCTGCTCGCCAGTCGCGGGCACCTCGCCGCACGCACCGTCGAAACTGACCGAGCGTGCCATGCTCGCGCCGCTCCCGTGATTGGTGATGTTCCGATTTCCCGGCTCACACCGGAGCTACTTCGTGAGTTGATCGCCAATCTGACTGCCGCTGGCTACGCCCCCGAGACCGTCGCCAAGACGATGCGGTGGGTCAGACTCACGCTCAATCAGGCAGTGAACGACCGTCGGCTCCTCTCCTCCCCTGCCAAAGGGATTCGCCTACCCAACCCCCGACGATCGGACATGCGTCTCCTCAATCCCCAGGAAGTCGATCTGCTCGCCCGAGCACTCCCAGACCGCTATCAGGCGTTGCCGATCGTGGCCGCCTACACCGGTCTTCGCTGGGGAGAGCTCGCCGGTCTCCGGATCGCTGCCATCGACATGCTGCGCCGCCGGCTCACCGTTCGATCGGCGCTCATCGAAGCAGCTGGAAAAGCTCCACGTCTGGGTCGGCCAAAGACGGCGGCATCGGAGCGCACCATCACCCTCCCCGGAATCGCCCTGGACGCGATCGCTCAGCACATCGACCAGTACCCGCTGGTCGACGGGTTGATGTGGACCACCGAACGAGGCGCCTACCTGCGGCGGGGATCGTTCAGCAGGATCTGGCGCACGGCAGTCGCGGAGACTGTCGGCCAGCCGTGCCGGATCCATGACCTGCGACACACCCATGCCTCCTGGCTGATCGCTGCCGGCGAGCACCCAAAGACCATTCAGACCCGCCTTGGACACTCCTCGATCCAGGTGACGATGGACCGCTACGGACATCTGATGGAGGGTCTCGACGACCGCACCGCCGACCGTCTCGATGCTCTGGCCGCCTTCTCGGGCGGCCCAGGAGCGGCCCAAACCGACCCGGGTGAAGAACAGGAAGCGAGCCGCAACCCCCTGACCAGGGAAAAGGAGTGGCAGTCCCGACCGGATTCGAACCGGCGTTTCCGGCTTGAAAGGCCGGCGTCCTAGGCCACTGGACGACGGGACCGGGTGCAAATAGAAGGTTAAGCCGGGGTGGTGGTCAGCCCAACTCTTCCCTCGCCCGTTTCAACCGGTCCAGAGTGCGCTCCCTTCCCAAGGCAGCGATCGACTCGAACAGCGGCGGGCTCACCGACGAGCCGGTGACCGCGACCCTCAGAGGCTGGAAAGTCTTCCCCGCACTGATGCCGAGCTCGTCGGGGATCGCACGCAAAGCGGTCTCCACCGAGGTCGGGTGCCACGTCTCCAACTCGGCCAGGGCTGCCATGCCGGCCTCGAGGACGGCGGGCACGTCCTCCTTGGTCATCACCTTGGCCCAGGATGCGTCGTCGTAGCCATCGAGATCGGAGAACAGGAAGACCACCTGCCCACCGGCGTCGGGAAGCAGCTTGGTCCGCTCCTGCACCAGAGGGGCGATCTCGTTGAACGTGGCCCACTCCCCCGAGTCGAGACGACGGCCGATCGCATCCTCCACGAACGGCCGGACCAGCCCGGCGAACTGGACCGTGTCCATCGCCCGCACATACTCACCGTTCATCCAGGCCAGCTTCTCGGGGTCGAAGGCGGCCGGGTTGCGCGAGACATCGACGAGGTCGAAGGCTGCGATCGCCTCCTCCTTGGAGAAGATGGTGGTCTCCCCGTCCGGCGACCATCCCAGGATCGCCAGGTAGTTGAACATCGCCTCGGCCAGCAGCCCCGCCTCCCGATACTCGGACAGGGCCGTGGCGCCGTGACGCTTGGACAGCTTCTTCCCGTCGGTGCCGAACAGGAGTGGGAGATGGGCATACTCCGGCTCGTCCCCGCCCAGGGCGCGGGTCAGCAGGATGTGCTTCGGGGTGGAGGGAAGGAGGTCCTCGCCACGGGCGACATGGGTTATCCCATAGTCGATGTCGTCGACGGTGGAGGCGAGGTGATAGGTCGGGGTCCCGTCGCTGCGGAGGATGACGAAATCGTCGATGTCGGCGGGGCCGAAGGAGAGCTCGCCCCGGATCAAGTCGTTGAACTCGACCGGGTCGTCCTGGGGGACGGAGAGCCGGATCGGCCCGGTGTCGGCCTCCGAGTCGGGCCGTCGGATGTAGTGGCCAGGGTGTCTCCCCTCCGATTGGGCCCGCCTGCGCAGGGACTCCAGGTCCTGCGATGACCGCGGATCGTGATAGGCGTGGCCCGCCTCGACGAGTCTTCGGGCGACGTCGGCATAGTGATCGAGACGGTCGGACTGGCGGTAGCTGCCGTGGGGGCCACCCACCTCGACGCCCTCGTCCCAGTCGAGACCGAGCCAGCGCAGGGATCCGAGGATCTCCTCCTCGAACTCGGCGGTCGATCTCTCCCGGTCGGTGTCGTCGATGCGGACGATGAAGACTCCGCCGGTATGCCGGGCGTAGAGGTAGTTGTAGAGAGCGGCGCGTGCCGTGCCCACGTGTAGGAAACCGGTGGGTGACGGGGCCATGCGGACCCGAACCGTCATTGCGCGGCCACTACCCGGTTGCTCAGCACCCCGATCCCGTCGACCTCGACCTCCATGACGTCACCAGGCTCCACCTTGCCCACGCCGGATGGGGTCCCGGTCATGATCACGTCGCCGGGCAAGAGGGTGGTGAAGGCGGTGATGAACTCGATGATCTCGGCGACACCGAACACCATGTCCGAGGTGAATCCGGCCTGACGGACCTCGCCGTTGACCCGGCAGATCACCGCCAGCCGCTCCAGGGGATCGAGCTCGGTCTCGATGGCCGGACCGAGGGGGCAGAAGGTGTCGAAGCCTTTGGCCCGGGTCCATTGCCCGTCCTTGCGCTGCAGGTCACGGGCGGTCACGTCATTGCCCGCGGTGTAGCCGAAGATGTACTGGGAGGCGTCTTCGGCGGCGACGTTTCGGGCGGGCTTGCTGATGACCACCGCCAACTCCGCCTCGTGGTGCACCTCCCCGCTCAGCCGGGGATGGACCACGTTGGCGTTGGGACCGATCACCGCCGTGGCCGGCTTCATGAAGACGAGCGGCTCCTCGGGCACCTCCCCGTCCATCTCGCTGGCGTGGTCCTCGTAGTTCTTGCCGACGCACAGCACCTTGGTGGGGATCACCGGTGCGAGCAGGGTGGCGCTGGGCCACGGCACCACCACCTCGGTGGGCTCCCAAGCGACGAATGGCGTGCCCTGGTAGACGAGGACGCCCTCGACGTCGGCCACGCCGTAGGCGATGTCGTCCCCCGACTTGATTCGAACGATCTTCATGAACCTCGACGGTACCGAAAACGGACCGTTTCGTGGCCTAGCGGCGACGCAGCGTGTCGGCGATCTCCGCCGGGGTCCGCACCAGGAGGTCCCGGTCCACCTCGGCTGCCGCCGTCTCCCCCGAGCGCGTCTCATGGGGGACGGCTTCGAGCCAACGGGCCCGTCGCTCCAGGACCTCGGGGGCGGCGTCGAAGCCATAGCCGCACACCGCCAAGGCGGCGTCGATGTCATCCATCACCGGTCCCCGCCCCAGAGTGGCGGATCTGAGCAGGGCCAGGCCCTCGACCACCTCGGCCAACCGCGGGTCGTCGTCGGGCAATTCGGCCAACCGGAGGATGCGCAGACCCCAACCCTGGTCCGGCCCGGTGGTGTCGAAGACGCCACCTCTGGGCACGTCGTCCGGTCCGTCGGGAATCCCCGGCTTGTCAGCTCGCCATCCCACCGCAGGTGCGGGGCCGAGACGGGTGCGGGGTCGTTCGGCGTCGGTTATCTCCACGTTCGGCTGTTGGGCCATCAGATGTAGGTGAGCCAGTGCCGGTAGTCCTCGAGCTTCCCGGCGACCGCCTCGGAGA
Organism: Acidimicrobiia bacterium; assembly: GCA_035249605.1. Lineage (GTDB taxonomy): Bacteria > Actinomycetota > Acidimicrobiia > Spongiisociales > ZC4RG35 > JANQRA01. Next base: position 8,591 of record DATFGI010000027.1, read on the forward strand.
ACAACTCCTGTGCCCGTGTCGTGACCGGGCCCCGGCTCCCCGAGCCGACCTGGCGACGGTCGACCTCCCGAATGGGGCACACCTCGGCGGCGGTCCCGGTGAGGAAGATCTCGTCGGCGGTGTAAAGACTCCCCCGAGCCAACTCGACCTCGCGCACCTCGACACCGTCGTCTCGGATCAGCTCGACCACCGAGTTGCGGGTGATCCCTTCCAGGATTCCCGAGGAGACCGGTGGGGTGTAGACGACACCATTGCTCACAGTGAACAGGTTCATGCCGCTCCCCTCCGACACCGACCCGGCGTCGTTGAGCATGATCGCCTCGTCGAACCCGGCGGCCAGCGCCTCTTGCTTGGCCAACACCGAGTTGAGATATCCCCCTGAGCCCTTGGCCGTAGGGATCAGCGAGGTGTGCGAGATGCGGCGCCAACTGGACACCATGGTGCTGATACCTCGCTCGGCGGCATCCTCCCCCAGATAGGCGCCCCAGGGGAAGGCCGCCATCATCGCGTGGACCTCGTTCTTGGCCGGGTTGATCCCGATCGAGCCACCTCCGTAGAAGACCAGAGGGCGGACGTAGGCCGACTCGAGACCGGTCTCACGGAGCAGATGGAGACAGGCTTCTTCCCATTGCTCGACAGTCCAGGTCATGGGGATCGCGTAGGCGCGGGCGGACGCCACCAGACGGACCATGTGCTCATGGAGCCGGAATACCGCGGTGCCCTCCGGCGTGGCGTAGGCGCGGATGCCCTCGAACACTCCGGTGCCGTAGTGGAGAGCATGGGAAAGGAAATGGACGTTGGCGTCATCCCAAGGGATTAGCTCGCCATCGCTCCAGATGTGTGAAGCCGGTTCCATCCGCAGAGGCTAAACGAGCCACCGTGGTCGCGAAACCCGGATCTAGTGTCGACCGGATGCATCGGGTCGTTGCCTCCTGGTTCGGCACCGGCCTCATCCTCGGCCGGGTCCGGGGCAGCGACCTGGGCTCGGGCACCTTGGGCTCCCTCTTTGCCCTCCCCATCGCAGTCCTGGTCGGGGAGACCCTCGGCTGGCCCTGGCAGATCGCAGCGGCGGTGCTGGTCACGGTGGCGTCGGTCTGGGCGGCGAGGCCCTTCGTCTCGCGCGAAGGCGACGCCGGCTGGATCTGTGCCGACGAGGCGGCAGGCACGTTCATCGCGGTCATCGGGCTCCAGCCCTGGCCGGCGCTGGCGGCTTGGGCGGTGTTCCGACTCGCTGACATCTTCAAGCACCTGGCACCGGGTGTCGCGGCCGCCGAGATCCGGTTGCCCGGAGCGATCGGCGTCACTGCGGACGACGTCGTCGCCGGGCTCTACGGTCTGGCTGCGGGTCATCTCCTCCAAGCACTGATCTAGATTCACCCCATGAACTGGAATATCTCGACGGTGATAGTGGGTATCGACGGCTCCGACGGCAGCTCGAGGGCGGCGGAGCATGCCGCCGCCATCGCCAGGCATTGGGGCGCCAAGCTCAAGCTGGCGACGGTGGTGCGCACTCCGGAGGGCTGGTGGGGTATCGGCGGGGCGCCACCGAGCCCGGAAGCCCTGTCCAATGCCTTGATCGAGGGGCAGAGGAGGATTCTCAGCGAGGTCGAGGACAATCTCGATCTCGACGGTGTGGAATACGAGACCGTCGAGGAGCTGGGCGACCCGGCGGGCCGGCTGGTCGCCATCTGCGAGGCGAACCAGGCCGACCTGCTGGTCATCGGGAGGAGGGGCGCCGGTCTGGCGGAACGGGTCATCCTGGGATCGACTGCCGATCGCCTGACCCACCTCGCCCCCTGCCCGGTGCTGGTGGTCCCGTAGGACTCAAGGGTGAGTGACCGACGTCGTCATACGACGTCCGTCACGCTGGATCAGGACTCGATCCTCACGCCATGCCAGAAGGCAACTCGACCCTCGATCGAGGAGGCGGCCTCGGATGGAGTCGGGTAGTACCAGACGGCGTCACGATTGACCTCGCCGTCCACCACCACGTCGTAATAGCTGGCCACGCCCTTCCAATGACATCGGGTATGGGTGCTCGACTCGGTGATGTAATCATCGTCGAGCGAGGAGCGGGGGAAGTAGTGGTTGCCCTCGACCACGACGGTGTCGTCGCTCTCGGCGAGGACCACTCCATTCCAGCTGGCTCGAACCATTTCGCGATGAACCGTCGCTATGGAAGCCCTATTCCTCTTACTCTCACCCGGTGCCCACCGTCTTCGTGATCCCGGTGAGATCGTTCCGGCTGGGCAAGCAACGTCTCGGCGGGGTTCTGAACGAGGCCGCCCGGGTTCGTATCGGTCAGGACTTGGCCGACCACGTCGCCACCACCGTGGCGGCGGCGGGCGGGATCCCGATGATCATCACCGCCGACCCCGCCGTCGCCGAATGGGCCACGCTGTCCGGCTTTCCCTCGTCCCCCGACCCGGGACGGGGACTCGACGCCGCGGCTGGGACCGGTGTGGACTGGGCCATCGCGGCGGGCAGTGAGTGGGTGGTGCTCCACGCCGATCTACCTCTGCTCAGCGCGGGCGACATCCGGCTCCTGATCCAGGTCCTCTCCGTGGGGCGCCAACCGATCTCGCCGTCCTCCGACGGGGGGACCTCGGCGATCGGGGGCAGGGAGGAATTCCGCTTCTCCTTCGGAGTTTCCAGCTTTCACCGCCACCTGGCGCGCCTCACCGACCCCGAGGTGGTGGCGCGGGTCGGGCTCGCCCTCGACATCGACTCGCCGGACGATCTGGCCGCGGCCCGCCAGGCGGGAGTCGGCTGGCCATCGGGTCGGGGATGAACAACCGTCGTGATCAGATCACCAACTGGCTGTCGGCGGGGCTGGCAGCAGTCGACCCGGAACGACTGACCCGGGAAGCGGTGTCGGGGCGGGCCGGGGCGGCGACCGTGATCGCCATCGGCAAGGCGGCGCCGGGGATGTGCCGCGGCGCCGCCTCGGCGTTCGACGCAATCGACGGGATCTGCATCACCGACCACCTCGAAGAGGTCCCTCCCGGGATCGAGATCCTGGTCGGCGACCACCCTGTGCCGGGCATGGCCAGCTTCGCGGCCGGGCTGCGCGCCCTGGAGCTGGCCGGGAGAGCCGACTTGGCCCTGATCAGTGGCGGGGGGTCGGCGTTGTGCGAGGCGCCACGCTCCGGTGTTGAGCCCCACCAGCTGGCGTCGATCCATCGCCGTCTGCTCACGGCGGGCGCCGACATCGAGGAGACCAACCTGGTGAGAGCCGGCCTCTCCCGGATCAAGGGCGGCGGTCTGGGCCCACTCCCCACCTACGTGCTCTCCGACGTGGGGGGCGCAGGCCCTGAATTCGTGGCGTCGGGGCCGACGATCCCGATCCGCCACGACCCTTCCCGGGTGCTCGCCATCCTGAATAGGTATGACATCGAGCTCGACAGGTCGCTGGGCGGGGTCCTCGCCGAGCCGATACCGAAGCGGTCACGGCCACCTCTCGTCGAGGTCATCGGCGACGGTCGCACCGCGGCCACGGCCATCAGGGACGCCGCCCGCGACGACGGGCTGGAAGCCCGGGTCAGGGAGGGATGGCTCGCCGGCCCGCTCGCCGAGTTGGTCGACGAGCTGTTGTGGGCCACTCCGCCGGGTGTGACCGTGGCCGCAGGCGAGCCGGTCATGGGCCGCATCGACGGTGGCCGGGGAGGGAGGAATACTCACGCCGCCCTGCTCGCCGCAACCGCCATCGCCGGCACGCCCATCCTGTTCGCCGCGGTTGCCAGTGACGGTGTCGACGGGAGCTCGGGCGCCGCCGGGGCCGTCGTCGACGGCGACAGCCTGGATCGGGGCGGGGACCCCGCACCGGCACTGGCCGCCCACGACTCCGCCTCCTACCTGGAACGGTGCGGCGATCTCCTCCCCGGAGGACCCACCGGGACCAACGTCGCCGATCTGTGGGTGATCTGGAAGCCGGAGCCATAGACCCCTCCCTATATTGTCGGTGTGAGCAAGACAGTGGTGATCACCGGCGGCACCGGCGGTCTGGGGACTGCCCTGGTCCGTCGTCTGGTCCGCTCCGAGTACAAGATCGCCGTCACCTATCTGCTCCCGGACGAGGCGCAGACGTTCGAGAACGAGTTCGAGGTCGACGAGGAGTCGGTCTCGCTCACCCGTGTCGACTGCACCAATCCCGAGGCGGTCAACGCCTTCATAAAGGAGGTCGCCGAGCGCTGGGGGGCGATCCATGCCCTGTGCTCACTGGTGGGGGGTTGGGCCGGGGGTCGCGATGTCGAGGAGACCGACGATCTCCGCTTCGAGCGGATGCTCGACCTCAACCTGCGCTCCGCCTTCTATGCCGCTCGAGCGGTGATTCCCCATCTCCGGGAGGCGGAGTGGGGCCGCATCGTGCTGATCGGCAGTCGCGGCGCCGTCGATTTCCCCGAGGCGCAGGCTGCGTTCAACATCGCCAAGGCCGGGGTGGTCGCGTTGGGGCGGAGCATCGCCACCGAGATGGAGGGGACCGAGGTGACCGCGAATGTCTTGATGCCCTCGGTGATCGACACCCCGGCGACGCGGCGCTCCCTGCCCTACGCCGACTACGTCGACTGGCCAACCCCCGATGAGATCGCCGCCGTGGCCGAGTTCCTGCTCAGCGAGGAGTCCGGGGTGATGAACGGGGCGATGATCCCCGTCTACGGCCGGGCGTAGCGGTGTCTCACTGGAGCTCGAGCCACTCCCCGTGGGGCTGGGCCCGTCCCACCTTCTCCAGCCCATAGCCGATGTCGATCTCGAGTGCCGCCGCCTGGTCGCCCGGGTCGATCAGCGCTTCCATGGACACCCGATAGACCGGACGCCGGGCACGGCACTCGTCGAGGATCTCGCCGACCCGAGCCCGAGCCGAGGGGTGAAACTGGTTGAGCACGAAGGAGTTGATCACCACCACCGGCTGGTCGCCGTCGAGCCTGCCGATGGTGGGCCCCAGCAGTTCGACGGCGTCTCCGGCGACCAAATCCATGTCGACAGTGGCGGCGAGGGTGAGGGCGGCTCTCAAGCGCTCCCTCCTCTCCTCATGCTCGGGCCAGACCAGTGCATCGAGCCAGCGCCGGTCATGCTCGTCCGCCGGGTCGACCGGATGGAGGTCGAGCCCGGTGCGGCTGATGATCTCGATGTCCCGTGGCTCCACGGGGGCACCGCGGTTGTCGGTGAACAGCTGCACCGGGGAGACCCCGCCCCAGGTGACGTCGTCCCATCGATAGCGGTATTTGTCGATCGCCAGGTTGAGCCCGGCGCTGGTCCCCAGGTCGACGAGGTGGAAGCGGTCGACACCGGTGAGCCAGATGGCGGGGAGCAGCGCCACACAGCGACGGCACTCGTTGGTCTGGGTGTAGCGGGTGCGGCCGATCTCGACCAGCTCCTCCTCGTGGTCGAGCACGAATCTCTTGAACGGGCCGTCCACCCCTTCGATGGGGGCATCGGCTCCAGCGAGATTGGGGTAATGGGTCTCCAGTGGGCCACCCCCTTCGGTGGACATGATGAACTGCACCCCGGCGAAGAGGACGTTGGGCTCCGGGGTGTGCTCGATGCGGTTGACCACCCTCATCAGCTCCGGGTCGGATGCGATGACCTCGCTGAGATGGGCGTACAGGGGCGAGGTCTCGACGTACGCAGCCCACTTCCGGACCTGGTCCGGTGTCAGCACCCGACTCAGAGGGTCTCCCGGCGATACGCGGTGGCCAAGGCGTCGGCGTACTCGTTCCACCTGAAGCCACTGTGGGCCTTGATCCACTGGATGTGGGCGTTGGGCCGGGATCGTGCCAATTCGTAGGCGCGTTTCACCAACTCCAGGTTGGCTATCGGCCCCGGCGACTTCTTCTTCCAACCGTTGGCCTTCCAACCGGCGGCCCACTTGGTGAGGATGTTGACGATCAACTGCGAATCGGTGTAGACGTTGGTCCCTGTGTCGGGGGGAACCATCTCCAGTCCGGCGATCATGGCCCTCAGCTCCATGCGGTTGTTGGTCGTGTGCGTCTCCGAGCCGTAGTCCTCGGCGACCACGGCGCCGTCCACCACCAGCACCGCCCCCCAGCCCCCCGGGCCGGGATTGCCCTCCGAAGCCCCATCTGTGAAGACCCCGGTCTGCGGTCCGTCGTGGAAGCTGGCCATCACCTCGGCGATCGTCATGTCCCTGGTCTTCGAGGCGCTGGGCCGTCGCGGTGCCTCGCCCCGGTCCCGGCAGTCGAGACACTGCTTGGGCACCCACCCCGGGTATTGCTCGAGGACTCGTTGCGGCAACTCGAACTCCTTGCCGCAGCTCTCACATGTGAACAAAGGCCTAACCCGTCTTCTCGAAGACGGAACTGAATTGTGGCGACTTGAACAGGCTGAACTCGGAGTGGGTCTCGGTCATCCCCAGTGGCTCTAACAGGCGACGGAGCTTGGCCGGCCACAGCTTGTGACAATGGACCTGTCTCGCCTTGAACGGGGTGCCGTGGAGGATGATCGAGGTGGGGATGGCGTAGAGGCCCATGATCGGCTCGGCCGGGTAGACGAAAACGGCCGTGCCCCCTACCACTAGCACCCGAGCCATCTCGGAGAGGGCTTCCCGCAACGGCGGGATGTGCTCGATCGCATGCACCGACACGATGACGTCGAAGCTGGCGTCGTCGAACTGGAGGGACTCCGCCGACATGCACTGCACCAGGTCGGACCCGGCCACCTCCGGCGCCCTGGGATTGGCGTCGACGCCGACGATGTTCGCCCCCTGGGCGGCGAGCGCTTTGGTGAGATGACCCTGTCCGCAGCCGACCTCGAGCACCCTGGTGCCGGGGCCGATCGACACCAAGCGGTTGATTCGCTTCAGATGGGAGGAGTCCCAACGGTTGATCCGTGCGTAGCGATCCGAGTCGTAGGTGGTCATCTTCCGCCCTATTGCTCGCCCTCGAGATGGGTGGCGACGCCGAAGTCGACGATCTCGGGGCCTCGTTCGGTGAGGGCGATATGGCTGATCGAGGTGTTGGGCGGGGTCATCAGCGATTGGGCATGGGTGTCATCGGTGACGGTGAGCGACGAGATGTAGGAGCGGATGGCGCCTCCGTGCGCCACCGCCAGGGTGATCCCGTCCGGGGAGTGGTCCAGCTCGGCGACCGCCGTCGCCACCCGCAGGGTGAGGTCCGACCAGCTCTCCCCGGTCCCTCCCCGGGGCAGGTCGACACCGTCTCGGTAGATGGTCGACACCTCTTCGGGCCACTCCTCGAAGATCTCCTCGGTGGTCAGTCCCTCCCACTCCCCCATGTGCATCTCCATCAGGTCGTCGATCTCGATCACACCGTCCTGGGCGACGTGCTCGGCAGTGGAGCGAGCCCGCTTCAGCGGCGAGCTGTAGACGAAGGGGTGTCGCCCGTACCACTTGCCCAAGAGCTCCGCCTGGCGGGCCCCCACCTCGTCGAGATCCCAGTCGCCACGACCTTGCCAACGCCGCTCGACATTCGCCTTGGTCCGCCCATGTCTGATCAGGGCGAGCACCGGAGTGCCGGATCGGACGTAGGCCTCGACCGTCGGTGAGAAAGGGCCGAGGTGGCCGGTGTCGTTGAACGAGGCGAGACGGGGACGCCCGAACTGGTGGACGAGCCGGGTGATCCCGGTGTTGGCGGTGAAGGAGTGGACACGACGACGGTCCCCGGCGAGATGGCGATGGAGCACCGCCTGGAGGAAGCCGCCATGGGTGACCACGGCCACGGTCTCGTCCTCCCCCATCGTCGCGAACAGCCGATCGACCGCGCCCAGGGCGCGCTCGGCCACCTGCTCCAGGGTCTCCCCGTGGGTGCCCATGGGAACCGTCCGCGTCGACGTGGCCTCCCTCAGCTCCTCGCCGTGGAGGTCCTGGACATCGGCGTAGGACATGCCCTCCCATTTCCCGAGATGGATCTCGACGAAGTCCTCATCGATGGTCACCTCGTCGGAGAACGACTCCGCGGTCTTCCTCGCCCGGCTCAGCGGGGAGGAGATCACCGCATCGAAGTGCCAGCGGGAGAGACGCTCGCCGAGGGCCTCCAGGCTCCGCTCACCCGCCGCACTCAGCCCACCGTCGGTTCGCCCATTCCAGACCCCGTCCAGGTTCGCCTGCGACTCGGCATGACGGACGAGGACGATCTCCTTACGGGATTCGCGCGGTGGATAGGGCTGACCGAACATCATCGCCAGGTTAGAACCGGCCCGGGGTCACGCTTCGCTCAGCCGATGAAGGCCGAGGCAAAGATCAGCGAGACGATGGTCATCACCTTGATGACGATGTTCATCGCCGGGCCGGAGGTGTCCTTGAACGGATCGCCGACGGTGTCTCCGATGACCGCCGCCTTGTGCGATTCGCTGCCCTTGCCCCCAAACGCCCCGGTCTCGATGAACTTCTTGGCGTTGTCCCAGGCCCCGCCGGCGTTGGCCATGAATATGGCGAGGAGAAACCCGGTGACCAGTGCGCCACCGAGGAACCCGCCCAACATCTCCACGTCGTAGAAGCCGATGATCAGCGGGAGTGCGATGGCGAGGGCGGCGGGCACGATCATTTCCCTGAGTGCTCCGGTGGTGGCGATGTCCACACAGGTGGTGTAGTCGGCCTTGGCTTCGGGATCGCCCTCCTTCAGCCCCTTGATCTCCCGGAATTGACGACGGACCTCGTCGATCATCTTGCCGGCGGCGCGGCCCACCGCATTCATGGTGAGGGCGGCGAAAAGGAACGGGAACATGGCGCCCAGGAATAGCCCGATGGTCACCGGGGCCGAGGAGATGTTGATCGATTCCAGGTTCACCGCCTCGGTGAATGCGTTGAACAATGCCAATGCGGTCACCGCCGCCGAGGCGATGGCGAAGCCCTTGGCCACGGCGGCCGTTGTGTTGCCCAGGGAGTCGAGTGCGTCGGTGGCCTCCCTGACCTCCGGGGGCAGGTGGGCCATCTCGGCGATGCCCCCGGCGTTGTCGGCGATCGGTCCGTAGGCGTCGACCGAGATCGTGATGCCGAGGGTGGCGAGCACCCCGATGGCGGCGATCGCCACCCCGTAGATGCCTCCCCCCTCGCCCATCGCCCACTCCCCAGCCCAGAAGGCGGCCCCGATCCCGGCGACGACCACGACCACCGAGTAGGCGGCGGAGCGCATCCCCTCGGCGATGCCGGAGATGATGACGGTGGCGGGGCCGGTCTGGGACTGTCTGGCGATCTCCTTGACCGTCTTGTAGTGATCGGAGGTGAACCACTCCGAGATCTTGCCGACGAACCACCCGACGATCAGCCCGGCGACGACCGCGATCCAGACACCCAACCAGTTCTCGATGATGTCGCCGAACACCCAATATGCCAGGCCGGCGACACCGATGGCGGTGACGATCATGGCGAAGTTGGTCCCACGGTGGAGTGCGGCTGCCAGGTGCGCCTCGTCTTTGGCCCGCACCAGGAACGATCCGATGATGGAAGCGAACATCCCCAATGCCGCCACAGCCAGGGGGAATATCAGTGCCGCCACCTGGAGGTCTCCGGAGAAGACGAGCCACGAATAGGCGATGGGTGCGACCAGGGCTCCGACGTAGGACTCGAAGAGGTCGGCACCCATGCCGGCGACGTCACCGACGTTGTCCCCGACGTTGTCGGCGATCACTGCGGGGTTGCGGGGATCGTCCTCGGGGATACCCGCCTCCACCTTGCCCACGAGGTCGGCTCCGACATCGGCTGCCTTGGTGTAGATGCCACCGCCGACACGAGCGAACAGGGCGATCGAGGAGCCGCCGAGACCGACCGCGGTCACGATGTCGACCCAGTTCTCGTCGGCAAGGGGGCCATCAACGCCGAAGAGCCAGAAGGCGGTGCCGAAACCGAGCAGTCCCAGCCCGGCGACGGTGAAGCCCATGACCGCCCCACCGCGGAAGGCGACGGGGAGCGCGGCGGGGATGCCGCCGGTGCGGGCCGCCTCGGTGGTCCGAGCGTTGGCCGCGGTGGCGATCCGCATCCCGATGAAGCCGGCGAGACCGGACAGGACCGCCCCGAAGACGTAGGCGATCGCTCCCCAGGGTCGACCCCACTCCAGGAGGACGGCGATGAGCACGGCCATGGCGAGGACGAAGACGGAGACCCAGATGTACTCGCGACGGAGGAACGCCATGGCGCCCTCCCGGATCGCGGTGGACAGCTCGACCATGCGTTCGTTGCCCTGTGGCGCCGCCAGCACCACCCGGGTGTAATAGACGGCCAACACGAGGGCGAGGGCACCGGCGGCGAGCGCGATGTACAGGATCGTGTCCGTCATGTGTGTAGTCCCTCCCGGAAAGATCAGAGTGATCGGAGCGGCGGCAGTATAGAGACGGGCCGCCGTCCCCGGGAATTGGCCACATCAAGCCACAGCTGAGCAGGAGTTTTGCAGTCCCGAGCGGGTTCGAACCGCCGTTTCCGGCTTGAGAGGCCGGCGTCCTGGACCACTAGACGACGGGACCACGGTCAGGGCCAAGGTAATCGGCCCTGGCTCGGGGGGAAGGACTCGAACCCTCAATAACAGGGCCAGAACCTGTCGTGTTACCTATTACACCACCCCCGAACGCGCACACCCATCGGTGTGTGCGGGATCGACCTTCAGGATAATCGGCCGCGGTGCGGATTGTGAAGTTGCGACGACGCGGTGTCGATAGTCTCCGGCCATGCTCGAGTTCGTCATCGGATACAGCGCAGGTCAGCGGTCGGCCACCCGCGCCGCCTCGCTGGCCCGCAGCGCCGCCGCCGCCGATGGGACCATCCACACCAACCGCATTGAGGACCTGACCGAGCGGATCGATTCGATGGCGATGATCCTGCGTGCGATGTGGGCACTCCTCGAGGAGCAGGGGCTGAGCGCCGAGCAGCTCACCGCCAAGATCGAAGAGCTCGACAAGCTCGACGGTGTGGTCGACGGTCAGATGCGACGCTCCCCCGTCGACTGCCCCTCGTGTGACTCGAAGGTGCCGCCGGGCCTGCCCCGATGTCAGTACTGCGGCGCCGACCTCCCCGTCACCGAGGCCCACCCGCTTGATCCGATGTGACTCATGGCACCAGGACCGGGATGGCGCGAGCCGAGGCCCGGACCAGCAATGGCTCACTCTGGTCGACGAACACACCGAGGAGCCCCAGCTCCACTTCGCCTGTGACAGTCACCTCCACGGAGTCGCCCTCCACCTCCACCACCAGATCCACCACCGCTGCGTCCTGCCAGGCGACCGCGGCCGCGGCCAAACCCTGGGACCTCGCCGCATCGAGCACCAGTTCGCCGCTCGCCCGGTAGACCTCCTCGTCGATCCCTGACGCCGCGGCCAGGGCGGCGGAGTCGGCGACGGCCGCCAGCTCCCGCTGTAGGGCCAGGCCTCTCCAATAGTCGAGGGCGAGACCGCCGAAGAGGAGGATGAGCACCGAAAGACCGAGCATCCACAACGTGATCGAGCCGCGATCGGATCGGCTCATGGCAGGCTGCGATAGAGGTCGATGGGCTCGGAGTGCCGACCGGCGACCCACAGGCCGCCGACTCCTCCCCACGGGGTGGAGATGAGAGGCGTCCATAGCTGGACCGTCACCGAGACCGCTCCTCCGCGAACGATGGGACAAGAACCCGCCGGGGAGGACAGCCGGCCGGGCGCCGAGCCGCACCACCCCACCCTGACCAGATCGGGTGGGATGCCCAGAGCGCCCGTGAACGATGCCACCACCAGATTTCCCGCAATCTGGTCCAACTCCAGGACGGCGGCCCGAGCCGCCTCGGCGGCGACCGCTTCGGCATCCACCCTCCGCTCTGACCAAGGGCCGAATGAGAGCACTGCCAAGGCCGCCGGGAGGAGCAACACCCCCACCGCCAGGGCCAGCTCCACGGCGGCATGACCCCGCTCCCTCATGGCTCGGCGACGGCCCGAACCACGAGGGCAACGTCGAGATCGGGCATGAGCGGCGTCCATGATGCGAATCTGGCGTTTCCACGTGCCTCGACCCCGGTCGCCGAGCCGGTGCAGCTCACCATCAGCCCGTCCGACATGCGGCCTCCGAGGAGGTCGGCTACCACGGCGGCGGCCGTGGCCTCGCAAGCCGTCTCACCGCCCACGGACCCCGCCCGGGCGCCCTGCTCCAGAGCCGAGCGCAGCGCACCCCGCCCGTACTGGAAGACCACCAGGTTGGCCAGGGTGACGAAGAGGACCAGGGCGAGCGCGGATGCCAGGACGAACTGGACGGAGCTGACTCCCCGTTCGCCTAGCCGAGGAGCTGCCCGCGAATCCACCCGACCACATCGACACCGAGCGCCTGCAACGCGCCCCATATCACCACGAGAGCGGCGATCGCCAGCGCGGCGTTTCCCATGAGCTCGGCGGTGTTGAGCCCCCGATCGTCGTGACGCAGGGCGTGCGCCCACCGCTCGATTGACGCCAGCATCTTGTCTCCTTCCCCTATTGCCAGCCGGTTACCAGGTACGGAAGTGGGGCGGCGACGAAGAGGATCAGCACCGGGGCAAGGATGGCGATGGTTGGTATCAGCATCGCCGCCCTCCGCTTGGTCGCAGTCCTCTTGATCGACTCCCGCCTCGTCTCCCGCACGTCCTCAGAAAGTGAGAGCAGGGCCCGGCCCAGGTCGACACCCCGCTCCTCCGCCGAAGCCAGCATCCGGTAGGCCCGGGCACAGAACGGCTCCGGTGTCAGCTCGGCTATGCGTCGGAAGGCGTCCGGGCCGCGCCATCCGGCGCGATGGAGACGCAGGGCCTCCTCGAGCTCGGAGACGACCTCGCCTTGGCCTCTATCCACCGTCGCCTTCACCGCCTGGATGACACCGCCACCCGCCCGGACTCGCATGGCGAGGAGCTGGTTGATCGTGTAGATCTCGATCTTCATCACCTCGCGTCGGTTCTCGATCGCCTTCTCCAAGAGGCCCTTCGTCCTGGTGACACCGATGACCAGGCCGAGGACGGCGAGAAGCGATCTGACCTGAAGCGACGATCCGAGCAGGTGACCGACGGCGAGGCCCGCACCGAGACCTGTGGCGATCGCCTTGAGCTGGCGGACCCGGTAGGCGCCCACCATCGATTCCTCTTCGCTTCCACGAAACCAGCCGGCCTGACGGAGACGGACCAGAGTCACCCCCGACCCGGCACGGTCTAGCGCAGATCCGACCCACTCGGCAACGTCGGCGATGATCGGGCCGAACACCTTGGCGAGGGCTCCTCTCTGCGGTCTCCTCACCGTCGACAAAGACGGGGCGAGGTAGGGGCCGACACGGTCGGCCAGCCGGCGTGGAGGCGGGACCAGGGCGTGGATCAACAGACCTGCTGCCAGGGCCGTTGCCAGGGCGGCGACCGCGGTTAGGGCGGTCACGTCTGACGCCCTCCGGCGAACACCCGGGGCTCGGTCGGCTGCGCTCCCAGCCGGGTGGCGATGATCATCCCGACGATGCTGAGCAACCCGCCCAGGGCAACCACCAGCAGACCGGCTCCGGTGGAGTAGAACTCGCGAAAAGCGCCGGACCGGGCGGTCATCGCCACCAGGACCAGCCACGGCATGACAAACACCACCCGGGAGTTGATCTTCTGCTCGAGGACCTCGGTCCTCACCTGCTCGATGGTCCACAGATCCTTGGTGGCGGCCTCGGCGAGATCGGCGAGTATCTCGGGAACGACACTGCCACCTCTTTGGTGAGCCAGGATCAGAACCTCGATGATGCGGTCCGAAGTGGGTTCGGCGATGTCGTCCTTGACCATCTCCAGCGCGGGCACCACACCGAGACTGCGCGAATAGACGTCGAACCCCTGGAACGTCTGGCGCAAAGGCTCGGGGCCGAAGGCGGCCAGATTCTCCACCGCCGACGACAGCGAGGCGCCGGACCGCACCGAGCTGAGGAGATCACGAAGACCGTCGGGCCACGCCTCCAGCACCGCCACCAGACGCTGCGACCTCTTCTTCGCGAAATATGCCCTGGGCAGGGTCGCCACGACCAGAGCCGGCACCAGGGACACCACCGCCAACCCGGTGATGGCGATGAGGAGCAGATAGGTCGCCGCCCCCGCGGCGAGGACGGTCACCCAGAACTGGATCGGGCTGACATCGAGACCGGGCACCGTGGCACCGCGGTCGCGTCGCGGCCGTCGCTCCCGTTCGGCGACGGCACGGGCGACCAGACCCGCCGCCACCGCGGTGACTAGTGCGGCAACGAGGGTCATCTCCCCCGCTCCAGCAGCGAGGCGAGCGTTTGGCCCGGAGGCAACTCCCGGGTGATCCGGTCGCTCAATTGCCCCGGTGGCATCGCCCCGGTCCATTCCAGGGGCGAGCCGAGGCGCTCCCGAATGAACAGAGGCTCGGAACTGAAGTCGTCGTGCAAAGAGGGAACCATTGCCCTGATCTCCATGGTCTGGCGTCGTATCGCCTTCTCATGGGGATCGGAACGGCGGTCGAGGTGTACGACGAGATCGATCGACGAAGAGAACACCTTGCGCACCACCCGCTCCGGCACGTTCTCCCCCGCCATCAGGGCGGCATTGACCAGCGCCTCAAGGGCGTCGGGCGCCGAGTTGGCGTGAATCGTGCAAGCCAATCCGCAGCCGGCGTTCACTGCCCTGGTGAGCTCGAAAGCCTCGGCACCACGCACTTCGCCGACCACGATGAGGTCGGGCCTCATCGCCAGGGTCACCTTCACCAGGTCGCGAAGTGTGACCTCGCCGGTCCCTTCCAACGACGGGGGCCGCGCTTCGTAATAGGAGCCGTGGATCAGCGGGACATGCAGTTCTCGCACCTCCTCGCAGGCACGAATGCAGTGATCGAGGGGGACGGCGCTGATGAGCGCGGAGAGAAACGAGGTCTTGCCTGCGCCGGGAGGTCCCGAGACCAGGACCGATGAGGACGCCCTCATTGCTGCGTCCAGAAAGGCGGCGGCGGCCTCGGTGAGCGAACCCAGGGCCACCAGCGAGTCGAGTGTCTGACGACGCAGCGCGTAGCGTCGGATGGTGGCGGAGAGCCGATCGCTCACCGGGGGGATGACCGCGGTGAGTCGAGCCGTCCCCTCGAGTATCCGGGCCTGGGCAATCGGCGAGGAGGCATCGAGGCGCCGGTCGGTGGCCGCCATCAGCTGTTCGATCATCTGCCGGTTCTCCGTCTCCGTGGTGGGCACGGGCGACGAGCGCAGCGCCCCGCCGGCCTCGAGAAAGGTGATCCGGTCTCCCTCGATGAAGACCTCCTCGACATCGGGTCGGGCCATGAGATCGGTGAGAGGACCGCGGCCGGTCACCGCCCTCACCAGGCGCTCTACGGTCGCTCCCGGATCGGCCAGCGAGCGACCGCCACCGAGATGCGCCCGTTGCTGATACTCGTCGACGGTGGCCTCGAGCAGCTCCCGCACCGCCTCAGCCTCCACGATGGGGTCGATCCCGGTGCCATCGATCCGGGAGAGGGCCTCTCTGCGCAGCTTCTCGTAGACGTCAACGGTCATGCCAGGCTCCGCACCACCACTTCCGATATCGATGCCAGCGCCTTGTCATGGGCTTTGCCGGTGGCGACCACGCCGTCCCACGCCGCTTTGGTGATCTTCGGGTCGTCGGGAAGCACAGCGAGGGGGATGTCGGGGAACGAGCCCCTCATCTCGGTGATGGCCTCGGAACGGTGGAAACGGCTCCCGGGCACCCTGTTCAACACCGCCAGAACCGAGGGATTGACCGATGACACCTGCTCGCAGGTGCGGATGAGCCGTCCCACCCCCACCGGGTCGGAAACGCCGACCACGATCACGGTGTCGAGCTCGCGGGCCACACCCCGGTCCACCTTGGCGAACGGTCCCAAGTCGGCCAGCACCACCTCATACATGATCCCCAGGGCGTCGGTCATGGCGAGACTCTCGTGCTGGGAGATGGGCTCGCCGATGCCACCGTCGGCGCGGCCACCGATCACATCGAACCCGCGAGCGTGATGTATCGCCTCGCCGAGACGGCCCGGATTGTGGAGCGCGTGGTCGAGCGCGGTCCGGACGTTGGGATGGACCGGTAAATCGAGTCGCTGGGCGACCGACGGCCAGATGGGATCGAGATCGACGAGCACAGCTCCCACCCGGGAGCCGATGGACCGAGCCAGGGAAATGGCGACTTCGGTGATTCCCACCCCCTCACTGGGCCCGGTGACTCCGATGCAAACCGTCGTCGAGACGATCCGATCAAGGGGCTCTGGAGCCGGCCGATGGGACAGCGTCTGACCGATCTTGTCGAGGAACTCCACCGGTCCGGCCGCAGTCTCGATGACATCGGAGATCCCACACTCGAGTAGCCGGCGTTTGGCATCCGAGCCGTCTTCGGGCTCGTAGACACCGATCACCTCGACGCCGGACTCCTTGATCGAGCGGACCAGATGCGGGGTGAGGAACGAGCAGACGTCATCGATGAGGAGGACGTCGCAACGCTGCTCCACTGCCTGCTCGGCGCCCATCACTGTGCCCACGATGCGTCCCCCGCCGTGGTCGAGGAGGAAGCGATGAAGACGGTCCGGCCAGTCCCGGGCCGATGCCGCCAGGGAGATGTCGGGGGTCAAGGGGCAGGCTCCTCCCCGACCGCACTGGCGCCGGTGGCACGAACGATCTCGATCGACTCCGAGGCGAGTGCTTCGGCGAGGGCGAGTGCCTCCTCAGCGGTCACCGCCACGACGACGTGATATTGGGACGATGCCCCGATCGAGGCGGCACCCGGCTCGCCCACCCCGGTGACCTCGAGGCCGGTGGCGACATAACCGGCGACGCCGTCCGTGACCGAGATGACGTCGACCCGATCCCCGGGGAGCAGGGCACCTCCGGCGGCGTGCTCGACTGGGACCGGCAGGCTCATCGACCGGAGGCCGGCGGCGGCGTCGGCCTCGACCAGGGCGTTTCGATCGACCAGACCGCCTGCGGGTATCCCCCGACTCACCACCCAACCCTCGAAGCCGGCGAGATCGCCCTCGTCGACGAGCGAGCCGAGGCCTTCGAAGTCGGAGTCGACCGGGACCAGCCGTACTGCTGCCGGATCGAAGATCGAACCGGTGCTCAGAGGCTGGGAGGCCACCGCGACCAGGGTGGTCGAGCTGCGGTCCTGGAGCACGAGGAGGTTAAGGACGAAGGCGAGAATGACGACAACAGCTATCAGCAGATGAGTTGCCGATGGCCGACGACCAGATCGCCGGCGTGCCGGCTTGGGGGAGCCCGCTTCCCTCAGCTTGCTCGAGGGTGACAGGGTCACGGATCGGCAACCTATCTTGTGTCCGGTACCACGTGTCGAGAGCGCGAAAAGCCATGGACTACGAGAGACAACCAGATCCGAAACTGGCCTCTGAGCTCCGCCAGGGAGCGGGACGTGAGTGGGCCGAGGAGGCCGCCGAGGACGAGCGTCTCACCGAATTGCACCGACGGCGACGTCTTCGCCTCGCCGATCAGGCCAAGGAGATGGTCAACCGGGGCGACCGGGTCTCCGTGGAGTTCGGCGGTCACAGCTTCAGCGGTGCGGTGGCCGTCGCCGGCGAGGACTACGCCACCATCCAGGGGCCGGGCCAGGCCGCCGACATCCGGCTCGACGAGGCACGCTGGTCGGTCCTCATCAGCGATGAGCCGTCGGAGAGCCGGCCTGGTGCGGCTGAGTCGTTCCGAGCGGTGCTCCACGAGCACTCCGCGTCGGGTCATGTGGTGCGGCTCGCCCTCCCTGGCGGCGACATGGTGATCGGCAGGGTCGAGGTGGTTGCCGAGGACCACGTCGAGATGCACGACGTCGACGACCGGCGGCTGATCGTTCCGACGAAGCTGATCCTGGCGGTGGTCAGGTCGTCCGACGTTCACTGATCTCATCCTCGGCGGGAACCGCGGGATGAGAGCGGACGAACTCGTATATCTCGTCCCTGAAGAACTTGAAGGTGCGCCCACCGGGGAGCTTGTAGGCGGGCAACCGCCCTTCCCTGGCGTAGCGACGGACCATCTGCACGTTCATTCCCAACAGCTCCGCAACCTGCGCCGCGTCGAGTATCGGGGGGTATTCCTCAGCCATCAGTCGTCCTCATCGTTACTCGACGATCGTAAAGGATGGAGACAGCGAGGTTAAGAGGGTCGACTCCCCGGCGGGAAGGAACGATGTTCGCACCATTGTCTGATTGAATCCACGTGATGAGAAGACTCTTGGCACTGCTGATGGCCGGCGCTCTCCTCGCCTCATGCACCGGTGACCGGGCGGTGGACACCACCCTGGCGGACACGTCCACCTCGAGTCGGCCCGAGACCACGACCACGGTGGAGGAACAGGCCACGACCACGGCCCCCCTCTCAACCACCTCCACCACCTCACCCGACCCACTCGCACCGGAGGGATCGGGGTGCACTCCCGGGCCCGGGGAGCTTCCCGACGGGGAGTGGTACGGAGGTGTGCGGGGCTTCGACGAACAGGGTGTCTCCTTCGACCTGGCCTGCTTCTTCGTCGGAGATGCGGCCACGGCGGCCGCTGCCGAGGACGGAGAGGAGTCGCCGCCACCCAACGACTACTACGTGCGAAACCAGAACGAGCAGGTTCGCGAGCTGACCATCGGGCCCGATATCCCGGTCATCTGGTACCCGACCGGCGATCCCAACGACGCCGTCCACGGCTCGTACCAGAACTGGATCGAACATCTGGCGACCCAGGAGTCCTATCTCGCGTTGTGGGTGACGATCGACGATGGCATGGTCACGATGATCGAGGAGCAGTGGGTGCCATAG
>DATFGI010000028.1:0-71659 GCA_035249605.1 Acidimicrobiia bacterium
AACTACTCCTTCAGGGGTGCCCGGCCTTTCCAGGCGCCCAGAGCCAGGTATTGGGCCCTGGTATCTGAGGAACGCGGTTCTACCACTCGTGGTGGTAGAACTCGCCCCGGGCTCGGTCGGTGCGTTCGAAGGTGTGGGCGCCGAAGTAGTCCCGCTGCGCCTGGATCAGGCTGGCGGGGAGTCGGAGCGACCGCATCCCGTCGAAATAGGCCAGGGCGGACGAGTAGGCGGGGGCGGGGATGCCCGACTCGACCGACGTCGCCACCACCCGGCGCCACGCCGGCTCGGCGGCACGGAGTGCCTCGGTGAAGAAGTCAGCCTCCACCAGATCGGCCAGTTCGGGATCTCGGGCATAGGCGGCCGTGATGTCCTCGAGGAACCCGGCGCGGATGATGCACCCGGCGCGCCATATCGAGGCAATGGTCCCCATGTCGAGGCCCCATCCCTCTTCCTCCGACGCCGCCTGGAGGAGACGGAACCCCTGAGCGTAGGAGATGATCTTCGATGCGTAGAGCGCCGACTCGATGTCATCGGCCGAGATCCCGGTGATTGGCTCGATCGGGTCGTCGAACCGCTCCGCCGCCCGGGCTCGGAGTGCCGGGTTGGAGCTGACTATGCGGGCGTATACGGCTTCGGCGACCAGCGTGGTCGGCTGTCCCGCCTCCATCGAGGCGACCACCGTCCACTTTCCCGTCCCCTTCTGCCCGGCGGCGTCGAGGATCAGGTCGATCAGGGGAACACCGTCCTCGGTGACCGTCATGATGTCGGCGGTGATCTCGACGAGGTAAGACTGAAGCCGCCCCTGGTTCCACTGGGCGAAGACTTCGCCGATGGCGGCCGGCTCCATGCCGAGACCGCGGCGCATCAGGTCGTAAGCCTCGGCGATGACCTGCATGTCCCCGTACTCGATGCCGTTGTGCACCATCTTGACGAAGTGGCCGGCGCCGCCTTCGCCCAGCCACTCACAACAGGGGGCGCCGTCGGGAGCCTTCGCCGCGATGCCCTTGAGGATCGGCTCGATGACCGGCCATGCCCCGGGGTCACCCCCGGGCATGATCGAAGGCCCGTACCGCGCCCCCTCCGCACCACCGGAGACCCCCGCCCCGACGAACCGGACCCCCTTCTCAGCGAGCTCCTCGTAGCGCCGCTTGGTGTCGGTGTACAGCGAGTTGCCTCCGTCGATGATGATGTCGCCCTCCTCCAGGAAGGGCATCAGATCCGAGATGACGTAGTCGACCGGCGGCCCCGCGCTCACCATGAGGAGGATCACGCGGGGCGTGGCGAGGGAACCGGCCAGGTCCTCGACTGTGGTCGTCGCCACCATCTCCTTGTCGGCGGCCTCACCCGCCATGAACTCGTCGGTCACCGACGTCGTGCGGTTGTAGACGGCGACCCGATTCCCGGAGTCGGCGAGGTTGAGAGCCAGGTTGGCGCCCATCACCCCGAGGCCGATCAGACCTATGTCAGATTCGTTGCTCACGGGCCGAGACTATTACCCGAGGAGAGAATCGCTTACCCTGGCTCCGGTTTGAGCAACGTCTACCTGGGCATCGACGTCGGGGGATCAGGGATCAAGTCCGCCCTGGTCGATGTCGACGGCGGCACCCTCACAACCGAGCGAATCAGGGTCGACACCCCACAGCCGGCCACCCCTGAAGCCTGCTCCAGCGCCGTCCGGGAGATGGTCGAGGGCTACGACTACCACGGTCCGATCGGGATCGGCTTCCCCTCGGTGATCAGACACGGCATCGCGGAGACCGCCAACAACATCGACCCGGCTTGGATCGGGACGAAGCTGACCGATCTCTTCGCCGGGGTCACAGGCAACGAGATCACGGTGATCAACGACGCCGACGCCGCCGCCGTGGCGGAGTCCCGCTTCGGGGCAGCCGCCGGGGTCGATGGCCTTGTCCTGGTGGTCACCTTTGGCACCGGGATCGGCTCCGGTCTCCTCGTCGATGGCGTGCTGGTCCCCAACCTGGAGCTCGGTCAGCTCGAGCTGGAGGGGCACCGCCCTGCCGAACGGCACTTCTCGGCGAAGTCACGGAAGCGGGACGATCTGGGATGGGACGAGTGGGGTGATCGGGCCAACCGCTTCCTCACCCACGTCAACGAGATATTCAGCCCCGACCTGATGGTCTTTGGCGGCGGGCTCACCAAACACTGGGAGCTCTACGCCGACCGCATTTCCGGAGCCCTCCCGGTGGTCCCGGCCACGATGGGCAACAACGCCGGGCTGGTCGGCGCCGCCATCCTGGCCAGCCGCTAACCGCTGACGAATCCGGCGAAGCGGTCCGCCACCCGTTGCGGAACCCTGACGTCGATGATCGTGCCCTCGTCGTCGTGCTTCTCTTCGATCACCTCACCCAGGCGGTGGGCGGCGGCCACGATGTCGCCCCGCTCGTACGGCACGGAAAGGCTCAGGGTGACCAGCTCCCGGGTGAGGGCGGCGGCGACCTCTTCGAGGAGCATGTCGAGGCCGATCTCTTGTCGGGCGGAGATGAACACCGCGTCCGGCCACAGATTGTGGAGACGCTCCACCTCGTTGGGCTCCAGCGTGTCGATCTTGTTGATCACCAGCAGCTGAGGGATGGAACCGGCCCCGATCTCTTCCAGCACCTCCCCGACCGCCTCGATCTGTCCAGCCGGGTCGGGGTCGCTGCCGTCGACTACATGCACGAGGAGATCGGACTCGCTCGCTTCAGAGAGGGTGGAGCGGAAGGCCTCGATCAGATGGTGGGGAAGACGGCGAACGAAGCCGACGGTGTCGGCGAGGACGGCGCGACGACCATCGGGGAGATCGAGACGACGCACGGTGGGATCCAAGGTGGCAAACAGCTGGTTCTCCACCAGGGTGTCGGCCTCGGTGAGGGCGTTGAGCAACGTCGACTTCCCGGCGTTGGTGTAGCCGACGATGGAGACCTGCGGGGTCTGGGTCCGACGTCGCTGTTTGCGCTGGGTCTCGAGATGCCCGGCGGTCTCCTTGAGCTGGCGCTCCAGCTTGGAGATTCGGGCGAGGACCCGGCGCCGGTCGGTCTCCAGCTTGGTCTCGCCAGGCCCGCGCATGGTCGTGCCCACGCCGGCACGTTGCTGAGCCATCTCCACGCCCTTGCCCCGGAGCCGGGGGAGGTTGTAGCGGAGCAGGGCGAGCTCGACCTGGATGGCGCCAACCTTCGAGGTGGCGTGCTGGGCGAATATGTCCAGGATGAGCGCCTCGCGGTCGACGACGTCACAGTGGAAGATCTTCTGCAGGTTGCGTTGCTGTGCGGGGGTCAGCGCCTGGTCGAAGATCACGACGTCGATGTCGAGCGCGGTGGTCAGCGAGGCCAATTCAGCGGCTTTCCCGGATCCGATGAAGGTGGCCGGGTCGAGCCGGTCTCGTTTGACCAGCTCCCGATCGACGGGGTCTGCCCCGGCGGTGTCGGTGAGCAGGGCGAGCTCGTCGAGGGAGCGCTCCTCGGCCTCCGTCACCATCCCCGGCATCAGCACTCCGACGAGGAAAGCGCGCTGGACCGCGACCTCGAGGTCGGTGACTGTGGCGGTTAGTCGGCGGCGCTGGCGCGCCTGGCGGTCTGAAGTCATGAGGTGTGCTTGCTGACTCGGGGTGGGTCATCATGCCGTCGTCGACGGACAGATGCGGGAGGATTACAACAGCTCAGAGGTATTGACCCTCGTCCCCGACGTGGTCGAGCTCCTCCTCGGCGATGATCTGTGACTCCCGAACCGCGATCACCGGTTTGCCCGAGGGCGGCCATATGAAACGCCACGCCCCGCTGGGGACGGCCCAAAATCTCTGGCCGGTCTGAACGTCCACGAGAGCGAGGGCGTCGTTGCCGTCCTTGGTGCCCACCGGCACCAGCAGCCCCGAGCGCGTGGTCGACTCCTCGGGGGCTTGGCCGACACGCCATCCGCCCATCACGTTGTATCCGTTGTCCGACATCTTTGTCACGTCGGTCTCGATCACCCCCAGATTCTCGCAGGATCACTATCCGTACGCATACCCCGGTTTTTCCTGGCCGAACCGGGCCAACGACCGCCGATCGCCTTCCGGCGAATAAGGTCAGCCCATGGCGTCGAAGCCCAAATTCTCTGAAGCACTCGAATATCACGAGAGACCCCGCCCTGGGAAGATCGAGATCCGGGCGACCAAGCCGACGGCTACCCAGTCCGACCTCAGCCTGGCCTACACCCCCGGAGTCGCCGACCCCTGCCTGGCCATCGCCGACGAGCCCAACGCCGCCTTTCGGTTCACCAACCGGGGCAACTTGGTGGCGGTGGTCTCCAACGGCACCGCGGTGCTCGGCCTGGGCAACATCGGGCCCCTGGCCAGCAAGCCGGTGATGGAGGGCAAGGCGGTCCTGTTCAAGCGTTTTGCCGACATCGACGTCTTCGATCTCGAGATCGACGCCGCCGACCCCGAGGACGTGATCAGGTTCTGCGAGCTCCTCGCCCCCACCGTGGGGGGGATCAACTTGGAGGACATCAAGGCGCCGGAGTGCTTCTACATCGAGTCGACCCTGCGGGAGCGTCTCGACATCCCGGTCTTCCACGACGACCAGCACGGCACCGCCATCATCGGCGGCGCCGCTTTCCTCAATGCCCTCGAGGTAACCGGGCGTGACATCGCCGAGACCAAGGTGGTGGTGGCCGGCGCCGGAGCTGCCGGCGTGGCCTGCGCCCGGTTCTTCATCGAGCTCGGTGTCGACCCCAAGAACCTGCTGATGACCGACACCACCGGGGTCGTGCACATCGGTCGCTCCGATCTCAACGAGATCAAACAGGAGTTCGCCGTCGACACCGAAGCCCGAACTCTGGCCGACGCCATGGTCGGGGCAGACGCCCTCATCGGGGTTTCCGCGGCCGGGATCGTCACCGCTGAGATGGTGCGGTCGATGGCGGACGACCCGATCGTGTTCGCCCTGGCCAATCCCGACCCGGAGATCACCTATCCGGATGCCCTGGCAGCCCGAAGTGACATCTTGATGGCCACCGGTCGCTCGGACTACCCCAATCAGGTCAACAACGTCCTCGGCTTTCCCTTCATCTTCCGTGGCGCCCTCGATGTCCGGGCCCGGGGTGTGTCCGAGAAGATGAAGGTGGCCGCGGCCACTGCCCTCGCCCAACTGGCCCGGGAGCCGGTGCCCGACTCGGTGCTTCGGGCGTATGACCTGGAGCAGCTCTCATTCGGGCCCGACTACCTGATCCCCAAGCCCTTCGACCCCCGCGTCCTGTGGACCGTGGCCCCGGCGGTGGCGCGCGCCGCCGTCGAGGAAGGCCTGGCCCGGGCGCCGATCGAGGACTTCGACGCGTACAAGACCGAGCTGCAGGCCCGGTTCAGCGCCTCGCATGGCCTGATCGCCGCGATCACCACCAAAGCCATGGCCCAGCCGAAGCGGGTGGCCTATCCCCACGCCAACGATCTCCGCATCATCCGCGCTGCCCGCCGTGTGAAGGACGAGGGGATTGCCAGCCCGGTCCTACTCGGGGCGAGGGCCGAGATCGAGGAGCTCGCCTCGGCGGCCGGCCTGGCCATGGACGGCATCGAGGTCATCGATCCCAACGGAGTCGAGTCGGAACGTGAGAGGTACGCCAGAGTCCTGGAGGAATTGCGACGGGACCGTGGCATTTCGCTGAGCGAGGCGACCAGGCTGGTCGCCGATTCGGACATGTATGCCTGTCTCATGGTGCGGGAGGGAGCCGCCGACGCCGTGCTCGGCGGTCTCAACACCTTCTACCCGGAGACGATTCGCCCCGCCCTCCAGGTGCTCAAGGTCGAGGAGGGCCGCTCCATCGTGTCCTCGGTGTACATCGTGGTGGTGGGCGGTCGGCCCTACTTCTTCACCGACTGCGCGGTCAACATCCAGCCCACCGCCGAGCAGCTCGCCGAGATCGCCCTCGCCGCCACCCGTGCCGTCGAGGAGGATTTCGACCGCGAGCCGCGGGTGGCGTTCATCAGCTACTCCGACTTCGGCTCGGCGGGTGGCGAGGAGCCGGCGAGGGTCCGTCAGGCGGTGGACATCTTCCGCAGCGCCCGACCCGACGTGGCGGTGGACGGCGAGATGCAGGCCGACTCGGCGGTGGTGGCCGAGCTCATGGCCTCGCGCAGCCCCAGCGGCTCGTTGGGGAGACCCGCCAACGTGCTGGTCTTCCCCAATCTGACCGCGGCCAACTCCGCCTACAAGCTGTTGAACCGGCTCGGCGGCGCCGAGGTGATCGGCCCCATCCTCAGCGGCCTCTCCAAGACGGTCCACGTCCTCCAGCGCGACGCCTCCGTAACCGACGTGGTCAACATGACCGCCATCGCGGTGGCCGAGGCCCAGCGGCGCGAGTCGCGGACTCACCCCGCTTAGTCGGACCAGTACTCCTCATAGTGGACGTTGCCGCGCTGTTTGCGGTGGTCGATGGTGAAGCCGCGGTCGTGGAGGATCTGGCAGACGCCAAGGGGTTCGGGGAAAGTCAGCTCTCCGGTTTCTTCGTCTCGCTGCGGGATCCCGATCATCGCCGGGTTGCCGCACAGGAAGACGTGGGTGCCCTCCGGATCGAGGGGCTCACCCAGCGCCTCCTCGAGCCGGCCCGAGGTGATCAGCTCCTGGACATACACCTTCTTCCCCTCGTTCTCCGGCTCGCGTGTGGTCAAGGTCAGGTACTGGTACTGGTCGAACCGTGACTCCACCGCGGCCTGCTGCTCGGCATACGCCAGGTCCTGATGGAAGCGGACGCACACAACAGAGAGGATCCGGCCCTGGTGGCCACTCCGCAGTAGATCTGCCGTCATCTTGTTGTGCGGCGCCTCCCCGGTCCCGGTGGCCAGGAAGACGATGTTGTCGGTCGGCTCTACGTCGTCGAGGGTGTATCGCCCGGTGAACTTCCTGCCCATGTAGATGCGGTCGCCGACTCCCTTGGTGAAGATGCGTGGAGTCAGTGCCGGGACCTCTTCCTTGTCCGGCGGCACCCGGACGATGTAGAACTCGACCTGGTCTGGATGGGGTGGTACCAGTTCGCCTTCTTCGTCGAGTATCGACGACGAGACCGAATACGACCGCAGCGCCATCTTCTCCCGTTGGCCCGCATCCTCGCCGAAGTCCTCCTCGACCTGGTCGGCTCGCGGCTCCCAGTAGCCGAGTCCCAAAGTCGTGTATTGGCCTGCCTTGAACGGCTCGATCGGGTCGTCGGGCTCGATCCGCATCACCCACAGGTCGGGGTTGTGCTCCCGTATCCAGGAGATGGTGGCGTTGTAGTTGGCCTGCCTCAGCTCATCGTCACGCTCCTCGGGGCTGAGCTCCTCGTAGTAGACGAACAGCTTGGCGATCACGTCCGAGGCGGCGTCGAGAGCGGCTGAGTCCCAGCCGTCCGACCGACGCACCGAGACGGTGTTGGAGAGGATGTAGACACTGTCGAGCGAGCCGTCGTCCTGCCAGAGACGTCGGGCGAGCACTTCCGGCCAGTCGTCGCCGACCGGCGGCGAGGCGAACACCAACCCGTCCTGGCCGGTCAGCGAGCGATCCAGATCGAAAAGGGCGGTGTTCCCGACCGGCGTGGCGGTGACCTCGATCAGCTGACCCATTGGCCGCCAGACGCTACCCGGGGAAGACGCAGACCGGTGGCCGTGTTGATCTCGTCATGGACCCTTCTGTCAAGGATGCGATGGACCGTGGCGGGATCGCCGACATCACCACCATCGGCCGCAAAACGGGCAAGCCTTACCGCATCGAGATCTACTTCCACCAGTTCGACGGTCGTTACTACCTCACCGGACGACATGGCCCCAGGCGGGATTGGGAGGCCAACATCGTGGCCAACCCCGAGTTCACCCTTCATCTCAAGCGCGGCATCACCGCCGATGTGGCGGTGAAGGGCGAACCCGAGCCCGACCCCGAGGAGCGGGCCCGGATCCTGCGTCGCGCCCTCATCGAGAGCTGGGACTCCCCGCCTGATGACGTGGACAAGGCTCTGCACAAGTGGGTGGACGGTTCGCCGTTCATCAGGTTCGAGCCCATCTAGATCTCACCGGACTTCACCCCGACGTCTCTCATCCCGAGACCGATGAGCACGAAGAGGATTCCCATCAGGATGGCCATCCCGGCGACACCGAAAGCCACGACCGAGGTGAAGAGGGACGACTGGAGGAAAGCCGAGGTCATCGCCACCTGACGCAATGGGTCGTCCTGTTCGAGCTCGGCATAGGTGAGGCCACCTGTGGTCTCCAGCGTGTGTTTGTCGATGACCCGGGCCTGACAGAATGCGCTGAACGGGCCGTCGACCTCGTCACCGGCGAGACAATCGGCATCGCCGGCAACGGTGATGTTCTGCTCGGCGAGTGTGTTGCTGACCACGATCCAGGTGGCGGCTCCGGACACGATCAGGATGATTCCAACGACCAGTGATGCGATGAATGCGGTGCGTCTCATGTCTTCCTTTCGATGGAATACCCCAAGCTAACGGTAGGCACACGGGAATACTCCGACCGTTACTCGCCATGGGGTCTGCGAGCTCCGATACTCCCCAGGCTCCACGACGAAATTGCACCCGGCGAAGGTGACCCTGCGCATAGCGTTTGAAATGGGCAAAGCCACGGAGGGTGGCGGAGGCGGACGGGAATCGAACCCGCCAGAGACCGTATCGGCCTCTCACCGGTTTTGAAGACCGGGGGACCCACCAGGCGTCCGTACGCCTCCTCCGTGTCGTACGACAGTAGATCAGCCGGGACGTGACGAATTTCGTCAATCGTTTCGGGAACCTTCCCAGGGGTATATACGCTCTCATGATCATGCCGGAACGAAGCTTCGGGCGGACGGTGCGTTATCAGCGCACCAAGCTCGGCCTCAGCCAGGCCAAGCTCGGCGAGTTGGTCGGCCGCTCGACGGCGACCATCCGCGCCTGGGAGCGTGACAAGTCCCGACCCAACGATCAGCACGTCCTTTCTGCCCTGGCCGCGGTCCTCGCGGTCGACGAAGGGCAACTCTTCGAGAAGGCTGAGGTGGAACGACCCATGGTGGAAGAGACGAGCCCAACGATCGAGCAGGTCCTGGCAACGCTGACCCCGGCCCCGCGGGCCGAGTCATTGCCGTTCGTCGAGGGGGACGAAGATCCCGTCTCCGATTCCGCCGCCGAAACCGCATCAGAGGAAGTCGAACAAGCGCCGGCCGAGGGAGCTCATGCTCACGAGCAATCCCAGCCGCTGAGAGAAAGAGAGCTGGTGAGTGCGGGAGTGCCGGGACCCGCGTATGTCGCACCGCCAGACCCGTACATACAGACGCCTCCCACCCCGTCGCTCGCCGATCTCTCCTACGTGGAGGACGACTCTCAGCGCCAGCTGTATCGGGTCCGCACCCTGGCCACTGTGGTCGCCACCGTCGTCCTCTTCATCGCCTTCATCTGGGCCCTTGGCGAGGGTCTCGGTGCCTTGGGCGAGTGGTGGGACAGCTTTGTCGGCCAGCTCCGTCTCTGACTGCGCGCCGCTAAATCAGCATGACAATCTCCGGATTTGTGGCAAACTCGCGCTACCAGAGAAAGGAGGTGGTCCGAACTTGTATGAATGTTTCAGGACTCTGGAGGTGGCCAAGCGCTGAGCGGCGCTGACCGCTGATGCGTCGCTCGTTCCTCACGGGACGTGGTGGCGACTCCAAACTTGGACCACCCGGCTCCGGCTACCGCGGGACTCGTCCACCTGCGGCGAACGATTCGAAGCTATGCCGGTGCTGACTTCTAGGCAGAGACCCCGCCCCTCGTGGCGGGGTCTCTCATATCTGGAAGCCATTGGCCCGCATCCACCCGTCGTTGAATACCTTGGACAGATAGCCACGGCCCGAGTCGGGGACGATCACCACCACCAGCCGGTCGGGATCCTCCCTGGCCACACGCAAGGCGGCTTCGACTGCGAGGCCACCAGACCCTCCGGTGAGCACTCCCTCGGTCCGGGCCAGGGTGCGGGCCATGGCGAAAGACTCGGCGTCGGTGACCTCGATGAACCGGTCGATCACGTCGAGGTCGACGGTCTCGGGATAGAAGTCCTCACCAACACCCTCGACGAGGTATTGGTGGAGGTCCCCCGCGGGGCCCTGGGTGTAGATCGAACCCTCCGGATCGGCTCCCACCACCTCCAACCCGGACTTCTTTTCCTTGAGGAAACGCCCCGCCCCGGTGATCGTCCCACCCGTCCCCACCCCGGCCACGACCACGTCGACCGCCCCGGCGGTCTGCTCCCAGATCTCGGGACCGGTGGTCTCGTAGTGAGCCCGGGGATTGGCCTCGTTGAAGTATTGGTTTGGCTGGAAGGACCCTTCGATCTCGGTGGCGAGGCGGTCGGCCACGCCGTAGTAGGACTCGGGGTGACCCGGCCTCAGGTCGGTTGGTGTCTCGACCACCTCGACGCCGTATGCCCGCAAGAGGTCCTGTTTCTCCTTGGAGACCTTGTCGGGGACGGTGCAGATCACCCGATAGCCGCGCACCGCGGCTACCAGCGCCAGCCCCACTCCGGTGTTGCCCGAGGTCGGCTCGATGATCGTCCCGCCCGGAGCGAGCACACCCTCGGCCTCGGCCCGGTCGATCATCTCCACCGCGATCCGCTCCTTCACCGACCCACCCGGGTTGAGATACTCGATCTTGCCGACCAGGTTTCCCGGGGGATGGAGGCGGGAGAATCGGACGATGGGAGTGTTGCCGATGGTGTCGACGATGCTTTCGTGGATGTCCATGTCCGGCGACCGTCAGACTTCGTTCCCACCCAAGGGCGATGCGTCCAGGAGCACGATGATCACACGAGGGGCGGCGATCACGGTGAGGATGCCGGCGAGCCGATACCCACTCTGCCGTCCCGGGATGGTCATCCTCAGATGATGGCAGATCCCGTTTCCGAGCCGTCTTCCTAGGCTTGCGGCGTGGCAAGAATCGTCCGCTACGGCTGGTTCGTCCTCGCTTTCAACGTGGGCGTCATCCTGTTGGGCGCCCTGGTGCGGGCCACGGGGAGCGGAGCCGGATGCGGCCGCTCCTGGCCGGGTTGTCAAGGGACGTTGGTTCCCGAGTTGGAAGGGGCTACCGCCGTCGAGTTCACACACCGTGCCGCGAGCGGCGTCGCACTGGTCCTGGTGGCAGTGCTAGTGGTCTGGGTCTGGCGAGCCACCGCCCAAGGCCACCCGGCGCGGACCGGGGTGCTCCTCTCGGCGGTCGCTGTCGTCGGCGAGGCGCTGATCGGGGCGATGATCGTGCTGGCCGAATGGGTGGCCGAGGACACGTCGATGGCCCGCGCGGTCTCGGTACCTCTCCATCTGGTCAACACCCTGTTTCTCCTCGCCGCTTTGACCCTCACCATCGTCTGGCTGCGCGGCGGCTCCCGTCTCGACTTCGGTAAGGACACCAAGATCACACGTGCCGTGGTTCTGGGGGCGATTGCTCTCGTGCTCCTCGCCGCCACCGGGGCGGTCACTGCACTGGCCGACACCCTCTTCCCCAAGACCGATGACCTTTCGGGTGTCGAGCATTTCCTCACCCGGCTCCGCGTGGTTCATCCGGTCCTGGCTGTTTTCGCCGCGTCCACCGGGTGGTGGGTCTCATCCAAATCGGGTCATGCCCGCACCCCGGCGGTGAAGGGCCTGTTCGTCCTGGTGGCGGCGATGATGCTCACCGGGCTGGTCAACATCGTTCTCGGTGTGCCGGTGTGGATGCAGCTGGTCCACCTCGCTCTCGCCGACGCCCTTTGGATCACATTCGTCTTGGTGTCGGCCCGGGCGCTTCAGATGTCGGACACCACCGCGTCCCGGCTGTCTCCGAGCAGGTAGCGGGGGCCGGTGCCCAAACCGGAGGCGGCGTCGCCCGGGTTGAAGATCGAGCACGAAGTGAGGGACAGACAGCCACACCCGATGCAGTCGGTGAGCTCGTCTCGGAGGGCGACCAGCTCGGCGATCTGAGCGTCGAGCCTGCTCCGCCACGAGACCGAGAGACGCTCCCAGTCGCTCCTGGTCGGGGTCTTGTCGTGGGGGAGATGCTCCAGCGCGTGAGCCAGTTCGGACAACGACAGGCCGACCTCTTGTCCGGCACGGATCAACGCCACCCGGCGCAGGGTGGCCCGGGGATACCGGCGCTGGTTGCCGTCGGTCCGCTCCGATGCGATGAGCCCCTTGGTCTCGTAGAAGCGAAGCGCGGATGTGGCCACCCCTGACCTCTTCGCAACCTCACCGATGGTCAGCAATTCCATGTCTGAATCGTATCGATCGATATGAAGTTGAGTTGAAGTTTAGATCCGGCCCTGGGCACGGCTTCTGCTGTCCACCTATCGTCCGCGACCATGTTCGACCAGCTCGCCGAAGGGGTCTTCCGCCGCCGGTACCAATCCCTCGACCTCAACGTGGGTGTGGTGATCGGGGACGCCGGGGTCCTTCTCGTCGACACCAGGTCTTCTCATCGGGAAGCCATGGAGCTGGCCGACGAGCTTCGCACACTGACTCCCCTCCCCGTGCGCTGGGTGGTGAATACCCATTGGCACTGGGACCACACTTTCGGGAACTCGGTTTTCCCCGGCGCCGAGATCTGGGGCCACGAGCTCACCCAGATCGCCCTCACCCAACGCGGCGAGGAGATGAAGGAAGATGCCAAGGCCTGGATCGACGAGGAGATGCACCCCCAGATCGACGAGGTCGCCATCGTGCCGCCTACCAAGGTGTTCTCGGACAAGGCATCGCTCGACATCGGGCGCGGGGTGCACATGGCCTATCACGGCTTTGCTCACACCGACGCCGACATCGTGGTGGCGGTCGATGGCTCCGATGTCTCCTTCTTCGGAGACATGATCGAGGAGGGTGGCCCGCCATCCTTCGGGGACAGCCACCCGACCGCCTGGCCCCTCACCCTGCAGTTGGCCAGCCATGACGCGTCGGGCGAGTTCGTGCCTGGGCACGGAGACATCGTCGACCGGGCTTTTGTCAACGGTCAGCTCGAGGAATTGGCAGCCGTGGCCTCGATCGCCGAACGTCTGGTCGCCGGCGACCTCGATCTGGAAGACGCCGCTCGGTCGGGACCGTATCCAGAAGAGGTGATGAGAGCCGCCCTCCTCCGAGCGCAGGCCCTCGCCTAGGTCTCAGCGTTCCAGCAATGCCGCCAGCTCCGCGGGCTCGGCTGTGGGGAGGTCGCACACGAAATCGCGGCACACGTAGGCCAGCGTGCGGCCCTCCTGGAAGCGGTCACGGAGGAGGGGGACCTGATCGCTGTCACCCGACGCCATCGCCAGGGCGACATTTGGGCGGAAACGGGACCAGCTCACCCGGGCGAGACGCCGCCATGCCGGGCCGACGATCGCCAACTCTCGTGACCGGGCTGCCGAATGGGCCACGGAGAGGTGGTGGCCGACCATCGACGGGTATCTCTCGGCGAGGATGGCGGCGGCACCCAAGGCCTCCTCGGTCGCCTTTCTGAGTTCTGAGTCCCCGGTGTACAGGGCGGCGATGAGCAGCGCTTCCGCTGCGAGTGCATTGCCCGATGGCAGGGGATTGTCAGTGACGTCGTAGGGCCGTTTCACCAAGTCCTCGGTGCCAGTGGAGTAGAAGCCGCCGGCCTGCCGTGAGAACCGCTCCAGTCCCTGTGTCAACTGCACCGCGTGCTGATACCAGGCGATCTCGCCCGTGGCGGCGTAGAGGGTGAAGAGCCCGACGGCGAGCCCGGCATGGTCGTCGAGGAACCCGGGAACCGACGTCCGACCCTCCCGCCACGACCGCATCACCTGGCCATCGACGATGAGATTGTCAGTGGCGAAACTCGCCGCCTGGGATGCCAGTTCCAGATAGCGTGCATCCTCGAGGGCTGCTCCGGCTTCGGCGAAGGCCCGGATCGCGAGGCCGTTCCAGACCGTCACCACCTTGTCGTCCAGTCCCGGGCGGACCCGAGCCTCTCTTCGCTCCATCAGGGCCCGTCTGGCGTCGAGGAGATCGGCCGGAGTCTCCTCCCCGACGACGTTGAGGATGTTGGTGCCCTCGAAGTTGCCCTCCTCGGTCACTCCGTAATAGGCGATGATCCCGGGGGCGGATTCGCCGAGGATCTCTTCGATCTCCTCCTTCGACCAGACATAGAACTTCCCCTCGACCCCTTCGGAGTCGGCGTCCTCGGATGAGAAGAACCCGCCTTGGGAGTGCCGCAGGTCGCGGACCATGTAGTCGAGGGTGGAGCGAGCGACCGCGACGAAATCAGGGCGCTCCAACTCGATTCCCGCCCAGAGATAGAGACGGGCCAGCTGGGCGTTGTCGTAGAGCATCTTCTCGAAGTGGGGCACCAGCCAGTGGCCATCCACCGAGTAGCGGGCGAAACCTCCCCCGATCTGGTCGTGGATGCCGCCAGCCGCCATCTCCTCGAGGGTCTTGACCAACATGCTCCCCGCCCTCGGGGCCCACTCCTCCTCTCGGACCCTGAGTAGGAACTCCAACACCGGCTGCTGGGGGAACTTGGGCGGCCCCCCGAACCCGCCGCTCACCGGATCGAAGGACGACTCGATCTGGTCGTAGGCGGCGCGCAGCACACCGTCTCCGGGTGCGTCCCCAGCCGGGAGGTCCTGTGAGATGGCTTCGACCAGCCGCGACGCCTGATCCGCCACGTCTTCACGGCGGTGCTCCCATGCCGAGCTCACCGCCTCCATCACCTGGTCGAACCCGGGCATGCCGTGGCTGGGTTCTTTGGGAAAGTAGGTGCCGGCGTAGAAGGGTCGTCCCTCATGGTCGATCCAGACCGTCATCGGCCAGCCGCCCTGGCCAGTCATGGTCTGGACCGCCTCCATGTATATCGAGTCGACGTCGGGCCGCTCCTCCCGATCGACCTTGACATTGACGTAGCGCTCGTTCATGGCGGCGGCGATGGTCTCGTCCTCGAACGACTCGTGGGCCATGACATGACACCAGTGGCATGCCGCGTACCCCACGCTGAGGAGGATGGGTACATCGCGATCACGTGCCTCTGCGAACGCCTCCGGCCCCCACTCCCACCATTCGACCGGGTTGTCCCGGTGTTGGAGGAGGTAAGGGGAGGTCGCTTCGGCGAGGCGATTGGGCATCTACTTCGAAGCTACTGCTTCGAGGAGGCTGTCTCGGTAAGCGAGTGTCATGTGACCTCGGGGGTCTCGTTACCCTCCGGATCATGAAGCGTCTTCTCGCCGGAGTGGCCCTGGTCACGCTGTTCGCGGCCACGCCACAGGAGGCATTACCCGGTCTCGAGGCCGACGGCTACTACATCGAGCCCGGATCCTCCGCCAGCGAGGATGTGGTGAGCGATGCCGTCTTCGAGGGCCGGTCCGACGGAGGCCGGCTCTACATCGTGGTCCTCAGCGAGGAGCCTCCGGGCGGAGCCCCCACCTTCTCGGACTCCACCCTCGACCTGCTGGGTGATGGCTACGTGGTGACAGTGGCTCCGCAGACCGTGGGCTTCGCCGGGGACGGGACGTTCTGGACCGCCGAGGAGATGGACGCCGCGATCGATGCCTCGTTCTCCGGGGGCAGCGACGACGAGGTCGTCCAGATCTTCATCGAGAATCTCACCGGTCAGGCGCCCGGCGGCGGCGAGGGTGGGGAGGGACCGGGATCGGAATCCGGAGGCTTGCCCTGGGGGTGGATCCTGCTCGTCGGAGGCGCCGCGGTGGTGGGCTGGATTTGGATGAGCAACCGGAAGAGCAACGAGCGAGCCGCCGGCCGTCTCGAGCACGTCAAGGGGATCGCCAAGGCCAAGCTCGACGAGGTGGCCAACGACATCCTGGAGATGGAGGGTGAGGTCGCTCTCTCCGAGAACCAGGAGGTTGAAGACCACTACCAGCGGGCGTCGGCCATGTACACCCAAGCCATAAAGGACACCGAGGAGGCATCGACCCTGCCGGCGATGCTCGAAGTCACCGAGAAGCTCGACCTGGCGATCTGGGAGCTCGACTGCGCCGAGGCTCTCCTCGACGGCAAGCCGAAGCCGCCCAAGCCCGAGCCGGTCTCGGCTGAGCCGATGGTGCCGCCCCCACCGCCCGGTGAGGGGGTTCCCACCCCCGGTCAGGGGACGATCCCTCCGCCCTCCGACTACGACCGGCGGCCCCACAGGCAGAGCTCGGGCTCCAACGAGTTGCTCTCGGTACTGATGACGATGATGGCTATGCGTGGCATGGGTGGCATGCGCGGCCCGGGCGGCTTCGGGGGCAGGATGGGGGGATGGGGCGGTGGTGGAGGGGGCCGAATCGGTGGCGGTGGCGGCCGGATCGGTGGTGGGGGGCGGATACGCGGGGGTGGCCGGCGGCGAGGTTGAGCCCCACCCCTAGACTCGAATCGACGACAAGGAGAGCCCGTAGATGTTCAAGCGTCTGATTGCCTATTTCCGGTCCTGGTTCAAGACCACCACCGAGGAGATGATGGACCCGGAGATAGAGATCCAGTCCGCCATCGACGAGGCCCGGCGGCGAGATCAGGATCTTCGCAACCAGGCCGCCAAGGTGATCGCCCACAAGACCCAGCTCGAGTCTCAGATCGAGCGAGCCGCAGAGTCGGTTGGTGAGGCCAAGGAGATGGCCAAGCAGGCGCTGCTCAAGGCCGAGGAGGCCAGGGCGAAAGGCGATGAGGTCGCTGTCGGCAAATGGACTCAGGCAGCTCAGAGCCTTGCCATGAAGCTGCAGGCCTCCGAGAACAACCTCGAGTCACTCAAGGGCCAGTTCGAGACGGCGGTCACCCAGTCCGATCAGGCCAAAGAAGCGGTCCAGACCAATGCCATGAAGGTGCAGGAGCTGGCAGCGAGGCGTCTCGAGATGCTGGGGACGCTGGAGCAGGCCAAGATGCAAGAGGCCGTCAACAATGCCGTCGAGTCGATGTCGGCTTCGGTGAGCGATCAGGGGCCCGATCTCGCAACTGTCGAGGACAAGATCGAGATGCGCAAGGCCGAGGCGATGGCCAAGGCCGAGTTGCACGAGGCCACGCCGGAGGGTGCCGAGGCCGAGTTACGCAAGGAGATCAACATGGCCGAGGCCAACTCCAAGCTCGACGAGCTCCGCGCCGAGCTCGGGATCTGATCTCAGCACACGAGGCCCTTCCCCGCGTGGGATCTTCTTGAAGACGCTGCTCGTCATGCGTCACGGCAAGTCGGATTGGTCGGCCGACTACGGGGCGGATCATGACCGTCCTCTCAACGACCGTGGTGCCCGCAGCGCCCGGGTCATCGGTGAGGTCCTGACGGGCCGGGGTCTGGCTCCCCAATTGATCATCTCCTCGACGGCAGAGCGGGCGCGGAGGACCGCCGAGATCGCCATGGAGAGCGGCGGGTGGGACTCGAAGCTGGTGCTGGAGCCGCTTCTGTACGAGTCGGGTGCCGAGGGGGTCATCGAGATAGCGGTCTCGGTTGCGGGGGTGGATCGTCTCCTGCTGGTCGGACATCAGCCCACGTGGTCGACACTGGTGTCCGCCCTCACCGGGGAGCGGGTGGAGATGAAGACCGGAACCGTGGTCGTGATCGAGCTCGACATCGGACAATGGTCCGAGCTGGCGACCAGCCGGGGCCGGGTGGCCGAGGTGGTCCGCCCCCGCGATCACCTCGACTCGGCCGACCCTGACTGATTTCGGCGACGGTGGTCTAACGTCGCGTCATGCCCAGATTTCTCATCGTCATCGCCCTCGGCCTCGCCGCCGTTGCCTGCAATGCGGAGGGCGGCGACGGCACCAGCACAACGACAGTCGAGCCCGGTGCGACGTCGCAGGCTGCGGTGACCACCACCACCTCCGCAGCAGCCACGACCACCACGACCGAGCCGGCCACAGCCGGAGACGGATCCGAGTGCTTGGTCGGCACCTGGGCTCTCGACAGCGAGGCATTCGTCGCCGAGATGACCGAGGTCTTCCTCGACGCCGGCATGCCGGACGCCGACATCGCTCCATTGGAGGGCGACTTCACGGTCGAGTTCTCAGAGGACGGAACGCTCCGAGCAGTCCGGGAGCGGTGGGGTTTCGAGATCGGCGTCGCCGACTCCACGTTCAAAGTCGAGGTGAACGGGGAGGAGACCGGGTCGTGGTCTGCCGACGACGCCACCCTGACGGTGAACACGGACGTCTCCGATCTGATCGCCAACTCGTCGATCATCGTCGACGGTCAGGAGCTACCCATGCCGCCCGGGTTGGAAGCGCCCGGAATCCCGGAGACGATCGCCAGCGAGAGCGAGTACAGCTGCGACGGCGATGTGCTCGCCATCAGCAACGAGGGTGTGACCTCGACCTTCAACCGGACCTGAGCGCCCGGCTGATGGCAGAGCCTCGTCGCGGGCCGCTTCTGGCATCATCTCACCCATGACCTGGAAGCTCGACTGCGGCAACTACACGCTCTACATCATCGAGGACGGTTACTACTGGCGGGATCCCGCCACCTATTACGCCGAGTCCACGGAATACGACTGGCGGTTCCATCCCCGCAACGAGCAGGGTCAGGCTCGTCTCAACTTCGGCTGTTTCCTGCTCACCGACGGAGATCACACCATGATGGTCGACGCCGGAATCGGGGAGATGGATCAGGAGGGGATGACGGTCGGGCTGATGCCAGATGCCGTCGACGCCCTGGGGATCCCCCGTGATTCGGTGGAGACCGTGGTCTACACCCACATGCACTACGACCACATCGGGGGGAGCCAGCGTGACGGGAAGATCGTCTTTCCCAACGCCCGCCATGTGTTCCACACCAATGAGTGGGAGTTCTGGAAGACCGCCGATAGCGACTTTGGCACCGCCGCCCGCCGGATCATGTCGCCACTCCTCGACGCCGGGGTGGTCGATTTCATCGACGAGGACACCGAGATCCTGCCCGGGTTGAGTGCACGCGAGTCGTTCGGCCACACCCCCGGCCATCTCAGTGTCCGGGTCGAGTCCCAGGGCACCAGCACCATCCTCGGCGGCGATCTCAGCAACCACCCGTTCCAGGTCGAGCATCCGTATTGGAGCCTCCCCGTGGACAACGACCACGAGCTCTGCGGAAACTTCCGGGACCGGGTCTTCGAGTCGATCAGGGACACCGATACCAATTTCGCTGCCGGGCATTATCCGATGCCGGGTGTCGGCAAGATCGTCACCGACGACGGGAAGAGGGTCTTCCAACCGACGTCTGTGCCCGCTGTGGGCTGAATGTCCCTGGTGGAATGAGAGCGTTTCGGTGCGGATAGAATTCGTGGAGCTGCAGTGTGGCTGGAATCGGGGAAAGCCCCCGGGCGTTTTGAAGCTGTGGAAAAGAGGGGGGTTCACAACCCTTCGCCGATGCGTATAGTTGGACGCCGGGTCGTATTTCGCCACCGACCCAAGCCCGTTGGAGGACCGGAAATCATCTATGGCAGCTACTGAAACGCGTAAGGACAAGACCGAGAAGCCGCGTCGTTCGCGTCTGCAGTCGAAGCTGACCGACGAGCGGGGGCGTCTCACCACCGATCTGGTCTCCCAATACCTGACCGCGATCGGCGAGTACGACCTGCTCACCGCAGAGCAGGAGGTCGAGCTCGCCCAAAAGATCGAGGGCGGCGAGGAGGCTGCCGAGAAGCTCGAGGAAGGGCACTTCTCGGGCAAGCGGGAGGAGATGGAGCTGAAGCGGGTTGCCCGCCGCGGCGCCCAGGCCAAGGACGACTTCCTCACCGCCAACCTGCGTCTGGTGGTCGCCAACGCACGCCGCTACGCCAACACCTCCGGAATCGACTTCCTCGACTTGATCCAGGAGGGCAATCTCGGCTTGATCCGCGCCGTGGAGAAGTTCGACTGGCGGAAGGGCTTCAAGTTCTCGACGTACGCCACGTGGTGGATCCGTCAGGCGATAACCCGCGCCATCGCCGACAAGTCGCGGACGGTCCGGATTCCGGTACATCTCCACGACACGCTGGCGGCGGTGCGCGCCGCCCAGGCCTCGCTCAAGGCGGAACTTGGCCGTGACCCCCGTCCCGACGAGATCGCCGAGGAGGCGGGTGTCACCGTGGACAAGGTCGAGCTGGCCCTGTCGGTCGCCGACACCGTCTCCCTCGAGCAGCCCATCGGCGAGGACGGCGCCCAACTCGGTGACTTCATCGAGGACGAGGACGCCGCCGACCCGGTGCAGATGACCGAGGAGATGGATGTCGCCAACTCACTGCGTCAGTCGATCGACCGGCTCCCCGAGCGCGAGGGCCGGATTCTCGCCCTCCGGTATGGCTTCTTCGACGGCGTCCCCCGCACCCTCGAGGAGATCGGTGACGAGTTCAACCTCACCCGGGAGCGGATCCGTCAGCTGGAGAAGCTGGCCCTGTGCCGCCTCCGCCATCCTTCCTTCGGGATCCGGGAGGCGGACCTCGTCTGACCGACAGAGCCCTCCTTTGCCACGAGCCCGCCGCAAGGCGGGCTCATTGCTTTTCATGTCCCCGGGAGGGGTTAGCGTGACCGGGATGCGACTCGGTGACCTCGTCGGCGAAGCCCCCTACCTCTGCGGCCCGGACACGACCCTGTTGGAGGCCGCCACCGCGATGCAGCAGTCGGACCTGGGCTCCCTTGCCGTGGTCGAGGGTCTCAGCCTCCTCGGGCTGATCACCGAGCGCGACATCCGGCGCGCCGTCGCCGAGGGCATCGACTTGAACACGGCGGTGTCGGTGCTGATGAGCGACGAGCCGGACACGTTCGATCCGGATCTCGACGTCTGGGATGCGGCCGCCTGGATCGCCGAGTCCGACTATCGCCATCTCCCGGTGGTGGGGGACGACGGCGACCTCCTCGGCGTCGTCTCCATCCGCGACCTGCTCAAAGCCCTGGTCGACACCGTCTGACGCGTGTGCAAATGGTGGCGATATTCGCCACCATTTGCACACGCTCAACCCACATCACCCGGCAGTCGGGATCCAGACCAGCTTGAGGTCGGCGACCCGGATGTCCGACTTCTCCAGCGGGATCTCCACGGTCTCGATCTGCTCGGCGAGGGCATCCTGCTCGGCGCCGATCCGCTCCACCGCCTCGGCAAGCTCGTCCTCCAGCTGCTCCAGCTCCTGATGCTTGGCGTGGTACTTCGCCGCTTCGCTGTCGGCAGCGGCCTCGGCTTTTGCGGTTGCCGTGCGGCGGCGTCCGGCCCGCCGCAGCGCTGTCGATCCCGACCTGCCCCCGAGGAAGGCGCCCAGGAGGTCCCCGACGGTGCCCACCACGCTCTCCTCGGATCGAGCTGCGGCGATGGCGTCGGCCTCGTGATACCGGGTCTGCGCCTCGGCGATCTCCTCCCGGATCCGATCCAACTTCTTCTTGAACCCTTCTCTCAGCTTGGCGACCTCGGTGTCGGCCGCGGTCTCGGCGGCGCCCCGACAGCGCTCCCGGAATTCCCCCTCGGTCTCCCCGACCCGGGAGTAGAGGTCGAGGGGCTCGTTCTTCCAAACACGCAGCGGCCGATTGGCCACCAGATGAGATTCGAGGTCGGTCTCCACCCCCTTCCAGAAAGACTTGGTCCCGAAATCGACCGTTGACACGCAGCGGGCACCGGCCGGCATCTCGGAGACGAAGTCGGCGGGGTCGTGGTCCACGCTCAAGATCTCGCCCGCATCGATGACACCGTCCAGGGGATAGACGACCGCTTCATAGGTCTCCTGGTGTGCGACGTCGGCGTCGGTATCGTCGTACAAGAGTTGGACGGTGGCTGCCGCCGCCGGGTGGAAGAGTGTCGAGGTTGGATCCGCGTTCACCCGGGAAGCCCAGGAGGCCGCCGGCTCGAGGAACACCGCGCTCACCCCGTCAGCAGGTGACGGCGGGGTCACGGACGGCGTCGTGGGCATCTCGGCGACCGGGCTGTCTGGCGGCAAAGTTTTTTTCTGGCCCTCGTCGCGACCGGCCATGAGCCGGGACACCTGGTCGCGGGTCAGCGGGCCGGCCAGGTAGGACATTGCCCAACGGGTCCCGAAGAGCGTGGGCTCTTGCGCCTTGGTGGAATGGAGCACGAACTGTCGCTTCTCCAGATTGGAGATCTGTTTGTCGAGGAGGTCGATGTCGATGGCGCCGGTCGCCGACTCCAGCCCTTCGAGGATCCTTCTCTTGTCGTTCTCCGTCTGCAGCCGGCCCACCATCCACGTCCCGGCATTGGACATCGCCTTGTAGTCGAGGTCGACCGGGTTCTGGGTGGAGAGCACCATCCCCACACCGTGAGCCCGTGCCTGTTTGAGGATGGTGAGGATCGGCTTCTTCGAGGGAGGCTCTGCCGTGGGCGGGGCGAAGCCGAAGACCTCGTCCATGTAGATCAGCGCTTTCAGCTCGCCGGTCCCGGGTCGGGACCTGATCCAGGTCACCGTCTTCCCCAGGAGGAGCGTGACCAGGAACTGGCGTTCCTCGTCGCTGAGATGGGACATGTAGACGATGGCCGCCTTCGGTTTCTCTCCCCCGATCAGTTCCTCGATATCGAGGGGGTGACCGTTCATCCAGGCGGCGAACGACGGCGATGCGAGCAACCCGTTCAGCTTCAGAGCGAGAACCATCCGGTCCTTCCCGGGGAAGAAGGTGTCGACCTCGAAGACACCGAGTTTGGGAAAGGGCGGGTTGGGGACCTGGCTCACCAGCGTGGCGAGATCGAGGTCGGTGCCCTGTTTCCAGAAATGCTCCACGATGCTGGCCAACAGGATGTGCTCGGGTCCGGAGACCGGGTCGGAATCGATCCCGGCCAGCACCAACAGCGAGGAGACGAAGGCGCTGATCTCGTCACGGAGCACCTCGGCGTCGGTCTCCCAGTCGAGTGACGGCGCCTTCATCGAGCCGAGGACGTTGAGACCCACTCCGGCCCCGGAGCCAGGCGTGTAGATGGTGATGTCGGCGCTGTCCGCGAGCTTCCTCATGCGCTCTGCGCCGATACCGTGCGTCTCCAACCCGGTCTTCCACGTGGCGGCGGTGGCGGCAGCGAGCTCGGCGACGGTCTTTCCTTCCTTCGCCGCGGTGGCCGGGTCCATCCACGGCTCGAAGTCGGACGGGGCCAGATCCGGGAAGTTGAGCGCCAGGTTGCCCATGTCTCCTTTGGGGTCGATGACGAGACAGGAGATCCCGTTGAGGAGGGCCTCCTCGATCAGGTCGACCCCCAATCCGGTCTTGCCCGAGCCGGTCATGCCGACGATGACGCCGTGCGTGGTCAGGTTGTCGGCGTCATACAGGACAGGCTCCTCCGACCCGGCATCCCGCCCGATGTAGAGCTGACCCGCACCAATTTCCATCGCGGTGAAGGTAGCCGATCGGCCATTCGGAAATTGGACCCCGGACGGCTCGGTCCGACCGTAAAATGCCCCATCGGGCCCGGTCGCCATCGGGCTTGACTTGAACCGTCCTTCAACCTCTACCTTGAGTGACCATGTCTGAACCTGCCCTGACACCGACCAACGTGGTGCGCGACGGGCTGAAGCTGATCGGGCGCTTCGTGAAGATGCATCCCAAGGCCTTCACCATCGCGGTGCTCGGCGCTGCCTGCTACGCCGCTGCGATCATCGTGTCGTCGTGGGTGATCGGCTGGGTCACCGACAACGTCATCATTCCGATTCTGGACCGAGGCGAGGAGCCCGAGCTACTTGCCGTCGCCGGATTGGTCGTGCTCGCTGTGGCGGTGTTCAAAGCGATCGGGATCGTCGTGCGACGCACCGGGGCCGCCTACCTGACGGGGGCGACGAGGCGTGACATACGCAACCAGCTCCTGGCCCAGCAGCTGACACTCAAGATGTCCTGGTTCAACCGCCAGGCGATCGGCGACCTTCTCGCCGTCGCCGACGCCGACACCGACCAGGGCACCGGGGTGCTGGGCCCCCTGCCCTACGCCACCGGAGTGTCACTGCTGCTCTTCGGCACAGTGGCACTCGTCACCGCCATCGACCCCTGGCTTGGGGTCGGAGCCGTTATCGGCCTCGTGCTGGCCATCGCCATCGATGTCAAGGGGAGCTGGATCACATTCGGGATGTGGGAGCACGTGCAGAAGGCGCGTGGTGA
This sequence comes from Acidimicrobiia bacterium, assembly GCA_035249605.1. Taxonomy (GTDB): domain Bacteria; phylum Actinomycetota; class Acidimicrobiia; order Spongiisociales; family ZC4RG35; genus JANQRA01. The sequence goes on from DATFGI010000028.1 coordinate 23,904, forward strand.
GGTGGCGTCGATCGCCCACGAGAGCTTCGACGGCGCCCTCACCGTCAAGGCCATGGGGCGGGAGTCCTTCGTGTCGCAGAGATTCGGTGAGGCCAGCGACCGGTTGCGTGACAATCTCATACGGGTTCTCGCCACCTGGACCAACTACCAGGTGATCATGCGCTCGTTGCCCCAGGTCCTGATAGTCGTGCTCCTGGTCGTGGGGGCGGCCCGGGCCACCGCTGGGGCGGTCACCCCCGGCGACCTGGTGACCGTGGCCTATCTGCTCACCCTCCTCGCCTTTCCCATCCAGCTGATCGGATTCGTGCTCTGGGACCTGGCTGGGAGCCTCGCCGGGTGGCGTCGTGTCCAGGAGGTGCTCGATGCGGACGAGCACTTGTCGTGGGGGGACACTTTCGCCTCCACGGACTCCGGCGCCGCTCCGATCACAGGCGAGACCGTCACCTTCGCGTATTCAGACGATGAGGTGCTGAGCCATCTCGACCTCGATCTCGATGCAGGCACCACCCTCGCGGTGGTCGGGCCCACCGCCTCCGGCAAGTCGACCCTGGGACTGCTCCTGGCCCGGCTCTGGGATCCGGACTCCGGCTCGATCAGACTCGCCGGCCGCGACCTGCGTCAATTCGCCCGCTCTGAGCTGCCCAAGGAGGTGGCCTACGTATCGCAGAGCGCATTTCTCTTCGATGCAACAGTGCGTGAGAACGTCACACTCGGCGGTGAGTTCTCAGACGACGAGGTGATGACCGCACTCCGTCTCGCCGCCGCCGACGAGTTCGTCAATGTGCTCCCGAATGGGATCGACACCGAGCTCGGCGAACGGGGCACGACCCTTTCGGGTGGGCAGAGGCAGCGGCTCGCCCTGGCCAGGGCGCTGGTGAGAAAGCCCCGTCTCCTCATCCTCGACGACGCCACGTCCGCAGTCGACCCATCGGTGGAGGCGGAGATCCTGCGGGCACTGAAAGGCGCCGAGTTGCCGTCGACCATCGTCGTCGTCGCCTACCGGCCCTCCTCGATCCGGCTCGCCGACGAGGTGGTGTTCGTCGATCAGAAGCGAATCCTCGGTCATGGCACGCATGACGAGCTGATCGAGAGCGAGCCCGGCTACGCCCGCCTGGTCCAGGCCTATGAGGAAGAGGCGAAGCGGCTACGGGAGGCGTCATGAACGAGCCGTCAACCACCGCCTCGACCGGCACCTTCAATCTGATACGCCGCGCCTTCGTCGAGGCCCCATCGCTGCGTCACGGGCTTGGTATCACCTTGATCCTGGCCATGGTGGGTCAGGCGGTCACGGTCGTTACCCCCATCGTCCTCCAGAAGATCCTCGACGAGGAGATCCTCGCCCCAGGTGTGATCGACATGACTGGCGTCGTCTCCCTCGCAGTCATCGCGCTGGTAGCGCTGATCGTCGGTCTGGTGGTGGGTCGGGTGGCCCTGCTGCGGCTGGTCGACTCCTCCTCGACCGGCTTGTCCGATCTTCGCACCAAGACCTTCAGCCACATCATGAACCAGTCCGTGCTCCACGTGCAGTCCGAGCGGCGGGGAAACCTGCTGTCCCGGGTCACCTCGGATATCACCACTCTTCAGGAGTTCATGGAGTGGGGTGGCGTGGGGATGATCATCGCTTCCAGCCAGGTGCTCCTCGCCACCGCGGTGATGACATCCTACGAGTGGCGATTGGCCCTGATCGCCCTCACCGGAGTCGTCATCTACCTGGTGATGATGCGCTGGTTCCAGAAGATCCTGGCTCGGAACTACGACGCGGTGCGAAAGGAGGTCGGGGCCTCGCTCGGGGTTCTCAGCGAGTCGATCACGGCCATCCCCATCGTTCGCGCGTACGGAACCGAGGAGACCACCAAGGCCAAGGTTGCCCAAGCCCTGGAGCGGCGTTTCCAGGTGGAGTACAAGACGGCGAGGTTCGGGAACATTCTCTTCTCGACGGCCGAGATCTTCGCGGGGCTGCTCACCGCGGTGTTGGTGGTAGCCGGTGTGCTCATCGGGATTCGGCTGGGGACTTCGGCCGGGACGCTGGTCGCTTTTCTCCTCTTGACCAATCTCCTGATCGAGCCTCTGCAGATCCTGGTGGAGACCCTCGAGTTCGCCCAGTCGGCTGCTTCCGGTCTGCGACGTGTGGTCGACGTGCTCGACGGCGAGGTCGACGTCACCGAGCCGGTGGACGCCGAGACACTGCGGCCCGGGGGTCTCAGCGCAAATTTCGATCACGTCCACTATTCCTATCCGGATGGGGTGGAGGTGCTCAGCGATGTCACAGTCGACATACCGGTGGGCTCCCGGATCGCGGTGGTAGGCGAGACCGGGTCGGGCAAGACCACATTCGCCAAGCTTCTGGTCCGGCTCATGGACCCCAGTGTGGGGACTGTCCACATCGGAGGGCTGTCCGCTCAGCGGATCCGTCTCGCCGAGTTGAGGAGCCGGGTCGGGTTCGTCCCCCAGGAGGGCTTCTTGTTCGACGACACGATCGCCAACAACGTCCGTTATGGCCGCCCCGAGGCCGACGACGCCGAGGTGTGGTCTGCGTTTCACGAGCTCGGTCTGGGCGAGTGGGTGCGGGGTTTGCCCGATGGCCTGGGCACCGAGGCGGGGGAGCGTGGGGGGAATCTCTCCGCCGGCGAGCGCCAGCTGGTCGCCCTGGTCCGTGCCTGGATCGCGACCCCCGACCTGTTGGTGCTCGACGAGGCCACCTCGGCCGTCGATCCCGCCCTCGACGTGGCCCTGCGTCACGCCATCGACAAGCTGACCGAGGGGCGCACCTCGGTTACGATCGCTCACCGGCTCTCCACCGCCGAGGGAGCCGACGAGGTCCTGGTCTTCGACGGAGGTCGTCTCGTCGAGCGTGGTCATCACCGTGACCTGGTCGTCTGCGACGGTGTCTACGGGGCCCTCTACGCCGACTGGGTCTCGGGCACCAAGAGCGTGTGAGGGCCTGCCGGGCGATGAAGTTCGAGGAGGTGCTCGAGTACAGCCTGGCCAAGCCGGGCGCCTGGCGAGACGAGCCCTGGGAGGGGGACATCGTGGCCAAGGTGGATCGAAAGATCTTCGCCTTCCTCCACGACACCACGGTCGGGGTGAAATGCGGCGGAGACCGCGACGAAGCCGACATCTGGCTACAGCGGTACCCCGAGGACGCCTCGGTGATGGCTTACATCGGGCGCTCCGGTTGGAACACCCTTCGTCACGACGGTGCCATCCCGCGTGACGAGATTCTCGAGGCGATCGACGACTCCTACCTGGCCGTTGTCTCCAGACTGCCCAAGGCGAGAAGGCCTCCTGGTTGGGAGGACGCCTAGAGGCCCCATCCGTGACAAATCCAGGGCCCGCCTACGGTGGGTGCACGGCGCGACAGAAAGGAAGCACCGTGCAACTGACAGAGAATGCCGCCGCCGCCCTGGAAAATCTCCGTGAGGCCCAGGGAATACCGGACGGCCGGGAGAACCGGCTCACTGCGGAGCAGGGCCCGACCGGCGGTCTCGCACTTCGTCTGGAGTTCGTCGAAGACGTCTCCGATGACCACCAGGTGGTGGAGAAGGCGGGCACCGAGATCTATCTGGATCCCGTGGTCGTCACCCCCCTCGAGAACACCATGATGGACGTCGAGGACACCGAGGAGGGCCTCTCCTTCATCTTCCGGAACCAGGAGAGCTGACCCGACTCCCGGAAGAGTCGAACCCAGGGTTCCCAGCGTCGCTCAGCGACGCTTTGAACCCTGGGTTCGAGGTGTCAGACCTTCGGGGGTGGGATATAGCGGGCTGTGGTGAACCTCCCGCCGACGAGGTCGACCTCCCAGATCGATGCCTTGGAGCAGTAGAACCGGGACTCCAGGGAGAGACCGGCCCACATCATCCTGTTGATCACGGCCGGAATGACATCGCCGTGGCTGCACAACACCGCGTTGTACCCCACCAGATCGTCGACCAGGCTGTAGGCGGCGTCGACGTCGGGACCCTCGGCGAGGGCGTCGTGCTCACGGATCTTGGCCCCGGTCAGCTTGGCCAATGGCCTGACCGATTCCACGCATCGCGTGTATGGGCTGGTGTAGATGCGCTCGATGCCCCGTCCGGACAGAAGGCCGGCTATCGCCTCGGCCTGACGTCGTCCCTTCTTGGTGAGTGGGCGGGTCGAGTCGACACCCTCGAACGTCGCCCGATCGCCGGCTGCGGCGTGCCGGAGCAAGAAGATGGTCCCGGTACGAGCCAGCTTCTTCAGACCTGAATCCGCGACGAGGTTGCGATCGTTGTCGTAGTCGAACAATACGACGGCCTGCTTGCGAGTGACCCAGCGGATCTCGTCGACCTCGTTGTTCTTCACGAACCCGGGACTGTCGGGGAGGGGCCTCATCGCGAACCAGGAGACCTCCTTGATCCCCCCCTCGACTCGATACCGGGTGGTGTCGAGGGCCGCCACCACCCGGCAGCGGTACCCCGTTTCCTCGAGGACCTCGCGGACCGCAGTCTCCTCGGGGCTCTCGCCTCTGTCGGCCTTGCCCTTGGGGAGCGCCCAGTCGTCGTAGCGGGGACGGTGGGCGGCCAGGATCTTCAGCTTCCCCTTGGAAGACTCGCGGAAGACGAGACCGCCGGCGGCCTGGATGACACGAGTCACGGCGGGCAGGTTAGGGGCCTGTTCTGGTGGCTATGAATCGCCCGGGACCGAGCCGATCGTGTCGGAGCGGCGGATGACGTCGGCGGGAGGTTCGGCCCCGCTGAGGTCGATGGTGACTCCGCCACAGGTCTCGCACACCTGGCGGCGGATACCGCCCCCGATGCTCTGCGCCTCCCCGTAGTGGTGACGCCCTCTCTTGCATGCCGACCGGCTGTGACGGCTCTTGCGGTCCTCAGGCCTCAGATGGCTCACGAGCAGGACAACCTAGACCGTCACGGCCGGAGACCAGTGGATCCGGGGCCGGGCCGGCTCATGCCGCCATCACCCGGGCGATCCCGGCAGCCACCCGGTCGACGTCGACCAGGGCGTGTCTCTCGATGGCGAACTGCGGCCAGGGGACGTCGAACCCGGTGACTCTGACGATCGGGGCGTGGAGGTCGTAGATCGCCTCCTCCGCGACGACTGCGGAAACCTCGGCGGCGACGCCGGCGCTGCCCTGCGGCTCTTGGACCAAGAGCAGCCGCCCGGTGCGGCGGACTGAGTCGAGAACCGTTTCCCGATCCCAGGGGAACAGGGTGCGCAGGTCGATCACCTCTACGGAATGTTCCGAGCGCGCCGCCGCCTCCAACGCCACCGGGACCATGCCTCCATAGGTCACCAGGGTGAGGTCGTCTCCTGCCTGACGGACCCGAGCCCGGCCGACGGGAATCGTGTAGTGGCCGGTGGGGACGTCGTCGCGGCCCGCTCTGTAGAGCACCTTGGGCTCGAGGAATATCACCGGGTCCTCGCCGGCGAGGGCCGAGGCGAGGAGACCCTTGGCGTCGAGCGGGGTCGAGGGGCAGATCACGACCAGACCCGGTGCGTGGACGAAGTAGGCCTCGGGGGAGTCACAGTGGTGCTCGTGGGCGCCGATCCCGGCGCCGTTGGGGAACCTGACGACAACCGGCACCGAGGAGAGCCCGCGCGTGCGAAAGCGGAACCGGCCGAGATGACTGACGATCTGGTCGAATGCCGGGTACACGAATCCGTCGAACTGGATCTCGGCGACGGGGCGGCCACCCGCCAGTGCCATCCCCACCGCGGTCCCCACGATGCCCGACTCGTTGAGGGGAGTGTCCACGACACGCTGTTCTCCGTACTTCTTCTGCAAGCCTTCGGTGATCCGGAAGACGCCGCCTGCCAAACCCACGTCCTCTCCCAGCACGACCACGGCCTCGTTTGCCGCCATGGCCTCGTCGAGGGCGGCGTTGATGGCAGCGGCCATGGTCATCGACTCGGTGGGGCCCTCCGGGATCCGGTCGTCACCGACCTGCCAGATCTCGTCGTCACGGAAGCGGGTCTCTTCCTCACCATGGGCGGCCTGCATGGCGTGGAGTTGATCGACGACATGACGGGGTATACGTGCGAAGCCGTCACGCACCGCGTCGTCACGCCCGGGCAGGGGCTCGGCCTCCAGTGCGGTCACCGCGGCGTCCACGGCGTCTGTGATCTCCATCGCGACCTTCTCCCCGGCCCGCTCGTCCCATTCACCCCGGTTCTCCAAATAGCGACGGAGCCGCTCGATCGGGTCCTTTGCCTTCCACTCCTCGACCTCGTCGTCGGAGCGGTAGAGGGTGGGGTCGTCGGCGGTGGCGTGGGGGCCATAGCGGTATGTCAGCGCCTCGATCAGGGTGGGGCCTCGGCCGGCGCGGGCGCGGTCGGCGGCGAGCCTGGTGGCCAGGTACACCGCGATCGGGTCCATGCCGTCGACTCGCAGCCCCTCGAACCCGTAAGCCTGCGCCTTCTGGGCAATTGTCTCCGAAGCGGTCTGCTTCTCGTAGGGGACCGAAATCGCATAGAGGTTGTTGGCGCAGATGAAGATCGTGGGTGTCTTCCACACTCCGGCGAAGTTCATGCCGGAGTGAAAGTCGACCTCGGAGGTGGCGCCGTCGCCGAAGTAGGTGACCGTGACCGTGTCCTCACCACGCAACTTCGACATGTAGGAATAACCGACCGCATGGGGGAGCTGGCTGGCGATGGGGACGGTGACGATCCCGGTGCGGTATTTCTCGATGTCCCAAGCCGAGTTGGGCAGGCCCTTCCAATACGCGAGAAGGACCTCCATCGGGAGGCCTCTGGTCACCTGCACACCGTGCTCCCGGTAGCTGGGAAAGACGAAGTCTTGGGGCTCCAGGGCCAGGGCCGACCCGATTTGCACCGCCTCCTGTCCCTCCAGCATGGCGTAGGTCCCGATCCGCCCCTGTCTCTGCAGGGCGAGCATGCGGCGGTCGAGGGTCCGGGCCAGCACCATGTTGCGATACATGAGCTGATAGATCTCCGGGTCGAGCCCCGGGTCGTCACCGACCAGGTCACCTTGGGGGTCGATGACCCGAAGTGTCTCGAACTTCCCCATTTGATGAGTCTGGCACAACTCGTCATCCGGCGGCCACGGGAGAGGTCGGTGGCCACTAACTTCAACCCATGCCGCGATTCCGTCCTGAAATCGCCGCCCTCAACGCATACAAGGTTGGGCGCCAGCTCGACGACGTGGCTCGTGAGCACGGGCTCGATCCCGCCGACATCGTCAAGCTCACTGCCAACGAGGCGCCGGAAGGGCCTTTCCCCGGAGTCATCGAGGAAGCGGCGGCCGCCCTGACCCGCTCCAACCGGTATCCCGACAACGACTGCTGGGCGCTGGGCCACGCACTGGCCGATGAGCTGGGCGTCGACTTCTCCAATCTCATGTTCGGGGCAGGCAGCGTCGCCCTCCTCGCCGAGATCGCCTCCGCACTCGGCGGGCCCGACGCCAACATCGTCTACGGCTGGCCCAGTTTCGTGATGTATCGCTTCGCCGCGGTTTGGGCGGGCAGCTCCTACCGCGAGGTTCGCCTCGATGAGGACTTCGCCCTCGACCTCGACGCCATGAGAGAGACCATCGACGATGCGACATCGATGGTGGTGGTGTGCAACCCGAACAACCCGACCGGGACCATCAAGCCGGCCGAGGAGATGCAGGCCTTTATCGACTCGGTTCCGGGAGACGTCGTGGTGGTCGTCGACGAGGCGTACCACGAGTTCGTCACAGACCCTGCGTATCGCACCGTCGTGCCGCTGGCGGTGGAGCGCCCCAACGTCGTTGTGCTCCGCACCTTCTCCAAGATCTACTCGTTGGCCGCCCATCGAGTGGGTTACGCCATCGCCCGTCCCGACCTCCTCCTCCAGTTGCGCAAGGTCCAGGCGCCCTTGACCGTGAACCACGTGGCCCAGGTGGCGGCACGCGCTTCGCTGGGTCAGCCCGAGGAGCTGGAGCGGCGTCGGTCGGAGAACGCGGCCCGTCGCCATCATCTCGCCGGTGCCCTGGCAGAGAGGGATCTGCGCCATCCAGAGAGCCACACCAACTTCCTCTTCTTCGACCTCGGCGAGCAGGCGGAACGTGTGGTCGCCGGCATGACCGCAGAAGGTGTGCTGATCAGGGGCATGTCCAACGGGTGGGTCCGGGTGACCGTTGGCGACGAGGAGGAGAACCGGCGGTTCGTCGGTGCCCTGGACGCCGCGCTGAGGCCGGCAGCGGACCGGGCCTGAGCGTGGCCGTGTAGTTCGCCGCTCCCAGGCAACGGAGCGAAGAGTCAGCCCGGATTTGGGATTTGGTCTTTCGCGCCACCACCATGCCCACCGCGATCCCACACCTTCGTCTCAGGGAGTTCGACCGTGAAAGCACTCATGTCCGGCCTCGCCTCGGTGTCGCGCCGTGCCCCGTGGCTGGTCGTGATGGTCTCGCTGGTGCTCACCGCGGTGCTGGGGTACTTCGCAGGCCAGGTCGAGGTTGCCGGCGGCAACGAGGGATTCGCCCCGGAGGGGGCCGAGATCGAGGCTCAAGAGCGGATCGCCGAGGTCTTCGGCGATGAGAGCGGGGGCAGCACGGTGCAGGTGATCCTGCGTGACCCGGAGGGTGACGTGATCACCGCGGCGGGGCTCGAAGCGGCGATGGCGACGGCCCGGGCGATGAGAGAGTCCGAGCTCGGTGAGCAGATCACCGACAGTCCGCAGCAGCCGGGCGTCGTCCACTACCTGTCCGGGGTGGAGGAGGCAATGGTGGCCCAGGGTCTCACCCTCGAGCAGATGACCGACGAGATGGTCAAGATGCTCCATTCGGCCTCACTCGACCCGGCCAATGCCTCACCGGAGCAAGTTTCTTTCCTCACCCGTCTGTTGTCACAGGACTTCGATGCCGACTCGGCGACCGCTTCGGGCGGGATGGTGCTCGCTTTCGTGGGCCGTTTCCCCGGCGCCGATGCAGATGAGGCGTTCCAGAACCAGGTCGACGCCGAGGTGGCGCTGGCCGACGATCTCAGCGGCGTCGACACACCCCTCGAGGTTCGCCCGTTCTCCTTCGGGCTGCTGCTCACCGGCGTGGACGACTTCACCTCAGAGGTGGGTCAGCTGTTCGCTTTCGCCTTCTTGGTCATCCTGCTGATCCTCGGTTTCGTCTACTGGTTCTCACCCGGCGAGCAGGGCACCTGGATTGCCTCTATCCGACGCACGACGACCGATGTCCTGGTGACCCTGCTCACCATCCTGATGGCCATCGGGATCATGCAGGGAGCGGGCTACCTGTTGGAACAGGCAGGGATCATCTCGGCATTCTCCGCTCCCACCCAGATCGTCCCCATCCTGATGATCGGTCTCGGGGTCGACTACGCCATTCACCTCACCTCGCGATACCGGGAGGAGATCGGCGATGGGCTCACGGTGGACGGGTCCATGACCGGGGCGGTGACCTCGGTGGGGGTCGCTCTGTTCCTGGCCACGGTCACCACCGTCATCGGCTTTCTCACCAACGTCTTCAACCCGGTTCCTGCGCTGAGGGACTTCGGGATACTGTCGGCGGTGGGCATCTTGGTCTCGTTCGTGTTGATGCTCACCTTCCTGCCTGCAGTCCGGTTGATCCTCGACCGCGGTGCAGAGCGGAAGGGCTCTCTTCACGTCGCGGCCCTGGAAGCTCACGGGAACCGCGCCCTACCACGGATGATGGAGAAGCTGGCACTCCTCGCCGAGCACGCGCCAGTCACGACGCTGATCGTGGCGCTCATTCTCGGTGTGGCCGGTTTCCTCGGCTTCACTCAGCTCGAGACCAGGTTCTCCTTCACCGACTTCCTCCCCCAGGACTCCCCGTACGTCGAGACCCTGGACATCCTGACCGAGGATTTCGGCGGCGGGTTCGGGGAGCAGACCCAGGTCCTCGTCGAGCCGACCGCCGAGAAGCAGATCGACGGTCAGGTGCACAATGCCCTGGTCGCCGCCAACGTCGAGCTGGCAACTCTCGAGGACGTCTCGACGATCGACTCGCCACAGGGTGAGTTCCCAAATGCCAACTCCGTCGTGGCCATCCTCGGCCAGCTTCTCGCCGGTGGCGCCGAAAACGCGCCATCAGGCGTGCTCGCCGCAGCCCAAGAGGTGGGATTGCGGCCAGACCTGACCGTCCCTCCCGATGCCGACGTGACCCCGCTGTACCAGGCGGCGCTGGAGGCGGCGCCCGAGCGGGCCGCCGGCGTCATCGCCATCGAGGACGGAGCGGTGCATGCTCTGCTCTGGGACATCACGACCACCGCCGGTGAGCAGGTGACGGAGCTGCGCGATGGTCTCGACGAGGTCTTCGCCCCGGTCAACGAGATGGGGGCATCCGCCATCGACACGTCCGAGAACATCGTTGGCGACGTTGTGGTCACTCGCCTGACCAATTCGCAGAGCGCTTCTTTGTTCATAACCATCGCAGTGTCGGCGCTGGTGCTGGTGACGAGCTTCGCCATCGAGTCGCGTCGCTGGTTTCTCGGGGTCATCACCATCGCCCCGGTGGCACTGGTCGTGTTGTGGACATACGGGCTGATGTACGCCACAGGGATCCCCTTCGGCCCGGTCACCGCCACCATTGCCGCTCTCGCCATCGGCATCGGCGTGCCCTACACCATCCACATCGCCCGCCGGTTCCAAGAGGACCGACGCGCCAACCAAGACATGGATGTGGCGATGCGCGCCACCATGCGTCACACCGGGGGCGCGTTGGCCGGTTCGGCCTTCACGACCATGGCCGGGTTCGGGGTTCTGATCACCTCGAGTCTCACCCCGTTCCGCCAGATGGGGCTGGTCACCGTCTATGCCATCGGGCTCTCTCTGATCGCCGCCGTCCTCGTGCTCCCTTCGATGCTGGCCATCTGGGACCGCTGGCACCGGAAGCGAGGCGATGAACTAATTGGGTCGGAAGCCCTGGTCGAACAGCTTTCGGATTGAGCCGAACCTGACCAGAATCATGTCGTGGGGCCGAGGTGTCCCACCTGGGACATGGACGCATCACGCATACAAGCCGAAGCCACGCGCCTGCTCCCGCTCGCCGAGCGGGCACTTCGCCGCTACCCGTTCGTAACCCGCGAGATACGTCACCTCGCCACACACTCCAACGTGATGTTCCGGGTGGTGGCCGAGAACGGCCATCAGATGGTGCTCAGGGTGGGGACGCCCCACTCCAATTCCCGCTCCAACATCGAGGTGGAGGTCTCCTGGCTCGATGCCCTGGCCCGGGACACCGGTCTCGATGTGGCCCGGCCGCTGCGCACGGTGGCTGGTGAGCTCATCATCGACGAGTACGACCCCGACATCGACAAGGAGCGCTCCTGTGTCCTCTTCTCCTGGATCCCGGGCCAGCCGATGGGGTCGGGCTCGGGACCGTTCGGCTACCGGCTGCTCGGCCAAATGTGCGCCGCCCTCCAGGAGCATGGTCGCAATTGGACGCCGCCGGCGGGGTCCGAGTTGCGCACCTGGGACCAGGTCTTCTATTACCGGGATGAGCTGGGACAGGTGATCATCGAGAACCCGCTCTACGGGCATCTCTTCGAAAAGGCCCGGGCGAGCGCGATCCGGCGGGCCACTGCCCTGGCCCAGGAGGTGATCTCCGAGTCGTACGATGCCGACCCTCCTCGCCTGGTACACGGCGACCTCCATGAGTGGAATGTCCACATGGCGGGTAGCCGTCTCTATGCGTTCGACTTCGAGGACGTGATGTACGCCCTTCCCTCCCAGGACGTCTCGGTTTGCCTCTACTCGTCCCGGAACAGCGAGATCAGGGACGACATCCGCAGCGCGTTCCGCCGCGGCTACGACTCGGTGGCCCCTTGGCCGGTCGCCGACGATCGCCAGCTCGACGGTTTCCACGCCGCCCGCCAGATCATGCTGATGAACTACGCGGGACGCACGCTTCACGTGAATGACGCGGCGGGCTACATAGACCAGGTGATGCCCTGGCTGGAGCGCTACGTCAGCCGCTACGGATGAGATTCCAAGACCGACGCCAGGCCGGGGAGGTCCTCGGCGAGGCAGTGCGGGAGCTCGACCCGCACGATCCGGTGGTGTACGCGCTGCCCCGCGGCGGCGTCCCCGTCGGTGTCGAGGTTGCTCGGGCGCTGGATTGTCCCCTCGACGTGCTCGTGGTGCGCAAGCTCGGCGTTCCCTACCAGCCGGAGCTGGCTATGGGCGCCCTCGGGGAGGGCGGCATCCTGGTGCGCAACTCCGAGATCGTCGTCGAGGCCCGGGTCACAGAGGACGACTTCGCCGCGGTGGTGGAGAGGGAGAGGCGAGAGCTCGACCGCAGGGTCGACCTCTATCGCTCGGCCGCGCCGGCAGTCCCCGCCGAAGGGAAGACCGCCATCATCGTCGACGATGGCCTCGCCACCGGCTCCACCGCGATGGCCGCCGTGTCGGTGCTCGAGCGCAAGGGTGCCTCCGACATCTGGCTGGCGGTCCCGGTGGCGCCACAAGGGCCGCTGGGCGGTCTGGAGCGACGCGCCGACCGGGTGATCACCCTGCATCGTCCGGCGCGGTTCGGCGCGGTCGGCTCGTGGTATCGCGACTTCGGCCAGACCGACGACGACGAGGTCAGGACCCTGCTCGAGGAGTCACGGCTAGGTTGACCCGACCAAGGACACAGGAGAAGGAATTGCCGTCACTGGAGAAGTTCTGCACGGTGGAGGGAGACCTCGCGACGGAGGTCATCGGAAGGGCTCCCGCAGGGATGCGCATCGACTTCCCGTTCCAGGGCGTGGCCACCAGCGAGCACTGGGCCGGGGAGCGGCCGGTGAAAGGTGTCGACTACGTGACGGTGCGCGAGGACGGGAACATGGTCCTCGACATCCACGCCACCATCGGGGAGAAGCGGGAGTCGGTGTCGTATCGCGGCGCCGGCGTCTCCATCGCCAACGAGGACCGCTCCGCCGATCCCAAGGAGCTCATCGTCTTCGAGACCGGCAACGAGGACCTCGCCTGGCTCAACAACGAGGTGGCCGTCGCCTTCGGCCACGGCGCCGCAGGCAAGATCATGCTGGACATCTACCTGATCAAGCCCTGAAATCCGCGGCCCCTAAGGAAACGGGTTTCGGAAGTCCGGCTTGCGCTTCTCCAGGAAGGCGGTGACACCCTCCCGGTGCTCGGGGGTCTTGCCGAGACGGGCTTGCTCCCGCTTCTCCGCCTCGAGACCCTCGGCGAAGCCGAGGGTCGAAGAGCCCCGGATCAACAGCCGGGTCGTCAGGAGGGCGTCGGTGGGAAGCTCGGCAAGCCCGGCGGCCACCTCCACGGCCCTCCCCACGATCTCTTCATCGGGGACGACGGCAAGGCATAGCCCCCGGCGCAACGCCTCCTCGGCCGACATGCGACGGTTGGTGAGGGTCATCTCCAACGCAGTCGAGATACCAAGATGGTGGGGGAGCAACCAGGTGGAGCCGGAGTCGGGCACCAGCCCGATGGCGGTGAAAGCCGAGGTCAGATAGGCGGACTCGGCCATCACCCGCAGGTCACAGCCCAACGCCAGCCCCATGCCGGCGCCGGCGGCCACCCCGTTGACCGCAGCTACCACCGGCACGTCGCACCGTGCAATAGCTTGCACCATCGGGTGGAACTCCTCGTCGAGATGCCGGGCGAGATCGGGCCCGTCACCGTCGGCGTACTCGTCGGCGAAGGCGGAGAGGTCTGCGCCGGAGCAGAATGCCTTACCCGCGCCGGTGAGCACGGCGGCTCGGGCGTCGCTGCCGGCGCGGCCCAGAGCTGCGACCAGCGATCGGGAGAGATCGGCGTCGACGGCGTTATAGCGGTCGGGGCGGTCCAGGGTGACGATGGCAACGTCGCCGTCCATCTCGTATCGGACGCTCATCTCTCCTCCTCGACCTCGCGAATCGTAAACGCCGGAAAACACCGATGGCGATTGGATAATCCCCTATCGTGGCTGGCATTGTCGCAGCACAAGCCGCGAACTATCGACCCATAAGGAGGCGTCGTGAACAAATCCGAGATGGCAGACAAGCTCGCCAGGAAGGCGGACATCTCGAAGGCTCAGGCCTCGGACATCATCGACCACATCTTCTCCACGAAGGACGGGGAGGGGATCATCGCCGTTGAGTTGGACGGAGGCGGCAAGGTCAACATCACCGGCTTCGGCAACTTCTCGGTGAAGAGTCGGTCGGCCCGCCAGGGGCGCAACCCGGCAACCGGTGCGACCATCACCATCCCGGCGAGGAAGTACGCCCACTTCAGCGCCTCCAAGGGCCTGAAGGATCGGGTGGCTGGATAGCTCGGAACTAGCGAGAGAATCGAGACGGCGGGTCGTACGACCCGCCGTTTTCGTTTTGCCCGGTTGGACGGGCCCGAGGCCTAGCGTTGGGCTCGATGATCCTCGACCTGGAGAGATGGCGTCCTCCCGTGGCCATTGCCCATCGGGGGAGTCGTCTGCTGTGGCCCGAAAACACCGACACCTCATTCCAGGGCGCATACGACCTCGGCTATCGACACTTCGAGACCGACCTCCACGTCACCGCCGACGGCGTCGTGGTCTGCTTCCACGACCCCGACGTCGAGCGGACCACCGAAGGCCGGGGCTTGGTGGAGGAGTTGACTCTGACACAGCTTCAGAACCTCGACCCCGGGTTCCGCCATGTCACGCCGGACGGGTACGTCTTCAGACAGGCGGGGTCCCGGGTGCCCACGGTGGAATGGCTGCTCAGCACATACCCCGATGTCTCCGTGGTCGTCGATCTCAAATGCGCCGGTGTCGCCGCCCCGCTCGCCGCGATCATCGAAGATCTCGACGCTCACCGGAGGGTGATCGTGGGCTCGTTCTCCGAAGCAAGGCTGGCCGAGTTCAGAGAGCTCAGCCGGGGACGGGTGGCAACTTCATCTGGTCCGGCGGCCTCGAGGCTGTGGGTGCTCGCCTCCCGTGTGGGTCGTGGGGTGCGGGGAGAAGCTGCCGCGCTGCAGCTCCCGGCGAGGATGCGGGGGGTACGCGTGGTCGACCGGAGGCTGGTGGCGGCGGCGCATGCCGACGGCCTGCAGGTCCATGTCTGGACCGTCAACGAACCGGCCGAGATGAGACGGCTCCTCGACCTTGGTGTCGATGGTGTCATCACGGACCGGCCCGACCTGCTCAAAGAGGTGCTCATCGAGAGAGGGGAGTGGAGGGAATGATCGTATTGATCGCATCCGTGGTCATCGGTGGAGTGTTTGGCGCAGCCACCGCGACCGTGGAATCCAACGACGGCGAGGTGATGGTCCTCGAGATCGAAGTCGAGCTGGACGGGACGCCCACAGCCGTGGTCGCCCATCTCGCCTTCGACGACGAGCCGGAGCTCACCGTTCCCCTGCTCGACCGGGGGAATGGGGAATTCGGGATCACCACCGAGCTGGAGCCGAAGAACTACGTGGTGGTCTTCGAGTCGATAGGCGATGAGGGCGAGACCTCCGACCCGGTGACTCTATCTCAGATGGGAGCCGATCTCGGGCCCGAGCCGGGCGAGTCCGGCCAGGAGTCGGAGGATGAGGGCCTGAGCATCGAATCTAGCCGGTTGCTCTGGCTCGCCGTCGCCCTGGGGGCAGCGTCGTTGTCGGTGCTGGCCTTCTGGGTCCTCGGTGGCCGCGACGAGCGTGTTGAAGTCGTGGTGGTCGAGGACGATGAACAATGAGCTGATCCGCTGGGGTAGGCCTGAGGACGCGGGAGCCATCTCCGACGTCCATGTCACCGCCTGGCAACAGGCGTACCGGGGGATCCTCGGCGACGAGTACCTCGACTCGCTCGACCGGGGTGCTCGTCAGGCATGGTGGGCGTCGTATCTGTCCCGGGGATCCCGGGTCCACGTGGCCGAGCACGACGGTGCGGTCGTTGGTTTCTGCACCCCGGGCGTCTCCAACGAGGCCGGCTGGGGCGAGATCTTCGCCATCTACGTCCACCCTGAGCATTGGGGTACCGGGATTGGGCGCGAGCTCATCGTCGCCGGAGAGTCGACGGTCCTCGCCTCAGGTCTCGACCGGGCCCTGCTCTGGGTGCTCGAGGACAACCGACGAGCCCGCGCCTTCTACGAGCGGCAGGGGTGGTCGCCGGGGAAGCCGATCCGCATCGAGAACATCGGGGGAGTCCAGGTGACCGAGGTCAGGTACGAGAAGGATCTGAGAGAAGCGCCCTGACCCGCTCCAGGTCGGGCGGGTAGGTCACCTTGATGTTGTCTCGATCCCCGGGAACGGTCACGATCTCCACCTCGCCAAACCGTTCCATGACCTCGACGGTGTCGTCACCCTCGAACCCCGTTTCCGCCGCTTCCGCATAGGCGGCGAGCAACGCCGGGCCCCGGAACACCTGTGGAGTCTGCGCCATGCCCAAGCCCGGCACGGGCAAGTGGGTGGCCCTGTCGAGGATGAGAGCATCGCTGAGGAGTACCGGGACCGCGCCACCATGTTGGGCGGCCAAGTCGAAGAGTCGGCGCACCATCCCTGTGGACACCGCGGGACGGGCCGCGTCGTGGATCCCGATCAGGTCGGGCTCGCCGTCGAGGGCGGCCAGGCCGGCGATCTCGCTCGCGGTCCTGGTGGCACCACCTGCGGTGACGACCACCCGCGGGTGGAGCGAGGAGATCCGGTCCATGGTCTCGGGCCGGCAAACCACGACACAAACGTCGGCGGCGCCGGCCACGGCGGCGATGGTGTGGGAGATCAACGGCGCTCCCGCAGCCTCGGTCAGGAGCTTGTCATCGCCGAACCGGGTGCTGGAACCACCGCCCACGACGATCATGGCCCGTGACGGCATCGAGGCGAGAGTACTTTGATCCGATGATCTCCCTCTCCGCTTTGCGCGATCACCTGGTCGGCGACCGGGTGGTCTTCGACAAGGACGGGGTGGTGCTGGACATGGCGGTTTCCGACCTCGTGGGCCCGGCCACATTTCTCGTCTCCGCGATCACCGACGCGGTGAAGCGAGTAGAGGCCGATCGGGTGGTCGGGTCGGTCCCAAGGGACGATATGTGGCTGGTGGACGCCATCGTCCTCGACCGACAGGTCCTGGACACTCTCGGTGACGTTTCGTTGAGCACGGCGGAGTTGCTCGAGGCGGTGGGGGCCGCCGGCTACGGGTGGGAGGTCAGCTCGACTTCCGGCCCTTCAGCGCCCAGTAGGTGAGGATGGCGGCGATGCCGGTGGCCACCGCCCCGGATGCGGCGATGGCGGGCAATCTGTCGCGCAGGGTGACCGCCCTCTCGAACCGACGCACCTCCCAGCCTCGCTCCGCGGCGACCGCGGCGAGTTGGGAGTCGGGGTTGACCACCACCGGGTGCCCCACCACCTCGAGCATCGGTAGGTCGGTCATCGAGTCGCTGTAGGCGTAGCTGGCCCGAAGGTCGATGTCCTCCGCATCCGCCAGGTCCCGGATCGCCTCCGCCTTGCCCGGGCCGTAGGCGTAGAGCTCGAGCTCACCGGTGTAGCGGCCCTCCTCGTCCACCTCGGCCCGGGTGGCGATCACGTCGTCGATCCCGAGATGACGGCAAAGGGGTCGGACGATCTCCTCGGGGCTGGCCGAGATGACCACGACCCTGCGCCCGGCACCGCGGTGCTCGGCCATGATGGCCAACGCCTCGGCGTAGACCAGGGGGGTCACCACCTCGTCGACGGTCTCCCTGACCACCGCTTCGACCTCATCCCGGGACCAACCCCTGGTGAGCGTGGATAGCTCGTCCTTCACCCGCTCCAGCTGTTCGTGGTCGGCCCCGAACGCCTGGTAGTAGGCCTGTGCGATCCCTGCTTTGGCCAGGGTGGTCCCGCTGAGCAGGCCGGCTTTGAACATCGGCCGGGTGAACGCGAGCGTCGATGACCTGGCGATGATGGTCTTGTCGAGGTCGAAGAAGGCCGCGGCGGTCATCGCGATCAAGTTAACCGCGGCCCCCACGAGGGTCTTGTTTGTGTCCCGGCCGCACCATAGGTTCGGCGTCATGACCGGGAAGGGGAGACATCCGGTGTTGGGCGTGCGCTCGCCCGACATGATCCTGTCGGTGGTGGCGCCCATAGGCCTCGCTGCCGCGGCGGGCACCGCTCTCGTCGTCGATCTCGCCGCCGAGATGGCGGCGACGACCACCCGCAGCCTGGCTGACATCCGGGCCGATGGCCCGACACTGGCCGAGATCAGCCCGGGCCGGGGCGGGGTGGCGCTCATCGCCGGTGGCGGCACCGACCGCGCCGAGACCACCGAATTGGTGAAACGCCTGTCATCGCGGTGGCCGGCCATCGTGGTCAGGGTGGACGGAGACGGATGGGACTTCCCGGTGGTCCCCGTGTTCCCACTGTTCGGCGGGCGGCTCGCCCCGGTCCCCAGGGGTCTGACCGGCGTCTGGCAGCCCGTGGGAACAGGGGGGTCCCCACCCGGCCCCGGACCGGTGCTGCCTCGACTCCGCACCGGCTCCTTGCGACGCATGCTCGAGGGGCATCTGCCCCGTAGAAGCGGATGGGTGGCTGCCTGGGCCCCGGTCTGGGAGATGCCATGGGCGTGATCGACAGGGTCGCCCGGGTGATCGCCCTCGGCGACACCGACCTCGATCGGGGTGACCTCGCCACCGAGGCGCGGCGGTTGCTCGACCTGGAGGCGCCATGGCTCGCTGTCGGCGCCGTCGACGAGGTCGTCGACCGTGTGGTGGGTCTGGGCCCGGTCCAGAGACTGTTCGACGATCCCAACGTGAGCGATGTCCTGGTCAACGGGCACCGCGAGGTTTGGGTGGACCGAGGCGCGGATCTGGAGCGGGTCCCGGTCTCCTTCGTGTCCGACGAGGACCTGGTGGCAACGGTCGAGCGTGTCATCGCACCATTGGGACTACGTCTCGACCGAGCGTCGCCGATGGTCGACGCACGGCTGCCCGATGGCTCCCGTCTCCATGCAGTGCTGCCTCCGGCGTCGGTGGATCACCCGTTGCTGGCGATCCGGCGTTTCACGCAACGTGTCGCCAAGTTGGACGACCTGGTCGCCGCGGGCACTGCGACCGAGGCCCAGGTCTCCCGATTGGTCGAAGCTGTGCAGAAGCGGAGAACCATCGTGGTTTCCGGCGGCACCGGCGCCGGCAAGACGACCTTGCTCAACCTGCTCGCCGGTGTCATTGCTCCGACGGAACGTGTGGTCACCATCGAGGAGGCCGCCGAGCTCGCCTTACCTGGGCACGTGGTACGTCTCGAGGCGAGACCGGCCAACGCGGAGGGGGCGGGAGCCATCACCGTTCGCTCCCTGTTGCGCTCCGCCCTCCGACTACGCCCCGATCGCATCATCGTTGGGGAAGTGCGCGGCGTCGAGGCGCTCGACTTGATATCGGCGCTCAACACCGGCCATCGCGGATCGCTCACCACTGTCCACGCCAACTCCCCCGAGCAGTCCCTCCTCCGCCTCGAGACGCTGGCGCTCAGCGCCGGCGACACGTCCGAGGCGGCTGTCAGCAGACAGCTCCGGACCGCGGTCGACCTGGTGGTGCAGATAGAGCGAGCGGCCGGGTTGCGCCGGATCGTGGCCATTGCCGACACCGCTGACCTGGGAGGGACTGCGTGATCGTCCCGCTTCTTCTAGCCACGGCCATCGCCCTCGACGTCGACATCCGTCGAGTCGTCCTTCTCGCCGCAGTGGCCTACCTGCCCGAGCTGGTGGCCGCGGGCATCGCTCTGATGATTTGGAGGGGGCGTCCCGGCGAGGACACCAAGCCGGCTCTGTTCTGCGAGGCGGTTGCCTCCGAGTTGCGTGCCGGATCGACCCTGCGTCAGGCGGTGGCCGGCGCCGCCGTCTCCGTCGCCGGCCTTGTCGTCGGCCCGGATCGGTCCCTCGGCGACCTCGCCGACGACATCGCCACTGAGTTCCCACAGATCGAGCAGGAGTTGAGGCTCACCCTGGTCGCTGCGGCGAGGACGGGAAGCGACGCGGCCGCGCTCTTCGACGAGATCGGCTTTCTCGCCCTCGCCCAATCGGAGATCCGCCGGGAGGTGAGGGTGGCAACCGCTCCCGGACGCGCCACTGCCCTGGTGTTGGTGGGAGCTCCCGTCGCATATGTGCTCGGTCAGGCGGGGGGTGGTGGGCTTGCCGACCTCCTGGCGTCACCACAACAGCGAGTGGTGGCCTTGCTCGGCCTGGGTCTCCTAATGCTCGGCCTCGCTCTCGCTGCCGTGGTGGTGTGGAGGGCGGAGAGATGAGGCTGGTGCTCTCGGCGTCATGCGGCATGATGATGGCCGGTCCGGTTGGAGCGGTCGTCGGGGCCGTCGCCCCGCTCCTCTGGAGCAGGTGGAGGAACCGACCCGAACCGGATCCGCCGGTCCGGCTGGTCATGCTGTTGCTTCTCGTCGGCTTGCGATCGGGTCTCTCGGTGCTTGCCAGCCTGGTCGAAGCGTCGCGGGCGCTGCCCCGCTATGCCGTCCTGCGATCGGTGGCGCGGGTGGCACGGGTCTCCGGGCTCATGGAGTCCCTGACCCATGCCGACGAGGGGCTCCGCCCCCTGTTGGCCCAGCTGGCCAGGGCGCAGCGATCCGGGGCCTCGCTGAGTGGAGCGGTCCGGCGCATGCTCGACACCGAGCTCGCCGCCGAGAAGGCTCGACGGATCGCCAGGGCACGTTCCCTCCCCGTCAAGTTGATGATCCCGGTGACACTGCTGATGCTCCCCGGGCTCGTCCTCCTTCTCTACGGGCCCTCGCTTCTCAGCATGTTCTCGGAGCTGACCGGGGCCCTGGGATGACTTCCGCACTTCCTCCCGCACCGGTCGGCTACCGGCATGGAAGGAGTGTCAATGACACGAATCTGGAACTGGGTGATGACCCGGCTCGATGACGATCGGGGACAGGCCACCGTGGAGTACTTCCTGGTGATCCTGGCTGCCACCGCCCTGGCCATCATCGCCCTCAAATGGATCCAATCGGGGAGTGGTGGCGGACTCCTCGGCGACCTTTTCAGCAAGGTCATCTCTTGGGTCGCAGGCGCTTTCTGAGCGAGGAACGGGGGTCGGTGACGGTGGAGTTCTTCCTGGTCATCCCTCTCCTCATCGTGGTGCTGGCCGCCGGGATCCAGGTGATCTCGGTGGCCCGCACCCGGGTCGAGTTGCTCGGAGCGGTGCGGGAGGGAGCACGTGTGGCCGCGACCACCCCCGACCCGGCCCGCGCCGTGGCCGCGGTGCGGGACGCCCTCTCGCCCCATGAGCGCGACCGGGTGCGGATCTCGGTCAGCCGGCCCAGCGTGGTGGGCAAACCGGCGCGGGTCACGGCCCGACTCCTTCATGTGCTCCCCGTTCCACTCATCGATGACTTCGGAGTCGAGGTTTCGGCATCGGCGACGATGCTCGTCGAGCGTTGAGCGGCGACAGGGGTGCGGTCACCCTGGTGATGACCGCCCTGATGGCGGTCGTCGCGGTGTCCGCCATCGCAGTGGCCGCTCTGACATCGTTGTACGCGGCGCGGGCCCAAGCCCAGGCGGCTGCGGACGCCGGCGCCCTCGCCGCCGCAGTCGCCACCTACCCGCCCGCCGGTGACGGTGAGCCGACGGCGCGGGCGAGGTCTGTGGTCGAGGCCAATGGTGCCTTCCTGCTCGGATGCAGCTGCGCCCGTGACGGTCGGCTGACGGTGCGGGTCGTCGAGGTGGTCGCGGGGGTCCGGGCCCGGGTTCCCGTGTTCGGCGAGGTGACGGTCAGAGGGTCGAGCCGGGCCGAGTTCGACCCGATCCGATGGCTGCGACCATGAACGCGGCGGAGGAGGCCAGGCCGAAACCGTCGATATCCTGCCCGCCATGGTCACCCGCTCCGAGGCGATACGCATGCTCATCGAGCTGGCCAGGCTCACCACCCTCGAAGAGGAATCCCCACAGGCCTTCAAGGTGAGGGCCTACGAGAACGCGGTCGCCGGCATCGAGGCCCACCCCGACGAGCTCGAGGGGCTCACCAAGGCGGAGCTGACCAAGATAAAGGGCGTCGGCGCAGCGACGGCGGACAAGATCCTGGAGCTGGCCAAGACGGGCAAGGTGGCCAAGCTCGAGACGTTGCGGGCGAAGTACCCGCCTTCGTTCGTCGAGCTCACCAAGATCCCCGGCCTCGGGCCCAAGACGCTGCTGATGATCCGGGAGCGTCTCGGAGTCGAGGACATCGCGGGTCTGCGGGAGGCCATCGAATCGGAGAGCCTGCGTGACCTCCCCGGGCTCGGGGAGAAGTCCGAGGAGAAGCTCAAGAAGGCCATCGACCGGCTCGGCATGCACGGCAAGGATCGGCGCACCCCTCTGGTCGACGTCTACGGGTTCGCCCAAGGATTGGCGCAACGACTCCAGAGCATCGACGGGGTGGCCTCGGCGGTCCCATGCGGCTCGATGAGGAGGTTTTCCGAGACGGTCGGGGACATCGACCTCGTCGTGGGCACCACCGAGCCGGCGACGATCCACCGGGAGGTGCTGGCCATGCCGGAAGTCGCCGAGGTCGTCGGTTCAGGCGAGACCAAGACGTCGTTTCTCACCAGGGAGGGTCTCCAGGTCGACGTGCGCACCGTGCAACCCAACCAGCTGGGCTCGGCCCTCCTCTACTTCACGGGATCCAAGGCGCACAACATCCAGCTGCGACAGCGGGCTCTCGACCGAGGCTGGCTGCTCAGCGAGTACGGGTTGTTCGAGGGGGAGAAGGTGGTTGCCTCGGCCACCGAGGCCGACATCTACGCCGCCCTCGATCTCGAGTTCGTCCCCCCCACTCTTCGGGAGGGGGCCGGGGAGGTGGCGGCGGCAGCCGGAGACAGTCTTCCCGACCTGGTGACACGGGACCGGATCAGGGGCGACTTGCATTACCACTGCGACCGGTCCGGGGACGGCCGCTCCAGCCTCGAGGAGATGGTGGAGGCAGCGATCAACGCCGGCTACGAGTACGTGGCCTTCACCGACCATGGCGAGAACCTGGCGATCAACGGTTCCAGCCGCGAGGAGATGCTCGCCCACCGTGATCGCATCAGGAAGCTGGACGCCACTTATCCGGAGATCCGGTTGCTCTTCGGTTGTGAGCTGAACATCGGTGCCGACGGCCAGCTCGACTACGACGCCGGGTTCCGGCTCGAATTCGACTACTGCGTCGCCTCCATCCACTCACACTTCGACCTGCCCGAGGACCGGCAGACAGCTCGCATACTCACCGCCCTCGCCGATCCTTCGGTCAACGCCATCGGCCATCTCAGCGGGAGGTACATCGGCCGCAGACCCGGTGTCGAGCTCGATGTGGCCGCAGTGCTCGAAGGGCTCGCCGTGACCGGCGTTGCCCTCGAGATCAACGGTGCTCTCGATCGTCTCGACGCCACCACCGAGGTGGCGCGACAGGCGATGACTGCCGGTGTGGACATCGTCATCGACACCGACTCCCACCACATCTCCGACCTGCGCCGGATGGAGTTCGGTGTGCTCTACGCCCAGCGCGCCTGGGTCACCAACTCCCGGGTGGTGAACACCCGGGAGCCCGACGAGTTCGTCGATTGGTCCCGGCGCCGGCGCGCGTAGATTGAGCCCGTGGCCAAGCAGTACCGGATGACCCCGGGCAAGCGTGTCGTCTCCTGGATGACCAGTGTGCTCTCCCGGCTCGGCGTGGGAGCCTTCGTGGTGATGACCACCGTGGGCAGGAAGTCGGGGGAGTCCAGAGACGTGACGGTCGCTCCGATCTCGGACGACGATGGGGACTATGTGGTGTCACCCTACGGTGAGGTCTCCTGGGTCCGCAACGTTCGCGCCGATCCCCGGGTGAGGCTGCGTCGCGGCGGGACAGAATCGACGGCCGAGCTGGTGGAGATCACCGGGGAGAGGCCCCATCTGGTCGAGGGCTACTACCAGCGGGAGTCATTCGCCCGACAGTTCATGGACCTCCCCGATGACCCGACATCGGAGGATTTCGTCACCCTCGCCGACCGCTTCCCAGTGTTCCGGATACTCCCCGAGGGCTGAATCCGATCCTTGTAATTCGGAGGGTGACGCGTGAAGCTGTCACCTTGGCGACCACTTCCAAGGAGACCTGACCGGTGGCATCCACCTACGTCCTCGACACCTGTGTCCTCCTCGCCGACCCCCACTCCTTGACCCGATTCGATGAGCATCACCTGGTGCTCCCTTTGGTGGTGGTCGAAGAGCTCGACCGCAAGAAGACCCGCCTCGACGAAGTGGGCGCCAACGCCCGCAGCGCCATCCGGCTGCTCGAGGAGCTGGGCGCGTCCGCATCCGGCGGGATGCGCGATCCGGTACCGCTTCCGGGGGGAGGGACGCTGCGCATCGAGCTCAATGGTGTGGTCTCCGAGAGGCTCCCGGCCGTGCTCGACCCCACCTCCCCCGATCATCGAATCCTCGCCACCTGTCTCAATCTGAGCGAGTCCACGGACCCAGTCTTGGTCACCAAGGACGCCGCGCTCCGCATCAAGGGGGCACAGCTCGGGGTCGCCGTACAGGACTATCGGGCGGACACGGTTCGGGCGGACCAGCTCCACTCCGGTGTGATCGAGCACGAGGTCGATGGTGGGACCATCGATCGGCTCTACGACGAGGGCAAGCTCGAGATCGACGGGCTCGGGGCGCCGGTGAACGAATTCGTCGTGCTCAAGAACGGCGCCTCCCGCTCAGCCCTGGCGCGCATCATCCAGGCGGATCCGACGACTGTGGTGGAACGCATGCCCAGCCATGTCCGCGCCTTCGGCGTGGAGCCCAAGAATCTCCGTCAGACCGTTGCCCTCCACCAGCTCCTCGACCCCGACATCCCCGCGGTGTCGGTGATGGGGATGGCGGGCACCGGCAAGACCTTCCTCGCCCTGGCCGCGGCTCTGGAGCAGGTCCTGGAGCAGGGACGCTACCGAAGGGTCGCGGTATACCGGCCACTGGTGGCGGTGGGTCG
This sequence comes from Acidimicrobiia bacterium, assembly GCA_035249605.1. Lineage (GTDB taxonomy): Bacteria > Actinomycetota > Acidimicrobiia > Spongiisociales > ZC4RG35 > JANQRA01. Next base: position 48,680 of record DATFGI010000028.1, read on the forward strand.
TCAAGAGGTGGGCTACCTCCCCGGCGACCTCAACGAGAAGCTCGCCCCGTGGATGGCGGCCGTCCACGACAACCTGTACGCCTTGTTCTCCGAGGCCGGGGCCGACGGCGCCCGCCACGCCATCGAGGAGCTGATGGATCGGGGCGAGTTGGAGATGGCGGCGGTCACCTATCTGCGGGGCCGTAGCATCACCGGGGAGTTCGTGATCATCGACGAGGCACAGAACCTGGAGTTGCCCACTCTCAAGGTCATCCTGACCCGGATGTCGCGGGACTCCAAGGTGGTGTTCTGCGGCGACCTCTCCCAGGTGGACAATCCGTATATCTCGCCGTACGGGGGGATGGCCGCCCTCATCGAGCGGTTCAAGCACTCCCCGATGTTCGCCCACGTCACCCTGGAGCGATCGGTCCGCTCACCCCTCGCCGAGATGGCCGCCACGGTCCTTTAGGCCCGTGCGTGTGCACAGGTCGGGACAGAGTCCCGACCTGTGCACACGCACTAGGTCCCGATCCGGTCCCGCCGCGCCTGGAGAAGCTCAGCGGCGCGCTCGAGGGTGATTGCCTCCGGTGAGTCGCCCTTGCGCAGGGAGGCATTGACCTCCCCGTCGGTGACATAGGGCCCGTATCGGCCGGTACGGACCGACACTTTCTTGCCGGACACCGGGTCCTCGCCGATCTCTCGGATGTTCGAAGAACGTGCCTGGCCTCTGCGCCGGGGAGGCTCGGCGAGCAGACGCAGGGCCTCGTCCACGGTGATGCTGAACAGCTGCTCCTCGGTCTCCAGGCTGCGCTTGTCCTCACCTCTCTGGATGTAGGGCCCGTAGCGGCCGTTGAGGGCCTGGATCTCCACGCCTTGCTCGTCGGCCCCGACGGTCCGGGGCAGGGAGAGCAACTTGATGGCGTCGTCGAGGCTCAGTTCGTCCATGTCCATCCCCTTGAACAACGATGCCCGCTTCGGCCTCTCCTTGGAACCCTCCTCCTGCTCGCCCAGCTGCACGTATGGCCCGAAGCGCCCGGTCTTCCCGTACACGGTGAGCCCGGTCTCGGGATCGGTGCCAAAGATCTTGTCACCCCGGTTCTGCATCTCGATGAGCTCGAGTGCCTTCTCCACGGTCACCTCGTCGGGGGCGAGGTCAGGGGGGATCGACCCCCGCTCGTCACCGAGCTCGACGTAGGGGCCGTATCGGCCGATGCGGGCCACGATCTCGGTTCCCGACTCGTCTTGGCCGATCGGGATCGAGTTGACCGCCCGTGGGTCGATCTCATCGAGCCGGGTGGCCACCCGCTCCTTGAGACCGTCCTCCCCGAAGTAGAAGGCAGACAGCCAGGGCACCGTCTCCTCCTCGCCGCTGGCGATCCGGTCGAGGTCCGACTCCATCTCCGCGGTGAACTCGTAGTCGATGAGGTTGGGGAAGTGATTCTCGAGGAGGGTGACAACCCCGAAGGCGGTGAATGTGGGGACGAGGGCGGAGCCCTTCTTGAAGACGTAGCCGCGGTCCTGGATCGTGGTCATGATCGAGGCGTAGGTCGAGGGGCGACCGACACCGAGCTCCTCGAGCTTCTGGACCAGCGACGCCTCGGTATACCGGGCCGGGGGCCGGGTCTCGTGCCCGGTGGGCTCGAGACGCTCCACGGCGAGGCCGTCGCCCTGCTGCATGGGGGGCAGGATCGACTCCTTGTCGTCCAACTCCGACTCGGGGTCGTCGCTCCCCTGAACGTAGGCGCGGAGGAAGCCGGGGAAAGTGATGGTCCGCCCCGATGCGGCGAACACTGTCTTCTCGCCGCTCTCCGCGGTCGCTCCGAGACGTACCGAGACTGAGACACCTTTGGCATCGGCCATCTGTGAGGCCACGGTCCGCTTCCAGATCAGGTCGTACAGCGCGGCCTCATCCCTGGCCACCTCGGCTCCGACCTGTTCTGGAGTGAGGAAGTCGCCGGCGGGGCGTATCGCCTCATGCGCCTCCTGGGCGCCCTTCGCCTGCTTTCCCGTGTAATTGCGCGGGGACGGGGAGAGGTACTCGTCTCCGTACAGCTTGCTCACCTGGGCCCGGGAGGCAGCGACGGCGGCGTCGGAGAGCTCCACCGAGTCGGTCCGCATATAGGTGATGTGCCCGTTCTCATAGAGACGTTGGGCCACAGACATGGTGCGTGATGAGGAGAAACGCAGCTTGCGTCCCGCCTCCTGCTGCAGGGTCGACGTCCTGAAAGGCGGATAGGGCCGTCTCGTGTAGGGCTTCGACTCCACCGATTCGACGCGGAACTCGGCGCTCTCCAGAGCCGTAGTCAGGTCGGTCGCCCGCTGCTTGTCGAGGATGACGACGTCGCCCTTGGCGTCGCCATCCGAGTCGAAATCGCGCCCGGTGGCGACCCGGGTCTCCCCGATCGAGTGAAGTGTCGCCGGGAAGGTCTTGTCCAGGGCGTCGACGGGGGCGAAGGACCCCTCGATCGACCAGTAGCCGGCGGCGACGAAAGCCATCCGCTCCCGCTCCCGTTCCACGACGATCCGCACTGCGACACTCTGCACCCGGCCCGCGGAGAGGCGGGGCTGCACCTTCTTCCATAGGACCGGTGACACTTCGTATCCGTACAGACGGTCCAGGATGCGTCTTGCCTCCTGGGCGGAGACCAGCCTTTCGTCGAGGTCGCGGGGGTTGGAGAAGGCCTCTTCGATCGCGGGCCGGGTGATCTCGTGGAAAACCATCCGCTTCACCGGGACCTTGGGCTTGAGCACCTCTACCAGGTGCCATGCAATCGCCTCTCCTTCCCGATCCTCGTCGGTCGCCAGGTAAAGCTCGTCAGCATCCTCGAGCAGGTCCTTGAGCTTCTTCACCTGGCCTTTGCGCTCCTTCGGGACCACGTATAGAGGCTCGAAGTCGTTTTCGACGTCGACTCCGAGCCGCGCCCAGTCCTCCCCTTTGGCGCTGGCGGGGATTTCCGCCGCCGATCGGGGCAGGTCGCGGATGTGGCCCATCGACGACTCCACGGTGGAGTCGGGCCCGAGGAAAGTGGAGATGGTTCGGGCCTTGGTTGGGGACTCGACGATGACGAGGCTCTTGGGCATTGGCTCGCAGTTGACACCATCACCTCGGCTCATGTCAATCTCTGTCCTCGTGTCCCGGCCCGGAGTTACCGTGTCACCGGTGAGCAAATACATCGCTCTAGAAGGCGTCGACGGGAGTGGGAAGAGCACAGTGGCCAGTGCCCTGGTCGACCGTCTCGTCGCTACGGGGGCTCGAGCAATCCTCGTGCGCGAGCCGGGTGGCACCGAGCTGGGCGAGGCCGTGCGCTCCCTCCTCCTCGACTCGGAGCGACTCGACGACTGGGCGGAGGTCTTTCTCTTCGCCGCTCAGCGCGCCGAGTTGGCCCGCGAGGTGATAGTCCCCGCCCTCGAGACGGATCGCTGGGTGGTCTCCGACCGCACGTACTACTCCTCGATCGCCTACCAGGGACGGGCCCGTGGGCTTGGCGAGGAGAGGGTGCGCTCAATCAACGAGACCGGCCTCGACGGGGTGCTCCCCGACCATGTCTTCATCCTCGACGTCGACCCCGGGGTGGCGTTGCAGCGTCAGGACGGACCCGACCGCATAGGCAGGGAAGGACTCGAGTTTCAAGCCGAGGTGAGGGCCGCCTATCTCGACCTCGCCGGTTCCGACGACAGAGTGGTGCTCCTCGACGGTTCACTCACCGTCGACGAGCTCGTGACCAAGATCCTGGAGATGGTGACTTGACCGGGCTCTTCGACGACATCATCGGCCACGACGGGGTCATCGAGCTCCTCGAGTCGGAGCTGGACCACCCCGGCCAGGCTTACCTGCTGGTCGGACCACAGTCGGTGGGAAAGGAGGCCATCGCCCTCCGCTTCGCAGCCGGGCTGCTCGGTGGTATCGAGGACACTCGGGCCCGGAGGCTCGCCTTGGCCTCCACCCATCCCGACCTGCGCGTCCTCGAGCCTGAGGGTGCGACCAGCCTGGGGGTGGAACAAGCCCGGGAGGTGGTGTCCCGGGCTTCGTTGGCCCCGGTGGAGGCAGACCGCAGCGTTTTTCTCTTCCCGGATGCCGGGTCCATGACCGACCAGGCCGCCAACGTGCTGCTGAAGACACTGGAGGAGCCATTGGCCCAGGTGGTCTTCATCCTCGTCGCCGAGTCCGAGGACGACTTCCCGCCCACGGTTGCCTCGCGGTGCCGCACCATCCATGTGGGCAGGGTGCCTCTCCCCGAGATGGTCTCGGCCCTCACCGGGCGAGGCCTCGACGAGGACGCGGCAACCGGGGTGGCGGTGGTGTCCGGGGGACGTCCCGGGCTCGCCCTGGCGCTGATGAATCAGCCGGAGGTAGCCCGGTTCCGGGAGATGTGGCTCGCCATACCCGGTCTGGTCACTCCACATCCCGGTGACGGGCAACGTCTCGCCACGGAGCTGCTCAGCGAGCTGGAGCCGTTGGTCGAGGATGCGGTGCCGGAGGATCTGCCCAAGGACAAGGCGCAGCGAGCCCGGCGCCGCGCCGAGATGTCGCTACTGGTCAACGGGCTCGAGATCCTCGCCTCGTGGTATTCCGACTCGGCGTCGCTGCAGTTGGGGGGTCCCATCCGCAACCGCGACCTCGAGCTCGCCTCCCTCACCGACGTGGCTCCCCGCCGGGCGGTGGCGGCGGCAGAGGCGGTGCTCGACGCGGTGGTCGACATCCAGGCCAACCTTCGGCGCGAGTTGGTGTTGGCCAACCTCTTCTCCTCCCTCGGTTCCGTCGAGTGATTTTGTCGTGCTGCGAACCCCTCGTGGGGCATTGACGGCCCATCCCTCGACCTTGGCCGAGATCCAACCGTCGCCGTAGAATGGGGGCTCCGCCGGAGTAGCTCAGTGGTAGAGCAATTCACTCGTAATGAATAGGCCAGGGGTTCGACTCCCCTCTCCGGCTCCGACGTGATTCGTAGCAGCGAGCTCATCGTGATCCTCCTCGGCATCATTCCGCTCGTCTGGGCTCTGGGCGATGTCCTGCGTTGGCCGACGAGTGCCTGGACAGCCGCGGGACAGAGTCGATCGCTGTGGATCCTCGTCTTGATCATCCTCCCGCTCATCGGCCCCTTGTTGTACCTCCTATTCGCCCGGCCACGACTCGACCCTCGCTGACCGCTCGCCCCCAAGTCGTGACCCCTGACACCCCCGGCTAGCGTGCCGCCCTCATGGCCGATCAGGCGAATTTCGAGCAAGACGCCCTGCAGTATTCGCGTCAGCTCTACTCGGCCGCGATGCGAATGGCCCGCAACCCTTCCGACGCCGAGGACCTCGTCCAGGAGACCTTCCTCAAGGCATATCGGGCGTATCACACCTTCGAGGAGGGCACCAACCTCAAGGCATGGCTCTACCGGATCCTGACCAATACGTACATCAACAAATACCGCAAGGAGTCCCGTCGCCCCAGCGAGGTCGACCTGGGCGACGTCGAGGACCTCTACCTGTACCGCCGCCTGGGCTCGGAGGAGTCGGCCGACGCCTCCCGCACCACCGAGGACAGAGTGCTCGACGGACTGGTCGAGTCCGACATCAAGTCGGCGGTCGAGGAGCTACCCGAGAACTTCCGGATCCCGGTCCTACTGGCCGATCTCGAAGGGTTCTCCTACAAGGAGATCGCCGAGATCCTGGACATTCCGATCGGTACCGTGATGTCACGGCTGCATCGCGGAAGAAAAGCCATGCAAAAGCGGTTGTGGGAATTTGCGAGCCAGCGAGGGCTCCTTCCCGAGGACGCAGAGAGACCATGAGCAACGAGTGCGGCGAAGCCAGGAGGCATCTCTACGCTTATCTCGACGCCGAGCTCGACTCGGCGGCGGCGGCCGAGGTGAGGGCCCACCTCGAGGACTGTCCGCCTTGTCTGCACTCCTTCGACTTCGAGCGCCGGCTCAAGGTCACCATTCGCACCTGCCTCAACGAGGAGATGCCGGAGAGCCTGCTCGACAAGGTGAGGGACCTGATACGCCAGGAGACTGGATAGTTCGCCCACCCCAATGGCTAGCGGTATCCTGAACTGATGGGTCGCATCGGTCGCAACGCCACTCTCGCCGCCCTCATCGGCCTCATAGTCGTGGGTCTCTCCCTCACTGTGCTGGCCGCGGAGGAGGGTGGTGATGGGTCGGGTGGGACGGAGGTCACGACGACCACACTCGCCAGCGGTCTGACCCCGGCGGTGGAGATGAACGAGGTCGAGGGAGTCCCGGCGCAGGAAGACTGGACCTACCGCTACATGGTCCCCACGGCGTTGGCCCTGGCTGTCGTGATCGTCCTCGTCACCGCAATCAAGTACTTCACCGACGTGGTGCGCAAGCGGTATCGCATCATCGAAGAGTGACCTCTTCACGCCCGAGCTGGGGCAGTCTCTCCAGCCGCCTCGCCGGCGGCTATCCCCTCGCTGCGACCTACCACTGGGCCAATCTCGGGGACGAGATGAACCGGGTGACCGCCGAGGTCTCCGAGGTCGTTCCCACCGCCACCGGCCTCGATCTGCCCGGATCGCCGGTCACCATGGTCATCGATCGCGCCGAGTGGATCGACCGCAACGTGGCCACCTTCGCGCTGCTGACCGAGCCCGCACGCCGCAAACTGGAGGAGCGCATGGCGGAAGCCGGCTCCGGTCAGTCGGCCGCGGTCCTGGCCGGGCGGCTGCTGGCAGCCGAAACCAGAGCGGTGCTCTCGGTGCTCGCCCGGAGGGTCCTCGGCCAGTACGAGCTGGTCCTACCCAGCGGTGAGGCCGGCGACATCGTCGCCTACGTCGGGCCCAACATCCTGCAGTTGGAACGGGCCCACCAGTTCAATCCGAGCGAGTTTCGGTACTGGGTTGCGCTTCACGAGATGACCCATCGCGCCCAGTTTCAAGGTATCCCCTGGATGAGAGGCTATTTCCTCGATCTGGTGACCGAGCTGGTGGAGTCCTCACGACCCGAGCCGGGCACCCTGGGCCGGGTCGTCGACCTGATCGGCCAGCGCCGCGCCGCCGGCACCCCGATCATCGACGAACGAGGGCTATTCGGTCTGTTCGGCACCCGGGAGCAGAATGCAGTGGTGGACAAGGTGCAGGCTCTGATGTCGCTGCTCGAGGGTCATGGTCATGTCGTGATGGACAGGGTGGGGGCGGAGCGTCTCAGGTCCCAGGAGCGGATGAGCCGGATCCTGAAGGGGAGACGTCAGGACCGGAGGACCCGTGCCTTCTTCAGGCTCACCGGTCTGGAGATGAAGCTGAAGCAGTACAAGCAGGGGGAGCGCTTCGTCCAAGGAGTGGAGCGTGAGGCCGGGTGGGACACGGTGCGTCTCGCCTTCCGCGGGGCGTCCAGCCTTCCCGATCTCGCCGAGATCCGTGATCCGACCGCATGGCTGCGACGCGTCGCCTGACCGAGCTGACCAAGGTCGCACTGGACAAGACGCAGCTGCCTTCGGGGCCGGTCACCGTGGCTCTCTCCGGCGGCGCCGACTCCGCCGCACTGGCCTACATCTGCCTGCAGGCCGGCGTCACGGTCGATGCCCTTCACGTCGACCACGGTCTTCCCGCCTCACCACGGCTCGCCGCGGCCTCCGATGCGGTGGCGACCCGGCTCTCGATCCCCATCGAATCGGTGGCCGTCGAGATCGAGGAGGGGCCCTCGCCCGAGGAGCGCGCCCGCGAGGCCCGGTATTCGGCCTTCGACACCCGCGTCAACCCGGTCCTGACTGCCCACACCCGGGATGACAATGCCGAGACCATCCTCATCAACCTGACGAGGGGAACCGGGCCATCCGGCCTGACCGGCATCCCCTATCACCGCCCTCCGGTCACCTACCGTCCCATCCTCGACATCAGCCGGAGCGAGACCCGGGAACTCGCCACTCTGGTCGGGCTCCCCTTCTTCGATGACCCGATGAACCAAGACCCCTCCCTCACCAGAAACCGGATCCGCCACAACATCCTCCCCATGCTCCGCGCGATCAACCCCCGGGTGGTCGAGGGCCTTGCCCGGGCCGCCACCTCACTCGACCGCGACGGCGCGTTTCTCGACTCGCTCGTGCCCGAGACAGGGGATGCACCCGGTGTGCCGACCGGCTTGGTGCTGACCCTGCCCAGGCCGCTCGCCGATCGGCTTCTCCAGCGTCTCCTGAATGACGAGGGGGTGGGGGTCACCGCTGACCGGATGGAAAGGGCCTGGTCGGTCGTTCGCGGGGAGACAGAGGGGCAAGACCTCGCCGGTGGGCGCCGGCTCACCCGGCGTGGCGCATTGATTCTGGTCGAGTGACGGCGTCTTCGCCCTATCTCTGCGACAGACCACTAGCTTCGTCGAGGACGACATAGGGACGAGGAGAAGGACCGGGATGGACATCAAGCCTCTGATCACCGCCGAGGAGATCGAAGAGAAGCTTGCCGACATGGGCAAGCGAATCACCACCGACTACCAGGGCAAGGAGCTCCTCCTGGTGGGGGTGCTTCGGGGTGCGTTCATGGTCATGGCCGACTTGGCGCGTCACCTCGACCTCCCCTGCGAGTTCGACTTCATGGCCGTCTCCTCATATGGGGCGTCGACCCAGACTTCGGGGGTGGTCCGCATCCTCAAGGACCTCGACGAGGAGATAGACGGCCGCCACGTTCTGATCGTCGAGGACATCATCGACTCGGGCCTCACCTTGAACTACTTGATCAAGAGTCTCAAGGTACGCAAGCCGGCCTCGCTCGAGATCGCGACGCTTCTCCTCAAGGAGGGGATCCAGCGGGTGCCTATCGATGTCAAGTACGTGGCATTCCCGATCGGCCCCGAGTTCGTGGTCGGATATGGCCTCGACTATGCGGGGAAGTACCGCAATCTCCCCTATGTCGGCGTCATGGGGGAACAATCCTGACGAGGACCGGGTTCGAATACGGGGCTATCCGTCGTAGCATCTACGAGAGCCCCCTCCGAACCGAGGTCTTGTGAACCGCACCCTGCGAACCCTCATTGTCTACGGGATGTCGATCATCCTCGTCGCCATCCTGTTCTCGTGGTGGTTCGATCAGGTCGCCGGCCCCGAGGAGATCCCCATCTCCCAATTCGTCGAGAACATCGAGAGCGGTGAGTACGAAGAAGTCGTTTTGCTGGCCCGCTCCAAGAAGGCGCAGGGCCGGACCATGGGGAGCGACGCCGAGGAGGGCACCTTCGACCAGGTGGCCGCCTACGTCGAGGGTTTCGAGCCCGAGCTGACCGCGACGCTGGAGGCGTCGGGCACCAAGTGGTCAACCAACGATGAGCCCGCCACCTTCTTCGAGCTCCTCATCGGGTTCCTCCCCTGGCTCTTCCTCCTCGGGTTCATGGTGTTCATCTTCATGCAGATGCAGGGTGGCGGGAACCGGGTGATGCAGTTCGGCAAGTCCCGGGCCAAGCTGGTCGGCAAGGAACAGCCCAAGGTCACCTTCGACGATGTCGCCGGTCTGCTCGAGGCCAAAGAAGAGCTCGAAGAGATCAAGGACTTCCTGGCCAATCCCGACCGCTACCGGCAGATGGGTGCGAAGATCCCCAAGGGCGTCCTCCTGTTCGGACCTCCCGGCACCGGCAAGACGTTGCTCGCCCGGGCGGTTGCAGGTGAGGCCGGCGTCCCCTTCATGTCGATCTCCGGATCCGACTTCGTCGAGATGTTCGTCGGTGTCGGCGCCGCCCGCGTCCGCGACCTGTTCGAACAAGCCAAGCAGAGCGCACCCGCCATCGTGTTCATCGACGAGATCGACGCCGTCGGTCGTCACCGCGGCGCCGGGCTCGGCGGCGGGCACGACGAGAGGGAGCAGACCCTCAACCAGCTCCTCGTCGAGCTGGACGGCTTCGCGGGCAACACCGGTGTGATCGTGATGGCAGCCACCAACCGGCCCGACATCTTGGACCCGGCGTTGCTTCGTCCCGGCCGTTTCGACCGCCAGATCACAGTCGACGCCCCCGACGTCGAGAGCCGCGAGGCGATTCTCGCCGTCCACGCCCGGGGCAAGCCGCTAGGCGAGGACATCGATCTCGGCGTTCTCGCCCGCCGAACTCCTGGTTTCACCGGCGCCGACCTTGCCAACCTGATCAACGAGGCGGCCCTGCTCGCCGCCCGCAAGCGGAGCAAGGAGATCACCATGGTCGAGCTCGAGGAGGCGATCGACCGTGTCATCGCCGGCCCCGAGCGCAAGACCCGGGTCCTCTCCGAGGACGAGCGAACGGTGATCGCCTACCACGAGACCGGCCACGCCCTGGTTGGTTACGCCCTCCCCAATTCCGACCCGGTGCACAAGATCACCATCGTCTCCCGGGGAAGGTCGCTTGGTCACACCCTCTCCCTGCCCACCCATGACAAGTACATCTCTCGTCGCAGTGAGTTGGTCGACCGACTCGCCATGCTGCTCGGGGGCCGGACCGCCGAGGAGCTGATCTTCGCCGACCCCTCGACCGGTGCCGCCGACGACATCGAGAAGGCCACGACACTGGCTCGACGGATGGTCATGGAATACGGCATGAGCGACGAGTTGGGCCCGATGCAATACGGCAAGCCCAACGGCGAGGTGTTCTTGGGGCGTGACTACTCACGGCAGCAGGACTACTCCGACGAGGTGGCGGCTTTCATCGACGCCGAGGTGCGAAAGCTGATCAACGCCGCCCACGAGGAGGCGCGCACCATTCTGGAGCACCATCGCGGTGCGCTGGAGCGGATGGTGGTTTCCCTTCTCGAAAGGGAGACGGTCGATCGCGACGAGGTCGCCGACATCTTCGCCGACGTGCCCAAGTGGGAGCACGCCTCCGACGGCTCGCTCCGCATCAAGTACCCGGACGAGCCCGTGCTGCCCCAACAGCGTGAGGACATCGCAGCCGCGGTGGCGAAAGACGAGGAGGAGACCGAGGAGGTCACCGAGTCGTTGGAGCTGGGACGCAAGCTGCCCCGCACCAAGGGACGGCCCGCCGAGGCCTAGCCCTCTGGGGAAGCGGGTTCAGACCCTTTCGATGGTGAAATCGCCCGAGACCAGCTTGGCGCGGATCGACATGTTGCGGGTGGGGGTGCCCTGGCTGGGCTCGGGGTCGGGGAGTCGGACCTTGCCCGAGAGGGTGCTCACATCGAGCTCGATCCTGCTCCCGGAGGGGATCCCCAGGTCGATGCTCCCCGACATCGCCTTGAAGTTGGCGCTGCGGCCGGTGTAGTTGCGGATCGAGGCGTCGCCGGAGGCGGTGTTCATCTCGATGGTGGCGTCGGACTTCTCGATCTCGATGTCGCCGGATGCGGTCGAGACCACCGCCGAGCCGTCGAGCCGGCTCACCACCCGGACATCGCCGGAGGCCGAGGTGACCCTGAGGGCACGCTTCACCGTGTCTACGTGAAGGTCTCCGCTGGCGGTCTTCACCACCAGTGTCTCGGCCTGGCGGATGTCGATGTCTCCGGAGGCGCTCTTTACCTCCACCTTGCCCAGGTCGACGTCGGCGGTCACCGGGGCAGAGGCAACACTCGCCCTGAGGTCGCTCCCCGGAGGGGTCTCGATGACCACATAGGCCGAGCCGCGGGACAACCACCCGGCGTTGGTGTCGGAGGAAACCAGGATCGTGTTGCCCCGCTGCTCGACGATGAAGCCGGGAAGCCTGGTGTCGACGGTGATATCCACCCTCCCGGAGTCGGTCTCGTGTACTTCGAGCCGGCCCGCCTCTACGCGGACATCGAGGTCGGGCAGCCCGTCGACCGAGAACGTCTTGTGGATCACAGCTCGAGGGTCGTCTTGGTCTGGTTGCCCGTCGACCGACGCCGCCGTGCCTTGTTGCTCAACAGCTCGACGACATAGGAGTTGATCGAGTCCCCGGCGCTCTCCGCCTCGACGGAGATGAGGTCCTTGAGGTATCCGGGAAGCCGCACCGTGATTCGGGCCTCGTCGGAGTCCTCGCTCCCCGGTGGGGGCGGCGGCGGAGGAGGGGGGACGGCGGAGAGATCCTCGCGCACCACGAGCTCGGGGTCGCCGTCGACCAGCTTGATGTCGATGGCTTGGGTGTCCAGCTGGCTGGAGATCTCGGCGACGGCCATCGTGACCACTTCCATCATGGTTTGTTTGATCGCGGGCCGAAGGGCCGCCAACAGCTGGGTTCCCGCTTCGGCGATCTCAGGCCCTGCCACCCGAAGCTGGGTCTCCACGGCCGTCTCGAGATTGGTGATTGCGTGGGAAAGCTGCATCAGCGCTTCGGCTTGGGCCGGTAGTTGCGGATGCGCTGTTCCATCAGCGCCTCTATCTGGTTGGGGATCATGGTCACCAACATCAGCGTCTCCTCGGTGTCACTGCGACATCAATATGATGTCAGAATGATGTCACCATACAGTCATAGTGACGTCACTGTCAACCCCCCAGTCTCGATTTGATTCACCCACCACCAGTGGCCCGTCGCCCAAATAATGACGGCGTCTCTCCGGCCCTCGACGCCCCAGGCTGCGTCCAAAATGCTCGCCGCAGCTACCGGCTGCGACTGCGCTTTTCTCCTTGCCAGATGACGCCGATGACTCGGAGACACGTGCGCCCCATTTGGACGACAGACCACTAGCTTCCAACTGCATGAGCGAGATCGACACCGGCCGCATCGAAAAGGCGATGAGGGAGATAATCGAGGCGCTCGGTGAGGACCCGATGCGAGAGGGGCTGAGGGAGACACCCGAGCGGGTGGCCCGCTTCTACGCCGAGGTCTTCGAGGGTTTGCACGGCGATCCCGGCGACGTCGTCGACGCCTTCTTCGGCGAGGAGCATTACCAGGAGATCGTCATGGTGCGCGAGATCGCCTTCTACTCGATGTGCGAGCACCACTTCGTCCCCTTCCACGGAAAGGCGCATGTGGCCTACCTGCCCGACGGACGGGTCACCGGCCTCTCCAAGCTGGCCCGACTCGTCGAAGGATTCGCCCGCCGTCCCCAGATGCAGGAGCGGCTCACCGCCCAGGTGGCGGATTGCCTGAACGACCGTCTCCAGCCGCTTGGCGTGCTGGTCGTGGTCGAGGCCGAGCACCTCTGCATGTCGATGCGTGGGGTGAGGAAGCCCGGTGCGCTCACGGTGACCTCCGCGGTGCGCGGCATCATGGAGACCAACCCGGCGACCAGGGCCGAGGCGATGTCACTCCTCTTCGGCACTCGTAGTTGACGGGGAGCCCGGCCTCTTCCTGGTCGGTCTCCGGGGGCCGGATCCCTTTGTCAGGAGGTGCCCTGGTCGGGGTGGTCAACGTCACCCCCGACTCCTTCTCGGATGGCGGTGACCACGCCGAGCCCGATGCAGCCATCGCGCGTGGTCTCAAGTTGATGACCCAGGGAGCGGCCCTAGTGGACGTTGGCGGCGAGTCGACCCGGCCCGGGGCCACACCCGTTCCCGAGGAAGAGGAGATGCGCCGTCTCATGCCTGTGGTCACCGGTCTCGTCTCGGCCGGCGTCCCGGTGAGTGTCGACACGTACAAGCCCGCTGTGGCGGCAGCGGCACTGTCCGAGGGGGCGGTGGTTGTCAACGACGTGACGGGGTTCCGGGACCGGGGCATGGTCGAGGTGGTAGCGGGCTCCGATTGCGGGGTAGTGGCGATGCACATGCAAGGCACCCCCCTCGACATGCACGTCGACCCGTCTTACGACGATGTGGTGTCCGAGGTCACCGACTACCTACTGGAAAAGGTGGAGACATTGCGGGCTGCGGGTGTCGACGAGACGCGCATCGCCATCGATCCCGGAATCGGGTTCGGCAAGCGTGCCCATCACAGCATCGACTTGCTCGCCCACCTGGACCAGCTAGCGGCACACGGTCTCCCGGTGATGGTGGGGACCTCGCGAAAGGGCTTTCTCGGAAAGCTGGTGTCAGAAGACACCCGGTCAAACCGTGATCAGGCGACCGCGGTCGCCAATGCCCTCGCCTATGCCCGTGGTGCAAGGCTTTTTCGGGTGCACGACGTAGCCCGATCGAGAGACGCGCTCAAGGTGGCTGCAGCTATCGTGGCGAACCAAGAATGGGACGAATGGTTGCAGGCTTGAAGCCTCGAGGGTTCACCTGGGTCATCTCGGACAAACTCGCTGTCTCCGACCGCGTGGGTGGATCGGGATTCCAGCATCGCAAGGTGCGCCGGGAAGAAGAGATCACCTGGCTCGTGGAGGAGGCGGAGATCAACACCATCGTCTCGATGCTCCCGGGGAACCAGAACCTCGCCGCGTATCGCCAGGCCGGAATCGCCACCTACTCGGTGCCCTTGGCCAACCCGGTGGCCAACAATGACGTCAAGCGTTTCTTCGGCACTCTGGATCAGGCTCTGAGCCGCAACCACGCCCGGGTGCTGATCCATCGGGAGACGATCGACGACACGATCGGCGGTCTCCTCGGCGGCTACCTGGTGAATTCGGGCCTGGTGGATGATCCGATCCTCGCCCTCGCTCTCATCCAGCAGATCCTGGGTCGGGCATTGGGCCCAGAGGGCCGTTCTCTCATCCCCGAGGCCACCGGCCATTGAACGACCGCATCGAGTTGAGGGGCATCGAGGTCCTCGCCCGGCACGGTGTGCTGGCCAGCGAGCAGGAGCGGGCCCAGGTCTTCAAGGTGGATGTGACCGCCTACGCCGACCTCTCCAAACCCGGGAAGAGCGACGACCTCTCCGACGCCCTCGACTACTCCGAGCTCGCCCTGGAGATACGTGAGGTCGTCGGTTCGGACTCCGTCAAGCTGATCGAGACCGTGGCGGCCCGAGTGGCCGACGCGGTCATGGCCCATCCCCAGGTCGAGAGATCGGTGGTGACCATCCACAAGCCGGACGCACCGATCGACATGGTTTTCGAGGACGTCTCGGTGACCATCGATCGGAGTCGGTGACCCGGTACGCCGTCGGGCTCGGCTCCAACATCGGAGACCGACTCGGGCACATGCAGCGGGCATGCGCCGCCCTAGCCGGGCTTGGGACCGACCTCAGCATCGCTCCGCTATACGAGTCTGCCCCGGTCGGGGGACCGGATCAGGACCCGTATCTCAACTCGGTGGTCGTCCTCGAATCTGACTTGGCGCCTGGTGAGCTCCTCGACCGCCTTCATGAGATCGAACACGAGGAGGGCAGGGAACGGAAGACCCACTGGGGCCCGAGGACACTCGACCTCGACATCGTCTCCACCGACGGTTCCCCTATCAGCACCGAGGTGCTCACGGTGCCTCATCCCCGCGCCTCGGAGCGGGAGTTCGTGCTGCGACCGTTGGTGGAGATATGGCCCGAAGCCCCGGTGGCGAAGGACCTGACCGCGGCCGGCGCGCTGGCCGGGATGGAACCCCAAGACGTCGATCTCCTCGCCCGGGTCTGGCTGCCCCCACGGCCTCTGTGGCCGGCGTATGCGCTCGTCGCCGGTCAGTTCATCCTCATGTTGACCGTGGCCGTGGTGATCTGGCTCGACGGCACGCTGCCCCGGGAGGCGACCGTCACCGGCGTGCTCGGGGCGGCGCTGGTTTTGCTCGGGCTCGGGCTGGCTCTGGCTGCCGCCCGACGTCTCGGCGTCCCGCTCAGCGCGGTCCCCGTCCCCCGCCCCGGGGCCCATCTGGTGACCGGCGGTCCCTTCCGGGCCGCCCGTCATCCCATATACGGCGGAATCTCGCTGGCAGCGATCGGTACCGGCCTCGCCTTCGACAGCCTCTGGGGGATGGTCATGTCCCTCATACTCCTGGTGTTCTTCTGGTTCAAGTCTTCGTACGAGGAGCGCCAGTTGCGGATCCAGTTCGCCGACTACCGGGCATACCGGGGGAGAGTCACGAGACGCCTCATTCCAGGGGTCCTCTAGCCGCCCCGTTCGACTATTCGTCGCGCCTGCTAGCTTCGGGACATGGCGACAGGCCGCGGCCCGCCCTCACCTGTTGGTGACGAGACCAGGTTCACAACAGGAGGTATTGAATGGCCAAACGGTCGCGAAGGCATCGTCGGGAGATCCCCGGATACGACGAGAGCAGACCCAGCCGCGAGGAGCGCAAGAAGCAGCATCGAGCGACTCGCCACGCCGCCAACCAGGTGCTCCACACCTTCGAGGACCCCGACGGGGTCGTCCTCCCCGAGGAGCGGCGAACCCGCACCCACGAGACCAGCAACGGCCACTTCGGCCCCGCCAGGCGAAGGTTCCGGGTGTGGAAGACGAAGTTTTGGAAACGCAGATTCGACTACAAGGATGAAAAGGCCGCCCTCGACTCGGTGTGGCCGGTGGTAACCCCCGACCAACTCCAGGAGGACTAGCGCCCTGGGCCCGCGTTCCTCGAGGAGTGCGTCACCCTGCCCCGGGACGTTCGCCGGGGCGAATGGTTGTAGCCTCGCCGCTCAGTGTCCCGGCGAGAATCTCAATGCGCATCGTGATCGTGGGGCCGGGACGGGCCGGCGGGGCGATCGGTATCGCTTCCGAGGCGGCGGGGCACGAGATTGCGGGAGTGCTCACCCGACACCCGGACACGACGCGGTGGCCGATCCTCGACTGGGACGCACCACTCCCTGAGGTCGATCTGGCGCTGGTGGCGGTGCGTGACGACGCCATCGCCGAAGTCGTGGCCAGGATCGTCCGTCGAGTCTCGGACGTGGGGGTGGTCGCCCATCTCTCCGGTTTCGTCCCGGTCATGGCGTTGCGCCCCATCCAGGAGCAGGGCACGGCGGTCGGAGGGTTTCACCCCCTCCAGTCGCTACCCGACGCTGAAAGCGGCGCCACTGCACTCGCCGGCGCATTCGTCGGGATCGACGGCGATGCCCTGGCCGTCGATGTGCTCACCTATCTCGGCACCTCGTTGCAGATGGAGCCTTTCCGTCTCGACGACACCGCCCGCCCCGCATATCACGCCGCTGCCGCCGCCGCCTCCAACTTCGTGGTGACCGCCCTTGCGGTCTCCGCCGACTTGTTCCGATCAGCGGGGATCGATCCCCGGGTCTCCCGTCCCCTCGTGGAGCGGGCCCTGGCCAACGTCTTCGACAAGGGCCCGGCGGCCTCACTGACCGGGCCGATAGCCCGGGGCGACATCGACACCGTGATCGGCCATCTCACCGCGGCTCACGAAGTGTCCGAGTACGTGGGCAGGCAATTCAGTCTCATGGCTGAGGCGACGACGATCCGGGCCGGCCGCGAGGAGGACCTGCACAGGTGGAAGTGACCCGCCTCTTCGAAGAGACCCGCGACCGATATCAGGGACGCGTCGGCCTGCTGCCCACTCTGGGCTTTTTCCACGAGGGTCACCTCCGGTTGATGGACATGCTCCGGGAGCGCTGCGACACACTGGTGGTATCGCTGTTCGTCAACCCCACCCAGTTCAACCAGACGGAGGACTTCAAGGCCTACCCCAGAGACGAGGAGCGGGACGTGGCGCTGGCGGCCGAGCGTGGCGTCGACATCGTCTTCGCCCCTTCCGAGGCGGAGGTCTATCCGGGCGAGTCGGTGACAACGGTCGAAGTGATCGGTGTCACCGACGAGATGGAGGGACGGCACCGGCCCGGGCATTTCGTCGGCGTCGCCACCGTCGTGGCCAAGCTCTTCGCCGGTCTCCAGCCCGATCTTTCCATGTTCGGGCGGAAGGACGCCCAGCAGCTGGCGGTGCTCGAGGCGATGGTGCGCGACCTCAGGTTCCCCGTCGAGATCGTTGAAGCCCCCGTGATCAGGGAGCCGGACGGGCTCGCCCTGTCCAGCCGCAACGTCAGGCTGAGGAAGGAGGATCGCTATGCGGCCCTCGCCATCTCCAGGGGCCTGTTCCAGGCCGCAGAGCAGGTCGATGCCGGGGAACGCCGGGGAGAGCGTCTCGAGGCGACCGTGGAGCGATCGATGAAGCACCTGGAGGTCGACTACGTGAAGTTGGCGTCTCGGCAGACCATGAAAGCGATCGACAAGTTGGACCAACCGGCGGTGCTCGCCGTCGCCGCCCGTGTCGGGGAGGTCCGGCTCATCGACAACATCGCCTTCGACATCGTCGGGGGCCGTCCTCACCCGGACCGGGGGATCCTCCTCGATGAGCCGAGCATTCTCACCGCCCTGCCATGATCGTGCCCTGATGAGCGAGAGCGAGGAACGACTCAGCGGGGGTCGCCGCCACAAGCACCAGAGCGTGGTCGAGGCCGGTGGCTATCCGCACCGCTTCGTGCGGACTCATCTCGCCTCCGACATCCACGAGACCCATGCCGACCTGGGGCCGGCGCAAGAGACCGACGATGTGGTCACCGTTGCCGGCCGGCTCATGCTTCATCGCTCCTTCGGCAAGCTCCAGTTCGGCACGCTCCAAGACGTCAGCGGCTCGATCCAACTCTTCGTCGACAGCAGATCCGCCGGTGAGGAGATCGTGTCGCAGTTCGGTGAACTGGACCTCGGCGACTGGGTGGGTGCCACCGGCAAGGTGATGACGACCAAGCGCGGTGAGCTCAGCGTCAGAGTCGAGGAGCTCACCCTCCTACAGAAGGCATTGCGGCCGCTACCGGACAAGTGGCATGGTCTGGTCGACACCGAGACCCGGAGCCGCCGACGCTACGTCGACCTGATGGTCAACCCCGAGGCGCGGCATACCGCGACCACTCGAGCCAAAGTCGTGTCCGAGCTTCGTCGCCAGTTCGAGTCGCGCGGCTTTGTCGAGGTGGAGACCCCGGTGCTGCTCACCCAGGCGACGGGTGCGCTGGCCCGGCCTTTTGTGACCCATCACAATGCCCTCGATATCCAGCTGCAGATGCGGATTGCCACCGAGCTCTATCTGAAGAGGCTGGTGGTCGGGGGGTTGGAGCGGGTATTCGAGATCGGGAGGATCTTCCGCAACGAGGGGATCGACGCCACGCACAATCCCGAGTTCACCATGTTGGAGGCCTATCAGGCCCTCGCTGACTATACGGACATCATGGACCTGGTCGAGGAGGTCATAACTGCGGTCGCCGTCGCCGCCTTGGGCAGCACCGAGACCACCTATCAGGGGCGGGCCCTGTCGTTCGCGAGTCCCTTCGCTCGGGTGAGATTGACCGACCTGGTGTCGCAGTTCGTGGGAGAGAGTGTCGATCTGGACACGAATCCGGCGAGACTGAGATCGCTCCTCACCGATCGCGGCGGCGTTGTCGCCGATGAGCCGGCCGCCGGGAAGCTCCTCTTCGAGCTCTATGAGTTGGCTCTCCGCGAGGTCTGGGATCCCACCTTCGTGATGGACTTTCCGACGGAGATGTCGCCGCTTTCCAGAGAGAGCCTCGATGACCCCGGGGTGACGGAGAGGTTCGAACTGGTCATCGCCGGATCGGAGTACTGCAACGCCTTCTCCGAGCTGAACGACGCCGATGAGCAACGCTCCCGATTCGAAGCCCAGGCTGCGGCCAGGGCCGGTGGTGAGGAGGAGGCGCACGTCGTCGACGACGATTACATCGAGGCCTTGGAGTACGGGCTGCCCCCCACCGGCGGTCTCGGGATCGGAGTCGATCGGCTGGTCATGCTCCTCACCGACCAGTCCCACATCCGCGAGGTGATCCTCTTCCCCACGCTCCGCCCGACCTGAGCCGTTCTGTGACGATCCAAGGCGCCCCGTGCGCCATGGATCCGCACAGAACGGTGCTAAACCCGGGCCGCTTCCACCCGGTCCAGGAGGTAGGAGCCGAGACGCTCCAGGATCTCGCGGGGCCTGGAAGGGGGGAGTGTGGCCAGGGCCGAGTCGGCGATGGTGAGACGCATGGTGGCCGTCTCCAGGGCGGCGTCGACGTGGCCGCCCTGACGGACCAGGCGGATCACCTCGAGGACTGTTCGGTCGTCGTAGGGACGACCGCTGGAGAGCAGGTCGCTCACCTGTTCGCCGTCGGGCCCGGCGACGGCACGCAGCACCGGCGCGGTGAAGGTCCCCTCACGGATGTCGGATCCGGCGGGCTTTCCGATCGTCTCCTCGTCGGCCACGAGATCGAGGGCGTCGTCGGCGATCTGAAAGACCATGCCGACCTCCCAGGCCCAGGTCGACAAGGCCTCCACCACCTCCTTGCTCGCGTCGGCGGCCATCGCTCCCAGCCGGGCGGAGGTGCGGATCAGTGAGGCGGTCTTCCCCCCGATCACCTGGTGGTACTCCTCGAGGGTGTGGGCGAAGTCGTCGGTGAGCTGGAGTTCCCGGGTCTGGCCCTCGACGAGCTCCGCGTAGGTGGTGGCGAGGAGGCGGACCGACTCCTGGCTGAGATGAGTGGCCGCCACCTCGGAGGCACGGGCCATGAGGAAGTCCCCGGCGAGGATGGCCACCGAGTTGGTCCAGTTTGCGTTTGCCGAGCTGGCGCCGCGTCGGGTATCGGCCTCGTCGATGACATCGTCGTGATAGAGCGAGCCGACGTGGATGAGCTCGACCGCCACGCCCGCCTCCACGGGGCGATGGTCCTCGGCGTCGCCGAACTCGGCGGCGAGCAGGGCGAGCAACGGTCGAAATCTCTTGCCCCCGGCCAAGAGAAGATGCTGCGCGATCTTCGTCAGGTAGGGGTCGTCGGCAGCCGATGCTTCCAGAAGACGTTCCTCGACACGGCCCAATTGCTCCCAGATTCGGGGAATACCGACGAGGCTCTGGAGGTCTTCCATTGGTGACGATGGTATTACGGATCGGCTGGCTGGGTACCGAGGTAGGGGTCAGTCGTCCGCCGGTGGTAAAATCGGATTTGCCAGGCTCAGGAGAAGCGAGTGTTTGAGCGCTTTACGGATCGGGCTCGACGGGTCGTCGTGTTGGCCCAAGAAGAGGCTCGGTTTCTGAATCACAATTACATCGGCACCGAGCACATCCTCCTCGGTCTGCTCAACGAGGGAGAGGGCATCGCCGCCCAGGCCCTGGAAAGCCTCGACATCGACCTTGCCTCCGTCCGCGACGAAGTGGTGAAGATCATCGGCCAGGGCCAGCAGTCGCCGTCCGGCCACATTCCCTTCACCCCTCGTGCCAAGAAGGTCCTCGAGCTATCGCTGCGCGAGGCGCTCCAGCTCGGTCACAACTACATCGGCACCGAGCACATCCTCCTCGGTCTCATCCGGGAGGGTGAGGGCGTTGCCGCCCAGGTGCTGCAACAGCTCGGAGCGGAGCTGCAGAAGGTCCGCCAGACCGTCATCCAACTGCTCTCCGGTCCCGGAGGCAGTGAGGAGCAGCAACCCAAGTCGGGAGGCTCCGGTGGCCGCGAGTCGGGATCCTCGGGCTCCACCGTGCTCGATCAATTCGGACGCAACCTCACCCAGTCGGCACGGGAAGGCATTCTCGACCCAGTCATCGGGCGGACACGCGAGATCGAGCGGGTGATGCAGATCCTTTCCCGGCGCACCAAGAACAACCCGGTGCTCATCGGCGAGCCGGGGGTGGGCAAGACCGCCATCGTCGAGGGACTGGCCCAGCGCATCGTCTCCGACGACGTCCCCGAGAACCTGCGCGGGAAGAACCTCTACACCCTCGACCTTGGCGCCCTGGTCGCCGGGTCCCGCTACCGCGGCGACTTCGAGGAGCGTCTCAAGAAGGTGCTCAAGGAGATCAAGAACCGCGGGGACATCGTCCTGTTCATAGACGAGATCCACACCCTGGTCGGCGCCGGCGCCGCCGAGGGTGCAATCGATGCCGCCTCGATCCTCAAGCCGATGCTGGCTCGCGGCGAGCTGCAGACCGTGGGCGCGACCACGCTCGAGGAATACCGCAAGTACCTGGAGAAGGACTCGGCGCTGGAGCGGCGCTTCCAGCCCGTGCAGGTCGAGGAGCCGTCGCTCACCGACACCATCGACATCCTGATGGGGCTCAAGGACCGCTACGAGGCCCACCACTCCGTGCGTTTCACCGACCAGGCCATCGTGTCGGCCGCCAACCTCGCCGACCGCTATCTCGCCGACCGCTTCCTTCCGGACAAGGCGATCGACCTCATCGATGAGGCCGGTTCCAGGATGCGGATCCACCGCAAGAGCGACGATCCCAACATCATCGACATCGACAGCAAGCTGGCCGGGCTGCGCAAGAACAAGTCGGAGGCAGTCTCCGGGGAGAACTACGAGCGGGCGGCGACGCTGCGCGACGAGGAGCGCGGCTTGCTGGTGCAGCGCGCCGAGCGCGAGGCGGAGAGCACCGACCCCAGCTGGGTGATCGACGAGGAAGAGATCGCCGAGGTGCTCGCCCAGTGGACCGGGATCCCGGTGCACCGTCTCACCGAGGAGGAGACAGCACGTCTCGTCCACATGGAGGACGAGATGCACAAGCGGATCATCGGCCAGCACGACGCCATCCGCGCCGTGTCCAAGGCGATCCGCCGCACCCGTGCCGGGCTCAAGGACCCAAGGCGCCCTTCGGGCTCGTTCATATTCCTGGGCCCATCGGGAGTCGGCAAGACCGAGACCGCCAAGGCGCTCACCCAGTTCCTCTTCGGCCAGGAGGACGCCCTCATCCAGCTCGACATGTCCGAATACATGGAGAAGCACACCGTCAGCCGTCTCGTCGGCTCGCCCCCCGGGTACGTGGGCTACGACGAGGGTGGACAGCTCACCGAGGCCGTGCGGCGCAAGCCGTTCTCGGTAGTGCTCTTCGACGAGATCGAGAAGGCCCATCCCGACGTGTTCAACGTGTTGTTGCAGGTGCTCGACGACGGCCGATTGACCGACGGTCAGGGTCGCACGGTCGACTTCACCAACACCGTGCTGATCATGACTTCCAACCTCCCGGGCGAACCCGCGGACTTCTTCAAGCCTGAGTTCCTGAACCGGGTGGACGAGATCGTGCGGTTCCGTTCGTTGACCGAGGATGACCTGACCCACGTCGTCGACATCCGGCTGTCGGAGTTGGAACAGCGTTTGCAGGCGCGCCGGCTGGAAGTCGAGGTCACCGACGAGGCCCGGAAGTGGTTGGCCCGCACCGGTTACGACGAGGCCTACGGCGCGCGCCCGCTCAAGCGCCTGATCCAGAAGTCGATCGCCGACCCCCTCGCCCTTGCCTTGTTGGAGGGCCGCTTCACCGAGGGCGACAAAGTGACCGTCGACGTAGCCGGAGACGAACTTGTCCTGAAGTAGCGCTGTAATAAAAATTACAGAGGGGGCCACTCGGCCGCTTCTGTTATGATTCGATCA
>DATFGI010000029.1:0-27517 GCA_035249605.1 Acidimicrobiia bacterium
ACCATCCAGCTCCACCTCCACAACAAGACGTCGCACGCTCATCGGCACATCCCTTCTCATAAGCCTGAAGAGTCATCACATGACCCTCAGGTGTGAGGGATGCCCCGCGACATGTGTGAGGGATCCGCTGCAACAACGCATGTACCTCCTGGGTGCACAAACCTGCACAGAACGGTTCTCAGCTCGCTTTCTGGGCGCCCCTGATCTGGAGACCGTCGAGGAGACGCTGTGAGGCGTGGGCGATCTCGTGGATCGCTTGGTCGAACACCTCCTGGTTGTGCGTCGCCGGTTTGGAGAACCCGGAGATCTTTCGCACGAACTGACGGGCGGCGGCTTCGATCTCCTCATCGGGGGCAGGGGTGGCCCCCTCGCGGAGGACCTTTATCGATCGGCACATGGCACCGAATCTACCGCTCTCCACCACCTGAGCGGACAACCTCATTCGACACCACCACCAGGAACAATGCAGCGATCAGGGGCAGCAGGCCCTCGGCCTCCGCACCGGTGAACAAGCTCATGAAGAACACGAGCATCCCGATGGTGGCTCGTGAGTAGTGCAGTCGGGCCTGGTCCATTGGACGGGCGTGCCGGGCGTCGACCCGGCTCCGCGGTTGTGATGGCTCCCTCGCCACCAGGGCCAGGGCGAGGAGACCGGCTGCGATGGACACATAGGGGGCGATCTCGGGCACGGTCTCGGGGAAGGCGCCGACGGCGGTGGCGACCACCGTGGTCCCGATCGCGGTGACGGCCGAGGCCGCAACCTG
Organism: Acidimicrobiia bacterium; assembly: GCA_035249605.1. Taxonomy (GTDB): domain Bacteria; phylum Actinomycetota; class Acidimicrobiia; order Spongiisociales; family ZC4RG35; genus JANQRA01. Next base: position 765 of record DATFGI010000029.1, read on the forward strand.
GATTCCCCGACTCGCCGGAGAGTGACGGTCGTCGAGGTAGAGGGCGACGGCGAGCCCGAATCCGGCGACCCACCCGGGGACGGTGTACCCGATGACGATCCCGAACACGCAGACGACCGCGAGGTCGGTGGCCAGAGGCCTCCGTCCGGTGGTGGCGGTGATGATCCGGCCCGCGACCAGGAGTCCCACCAGAGGCAGAGCGGATGCCACCGGCCCGCCGAGGAGGATCCATGCCGCGGTGACGAGCGCGGCCAGCAGCGCCGTCCACTGATGGTCGGGGTCGATCTCTCGCACGATCGCCCACAGGATGAAGGTGTGGACCGGTGCGAGCAGCAGATCGGCCGACTCCCCGCCCAGCCACATGACCACCGCGATTCCGGCGGTGAGCACAGCTATGGCGGCGATCGCCTGGTTCGATCGGCTGGCGAAATCGAGCGATCGGGCCAGGTGTGAGCGGAAGGGCATCGACATACGAATTGTGCCTTCTACCCTGCCGTCCCGTGAACAATCCGCTGACCAGCCTTCGCAAGGTGCCCGCGGTTGGCGTGCTCGCCGAGCGTCAGCTCGGCGGCTTCTTACTCCTGTCCGCATTGGTCGGAGTGGGCGTGGGGATCGGTGCAGGGCTCTTGGTGCTCGCGCTCGAGGGGCTTGAACGCCTCGTCGACCCCCTGCTCGGCCCTGGGGACGAGTTGGCGGACCCCAGCCGGCTCTGGCTCTTTCTCCTGGTGCCCTTCGGTCTCCTCGTCGCTTGGTGGATCGCTCATCGCTTCGCCCCCGAGATACACGGCGACGGTGTCCCTGCTTCGACCGAGGCACTGATGGTCAGGGGCGGTCAGATCAGGGGACGAGTCGCTCCCCTCAAGATGGTGACCACCGCGATCACGGTGGGTTTGGGTGGCTCCGGGGGCCGGGAGGGCCCCATCGTCCAGATCGGCGCCGCGGTCGGCTCCTGGATCTCCCGCCGCTTCAACCTCGGCGAGGACCAGGTCCGCTCGCTGGTCGCCGCCGGAGCCGGTGCCGGCATCGGAGCCTCGTTCAACGCGCCGATCGCGGGAATGCTGTTCGCCCTCGAGGTGATCCTGGTCTCGTTCGCCCCCCGCCACATGTCCGCCATCGTCATCGCCTCGGTGGCCGCCGCCATCACCTCGCAGAGGATCGCCGGTCCGGATCTGGGGCTCAACGCCGGCGCATATGGCCTCAACTCCTCCGCGGAGCTGTTTCCCTATGCCTTGCTGGCGATCGTCATAGTGGCCGCCGGGTTCTTGTTCCTCCGCACACTCGACGTCATGGAGAACTTCGCCCATCACCATGCCGAGCGTCTCTCCTGGCTGCGCCCCTTGCTGGCCGGGCTCGCCGTGGCCGCCCTCATCCTGGTCGAGCCGGCGCTGTTCGGGACAGGCCAGAACGTGACCAACTCTCTGCTCCTGGATGAGCAGATAACGGCCATCACCGGCGAGGGGGGCGAGTTGTGGTGGGTGCTCATGCTCCTGGCGCTGGGCAAGATCGTGGCGACCAGCCTGACGATGTCATCCGGCGCCTCCGCAGGCGCCTTCATGCCTTCGCTGTTCATCGGGGCCGTGGTCGGCACCGCTTTCGCCCGGTTGTTCCAGTTCTTCTGGTCCGACACCGCGCCACTCGACGCCGGGGCGTTTGCCCTCGTCGGCATGGCGGCGATGATCGCGGTGGTTTGCCGTGCTCCGCTCACCGCGATCCTCCTCGTATTCGAGATCACCGGAGCACGTGACTACGCGCTGATCCTGCCCCTGATGCTGGTGGCCACGTTGGCCACGTTCCTCGCCGAGCGATTCGTGAAGGACTCGGTCTACTCCTTGGCTTTGAAACGGCGCGGAATCCGTCTCTCGCGATCCGGCGAGATAGACATCCTCGACACCGTGACGGTCGGCTCGGTCATGGCCAAGCCAGCCTTCGTCGCCGGTCCCGACATGACCGTGGCCGAGGTCGAGGAGATGCTGCACATTCATCGCTCCCACGGGGTCCCCGTGGTCGAGGATGGTGAGCTGATCGGCATGGTCACCATCTCCGATCTGGGTCGGGCCTCCGACCGGGGGGCTTCACGCATCGGCGGCGTGATGACCCCCCGCCCGGTAAGTGTCGACCCGGAGACGCCGGTGTCCCGGGCGCTGGAGCGCATGGCCGGGCTCGGTGTGGGGCGTCTTCCCGTCGTTGCTCCCCACGACCCGACCAGGCTGGTGGGCATCTTCCGTCGCGAGGAAGCGGTGAGGGCATACAACGAGGCCCTCACCTCGGCCACCGACCATCACCTCCATCGTCTCCGGCTCGCCCAACGCACCCAACCCGACGCCGGCTACTACGACTTTCGCGTCCCGCTCGGCTCGGTGGCCGACGGGCGGACCGTCAGGGACATCTCCTGGCCGGAGGGGTCCACGCTGGTCTCGGTGCGGCGCAACAGGGAGGTACTGGTGCCCAGCGGCGACACCGAGCTGCTCGCCGGGGACGTGGTCACTGCGTTCGGCACCTCCGCCTCCAGGCAGCGGATGATCGATCGGCTCAACGCCGGAGCCGACGAGCCCACCGCCGAGATCCCCCCGGTCGAGGCGGAAGACGACGACGACGGTGGGGAAGACACCGGTGAATACAATCTCCTCGTGACCGACAGAGAACCACGCTGATGGAGGTGCTCATCCCGGTGGTGTTGGTGGCGGCGGCTGCGTTCGTCGTCTACAACATGTTCCGGGCCCGCAACCGGAGGATGAAGGAGGCGGAGGCCTCCTCGAAGACGGCGGCCGCCACCGGTCTCGCCGTGAGCCGCGACCTGTTCGACCCCGAGTTGGGGCATCACGCCCCCCTCGAGTCGTTCCATATCGTCGGTGACGAGGCCCGGGTCACCTTCGATGTCCCCCTGGAGGAGGAGGACGACGAGGTGCTCAACGAGATTCTCGTCGACGAGGCGATCGAGGTGCTCCGCTCCAGGCGTCACAGCCTGCCCATCGACGACGTCGAGACGGTCGTGGTCTACGCCGGTCGGGAGCCGGTGCGCGAGATCGCACGGCAGAAGCTTCCGCAACGGGGGGAGCTGCCGCCTCCCCCGGTCCACGCGGGGATCAGCTTCACCCACATCGCACACGACCCATTCTCCGCTCATTTCGACGAGGAATCGAGTGCCGCCCTCAGCTATGCGACCTCGGCGCCCGTCCCCGAGGACGAATTGAGGCCCCTACGCGACGAGCTCAGGCTTCCCAAGGGGCTGGATCGTGGTCTGCGCGCTCTCGGCACCGATCCGGAGAATCTGAACGGCCCCGAGTTCGTGCTGGCTCTGCTCCGCATGTTCGGGTACTCGGTGACCGAGCAGGCATACGAGGGATCGTATATGGCGGTGAAGAGCGGCGTCTCCACCTTCATCGTCACCGACGCCTACCAAGCTGGAGGCCATCCCGAGCTGGACGAGAGCGTGATCAGACGATTCCTCGCCGAGTTCGGGTCGTCGGGGGCCGATCGGGGCATGCTGATCTCGGACAGATATGGCCCGTTCATGATCTACGAGATCGAGGCGAACCAGCCCAAGGTCCGCTTCGTCACCCGCGAGCGCGTGCAGCGCTTCATCGACTCGATGGCCATGGGATAGCCGCTCACTGACCACGACGAGCGCCCCGGCCCGAGACACCCCCTGGGGAAAGGTGCCCTCTCGGGTTAGCATGAGACGCCAAGGAGGATTTGTGTGATACGAGGACAAGAGTGGCTGATCGTCCTTCTAGTGGTGCTCCTGATCTTCGGGGCGACGAAGCTGCCGGCATTGGCCCGCTCACTGGGCGCCTCCGCCAAGGAGTTCCGGAAAGGCATCGAAGAGGGCACCCAGGACGATGTCGACACCAGCGCCAACGCTGAGTCGAAGGAAGTCTCCGATTCGTAGGAACTGAACGGCTCCGGGAGTCGTTTCTGGAGTAGGTCTCCCCCGATGGAGTCCATCCCGCTCACATGGGAAGAGGTAGCCCGTGTCTACGGACGGAAGATCTACAACTTCGCCTACCGGCTCACCGGCAACGCCGACGACGCCCACGACCTCGTCCAGGAGGTCCTGCTTCGGGTGCGACGCGGGTTGGAGAGCTACCAGCCGGGCAGCTTCGAGGGCTGGCTCTGGCGCATCACCCGGAACGCCTTCCTCGACGACGTCCGGCGCCGACAACGTCGTCCCACGGCACCCCTCCCCGACGACGTCGACCGCTGGGACCGCGCCTCGGCCGAGTCGGCGGACATCGAGTACGACCGGATCTCGCTCGGCGACGACATCCAGAAGGCACTCCTCGAGCTGCCCATCGACTTTCGCGAGGCCGTGGTCCTCTGCGACGTGGTCGGGCTCTCCTACGAGGAGATCGCTCTGGCGGTGGCCGTCCCCATCGGGACGGTGCGCAGCCGGATCCACCGGGGCCGAAGGATGCTCAAGGACCTGCTGACATGAACCATCCCGCTGAGCTGATCAGTGCCTATCTCGACGGCGAGCTCGGCAGGGATGAGTTGACACGCCTCCTCGATCATCTCGCCGGTTGTGGCCGCTGCTCCGTCGAGTTGGAGGACATGCAGCGGGTGCGGAGTGCGGTGAGGTCGCTGCCGGTCCTGGAGCTGCCCCGGGGGATCGTTGCCGAGGCGGACCCGGTTCTGGTTCCACTACGACGTCAGAAAGGGATCTGGGCCGGGGTGGCCGCCGCAGTGATAGTGGCGGTCATCGCAATAGCCGCCCTGGTCACGCCGGATCAGGGCAGTTCGCTGTCCTTGGAGGACCTGACCAGCCGCTTCGGAGCTAGATCCTCGCTCGACCCAGCCTTCGGTCCGGCCAAGATCGTCGTGCCGGTCGGGGTGGTCGAGGAATGAGGCGCCTCACCGCCCTGGTCGCCTTCCTGGTCCTGGTTCCGGCGACGAGCGCCTTGGGCACCGAGTTGGGGGAGCTGTTGGAGCGCAGCCAGGACGCCTCCTACAGCGCAGAGCAGATCATCAGTTGCGTGACACCGGATGGAGCGCGCGACGCCCTCGTGAGCATCGATCAGTCGGGCGGCGAGCTGCGGGTCTCGTCGTCGGTGACCGGGGATGTCGAGGTGACTGCCGGCTCGGGGGAGTGGACCCTCACCCGACACGGTAACGAGGTGGCCGAGGCCAGCGTCGGCGGGGGAAGCGCCAAGTCCGAGCCCCTCTACACCGTGGAGGATCGAGGCGAGGTCGACTATCTGGGTCGTGATGCCCTGGCCTATCTCCTGGTCCGCGACGGCCAGCCCCGCGCCGAATTGTTGGTGGACGAGGAGACCGGTGCCTTTGTCGAGGCTGTGACCCTCGACATCGACGGCGAGATCTATTGCGAGCGCCGCTTCGTGTCGTTCCAAGCCGGGGAGACCCAGGTCGAGGAGCTGGAGGCCCAGCCCGAGGAGGGGCTCTCACCCACCGTGGCATCCAGTCCGGGTCTGCCCGAGGAGCTCGCTGGCTTCGAGCTCCTCGACCAGTACGCGGACGAGGACGGGGTCAGGTTCGCTTACTACTCCGACGGCTTCTTCTCTTTCGCGGTCTTCGAGACCGAGCAGGCGGTCGCCCTCCCCGGGGCAGCCACCATTGAGCTCGGCTCGGGCAGCTACCGCAGGGTGTTCACCGCCGGGCAGGTCACCTATGTCTGGGAGACGCTGGCAGGTGGCCTCGCCCTGGTCGGGGATCTCCCCCCCGACCTGCACGAGGCTGTGCTGGCGGAACTGCCCCATCCCCAGGACCCCGGCTTCTTCCGTCGCTGGTGGCGCAACCTGTTCGGCTACGGGGATCCGCCCAAGGCCGTCCTGTAATCGTCGAAGTCACGGGCCTCGCCGAGCTGATCGGATCGGGTCACGGCGGTGATCACCCCGTCGCCGTCGAGGAAGTAGGTGGTCCGCTCGGCGTACCCATATGCCTCGTTGAAGGTCTCATATTCACGGGAAACCGCCCCGTGCGGCCAGAAGTCGGAGAGGATGTCGAACTGGAATCCCTGCTGTTCGCTCCACACCCTGTTGGCGTGGAGCGTGTTGCACGTGATGGCGACCACCCGGGCCTCGGCCTCGGTGAACATCGAGTACTCGTCGCGGATCTGGCAGAGCTCACCCTGACACGTCCGGGTGAAGGCAAACGGCATGAAGACGATCACCGACTTCGCCCCTTTGAGGTCGTCGAGTGAGACCGGCTCCCGGCTCTGGTTGAGGAGTGTGAAACCGGGCGCCTTTGTCCCGACATCGAGGGTCATCGGCTCATTCTGCCCCAAATAAGCGAACCCAGGGTTCCCAGCGTCGCTCAGCGACGCTACGAACCCTGGGTTGCGGGCTTGACCGGGAATCAGGTCCAGCCGTCGAGCAGGACCCGCGCCGCCCAGGCGGTGGGGTCACGGAGTTCGGCGGCGTTGGGCATGCGCGAGGGGTCTGACCAGAGTGTTTGCAGGGCGTCGTCGCCGTAACGTCGCTCCACCTCCTGGTTGAAGGCGTCACCGAGACGTGTCGCCTCCGAGGGCACCGGGCCGACGCCGATGACAGGGCTGTCGGTGAATTCGTCGCGCTCGGTGTCCCGGGTCTCGCTTATGCGGTCGAAACCGGGGGCGATGTCGCCGATCGCTCGCCGGGCGAGCAGTCGGGAGCAGCCGGTGACCGTCCCGAGGAACGCCTCGAGCTCGGCGCGGGGCGCCTCCGCCTCCTCGCCACCGATGAGGCCCTCGATCCCGCCGGCCTCTTCGATCGCCCTTTCGATGGCGCCGGGATCGGTTCCGCCGAGAACCAGACCACTCAACTTGGTCGGGTCGATCTGGGCCGCGGCGGCGTACTCGGAAACCAGATTGGCGAGATGGTCGGCTATCCACGGAACCTCGGAGACCGCCCGGAAGGCCACCTCGTTGGCCACCACCCAGAGACGCACCTCGCGCCGGTCCACCCCGGCCACGTGCAGCGACTCGATGTGGGGAACGATGAGGCTGAGCGGACCCACCTGGTCGGGGGGCAGCCCGGCATCGAATCCGGCGAGCACCCAGGCCGAGAGCCCGCCCACCAGCGATCCCACCTGCAGCCCGATCATGGCCGGGGCGATCTGGGCCATCATCGGCGCCGCCTCCCCGCCCATCGACGCGGCGAAGGGCTCCACCAGCGACCCGTAGAGCTCGAGGTTCTTCTCCGCCCAGGAACGAGCATCGAGTGGCAAGACGTCGACCGCAGGGCGGACCGGGAAGGGGGCGACAGCCTCCAGGTGGTATTCGGCGAGACGGGCCAGCTCCCGGAACTCCTCGGCAGCCCAGGGCTCCACGGGCTGGCGCTCCCCGGAGAGATGTCGTGCCACCTCGGCGGCCAGCTTCCAGTTGACCGGCCCCGGCTGGTTGAACAGCTCGAAGAGCTTGGAGAAGAGATCATCGCTCACGGACTCAGCCTTCCCAGGGTCACTTCCAGGGTCGTGGTCGCATCTCCACGGAGGATACGGACCGGGACCAGCTGTTCGGCGCGAAGCCGGCGCAAGCGGGCGAGCAATCCCTCGATGGTCTCCACCCCATGCCCGTCGATGGCCACGATGACATCGTTGACCTGACCGCCGGCTTCCTCGAAGGCCGAGCCGGAGGAGACCTCTTCGACGAGGACGCCCACCGGGTACTCGGCCCCGCTGTCCTCGGCCCACGCGGTCTGGCCGGTCATGCCGAGCAGGGCATGGCGGACCTCCCCGGTGTCGATCAGGTCGTTGGCCACACCCACCGCCAGGTCGATGGGGACGGCGAAGCCGAGATCGGCCGGGCCCACGGTGGACACCGCGATGGCGGTGGTGATGCCGATCAGGTTGCCACTGGAGTCGACCAATGCACCCCCGCTCGACCCGGGGGCTATCGGCGCGTCGGTCTGCACCAGCCCGTACAGCACGTCGCCCCCGGCACCGAGGGTGCGGTCCAGGGCGCTGATGATGCCCGCGGTCACCGTCGGGCCACCCTCCAGGCCCAGCGGGTTCCCCACGGCCACGGTGGGCTCTCCTATCGACAGGGACGCCGACGATCCGATGGCGATGGGGGTCATGCCCTCCCGCTCGACCAGGAGCACCCCGATGTCGGTGACCGGGTCGGACCCGACGATCCGGGCGGGGAAACGGGCGCCGTCGGCGAACACGACCGAGACCGTGCCCGCTCCCTCGACCACGTGGTGGTTGGTGATGACATAGCCGTCTTCGCCGTAGATGACGCCGCTCCCGGTGCCGCCTGCGAGGAAGGTGTCGATCTCGACGGCGACGGTGGAGGGGATCACGGCCGCCGCAACGGCCCTCACCGAGACCTCGTCGGCGAACAGTGGGGGATTCGTGCTGCCCGGAGCGGGAGCAGTGAGAACCGGCGCCGGAGGGATGGTCGGCGGTGTGGGCTCCTCGAACACACCCACGAACCCGAGGATTGCGAAGGTGACTCCGGTGCCGAGAAGAACACCCCCGAGGATGCCCATGACCAGGGTCCAGGGGTCGAGGGGCCGGTGTGGTGTGGGTTCCGTCTCGGTTCCCGCCGGGGCATCGGGCCCACGGGGGAAGGAACTCGTCATAGGCTGTCGATTCTATGGACCGACCGGGCCAATCCATCAGGGTCAGTGTCGGGGACGAGCCCATCGACGGTGGGGCGCTGCTCGCCGAGGTGGGCCAGTCGGGCTCGGGCGCCACTGTCCTGTTTGTGGGAACGGTCCGCGACCACTCCGAGGGCAAGGTCGGGGTCACCCACCTCGACTACGAGGTGTACACCGAGCAGGTCGAGCCCAACATCGCCGAGATCGTCGACGAGGCGACCGTCCGGTGGCCGGTCCTCGGCGTTGTGGTCGAGCACCGTTCGGGGAGGGTGGACGTCGGTGAGGCTTCGGTGGCCGTCGCCGTTTCCTCGGAACACCGAGGGGACGCCTTCGCCGCTGCCCGCTACATCATCGACGAGCTCAAGCAGCGGGCGCCTATCTGGAAGAAGGAATTTTGGCCCGGAGGAGCCGAATGGAGCCGGGGTAGTTGAATAATTTCCGCTCAAATTTATGAGACTTTTGCTGCACGCGCATTGAGGCTTCTCTAGGCTCGGCAGGCCCTCTGAGGAAGGACAACCTATGACGACCCTGGTCGAACGCCAATCGGCGCCCGCATCGGACGTCGGGTTCAGGACCGCCGCGGCCCTCGTCCGGGACTGGGCCGAGAAGGTGCCCGACGCCGTGGCCATGCGGGAGAAAGATTTCGGGATCTGGCAGGAGATCACCTGGTCCCGCTACTGGGACCTCGTCCTGGACGCAGCTCACGGCCTCCTCGCCCTCGATGTCGAGGTCGGTGACCGTGTCTCGATCCAATCGGAGGACCGCCCGGAGTGGTTGATCCTCGACATCGCCACCATCGCGGTGCGCGGGGTCACCGTGGGTCTCTATCCCACCAACCCTTCCACCGAGGTGCAGTACCTGCTCGCCGACTCCGGTGCGGAGATCCATCTGGCCGAGGATCAGGAGCAGGCCGAGAAGGTGATGGAGGTCATCGACACTCTGCCCGGTGTCCGCAAGATCATCCACGTCGAGCCGCGTGGCTTCCGGAAATGGCGCGACGACGAGCGCTTCCTCTTCTGGGACGACTTCCTCGAGATGGGCGCAAGACATCGCGCCGAGCATCCTGGAGAGGTGGAACGGCGGATGGCGGACGCCGCCGGCGAGGACGTGATCACTCTCGTCTACACCTCGGGGACGACCGGGCCGCCCAAAGGGGCGATGCTCACCAACGACAACTTCGCATTCTGCGTCGACAAGGTCATCAACGAGGAGGGACGTCTCGGCAAAGGCGGTCTGTTCGGAGGCGACTCCCGCCCGGTGGGCACCGAGGACATAGTCCTCACCTACCTGCCGCTCTGTCACGTTGCCGAACGGATCTTCTCCACCTGGACGTCCGTTTCGAGCGGTTGCTCTCTCAATTTCGCCGAGTCGATCGACACGGTGCAGCAGAACCTGAGGGAAGTCCAGCCCACGATCTTCTTCGCCGTGCCCCGGATCTGGGAGAAAATCCATGCCGGCATCATCATCAAGGGCCGCGACGCCACGTTCTTCAAGCGTCTCTGGTTCCTGCTGGGGATGAAGCTGGCCGGAGTCATCGGCAACAAGCGCGTGGAGAACGATGGCGACCACACCGTCCTCTCCGCCATTCTCTACGCGATCGGCTACCCGATCGTGTTCCGGCCGCTGAAAGAGCGCATCGGGCTTCGGCGTGCCCGCTACGCCGCCACAGGCGCGGCACCGATTGCCCCTGAGGTGATCCGGGACTTCCTCGGGATGGGCATACCGATGTACGAGCTCTACGGGATGACCGAGAACTCGGCGATCGCCACCACCAACTTCCCGGGGCGAAACAAGGTGGGGACGGTGGGCGAGCCCTATCCGGACATCGGATTCCGCATCGACGAGGAGACCGGTGAGATTCAGACCAAGCACGCCGGTGTGTTCCTCGGCTATTGGCAAAATCCGGAGAAGACCGCCGACGCTTTCACCGACGATGGCTGGCTGCGCACGGGTGACGTCGCCGAATGGGTGGATGGCACCCATGTGCGGATCGTCGACCGGATGAAGGACATCATCATCACCTCGGGTGGGAAGAACGTCTCGCCCTCGGAGATAGAGAACAGCCTCAAGACCTCGCCATACGTCAAAGAGGCGATGATCATCGGAGACCGTCGCAACTACCTCACCGCGCTGATCGCCATCGAGATGGACGTGGTCGGGGATTGGGCGACTCGGAGGTCCATCCCCTACACCACCTATCGCGACCTATCCGAAAAACCCGACGTGATCGAGTTGATCCAGGGCGTGGTCAACGAGACCAATCAGAAGTTCGCGTCGGTCGAGCAGATCAAGAAGTTCCGCCTCATCCCGAAGGAGCTGGATCACGAGGATGGGGAGCTGACGGCGACTCAGAAGCTGAAGCGCTCGGCGATGTCGCAGATGTTTGGGGTTCTCATCGAGGACATGTATCGGTCGTGACCCCGGGCATGGTCGTTCTCGCCCAAGAGGTGGTGGTTGGCGGCAACGAACTGGCCAAGATGGTCGTCGAGGGCCTCAGCCTGGGAGCCATCTACGCACTGCTCGCGGTGGGTTTCGTCATCATCTTCAAGGCAACCCAGGTGCTCAACTTCGCCCATGGCGCCCTGGCCGCGCTCGGCGCATTCCTCGTGGCCGGCATCGCCAACGTCTGGGACATCCCGGGTCGGTGGATCCCAAACGCCCCGGCATGGGTGAGCTGGGCCGGCTCGGTGGTCCTCGCCGTCATCGCCATGGCCCTGATCGGGATGGCGCTGGAGCGGGTGTTCCTCCGCCCCATGGTGGGGGAGGAACTCTTCGCCATTGCGATCGTCACGCTGGGCCTCGACATTGCGATCCGCAACATCACAAACGACTTCATCGGGCAATTTCCCCGACCCATGGGCGACCCCCTCGGTGTCAGCATCATCGATCTGGGATGGGTCCGAATCGCCCACAGTGAGGTGCTGCAATTCGTTGTCGCCCTGGCCGCGGTGGGCTCGATAACGATGTTCTTCCGCTCCCGGCTCGGTATCGCCATGCGGGCCACCGCCTTCGACCAGGAGGCCGCTCGCGCCCAGGGGATCAACGTGGGACGGGTCTTCTCGGTCTCGTGGGGGATCGGTGCAGCGCTGGCTGCCGTAGCGGGGATCTTCATCTCGATGTTCCCCCGCCGCTCCGCCGGAGTCGATCAGACCACCGCCTTCTTCGCCTTCAAGGCGTTCCCCGCGATCATCGTCGGTGGTCTCGACTCTGTGGTTGGCGCCATTGTTGGGGGGCTGCTGGTGGGCTTCGCCGAGTCGGCGGCGAGCACCTATCTGACGTTCGACTTCCTGGGTTCCGGGTTCGCCGGGATCGTCCCCTATCTGCTGATGTTGATCGTTTTGATCGTCAGGCCCTACGGCCTCTTCGGCACCGAGGAGATACGAAGGGTATGAGCCCTCGCAGTGGCTCGGCCCCATACGTGCTCGGTACACGGCACTCGGCACTCGGAAGAGGTCTGTGATGCGTGGCCGACCCATGTTCTATACCCGGTACGAAAGCGACCAAGCGTTGATGAACACCGGGACCAAGAAGGTCATCCTCGCCCTCTTCCTCGTGCTGCTCGCCCTGATCCCGCTCGGCATCATCCCCGGCATCTCGTTCCTGGCGCAGGACGAGTGGCTGCGCCTGCTCGCCACTGTGGCCATCTTCGTGATCGGCGCCCTCGGGCTGAACATCCTCACCGGTCTCGCCGGCCAGGTGTCGTTGGGGCATGCCTTCTTCATGGGTGTTGGGGCCTATACCGCCGCCTGGCTCGGGTCACCCCCGGGCCCACATCTCGGGCTCGGTCTGCCCATGTGGGTGTGGCTGCCCGCCGCCGGCATCGTCGCCGCTCTGATCGGGATCGCCATCGGACCGACCGCAGTCCGGGTGCGGGGGCTCTATCTCGCCTTCGTGACCTTGGGTCTGGTCTTCGTTGGCGAGTACGTCTTCCGCAATTGGACGTCGCTGACCGGCGGCTCCCAGGCCGGGCGGACTTTCCCCAGGTTCGAGATCAAGGGCTGGCGTGAGGACGAGCCGCTCGTGAGCTTCGCTACCTCGGGTCCTTGGTTCGGCGTCGACCTTGCCTCCGAGGCCAAGACCTATTACTTCCTGGCAGTGCTCGCCATCGTCTTCGTGATCCTCGCCAAGAACCTGCAGAGGACCCGGATCGGCCGGGCCTTCCAATCGATCCGCGACCGCGACATCGCCGCCGAGATCATGGGAGTCGACGAGTTCCGCTACAAGCTGGTGGCCTTCGGCATTTCCTCTTTTTACGCAGGTGTGTCGGGGGCCCTGTTCGCGGTGTTCGTGAGCCGGATGATCCCCGAGCAATGGAACCTTTTCCTGTCGGTGCAATTCATCGCCATCGTCCTCATCGGTGGTGCCGGCGTAGTCACCGGGACGATCCTCGGCTCCGTCTTCGTGATAGTGCTGCCCCGACTGGTTCTCGACTTCACCAGCTGGCTGGCGGGTGTGGTCCAGGGCGAGAGTCCTCTCGCCTGGTTCGCAGACCTGTTCATCTCCACTGGCGTGGGGGACTTCGGCCTCGTCAACACCCAGGCCGGGGTGGCGCCCGGGTTATCCATCGCACAGCTCAATCAGGTCCTATACGGTTTGCTGATCATCGCTTTCTTGATCTTCGAGCCGCTGGGTCTCTACGGGATTTGGCTGCGGATACGCAACTATTGGAAGGGTTGGCCGTTCACCTATTGAGCGGTCCGACGAGGGGGTGGGCCCGCCTGCCCCGAACAGAGGAGGAAGGAAACAAATGAGGATCAAGTCCAAATGGTTGGCGATCCTTCTGGCGTTGGGAATGGTCCTCGCCGCCTGTAGCCCTAGTGGCGAGGGTGGCGACGACACCACGACGACCGGAGGGGGCGCCAATACCACGCAGCCATCGAGCGACACCACACAGCCGATGACCGACACGACGGGCGGTGGCGGCGACATCGCCACCGATGTAGGTGTCGACACCGAGGCCGGGACCATCACAATCGGCTTGCTGTCGGACCTCTCCGGCCCGTTCAGCTCGCTGGTCCAGGTGATCGTGACCGGGCACGAGGTCTACTGGGAGAACGTGAACGCAAACGGTGGCATCGGCGGGATGACCGTCGAGCTCGAGACAGTCGACACTGCCTACGACGTGCCGACCCACGTGCAGCGCTACCAGGAGCTCAAGGGCGAGGTCGTCGCCTTCGGCCACTCCACGGGCTCACCGCACACCGTCGCGATCAACGCCGACCTCCAGGCCGACGGGATCCTCGCGATCCCACTCACCTGGTACTCGGGATGGTCAGATCCGGCGATCAATGCCAACTTGATGCACCACGGAGTGCCCTACTGCTTGGAGTCGATGAATGTCATCGGCTACCTCGCGGAGAACCAGGACATCTCCACGGTCGCCATCGCGTCGATGCCCGGCGACTACGGGCTCGACTCCCATGCCGGAGCCAGGCTCGCCGCCGAGGCTGCCGGCTTGGAGGTCGTATACGAAGGCGAGGGAGCGATCAACCCGGCCGACGAGGCGACGCTGACAGCGGTTGCGAACGACATCGTGGCATCGGGGGCCGACCTGGCCTATGTCACCACGACCCCGACGGCGTTCTCGTCGATCTTCGGACAGGCGCTAGCTGCGGGATACCAGGCCATCTGGTCAGGTGCGGGCCCGAGCTACAACCCGGCGTTCATCGCCCCGGACTCGCCGATCAAGGACGCCATCGCCGCCTCGACCTTCTGGTCGAGCTACTACTCGCTGTGGGGTCAGGATGAGACCGCCGACGCGGTGCAGCTTCTGACGGACAGCGGTGTCACTCAGCCGGTCTCGGCGTACATCGAGGGCTTCGTCGAGGCCCAGATCATGCACGCCGCCCTGCAGGCTGCACACGACGCCGGCGACATGACCCAAGCGGGCGTGCTCGCCGCGGCGAAGACGCTGGAGAACGTGAGCTTCGAGGGCCTCGGCCCCGACGAGGCATACGTCGGCGAAGCCAATGAGCAGGTGCAACGTGCATCGGCGACCATTTGGCAGCCGGATCCCGAGGCGCTGGCCTCCGGCGAGACTGCCGGCGAGTCGGTGCTCGAGACGAACTACACGTCTTCCATCACGGAGGCGTACCAGTTCGACGCGGCCTGTTACCAGTTGGAAGGCTGACTCAAGGACGTGTGGAGTGGCTCTCAACGGGCCACTCCACACCGTTCTGTGAACGCTGCTGACACGGGGCGTGATAGGCAGCGTCCACAGAACGGAGGAAGGACCGGGACACTGACATGCTGAGTGTCGAGAACCTCGAGGTCGTCTACAACGACGTCGTCCTGGTGCTGCGCGGCATATCGCTGGAGGTGGGCGATGGCCAGATCGTGGCACTCCTCGGCGCCAACGGCGCCGGGAAGACGACCACGTTGCGCGCCATCACCGGTCTTCTCGACATTCACGAGGGCGACATCACCAAGGGCGAGATCGAGTTCGCCGGTCACAACGTCACCGACCTCGATCCGTCGCGGCGTGTGGTCTTGGGGATATCCCAGGTGATGGAGGGGCGGCGCATCTTCGCCGAGCTCGACGTGGAGGAGAACTTGCGCGCCGGGGCCTATGTCAACCGCAACGGAGAGCGTGTCCACGCCGCCCACGACCGGGTGATGACGCTCTTCCCCCGGTTGGCGCAGCGGAGGTCGGCCGTAGCCGGCTATCTGTCCGGTGGCGAGCAGCAGATGCTGGCGATCGGTCGGGCGTTGATGCAGGATCCCAAGCTCCTGATCCTCGACGAGCCCTCGCTGGGCCTGGCGCCGTTGTTGGTGCAGGAGGTGCGGGACATCATCGTCGAGATCAACCAGCAGGGGACCTCGGTGCTGCTGATCGAGCAGAACGCCAACATGGCTCTCTCCATCGCCCACCACGGGTACATCATGGAGACCGGGAAGATGGTCATGGACGGGACGCCGCAGAAGCTGCTGAAGGACGAGGACGTCAAGGAGTTCTACCTCGGTCTGCACGCCACCGGCGAGGCCAAGTCGTTCCGCGACGTCAAGCACTACAAGCGTCGCAAGCGGTGGTTGTCATGAGCGCCCAAATCGCGCAACCCAGGGTTCTCAGCGTCGCTCAGCGACGCTACGAACCCTGGGTTCGCGGTCGGCGTCGGGCCCGATATGGAGTTCGCCCGTGAGTGGCAAGCTCCTCCAGCGGCGGGCTGAGCGCTACGGGCCCGAGGACTACGACCACCTGATCGAGGTACGCGACATCCACCTCTCCTTCAAAGGGGTCAAGGCCATCGACGGGGTCTCCTTACACGTCGACGACGGAGAGCTGTTCGCAATCATCGGTCCCAACGGGGCGGGCAAGACCTCGCTGTTCAACGTCATCAACCAGGTGTATCGCCCCCAGGAGGGCGATGTCCTGTGGAAGGGCGAGTCGATGATGGGTCTCAAGCCCAACGAGACCGCGGAGCGTGGCATCGCCCGCACCTTCCAGAACATCGCTCTCTACCCGCACATGACCGTCCTCGAGAACATCCTCACCGGACGTCACGTCAGGATGAGCTCACGATGGTTGGCGGGCTCGTTGTGGGTGGGCAAGGCGAAGCGGGAGGAGATGGCCAACCGGGCGATCGTCGAGGGGATCATCGACTTCCTCGAGATCGAGCAGTGGCGCAAGTACCCGGTCGGGCTGATCCCCTACGGCATCCAGAAGCGGGTGGAGCTGGGCCGGGCCTTGGCCATGGACCCCGAGCTGCTAATGCTCGACGAGCCGGTGGCCGGGATGAACCTCGAGGAGACCGAGGACATGGCCCGGTTCATCCTCGACGTCCAAGACGAGCTGGGCATCGCCATCATCCTGGTGGAGCACGACATGGGTCTGGTGATGGACATCGCCGACCGGATCCTCGTGGTCGACTTCGGTGAGACGATCGCCACCGGTCCTCCCGCCGAGGTCCAGCGAAACCCGAATGTGATCAAGGCATATCTCGGCGAGGAGGTCGAGACCGTCTGATCCCGGCCTGCGACCGGGGGCCGCGGACTAGTCGCCTGCCAGCTTCCACGCTCCGGGGAGGAGCACCCCGGCAGCGGCCGCCTTGATCAGGTCGCCGAGCAGGAAGGGCGCCACCCCGCCCGCGACCGCCTCGGCAAGCGACCATCCGGTGGCCATCATCAAGCCGGCCACACCGAACACGTAGATCACCGTCGATCCCACGATGAAGGCTGTGAACATCGTGGCGAAGGTGCGGTCCTGGCGATGCTCTGCCATCCGCCCCACCAGGGCGGCAGCGAGCACGAACCCGATCAGGTACCCGCCGGTGGGCCCGGAGAAGACCTCGAGCCCGCGCTCCCCCTCGGCGAAGACGGGGAGGCCGA
Organism: Acidimicrobiia bacterium; assembly: GCA_035249605.1. Lineage (GTDB taxonomy): Bacteria > Actinomycetota > Acidimicrobiia > Spongiisociales > ZC4RG35 > JANQRA01. The sequence continues at coordinate 17,627 of DATFGI010000029.1, forward strand.
GGGCCCCGACGACGAGGTAGAGGAGCTGACCAGCGGCCCCCATTTGCCAGCCGAGCGCTGCTCCCGTGAGGAGCACGGCGAAGGTCTGGCCGGTGATTGGGACCGGGGTGAATGGCAGGATGATGCGCCATTGCGCGGCCAGGGCGGTGAGAGCGGCGGCGGCCAACACCAACAGCAACCCCATCACCTTGGTTCGGGGGAAGGCTCTCTGTGTGATCACTGCTGCGGTCATCGTTCAACTCCTGGTTACCGGGGTCGATGGAGGATAAGGGATGAGACCCGTATCGGCGGGCCATCGTTACCCTCGCATCGCCAATGGAAGCTGTACAAGAACGCCTACCGGGTGCTTCCTGGCCCCTCTATTGGATTGGGGCCCTTCTCCTCGTGGGGTTCATCAGCGTCTTCGCCTGGAACCTCGAATTGCCGTATCTCGCCTACTCCCCGGGTCCCGTATCCGACGCCGCCGACAGCATCGTCGCCGAGGAGGTCGCCTTCTACCCGCCCGAGGGGGAGCTGCTCATGCTGACGATCGTCGGCCAGGACGTGAACGTCTTCGAGGCCCTCATCGCCGGTGTCGACCCCACCATCGACCTGGTGCCCAAGGAGGCGGTGCGTCGCGAGGGGGAAACCGACCAGGAGTACCGCAACCGGGTCCTGCAGCAGATGGACGACTCCAACTTCCGGGCAGTCTCGGTGGCTCTCGAGTATCTGGGCTACGAGATGCAGCCCAGCGAGGTGGTGATCAATGAGATCGTTGACCGCGTCCCGGCGGCCTCCGTCCTCGAGCTCGGGGACACGGTGGTCTCGGTCGAGCAGGTCGAGATCGAGTCTCTGGAGGACTTCGCTCCCGCCCTGGAGGGCGCCGCCCCTGGCGATGTCGTCGACATGACTCTCAACCGTGATGGGGAGATCCTCCAAGTAGAGGTGGAGCTGGCCGAGCGGGAAGACGAACCGGGCACTCCAATGATCGGGATCGTCCTCGGAGTGCTGACCGAACCTCCGTTTCCGATCTCGATCGAGGCCGGTGACGTCGGCGGGCCGTCGGCAGGGATGATGCATACCATCGCCATCATCGATGCTCTCACCGAGGGTGAGCTGACCAAGGGGCGGGTGATCGCGGGGACCGGGACCATCCATCTCGACGGGACTGTGGGCGCCATCGGCGGGATTCGCCAGAAGGTGGTGGGCGCCGAGGCGGCAGGTGCGGAGTACATTCTCGTTCCCGACAACAACTACGAGTCGGCCCTGACCGCGGAGCGGGACAACATCGAGATCGTGCCGATAACCACCCTCGAAGAGGCCATCGAGTTCCTGCGGACCCTGGAACCTGCGTAGGGATTCGTGAATCAGGGAGCTACGGTCGGTATCTTCATATTCCGATGGCTCCCGATGTCACACCTGAGGGGCTGCGTCAAGCCCGGTTACGCACCACTTTCCGTGGTGTAGATCCCGCCGAGGTCGAAGCGATGCTCCATGCAGCCGCGGCCAAGCTCGAGCAAATTGACGGCGAGCGCCGCAAGCTCGAAGCCCGTCTCCGCGACGTGCCGGCCGGCCGTGACCTCGAGTCCGAGTTCGAGAGCCTGGGGGCCGAGATCAGTGCCATCCTCCAGTCGGCCCGCGAGGCCGCGGAATCGATGAGGCAGCGGGCCAGTCTCGACTCGGCCCGCTGGCGAAACGAGGCGATGGCGGACGCTGAGACCGGTCGCAAGGAGGCGGCGGCGGACGCCGAGGCCCTGCGACGTGACGCGTGGGTGACCGGGTCGGAGCTACTCCAGCAGTCGAGCGCCGCCGCCGAGGCGATGCGGGCCAACGCCGAGCGAGACGTCCTGACCGTCATGGGTGAGGCCGAGCGCGAGGCGCATCGCCTCACCTCCGGGGCGCGCCGCGAGGCCGAGGACCTGATGCGCAACACCACGATGGAGGCCGAGAAGATCATCGCCGATGCCGCCAAGAGACGGGACGAGATCATCGACGGGGCGAATCGCCAGGCTGCCACCGCCCAGGAGCGAACCCGGGCGCTGGAGCATCGGCGAGATGAGCTGCTCGAGGAATTGGAGAACGTCCGTTCCACCCTGGCTCGGCTGGAAGGCTCTCTGGAGGAGCGTCGGGAGGCACTCGAGCTCACCACCTACGAACCGAGCAATGTCCGGGTCGTCCACCCTCCCGCCGAGGCGAAGCGGCAATGGGAGCTCGGTGAGACGGTGCGGGTGATCCACACCGACGATCGCCCGCCGCATCCCTCGGAGACCATAGGCGACGAGATCTCGGCCGAGGTAGCCCGGATCCAGGAAGGACCCGCCGACGAGGCGTCCGACGCCCCGCCCGAACCGACGGCAGCGGCCCCGGTGGCCGAGCCGGAGCAACGCATCGCGGACCAGCAGCCGGCGCCGCCCCCTGCCCCTCAGTCGGTTCTCGAGCCGGAGCCGGCACCGGAAGAAGACGAGGTCGAGTCGCTGTTCGCAGCCCTACGCGGTGATGGTGGGCCCGAATCGGCGCCGGATGCGCCCGTCCAGGCAGAAGAGCAACGGGCGCCGGATGAGCCGAACGGGGCAGAATCGTCCGTGGGCATCGGCAAGGAGGATGCCGACAAGGGCGTCGACTGGCACGCGGTGCGAGAGTCCCGGCTGCTCCCGATCACCAATCGTGCGCTGCGTGGGGTCAAGAAGGCGATGTCGGATGTCCAGAACCATGCCCTCGACAGCATTCGCACCGACGAGACCTGGCGACCCGACGAAGCGTCCATCACCGAGGCGTTGCACGCCGAGATCGTCGCGGTGTGGTCGGAGAGCTTTGCCGCCGGCCACGCCGTTGCCGAGCAGATGGCCGGGTCCAAGTTGAAGCGGCCGCCAACCCCGAATTCGGAGGCCGATCACAAGTTCGCCTCCGACCTGGCATCGGCGGTGGGTGAGGCCCTGGGACGGGCCGGTGACGGGCCCCGTGAGCGTCAGTCCGCCGCCTCCCGTGTCTTCAGGGTGTGGCGGAGCGACGAGGCCGAGCGTCGCATCCGCGACCTCGCCCTCTCCGGCTACGAGACCGGCATCGAGGAATCCCGCAGAACCCGCGTTCCTTAGGGCGCTGCCCAGGTCTGGCCTGCCCTCTAAGGGGCGGGAGTCCATAGACTCGAAAACCATGTTCACCAGGGTCCCCACCGACTACACGTCCGGGCGGAGGAGGCCGTGGACATTCGTCTTGGTGGTGATCGGGGGGCTGTACCTCGCCCTGACCGCAGCCGGGACCCTGTGGACCGATTTCCTCTGGTTCGACTCGATCGGCTACTCCAACGTATGGCTGCGCAACTGGGGTCTCTCCATCCTCCTCGGAGGAATCGGCGTCGTGGTCTCGTTCCTGGTGATCTGGGGTGCGTTGCGACTGGTCGACCGTTTCTCGCCCCGCTGGGCTCCATTCGATCTCACCGAGGAGGAGGAGCTGGTCGAGCGGTTTCGGGAGTGGATCGAGCCCCGGATCCGCCAGATCCGGATCCTCATCACCGCCGGGCTCGCCCTGATCATGGGGTTGACCGTGGCCACCTGGCGCGACCAGGTCTACCTGATGATCAACGACCAGCCCTTCGGCGACACCGACCCGATCTTCAACGTCGATATCGGCTTCTATGTGTTCCGACTCCCCTTCTGGGAGAACGCGGTCGACTGGCTGTTCAACCTGATCCTGCTCACCATTGTCGTCGTGGCGGTGGCCCTCTACATCAACGGGGCCATCCGGTTCGACGGGAGGCGACTCTCCACCAGCCGCGGCGCCAAGATCTACCTCTCGGTCCTCTTCGCCATCCTCGCCCTGGTTCGCGCAATCTCCTACCGGCTCGACATGTTCGAGCTGCTCTTCTCCAACAATGCGGAGAAGTTCTTCGGCCCCGGCTTCACCGACATCAACGCCCGGCTGCCCACGTTGCGGCTCCTTCTCATCGTCGCCCTGATCGCCGCCGCTCTCTTCATCGTCAACATCTTCCGCCGCGGTTGGACCCTGGCCGCGGTCTCCGTGGCCTCCTGGATCGTGGTCGCTATCGCCGCCGGGACCATCTATCCCGCATTCATCCAGCGCTTCAGTGTGCTCCCCGATCAGCTGGCCAAGGAGTCCCCGTACATCGCCAACAACATGGAGGCGACCAAAGAGGCGTACGTGCTCGACGAGGTGGAGGTTCGCGACTTCGAGGCGTCGGACCAGCTCACCGCGGAGGACATCCGGGCCAACGCCAACACCATCGACAACCTCCGTATCTGGAACACGAGTGTTCTACCCCGGACCTATCAGAACTTCCAGGAGTTGGAGCCCTACTACACGCTGAGCCGGGTCGACACCGACCGCTACATGGACGAGGGGGCGCCCAGTCAGGTGATGGTGGCGGTCCGCGAACTCGAAGAGGAGGCCCAAACCATCCCCGACGATTGGCAGAACCAGCGTCTCTTCTACACCCACGGGTACGGGGCGGTGGTCAACCAGGCAAACATCGTCCAACCGGATGGCCAGCCGGTGTTCCTGCTCAAGGACGTGCCACCGGAGGCATCGGTTGATGCCCTCCGTCTCGAAGAGCCCCGCATCTACTTCGGGGAGACCTACGAGTCGGGCCGCCCCGTCATCGTCAGGACGGGCAGCGGGCCCCAGGAGATCGACTACCCGCTCGCCGAAGGCACCGAGTTCAACGAGTACGAGGGCGACGCCGGTGTGGTCCTGGACAACTTCTTCAAAAGGGTCGCCTTCGCCTTCCGGTACCGGGACCTCAACCTCCTCATCTCCAACCAGATCCGCCCCGACAGCCGTGTCCTGGTCGAGCGCAACGTCATGGAGGCCGTTCGACAGGTGGCGCCGTTCCTCGCCGTCGACGCCGACCCCTATCCGGTGATCCTGGACGGCAAGGTCCTCTGGGTGCTCGACATGTACACCACCACGTCCACATACCCCTACGCCCAGCCGATCGACATCCTCGCACAGAACCGACTCACCCTGCGCTCGGGTCTGGAGCTGGGCGACAACTACGTGCGCAACTCGGTGAAGGCGATCGTCGACGCCACCAACGGCGACATCAGCTTCTACGTCTTCGACCCCGACGACCCGATCGTCAACGCCTGGCAGGAGACGCACCCCGACCTCTTCAGGCCCGCCTCGGAGATGCCGGCGGGCATGGAGAACCATCTCCGCTACCCCCAAGACATGTTCCGGGTGCAGAGCGAGGTCTACCTCCGCTACCACGTCAACGAGATCAACCAGCTTTTCTCCGACAACGATGCCTGGTCCTTCCCGGGCGACCCCTCCACCCCGGTGCGTACCGGCCCCGACCAGCTCTGGGGAGACCTGCGCAGCACCGACGACACCGCCCCCTCCGAGATCCTGCCCTACTACCTCCTCACCGAGCTGCCCGGGGAGAGCGAGCTCTCCTATCTACTTCTCCAGCCGTTCAACCCGAGGGCGAAACGGAACATGGTGAGCTTCCTCGTCGCCGACTCCACCGCCAGCCGCTATGGACGACTCATCGACTTCCGCATGCCTCAGGGTGAGCTTGTCGATGGGGCCCAACAGGCCGGTCAGCGCATCGAGCAGGACGCCGAGATCGCCGAGCAGCTGAGTCTGTGGAGCGGTGAGGGGTCGAGGGTCATCAAGGGCGACCTCCTCGTCGTCCCCATCGAGGAGTCGGTGATGTACCTCCAACCCATCTTCCTCGAGGAGACCGGAGGGGCGTTCCCCGAGTTCCGTCGGGTCGCCGTGGTGTACAGCGACCGCGTGGAGTGGGCGGACTCTCTCGACGGGGCGCTACAGCTCGTGTTTGGCGACGGGGAGGGCGATGATGACGGCGGCGATGGCGACGGGGACGGCGAGGTGCCCGGTGACGGCACTGTCGAGAGTCTCCTCGCCGCGGCGGAGACCGCCCTGGAGAACGCCGACGCCGCCCTGCGCGCCGGTGACCTGGCCGGTTACCAGCGTTGGGTGGAGGAGGCAAAGAGCATCATCGCCCAGATCAACGAGCTCATCGACGCCGAAGAGCCCAACGCCTCCAACCTCCGACCCGTATAGGAGTTGGGCGTTTTGATGCCCTAGGCTTGGCCATTCATGGCCAAAGACTCTGACGAATACATCCGGATGCGGGGCACCGTCACCAAGATGCTCCCCGACTCCACCTTCGAGGTGAAGCTGGAAAGCGGCTTCGAGCTGCTCGCCAAACCATCCGGTCGTATGCGGCGGGGCCGCGGCATCAGGGTGCTGCCCGGGGACCAGGTCGACGTCGAGGTCTCCACCTACGACCCCACCCGGGGTCGTATCGTCTGGCGATACCGCTAGTCCCCGTGGCCCGGTTCCATCCCGCAGCCGGCTTCTAGGATCCCGCCGTGCGCATCGGGCAGGTGATCCTTCGCGTGGCGGATCTCGACCGCTCCGTCTCGTTCTGGTCCGAATCGGTCGGGTTCGACGTCACGATGACGGCCGGCGCCTTTGTCTTCCTCGACGGCGCCGGCATCCAGCTCATCCTCAACCAGGTGGATCCGGTGCCTCCCGACGACTCACTCACCGAGCTAGTCATCGAATTCGAAGATGTTCGAGCCGGGTACGACGAGCTCGCCCAGCGCGGTGTTCCGTTCGAGGTGGAGCTGCGCCCGGTCACCAGTGACGGGAGCCGGGATCTGTTGGCGGCGCACTTCCGCGATCCCGACGGCCATCTCGCCAGCGTGGTCGGCTGGGTCGACTGATCATCCCTCGTTGGCCAGCGCCGTCTCCACCGACTCGGCGATCCGCTCCATCTCCTGATATGCCTCTTCAAACGAGGCGACATCCTCGTTCTGTGGCGGACATCCGAAGAAGGCCGCCTCCGCTATCGAAACCCATTCGTGGACCAGTTCGGTGATGGTGGCGTTGGGCGCCGGGGATAGTTCCGCGCTCTGCTCGCGAAGGGCGGCGAGAGTGTCTCGGCAGAGGTCCGTGTCAGGTGGCGACCCGATATCTGCTTCGGCGGGAACGATGGCGACGAGTGCCTCCCACTGTCGCGACCAAATGGCGGCGTCTGGTTCTTCCCTACCGCATGCGGCCAGGAGAACCATGGGAACGACGACGAGAATTGTCGCCCGACCGGGGAAGGCTGGCATCCAGGCCAGCCTAACGGCGACGCCAAGTGCCTATTCGGGGGCCGGACGCCAAGTGCCTATTCGTGGGCCGGGATGGGCTCTTCGCCCAGGGCCCGGGATGCGACCGGTGTCACCGACTCGATCGACTTGCGGGGTATCTCGACGATCCGCCCCGCCTCGTGGTAGGGCCGGGTTAGCACCAGACGAAAACTTCCTGGACCTTCGCAAATCGTCAGTCCGACATGGATTTCTGTGTCGTCGTCCTCCCCGCGGGACTTCACCATGGTCTCCATCACAGGGCCTTACCCCCGAGGCAACGTGGCAAACCGGACACGATCGGGTTCTGAGCACGACCCGGAAGGGTCAGTGCGCCGCGGCGTCGGTCACGTCGGCTACCTCCGCTTCGAGGGCTCTGACCAGGTCGTCTGCGGAGACGGTTAGTGATACGCCGTGGTCGCCTCCACCGATGGAGACCTCTCCGCTTACACGCTCGTCCGCGACGACCGGCCAGGGTTGGGACGATCCCAACGGGGTGATGGTTCCCCTCCGGTATCCGGTGACGGCGTAGGCCTCGTCGGCGTCGGGCATCGTCGCCCGGTTGACCCCGAGGTGCTGTCTCAGCTTGGGCCAGGAGATGACCCGGTCGCCCGGCACCAGGACGAACACATAGTCATCGGCGGCCCGGCGCACCAGCATGGTTTTCATCACCTGGCGGGGTGACATGCCCCGCGCCTTGGCTGCCTCCTCCAGAGAGGGCACCGGACCGTGGCGGACCACCCGATGGGGCATGTCTTGGAGACGGGGGTCGCCCAGGGCCGGGGTGTCGGTCATTTCGAGTCGATCGGCTCCACGATCTCACCGACTCTAAGGGCACCGACCCGGCCTCCGAGGAGGCGGTGCGCCGACCGGGACGACCTGACGCAGAGGAGAGCACACGGCAGCGCGTGGCTGAGCGCTGCCGGCTCGACCAACGAAAATCGGACTAGCGGGCGACCCGTAGCGCGACAACCGCGATGTCGTCGCGGGGGATGGGCACTTGTTCGTAGAACCGCTCGAACATTTCGACGAGGAACAGCTCGGGATGGGTCAGCTCGACTTGTTCCACGAGCCCGCCGACCGTCTCCAGCGAGGTGAGATCAGCCGTGGCGATCCCATCGGTGTAGATGACCATGAGGTCACCCGGGCGCAGTTCGAAATCCTTCGGCTTGGGCACAAGCTCGGGAAACAGGGCTGCGGGCGGAGACGCCTCGCCGACCTGCTCGACCGAGCCGTCCGTGCGGAGGATCAGGGGAGGGGGGTGGCCCGCGAGGGACACCGAGCCCGAGAAACCCTCACCGCGCCGTTCGAGCTGGACGTAGGCGAGGGTGCACATCCTGGACGGAGAGTCACCGCTGCTCAAGGTGTCGTTCAGCTGCTTGAAGACCACAGCCGGATCAGGATCCAGAGCGATAGTTGTCTTCAAGGTCTGGCGAACCAAGCCCACGGCGGCCGCCGCTTCGACACCCTTGCCTTCGATGTCACCGACGAGTGCTATCAGGTGGTCCTCCCCGAGCTCGACGACGTCGTAAAGGTCTCCACCCACGTGGCCCAGTCTCGCCACCGGGCGGTACTGGGCCGCCATCTCCAGCCCCCGAAACGGTGGGAGCGATCCCGGCCGCAACCCACGGCGGAGTGCCTCGGCGGTGTGATATTCCCTTTCGAAGGCCTTTGCGTTGGCCAGCGTTACCCCCGCCCGCAGCGCTATCTCGTCGATCAAGCTCAGCTCGCCAGGACTGAATCCACCGTCGGCTCGGGTGCGGACCAGGGTCATTGTCCCTACCGGGTCTCCACCCACTCCGAGCGGAACACACAGCACAGATCTCATATCGAGCCGGCGGATTACCTCGACGATGTTCTCCCCTCGCTCCTGTTCGATGCCTTGCAACATTTCCTCGGTGAGCCTGGGGAGGTACTCGCGCTGGCCGCTGGCTAGCACCCGGGCCTGCATCTGATTCGAGTCGCGCGGGATAGGACCAGCGTCCACGAGCTCGAAGAGTTGTTCCGCGTCCCGCGTGTGAGGGAAGGCGAAGGCGTCCGGAGCGAGATCGTCGTACTCGTCGAGGATGTGAAAGCCGCACCAGCTCGCGATATCAGGCACGATGATGTCGTTGAGCGCTGCCAGGTTCGGCGCCATGTGCAGCGAATTGGACAAGGCCTCGTTCACCCTTGCAACGATGCGCTCCCGTTCGCGAAGGACGAACTGGTCGGTGATGTCCAGGAAGAAGTTGAGGGCCCACACCACCTCACCGCTGTCGCTCTTGATCGGCGAGGCGTTGACTCGGGACCATCTGACATGCCGGGAGCCGCCAACCCGGTAGCCCATCGTGACCTCCTCGGCGACCTTTCCTTCCAGAACCAGACGACCGGGCAGCTGGTCGAAGGAGAAAGGCTTGCCGTTCTCGTCTATGACCTCGAAGCGCGCCAGTAGCTCGTTCATCGGTATGGAAAGCACGTCGGCTCCGGTCTCCAGACCCATGAGCTGGGCGGCGCGATCGTTGGCATAGACCAAGCCGTCACGTCCCTGTATGGTGACGCCTTCCCGGGCGTGACGGAACAGGACATCGAGCACCCTGCGGTCTGATGCCGATACGAGTTCTAGAAACCGATCGCCGGGCACAGCTTCCCCCAGATAGGACCCTGGAGCGTACCCAACCCGCGGGCACTGTGACCTTGCGCATTAAGCGCCTTGGTTCCCTAGAATAAGGCCGACACCCGACGCGGGGTGGAGCAGTCTGGTAGCTCGTCGGGCTCATAACCCGAAGGTCGCGGGTTCAAATCCCGCCCCCGCTAC
>DATFGI010000030.1:0-7567 GCA_035249605.1 Acidimicrobiia bacterium
GGATCCCACAAGATCAACCGGTCGCATGTGCCGGGCTTGTCTGCAGCCAACATCGCCAAACTGGCGCCAAGACGCAGACCGATCAAGATCACCTTTTCATGTCCGGTGAGGATCCGCGCCTGGTCGACGGCCGTCCTCACGTCGTCTACCCAGTTGGCGAGGCCATAGGCGCTCGGGTCACCCTTCGAGTCACCGGTTCCTCTGTAATCGAATCGGAACACCGGGAACTGGCTCCACAGCAGTCGCGCCAGGCCGCGCAAGGCGCGGTGGCTCTTGTAGTACTCCCATCCGTAGGGAGGGCAGATGACAACCACGTGATCCTTGGCGAGTGTGGAGTCTGCAGGCCGGTGGAGGATGCCGAAGAGCTCATCGTCATCGCCGAACCAGATCAGCCGGTCGGAGCGACGGGCCTCCGTCGGTGCGGTGGGGACCGGAGAGCGCCCCTGATGCCGGTCGATCATCGTCGCGGCATGCGCCAAGCTCTTGAAGAGGAGGACATTGGGGCTGATGCGGAGTCCGCTGTGGGAGAAGATCCGGGCGATCAACTTCATCGAAAGAAGTGAATGGCCGCCGACATCGAAGAAGTTGTCATCCGGGCCGACCTGGTCGTGGCCCACCAACTGACGTGTCAGATCGACGACCAGGGCCTCGGATTCTGACATCGGGCGGACGGCGTCCCTAGGTAGGGCAGGTCTCTCGGGGACACGCAACCTCGAGCGATCCACCTTCCCGTTGGCGGTGACCGGCAACGATTGCAGCCCGACCAGGTGCGTCGGCACCAGGTACGACGGCAATGTCGACGACAGAAACCCTTCGATCTCCCCCTCCGGGACCGCCTGTCCGGCGACGTAGAAGGCAGCCAAACTCGGTCCCGCATCCCCGGCGACGACCTCCACCGCCGCAGCCGTGACAGCAGGGTGGCTCTCCAAGACATGTTCGATCTCACCGGGCTCGATTCTCCGGCCCCGGATCTTGACCTGGCGATCGATCCTTCCGATCAAATCGATCAGCCCAGGAATGACGAATCGGGCGCGATCGCCGGTTCGGTACAGGCGGGTGGGCCCGAGAGTGGGGATGGGGACTGTCACGAAGCTCTCGGAGGTCAGGTCCGTTCGTCCCAGATACCCCCTGGCCAGACCATCGCCGGCCACCATCAGTTCTCCTTCAGCGCCGATGGGGGAGATGCCAAAGTCGGAGTCCAGAATGAAGGTAGAGGCCCCGGGTATCGGCCCCCCTATGGGTACTCGCAAAGAAGTGGCGTCAGCGGGCCCCGTCTCATGAAAGGTGCACCACACCGTCGTCTCGGTGGGCCCGTATTCGTTGATGAGTCGCACGCCTGGAATGGTCGAGTGATGGTCGGCGACCAGATCCGGAGGACAGGATTCACCTGCGACGATCGCCATACGCAGACCAGCCAGCGTCTCCGACCCTCCGGTCTCGATCAGGAGTCGGTAGACCGCGGGGAGAGCGAGCAGATGGGAGACACCGTGCTCCACGATGATCTCGCCGAGTCGGCTCACATCCTGCTCCTCGTCCGGCCCGGGCAGGACGAGTGTCCCCCCCGAGCTCAGAGTCCAGAAAATGCCGGCGACCGAACTGTCGAAGAAAAACGGCGAGAGCAGAAGGAAGACCGAAGGATCGTCCTCATACGCGGCGCGCCGTGCGGCGGTCGAGTACGCGAGTGAGCGGTGCTCGACCGCGACTCCCTTGGGCCGGCCCGTGGTGCCCGACGTGTACATGACATAGGCCAGATCATCGAGCGCCGCCCCAGGGATCGGGGAGCCTTCCCAAGGCGGGGCCGGGGAGGACAACACGCCGCCCGAGTCGAGAGTGATCTGTGTCAGATCCTTGGTTTTCGTCGCCATGCCGGTATCGCTGGTTATCAGGATCCGGCACCGGCTGTCGGCGAGGAGGGCTTCGATCCGGTCCACAGGCGACCGGGGGTCGATGGGAACGTAAGCCCCTCCGCTGATGAGGACACCCAAGATGGCGACGATCATGCCGGCAGTGCGCTCCATGGAGATGCCGACCGTCGTCTCGCCTTGCACTCCCTCAGCCACCAATTGCTCAGCGAGACGGCGTGATCTATCCATGAGCTCGCCATAGGTCAACGACGGCCCGGAACCGACGACAGCCAGACGGCCCGGCTCCCGGGTGGCGGCGGAGCGGATCGCATCCACCACGGTTTCTTCTACGTCTCCGAGGGCGGCGCCCTGTCCGCCGTTGAGAATGAGTTGTAGGTCCTCGTCCGAGAAGAAATCGACCTCCCCAACTCGCTGCTCCGGGCCGGCGACGATCGATGCCAGGACGCGCTGGAACTCGGCGAGGATCTCGATCGCTGCGTCCCCGTTGGTTCGGTCGGGGTCGTGCAACAGGATCAGACGGAGCGACTCCTCGGGAAACGCGAAGAGTGCTAGCGGATAATTGCTCGGCTGGCTGTACTCGATCTCGGTGAGTCTCAGGTCGCCCGTGTGTCGCGGCGAGGGCTGGTTCTCCGTGACCAGGAGGGAGGTGAACAACGGTATCCCCGCGGGAACGGCGCTCCACCCCTGAATCTCCGACAACGGGGCCCACTCGAACGGAGACATTCGAAGCCGATCCTCCTTGAGCTCTTCGAGGATCTCGGCGACGGTGCGCCGGGGATCGAGATTCACCCGCACCGGCAGGGTGTTGAGGAATGGCCCCACCGCTTCCAGCGAGTTGTCGAGGTCGGGCGAGCGTCCCGACACGACGCTTCCGAACACCACGTCGGCATCGCCCGAGTGCCTCCCCACCACTATCGCCCACGCGGCCCGGAGGACGGTGTCGAGTGTCAGTTCCCGGCTCCGCGCAAAGTCATAGAGCTGCTGAGTCTCGGTCTCCGAGAGAGACTTCTCCTGTTGTTCCTGCCCACTCGACCATGGCGAGGTGCCGGCCACCGCGTCACTTATCAGGTTCGGCTTATCGAAACCCTCGAGATAGGTGGTCCAATGCAGTCTCGCCCTCTCTCGATCCTGGTCGCGCAAGTGCTCGGCGAAACGCTGGTAGGAGACGGCCGCGACCGTCGGTGGGTGGTCCCCGGAACGGATCAGCGCGTAGTCACGGAGAACTTCGTCGAGGACGATGGTCAGCGACCATCCGTCGAGGATCACGTGATGGTGTGTCCATACGAAACGGGCCGATCCACCACCGGTCAGGAAGAGGGCAAATCTCATCAGGGGTGCTCGGTCGAGCTCGAAAGGCTCCGTTCGATCTCGGGCGGTGTACGTGTCGACAACATGTTGCTGCTGGTCTGCCGGCAGGTCTCCGAGATCTTCCACCACCCACGGCAGAGTCACGTGCTCTCGCACCAGAAGGAGGGGAGTTTCCCTGCCCTCCCACACCACCAAGCTGCGCAGAGCCTGATGCCGCGAAACCGTCGAAGCCCACGCGGACCGAAACGCCTCCTCGTCGACGATGCCCTCCACTGTGCAGGAGAACTGGAGGATGTACATGCCAGGTTCCTCCGCGAGGAAGGTGTGATAGAGCATTCCGGCCTGAACAGGCGTAACCGGGTAGAGCGCTTCGATGTTGCCTGTCTGTGCCCCTGTTTTGCTCAATCCGCTCTCACCAATATGCCCTCCCCCTCCCGCTCCCCGACCGGTCCGGTCCTCAACTCTCACCCGTGCCGGCATCGGAGCAGCACCCCCACCTGGACGACCCACCGGCCGCGATGGATGGGATGATCGTACCCATGTCCTGCCAGGAGGAGCCCTTCGACCTCTCGGACCTACCCGAATTTCTCGGCGTTGGCCGGTGTCGCCCGACCGAGAATAACTACCTGTCCCTGACCGATGCCGAGCGAGCGTTGCTCGGGCCTCGGACCAGCGAAAAGCGGAAGCTCGAGTTCGCCGCGGGACGGATCGCCGCCCGCGAAGCGCTCGAAGGCTTGGGCGTCCCCCAGATCGAGATCTTGCGTGGGGAGGGAGGCGAGCCACGGTGGCCAACGGGGGTGGTGGGATCGATCACCCATTCGACAGGACTGGCCATGGCTATGGCGGGCAGGATCGAGGACACCGCGAGCGTCGGTCTCGACCTCGAGCAGCGGCGACCGGTCGAGGACATCGAATCGCTGGTGGCGTTCGGCGAGGAGAGGAGGTGGGTAGCGTCGACTCCGACTCTCCGCGACGACCGTCTGCTGGAGATATTCGCCGCCAAGGAGGCCGTTTTCAAGGCCTTGTACCCGAAGGTCGGTACGCACTTCGGCTTCGAGGCGGTGAGCCTGAGCAGAGCGGCGCCGCGGGCTTTTGTGGCAACCGTGGTTGCTGAAGACCTTCTCGTCATGGAGATCCCGGCGATCATCGAGGTGCCCGTCCGCTGGGCCGCCGGTATGGTTCTGGCGTGGGCGGTACTGCCGGGTGCGCGATAGGGGGAGGAGCGAAATGTTGAGGCGTTGGCTGGTTGTCGGTCTGATGATCTCGATCTGGTCGGTGGTCCTGACCAGTCCAGTGCTCGCCCATTCCGGCGAGGAGAGCCACGTGTACATCGCGATCTTCGACGACACGATCGAAGGCCGTGTCGAGTATCCGATCGCAGACTTCAACGAGATTTTCGGGGTGGATATACCTGACGATCCCGAAACAGCCGTCTCCGCCTTGAAGGAGGTGATCCCCCGCGCCCAGGCCTACACCGAGGAGCACCTCAGCATCGGGGACGCCGGTGATCCCTGGCCCCTCGTCTTCGATGGCTTTGAGACATTGCCCACCGGCAACGGCCTCTACATCCTGCTCCCGTTTGCGGTCGGCGTCGACTTTCAAGGGGAAGTCCCACGCGAGTTCATGGTGTCATACGATGCCGTCCTCGAGTCCAAGCCTCAGCGCTCGGCGTTCCTGATCATCGAGAACGATTGGCGCTCGGGGACCTTTGGAAACGAAGGCACACCGCTACTCCGCTTCACGGCCGAAGACACGACCCGAGTCGTGTCTCTCGGCGAAGAGTCATGGACCAGGGCCCTGGCCGGGGTGGTGGCGCTCGGCGTGGAGCACATTCAGATCGGCTCAGATCACATCTTCTTCGTCTTGGCTCTGGTCCTCCCAGCCGTATTGATCTACACGTCGCCGAAGGGGTGGAAGCCTGCTCGTTCCTTCGGCTCGAGCCTGTGGCGGGTGACCAAGATCGCCACCAGTTTCACCGTCGCCCACACGATCACACTCACCCTCGGGGGTCTGGGCTTGGTGGAGATCTCGCCGTCGATCGTCGAGCCGATCATCGCCATCTCGATCGCTCTGGCGGCCCTACACAACATCAGACCGGTGCTCTTCAACAGCGAGTGGGTGATCGCCTTCGGATTCGGGCTCTTCCATGGGTTTGGCTTCGCCGGACTGCTCGGCGACTTGGGACTCGACCGGAGCAATCGCCTGATTTCCCTCCTTGGCTTCAACCTGGGCATCGAGCTGGGTCAGATCGCGATCATCCTCTTGCTCTTCCCGGCTCTGTTCATGCTGCGCAGGGTGCGGACCTATGTCCTCCTCATGAACATTGCCTCAGGGTTCTTGATGGTGGCGGCCCTTGGATGGTTCGTCGACCGAGTGTTCGGTCTCGACGTGGGAGTCGACAGGGTCGTGGATGTGCTGCTGGCTTGGCCTCGTCCCCTGTGGATCGCCGCCATGACGACACTCGTGGCCATCGGCTATTACAAAATGGAGGCGTCGGCGCGAAGGCTGATCCCGATCGATGGCGACAAGGACGGCTCGCCAGACCTGAAAGAAGCCGTGTCTGTCTGAGCCGGCGGAGACCATCGATCTCGCGCTGATCGCAGCATTGCACGAAAAGCGCTGGGATGAGGCTCTGGATGAGCTGACGGCGGAGGAGGGGCTCAACGACCAGCAGCGGGCGAGAGTCAACCAGGCGCGAGAGGTGACCGAGCGCCTTGCCAAAGCAGCTCGGCAGTCTCTCGAGCAATTGGTAGATGACCTGAGCTCTTCGGGTCACTCGGTCTTTGCGGGCGAAGATCCGATCGGCCTCGACGGAACTGTGGTGATCCGAGTTCACGCCGCCGAGTTGGGCGAACTGGTTGATGCCCTGGAAGCGCGCGACTATCTCCCCCAGCAGGGGTTGTCCGACGGTGCCTGGAGAGCCTGGGGGCGCGTCGGGACCGAGATCGTTCTCCTTCCCGCCAAGGAAGACAGGATCACTCGTGTGGTTCTCCGCTGGAAGGACGCGCGGCCTTCCGGGCTGTTGTCACGTGTGTTCAACCCTTCGCTGGCCGATCTTCGCGCTGTCAGACTCCCCTTGGCGATGTGGTGGGCCTATTGGCTGGTCAGACCGGTGCGCGTCCTCGCGGATCGGATCGTCGGCAGGCGCGCCGAGGTCAAGGCGCCCTATCTGTCCACTCCGACTGCCCTGGTGGTGCCGCTGCTCGAACTGGTGAGCCCTGCTCGGGGCGACTATTTGATCGATCTCGGTTGTGGCGACGGCCGGGTGCTCATCGAGGCGGCGCGACTCTTTGGCTGCACCGGCACAGGAGTGGAGTCCGATGCTCGACTGGTGGCAATGGCCCGATCGGCCGTGGCATATGCAGGCCTCGAACAACGCATCGAGATCAAGCACGCCGATCTGGTCGAGACCTCTCTGGCGGGGTGCAACATCGTCTTCCTCTTCCTCCCAACGGCACAGGTGGCCAGAGTCCTCCCGACTGTCCTGAGGGAGCTGGAGCCGGGTGCCAAGGTGCTCGCTCACGAGCAAGCCGGGGCCCGATGGTCGATTCCTCCAGATAGGACGCATCTCGTCATCGATCGCGGCGGTGTCACCGTTGCCCACGTGTGGGAGCGGGAGTCGTGACAGAACGAGGTGTCTTCGAGGCGTGGTGGGTGGTGACCCTGTCAGCCGAAGGTCTCCTCAGTGGCCCGCAAAGAGCCTCTGATCCTGCGCAATACGCTCATCGAAGGCCCTGGGTTACAGGTATCCCATTTCCTGGGCCTTGGCGAATGCCTCGGTACGGTTTCGCGCTCCCAGCTTGACGATGGCGGACGACAGATAGTTGCGCACAGTGCCTTCGGCGAGATGGAGCCTCTGGGCGATCTCGACGTTGGGATGCCCTTCACCGACCTGTCGCAGGACGTCCCGCTCCCGGTCGGTGAGTGGATCGCTGCCGCTCCAAGCGGACACTGCCAGCTCGGGGGCGATCACACGAGTGCCTGCCGCCACCCGGCGCAGGGTGTCGGCGAGATCTTCGATGGGTGAGTCCTTGAGGACATAGCCAGACACCCCGGCGTCGAGCGCCCGCCGCAGGTAGCCGCTTCGGGCGAAAGTGGTCACGATCACGACGCGGACCTTGGGATGGCCCTTGAGACGAGAAGCCAGCTCGAGTCCTGTCATTCCGGGCATTTCGATGTCGGTGAGAAGGATGTCCGGCTGGTGCTCTGTGACGGCTGCCAAACCCTGCTCGCCATCTTCGGCGACAGCGACGACCTCGATGTCCGGTTCGAGGTCGAGGAGTCCCGCAAAGGCTCCTCGCACCATGGCCTGGTCTTCGGCGAGGACGACGCGGATCATGGAGAACTTCCACCGAATGGCATGTCGATCCGTAGCTCTGTCCCGCCTGTCACTC
>DATFGI010000031.1:0-20489 GCA_035249605.1 Acidimicrobiia bacterium
CGTCACGGCACCGAGCACCGCATCCGTTGTGATTACGTCGCCGGTTGCGACGGCGCCCACGGCACCAGCCGCGGCCAACTGCCCGAATCGATGGTCACGAGCTACGAACGGACCTACCCCTTCGTGTGGGTGGGGCTGCTGAGTCGGACACCGCCGGTGAACGAGGAGCTGATCTACGCCAACCATCGTTCCGGGTTCGCCCTGTGCTCGATGAGGAGCGAGATCCTCAGTCGCTACTACGTCCAGGGCTCGGCCGACGACCAGGTCGAGGACTGGCCCGACGAGCGGTTCTGGTCGGCGTTGCAGGAGCGTCTCCCCGACCACGTCTCGGAACGACTGGTGACCGGCCCGTCGATCGAGAAGATCGTCACACCTCTACGCAGCTGGGTCTCCGAGCCGATGAGCTTTGGCCGGCTCTTCCTCGCCGGTGACGTGGCCCACATCGTCCCCCCCACCGGGGCCAAGGGCCTCAACCTGGCCATCTCCGACGTCATCTATCTCTCCGAGGCTCTCGATGAGCACTACCGCCTGGGCTCGGACGAGGGGCTGGAGGGCTACTCCGCCCGAGCGATGGCGCGGGTCTGGAAGGCGGTCCGCTTCTCTTGGTGGATGACCACCATGATGCATCGTTTCCCCGGCATGTCCGACGACTTCGACCGCCGGCTGCAGAGAACGGAGCTGGAGTATCTGTTTGACTCCGAGAACGCCAGGCGAGCCATGGCCGAGAACTATGTGGGGCTGCCACTATGACCCCGAGGACGGAGGACGCGATGGGATCGTTCGATGAAGGCATGGCCATGCGGCGCCGCGTGCTCGGCGATGCCCACGTCGATATGGCCGGGGAGAGGACCACCGGCCTCGACGAGGCGTTCCAGACGTGGATCACCGAGAGCATCTGGGGTGGCATCTGGGCGAGGGACGGGCTCGACATCAAGACGAGGAGCATGATCACCATCGCTGTCCTCGCCGCCCTCGGCCACGAGGAGTTGGAGCTGCACCTGCGGGCGGCCGCCAACACCGGCGTCAGCACCGAGGAGATAGCCGAGATCCTGTTACACGTCACTGCCTACGCCGGGGCCCCGGCGGGGAACCGCGCATTCAGAGTGACGAAGACGATCTACGAGGAGGACCAGAAATGACCGAACCCATCATCCGGCACTACGGACCGCGGGCTTACTCGGATCACCCCCCCTTCCGCTACCCGGAGTACAAGTCGACGGTGAAGCGGAGCCCCGACCACGACCTGCTGAAGATCGTGGCCACGCTGTCGGAGACCACCGGGCCGGGCCCGGCCTGGTCGGAGGTGACCGAGGAGGACGCCGACCTCACCACCAACGCCACCGGTGAGGCCGCGATCGGGGAGAGGATCATCGTCACCGGCCATGTCCTCGACGAGAACGGCAAGGGCGTCCCCGGCACCGTCCTCGAGATCTGGCAGGCGAACTCGGCAGGCCGGTATGCCCATTGGCGAGAGACCTCTTTTCCCGCCCCCATGGACCCCAACTTCATCGGTGTCGGCCAATGCATGACCGACGACGAAGGCGAGTACCGCTTCGTCACCATCAGACCCGGCGCCTATCCCTGGGGGAACCATCCCAATGCGTGGCGTCCGGCGCACATCCACCTCTCCGTCCTGGGGACTGCTCTGGGACAGCGTCTGGTCACCCAGATGTACTTCGAGGGAGATCCGCTCCTCCGGCTCGACCCGATCTATCAGGCGGCACCCGAGCACTCGAGAGAGCGCATGGTGGCCGCATACGACCACGATGTGACCGAGGAGAACTGGGCACTGGGCTGGCGTTTCGACATCGTCCTCCGCGGTGAGCTGAGCACGCTCGAGGAGGTCGACGAAGGGTGAGCGGAAGACTGGGACAGACGCCGTCACAGACGGTCGGGCCCTTCTACTCGATGCGACTTGGCGGCGAGGCTCAGAACGTGATCCCGACCCCTGCCGAGGGCGGGGAGAGGATCGTGGTCACCGGCCGGGTCTTCGACGGTGACCGGCGCCATGTCGAGGATGCCCTCCTCGAGGTCTGGCAGGCCGGCCCGGCGGGCAGGTTCAACCATCCCGACGACCGGCGCGATCTGGAGCTCGATCCCACGTTCACCGGGTTCGCCAGGGTGATGACCGACTTCGAGACCGGTGTCTACCGATTGGAGACGGTGAGACCGGGACGGGTCCCCGACCCCCATGGCGGGCTCCAGGCGCCGCACCTGTCCATCGTCCTTCAGGGCCGGGGGATGCTGAACCCGGTTTTCACCAGGATCTACTTCTCCGATGAGAGCGAGGCCAACGCCGGCGACGGGGTCCTGCAGTCGGTGCCCGACGAGAGACGGTCCACCCTCATCGCGACCATGGTGGAGGGCTCGGAGCCGCCGACCTACGAGCTCGACATCAGGTTCCAGGGCGATGACGAGACCGTGTTCTTCGACGTCTGAGTAGCCCCAAACGCGATGAGCTCACCGACCGCTCTCGATCCCGGGTACACCACACCGGAGATGGCCGGGCTGTGGACGACGGCCAGCCGGGTCGATGCGATCCTCCAATTCGAGGCGGCCCTGGCCCTCGCCCTCGGCGAAGCCGGTCTCGCCCCACCAGCCCAGGCCGAGGCGGTGGCGGCGGCCTGTGCCCAGCCACTCGACGACCCCGACACGGTCTGGGCCTCGACGTGGGAGAGGGGCACCCCGCTTCTGGCCATCCTCGATGTCGTAGCCGGTCGACTCGCCGGGCAAGAGGAGAGACGATGGCTCCATCACGGGGCCACCACCCAGGACGCTATCGACACCGCCCACATGCTCCTGGCGGCGAAGTCGATCTCCCTGCTGGCGGTAGATCTCGAGAACGTCGCTCGGCGCATGGCCGAGTTGATGGAGGAGCATCGACTTCAACCGGAGATGGGACGGACCTTCCTCCAGCACGCCCGGCCCACCACGTTCGGGATGAGAGTTGCCCGATGGTTGGAGACGACGTTGGGTCACATCGAAGAGATGAGGTCGGTCCGCTCCGAGCTCCCGGTCCAGCTCGGGGGACCGGTCGGTGACCGCGCCGGCTACGGCGCCGTCTCCCAACAGGTCGTGGATCACCTCGCCTCGCGTCTCGGCCTGGCAGGCACTCCCCTCTCGTGGCACACCGACCGCACTCCGGTGTGGAGGCTGGTCGACTCGGTGGATCGGGCGGTCAGATCGATGGCCAAGATCTCGTTGGACGTGGCGCTACTCGCCTCCAGCGACATCGGAGAGCTCGAGGTCCGCGCCGGCGGCTCGTCAGCCATGGCAGGCAAGCGCAATCCGTTGGACTCGATCCGGGCTCTGGCGGCCGCGCAGGCATGCCGGGGCGCCGTGGCGATGGTCGGCGGAGCAAGACCCCATGAGCTCGACCGCGGCCTGGGCTCGTGGCATGTCGAGTGGTTCGCCCTCCCCATCGTCTTCCAAACCGCGGCCGCGGTGTGCGAGGCCGTCGACGACCTGTTCGCCCACCTCGAGGTCGACACGACATCGATGGGCTCCGTGCCCTCCGAGCCCCCCATCGAAGCGTTGGAGACCCAGATGGATAATGTCGCCGCCCGCTTCCGGCGGATCGTCGCGGACTGACCCCGGGCCTCAGGTGGTGGCGGCCCTCCATCGCCCGCCGTACGACTCGCGGGCATCCTTCGAATAGGGGGTGGGCACGACCCGAACCCTGATCTCGGTCTGGCGGTGCCGCTCCACGGTGGGCTTGCGGGTCCCTCCGTCCTCCTCACCCCACACCAGGGTCAGGTCGTCGCCGACCTCGACGTCGGAGTCGACCGTGCCCAGCGAGATGAAGGCCCGGTCGTTGAAGGTGTAGCCGCTGAACATCGATAGCCCGACCGGCTCTCCGTCGCGGAGCACGGTGTCGTAGGTGGCCGAGGTGTAGTTGGACAAGGGGAGGTCGAGGAACTTGAAGTTGTCGCCCTCGTCTTCGAAGAGGGACCGCCACACCCGGATCACGTCGTCGGGGTGCCACTCGAAGGTCACCTTCTTCCGCTGCGGCTGGTCAGCCATCGCCTCCAGTGCCTCCCGACCGATGAAGTCGTGGTCGAATTTGACGTAGAAGCCGTAGCCGAGCGATTGCGGAGTCATGTAGTAGTCCTCGATGTCCGAGGAGACGAAGCTCCCACCAAGCGACCCCACCGCCTCGTAACGGTCGGCGGGGAGCCACTCCCGGTAGGCCTTCATCCTCTCACCGGTGTAGACCGCAGGCAGCGGTGAGGGGATCCACCCGGACTCGAGGGTGTTCGTGGCGTAGGCCCTGGCCCCGACCTGTTTGATGCCGAACTCCTCGCCGGCCTCGAGAATGGCCTGCTTCACCTCGAACCCCTCCTCATATGGCCCCCAGACCTCGAGACCCGGCTCCCCGGCCATGCCATGGTGGAACGCAGGCATCTCCCGGCCGGCGAAGCGGACCGTGCCCACATGGAAGAACTTGATGTCCGGCATCGGACCGCCGACCAGCTTCTCGATGATCTCCGAGGCCCTGGGGCCCTGGATCTGGTAGCGGTAGTGGCGTCTGACCACCGGCTGGTCGCCGGGACGGCTCGGGGAGCGATCGTCCCTGGCGAAGGTCACGTCGTGCCCGCCGGTCTCGGCATGGAACTGCACCCAGTTGATGGTCGGCTCCCGGCCGACCATGTTGAACCGATCCTCGTCGAGACGGAACAGGATCACGTCGCCGATCACGTACCCGTCGTAGCTGGTGGGGACGAAGTGCTTCGCCCGGTCGGTGCCGAAACCGGCGAAGCTGTTGATGGCGAGACCGGAGAGCATGTCGAAGGCGTCGGGACCCTCCAGCATCAGCTCCGCCATGTGATGAGACTGGTCGTAGAGGACCGCGGTCTCCCGCCAGGCACGCTGCTCGTCACGCCAGTTGCTGAACTCGGGGGCGACCACCGGGTAGACGTAGGCGCCGATCTGGGAGTTGCGCAGCATGTCGACCGGGTTGCCCGCCTCGGCGAGGACGTCCTCCAAGCTCCGCTTGGTCATGATCTGCTACCTCCTGTCCGCGGTCCGGCCCGAGGGTACACAACGTCGTTCATCGCGAACCCTGACCCCGCAGCCTCTGCCAAACCGAGCGCATCGTCGGGATCACACCCCGGGGAAGCCAGAGGAAGAGGACGACGATCAGCAGACCGTATGCCACCACCCGGAGCTGGCCCAGGTCGATGAGCAGCTCGTCGAGGATCGTGAAGACCACCGCGCCGAGCACCGGGCCGAGCAGGGTGCCGATGCCACCGAAAGCCAGCATGACCAGCACGACCACGTCGACCTCTCCGAACCCGAAGGTGGTGGGGCTGATCCGACCCTCGCTGACGGCGTAGACCGCGCCGGCGAGGCCGAGCATGGCGGCGCCGATCAGCCCTCCATAGATGCGGTAGCGGGCAACGTTCACGCCCGCCAGCTCGGCGGCGACCTCGTCGTCGCGCAAGGCCCGGAACGCCCAGCCGACGTGGGAACGCCGCAGGAGGCCATGGCCGATCAGATAGAGGAGCACCAGCCCGAGGAACACGTAGTACGGCGGGATCCTCTCGCTCAGGAAGGTATCCGAGCCGATGGCCACCGAGATCCCGGACTCGCCGCCGGTGAGGCTGCTCAGACCGAGCAACAGGTTCTCGAAGCCCAGGGCGAAGATGAGTGTGATGATCCCGGTGAAGATCACGTCCAATGAGCGTCGCACCGCAATCCAGCTGAGGAGTGCGCCGACCGAGGCCGAGACAAGCGTGGCGATGAGGACACTCACCACTAGCGGGAGACCGGCACGGTCTCCGAGCAGAGCTGCTCCGTAGCCACCTATCCCGGCCAGCGCCCCCACGCTCAAGAAGAGCTGGCCGGTGCTCCCGAAGATCACATTGAATGCGATCGCGTAGCAGGCGAAGACGAGACCACCCACCGCCAGGCCCATCATGAGCCGGGAGTCGCCGAGCAACAGCGGCACCAACGCCAGGGCCACACCCACCAACCCCACCGGAAACAGGAGGCGGGCAAGCGAGCGTGAGGAGTGCCGCTCGGTTCCCCCGACCTGGGAGGTCCCGGTGCCCTGGGCCAGTCTGCTGCTCACTCCCGCACCCCGAGAAGACCCGAGGGCCGGACCAGGATGGTGAGGGCGGCGGCGCCGAGGAGGATGATGTAGGTGACGTAGGTGCCGATGTAGAAGGTGCTTACGGTGTTGACGATCCCGAGGATGACACCGGCGAGGAAGGCCCCGGCCACACTGCCCAGACCCCCCACAACGGTGACGATGAGGGCGAAGATCGTGAAGCTGACTCCTTCTGTCATCGTGACCGGTGAGGTCATGGAGCGGGTCACGGCCACCAGCCCGGCGAGGACACCGCTGAGCACGAGGATCAAGGTCCGCATCCTCGCCGGGTCGATGCCGACGATGCGCGCCCCCTCCTCGTCCTGGATGATCGATCGGATCGCCTTGCCCAAGACGGTGCCCCGGAACAGCAGGAACAAGGCGACGAAGGCGGCGAAGGCGATCGCCGAGGCGAGCAGACTCCCCGTCCTCATCGGCACGCCGAGGATTCGTAAAGAGTCACCCCCGATGTGCAGCGACAGTGCCTCGGCCGGATAACGCCAGGTGAGCAGGCCGTCGACCAAGAACGCGACGCCGAGAGTGAGGAGAAGGCTGAGCAGGACGCGCGCCTCGCCGTGACGGCGGTAGACGGGGCGGAGCAGTGTCGTGTCCAGCAGCAAACCGAAGGCGCCACCGACCGCCAACCCGATGATCACCGCCCATCCGGCGGGGATGCCCGCGGCCATGGTCAGGGAGACGACGAGGGCGACCACCACCGTCATCTGCCCGTGCGCCAGGTTCAAGACGCCGCCCAGGCCGTAGACCAGGGTGAGTCCCACGGCGAGGACGCCGAACTGAAGCCCGAGGACGATCCCGTCGAGGATGGCCGCGGTCACGCCACACCCAGATAGGCGCGGCGGACCCGTGGGTCGTTCGCCAGCTCCTCCGAGGTGCCCTCCAGCTCGAAGACACCGTTCTCCAGCACATAGCCCCGATCGCTGAACGCCATCGCCAGCGGGACCTGCTGTTCGGCGACGAGCAGGGTCAGACCGTGGCCGCGAAGCGCACCGAGCGCCTGGTAAGCCTCGTGGGCGAGCTTGGGAGCGAGCCCGGTGGTCGGCTCGTCCAGCACCAGCAGCCGGGGCTTGGACATCAACGCTCGGCCCACCGCCAGCATCTGCTGTTCTCCACCACTCATCGTGCCGGCATGCTGACGTCGACGCTCCGCCAGCCGTGGAAACAGATCGAGGACGACCTGCATGGTCTCGTCGTCAGGGCGCTTCGGGTACGCCCCGAGTGTCAGGTTCTCCAACACGGTCATCTGGGGGAACAAGTGGCGCTCGGCGGGGACGAAACCGATCCCATGCCGGGTGATCCTCTGCGCCGGCATCCCGGCCAGTTCCACGCCATCGAAGACCACCGACCCCGACGAAGCCGGCAGGAGCCCGCACATGGCGCGGAACAACGTGGTCTTGCCGGCGCCGTTGGAGCCGATGACCATCACCGCCTCGCCGGCGTGGACGTGGAAGGAGAGGTCATGGACCACGTCATTGCCGTCGTATCCGGCGGAGAAGGTGCTGATCTCAAGCACTCCGGATCTCCTCGCCCAGGTAGGCCTCGATGACCCTGGGGTCCCGCATCACCTCTGCCGGGGCACCAGTGGTCAGCACCTGGCCGAAGTTGAGCACGACCACCCGCTCGGCCAGGCGCATAACCGCCTTCATCACGTGCTCCACCCAGATCACGGTGACGTCGAACCGGTCACGGATCTCCCTGACCACCCGGACCGACGCCTCGAGCTCGGCATCGTTGAGACCGGCCATGACCTCGTCGAGAAGTAGCAGACGTGGCTGCGAGGAAAGCGCCCGGGCCAGTTCGAGGAACCGCTGCTGGTGCAGGTTGAGACTGCCCACGTTGTCATCGGCTCGGTCCCCCAGGCCGACGAACGAGAGCACCTGTTGGGCGGTGGCCCGTGCCTCGTCCTCGTCGCGATGCGCGCCCACCCTGCCGAACATCGCCCCCACGGCGACGTTCTCGAGAACAGTCATGGTGGGAAAGGCACGGGGGGTTTGCTGCACCATGGCGACACCCCTGCGACGCACCCGATGCGGTGGTTCCTCGGTGATCTCGTCGCCGTCGAGGCTCACCGAGCCGCCGGACGGCGTCTCCAGACCGACCACCAGCTTGAGCAGTGTGCTCTTCCCGGCTCCATTGGGGCCGACGATGGCGAGAATCTCGCCATCGTCGGCCCGTAACGTCACCCCGTCGACCGCGGGCAACCCGCCAAAATGCTTCTCGACCCCGTCGAGCTCGAGAAGTGACACTTGGCGTTTAGGACCCAGGCACGTACGGCTCCAGCGGCTCGGAGTGAACCAGCTCTTCGAGCCACCACTCCGGCGTGTCGCTGACACCTTCAGGCGCCGGCCCCTCGACCACGAGGTAGAGCTTGGGCTGGGCGGCGGCGATCTCTCCCCACTCCGTCCAGCTCAGCTCGTGGGCGTATCCCTCGAGGTCGTAGGTCTGGCCGTGGAGGTACTCGGCGATGGCCACCGGGTCGTCACCGGCGTTGGCGACCGCATCGGCCACCATGGTCACGATCCCGTGGGCCGCCACCGCGTCGTCCGACATGAACGTGTTGTCGGAGAACTCCAGGTAGCGCATCGCCATCGCCTGGTACTCCTCACCCACGTAGTCGGCGCAGGCGAAGTCGGCGTACCGATCGATCGCGGCCTCGGCCAGACCACCGACGACCAACGAGAACGGGGTCCAGGCGCCGGTCACCGGGACTTCGAAGAAGTCGGCTGACTGCGCCGTGATCGGGCCCGACCCTGGCGGGTGACCGGTGGCCACGATCATCTCCGCGCCGAAGTCCTGTAGGGCGCGCAGATGGGTGGTGAAGTCGGTCTCCGGCACCGGAGCGACCTCGATCTGGATGGCGACGTCCGAATCGGCGAAGGTCTCCTGGAGGGCGGTGTTGATCGCCTGGCCCCAGGCGTAGTCGGCGATGATGGCTCCGACACTGCTCAGACCCTGCTCCTCGGCGTACTGGAGGACGGGCCCGGCGTCCATGGGTGCTGCGGGGAGACAGGTGCGGAAGGTGAATCTGCTGTCAGCGGTGAGCACGGCGTCAGAGCCCCCCTTCACGATGAACAGCGGGATCTGCAGCTCCTCGGCGAGGGCGGCCCCGGGCACGGCGACACCGCTGGAGATGACACCCCCGATGGCGACGACCCCATCCTCCACCAGCCGCTCGATCGCTTCGGTAGCGGCGTCGGCATCGTTCTGGGCGTCTGCCTCAACGATCTCGATCATCCGACCGTCGACCCCGCCAGCCGCGTTGATCTCCTCTGCCGCCATCAGCATCCCGTCCCGAACCTGCACACCCCATGGGGTGAAGTTCGAGGTGAGATCGGTCAGCATGCCGATCCGGATCGGCTCGTCCGAGCCGGTTGTGGTGTCCGGTGCGGCGGTTGTCGTGTCCGGCGCGGCAGACGTGGTGTCGGGGGCGCCGGCCGTGGTGTCGGTTTCGGGTGCGGTGGTGTCACTCGCCCCGTCACCGTCACACGCCGACACCACCAATGCCATGACCATCGTCACCGGCAACAGCACAGATCTCCATCGTCGTCTCATCTGTCTCCTCCATGTTTCCTGTGAGTAGCGAGGTCCACGGACGCCAGGCGACCGCCGAATGGCTCGATCAGAGCCTCCTCACCTCCTCCCTGTACGCTTGGCGCACAAACGTACGCAAAGCGGACAGCGAGTCGAGTGTACATATCGTGGCGCAGAGGGCACTTGTCGATTCACCTCGGTCACCGAACCTAGCCTCCCCACCGCGGGCGCGGTCGCCTGCACACCCACCATCGTTCATTGCTCGGCTCAGGGCAGCTTCACGTATTCGAAGTCGGTGGGCTTTTGGTCGATGCCCCGGGCCGGCGGGGCGATCCAGGGGGCGAACTCCCCGGGAGTGAAATGGGGCCGCATGATGCTCTCGATGTAGGCGCGGTCCTCACCGGTGGGGAGCCAGGCGTCGCGCGACGTCTCGAACTCGGCGGCGGTGATCACCTCTCCGGCCGGGGAGACCGAGAGGTCGGCCAACTCGCCGATCTCACGGTTGAAGGCGACATGGGGCAGCGAGATCTCGAAATCCACCCCATGGCTGGAGATCTCCTTGTTCCAACGCCGGATCCCCCCGAGGCAATCCTCCATGAAGTCGTCGCGGAGCCTGGCGTTGAGCCCGTTGAGGGCGGGTACCTCGACCTGTCTCAACTCCCCGTCCACGAGTTTCATCACCGGGTAGGTGCGGTCCCGGAGCTGATGGTCGTCGTGGAGACGCTCCTCGTGGTAGCGACCCTTGAGCCCGGCGTTGAAGAAGTTGGCGGCATTGGTGGACTCCTCGGAGCCGAAGAGGTCGAGTGTCAGCGAATAGTGCAGGTTGACCTTGCGCTGGATCGCGGGAAGGTCGATGACACCGAGATCCCGGATCGAGTCGGTGTCGTATGGGTCGTCGATACCCGCCGCCGCCATTGCCCTCGCTGTCGCCTCCACGACCCGCATCACCCCGGTGTAGCCCACGAACATGTGGTGGGCCTCCTCGGCGAGCATGAACCGGCAGGTGCGAGAGAGCGGATCGAAGCCGGACTGGGCGAGCGCCTCCAACTGCATCTTCCCGTCACGGTCGGTGAAATAGGTGAACATGAAAAAGGACAGCCAGTCCGGCGTCTCCTCGTTGAAGGCGCCCAGCATGCGGGGCTGCTCCTCACTGCCCGAGGAGCGCTTGAGGAGGTCGTCTGCCTCCTGGCGCCCATCCCGCCCGAAGTACTTGTGCAACAGGTACACCATCGCCCAGAGGTGGCGTCCCTCCTCGACGTTGACCTGGAAGAGGTTGCGCAAGTCGTACAGCGAAGGGGCGGTGTTGCCCAGGTGCTTCTGCTGCTCCACCGAGGCGGGCTCGGTATCGCCCTGGATCACGATGAGACGGCGAAGCATCGAGCGATACTCGCCGGGAACCTCCTGCCATGCCGGATCACCGACATGGGCGCCGAAGGGGATCCGCCGGTCCTCCTCATCGGGGGCGAGGAGGATCCCCCAGCGGTATTCCGGCATCTTGACGTAGCCGAACCTCGCCCAACCCTCCTTCTCCACGCTGACCGCGGTGCGCAGGTAGACGTCGGCCATCTGGAAGCCCTCGGGGCCCATCGACATCCACCAGTCGATATAGCCCGGATGCCATCTCTCCAGCGCCCGCTGCAGCTTGGGGTCGTCGGCGAGGCCGACGTTGTTGGGTATGAGGCTGTCGTAGTCGACGTCCTGACGGCTCATCACACTCTCCTCTGGTCGTAATCGGGTCGGATCCCGGTCCCATACCTGCGGAGCGCCCCGTCCTCCCCCGACGCGTTGGGACGCTGGAACACCCAGTTCTGCCAGGCGGTGAGACGACCGAAGATCTTGGTCTCCATCGTCTCCGGGCCGGGGAATCGGAGATTGGCCTCCATCCCGGTCAGCCCGTCCGAGGAGAATGCCGAGCGCTCCTCGAGCACCATCCGCAGCTCGTCCTCCCAGTCGAGGTCGTCCATGGCGTCGGTGACCAGGCCGGCGGCTAGCGCAGACTCCCCGTCGAGCTTCTCACCGATCAGGGATGCCGCCCCGGCCAGACTCTCGGCGTCGCCCCAGAAGCGGGTCTCCATGCGGGACAGCCCGTTGGACATCGGGAAGGCCAGTCGGTTGGACTCGGTGAACACCAGGTTGGCAATTCCGCCGCCCTCCTCGAACCGCTCCCCGATCAGCATGTACGAGCGATCGGCGGCGAGGACAAGTTCGGCGAGGAAACCCCCGAAACAGCTTCCCGGCTCGATGAGGGTCATCACCGTGCGTGAGGTGAGATCGATCCGACGGAGCAACCGGGCCCAGTAGAGCAAGATCTCCCGGACCAGCCAATGGTCCGCCTCGCCGAGGAGGAACATGTCGTGAGCGAGCACCAGGCCAAGGTCACCCTGGGACCGGATGAGCACGGTTCCCATCTCCAGTTCGTTTACCCGGAGGTGGAGGATGGCGTCGTCCAGCTCCCGGGCAAGACGCAACGGCCAGAACTCGGCTCCGGCCAACACGGCGCCGTCACCGTCGGCGGGAGGCAGCTGGTCGGGCCCACTCACGGTGATAGCGGCGATGCGCTCGGTCCTGTCGATGTCGACGGTGACCAGCGAGTAACGGATTTGGTCGTCGCCGATCTCCCGCTGAAGGGGGGTGAGGGTCACACCGCGGGCATCGGCGGGCCGGTCGCTCTCCGCGGCGAACCGGGCGGCGCGGTCGGCCACTGTCTCCCGGAAGGACGGCGCCGGCACCAGCTCGTCGACCAGCCGCCATGCCAGGGCCTTGTCTCCCTTGACTCCCTCCTCGAGTGTGCAGAAGACGTCCGCTCGGTCGCGCCGGACAAACCTCTTGTCGGTCAACCTGGTGAGCCCGCCCGTGCCGGGGAGCACCCCGAGCAGGGGCACCTCGGGCAGGGACACCGAGGCACTGCGATCGTCGATGAGCATGATGTGATCGGTGGCGAGGGCCAGCTCGTAGCCGCCACCAGCCGCATTCCCGTTGAGGGCCGCCAGGTAGCGCTGGCGCGAGTTCCTGGTGGCGTCCTCGATGGCGTTGCGGGTCTCGTTGGTGAACTTGCAGAAGTTCACCTTCAGCGGGTGTGATGCCGTGGCCAGCATGCCGATGTTGGCACCGGCACAGAACACCCGGTCCAGGGTCGACCCGATCACCACCGCGCCGACTTCGGGGTGCTCGAACCGGAGACGCTGCACCGCATCGGCCAGCTCGATGTCGACGCCGAGGTCGTACGAGTTGAGCTTCAGCTCATAGCCGGGATTCAGCGTGGCATCCGGTTCCACCGCCATTTCGAGATAGGCGACACGGTCATCGATCCTCAGGTTCCAGTGGTGATAACCGTCCGGGTGTGTCTCGAAGTCGATCACAACCCAAGCATAGGCTGACCGCGCGGTCAGTCAGCCCCGGGGTGTCGTTACCCTGAGATCCATGACCACCGAGATGGTGGGCGCCGAACACAGCGCCCGGGAGATGGAGATCATCCGCTCCGCCTACCGGACCATGGCCAAACGGGGCTCACACCGTATGTCTCTGCGTGACGTTGCCGAAGAGGCCGGGGTCTCCAAGGCGTTGATCCTCTACCACTTCGGCACCAAAGACGCCCTGTTGTTCGCGGCGATGAAATGGGCGGTGGAGCGAACCGCCGAGCGCATCCGCGGGGGTCTGGAGGCGACCGATCTTCCCGAGGACCAGATAAGCGCCCTCATCGACGCGATCTTCATCGAGCCGGTGGCCAACCGCGAGTTCTATCTCTTCTATCTCGATCTCATAGAGCACGCCGGCAGGGTTCCCAGCTTCGGGACGCTCTCCGCCACTCTCGAGGAGATCATCAACGGCCTTTACGCCGAGGTCATCCAGGAGGGTGTCGACGCCGGGGTCTTCGACGTGGCCAACACCGCCGTTGCCTCTCGTCACATGCGGGCCCTCATCGAGGGCACCTTCCTGCAGTGGATCCAAACCGATGACTGGCAGCAGAGCCATCCGGTTTGGAAGACACAATGCCGGGAGGCGCTGCTCAGGCTGTTGGTTCAATGACCTTCTGTGAAGGTTATTGCACCTGGTGGGTGCAATAACCTTCACAGAACGGTTCAACCCCCGGGTTGGAGTACTTGGCGCAGGTCGTGGGGCCAAGGCCGCTTCTCACCGCTCTCCCGGTCGATGAGGACCGCGGTCAGCCGGCCCGAGGCGACGGGTCCGGTGTCGGCGGTGACTTCGATCTGGTAGGTGATCGACGTCGTCCCCAGGGAGACCACGGTGAGGATGATGTCGACGACGTCGTCGAACCTCACCGGTGTCAGGAACTCGAACTCCGTCCTCACCCGGGGTGTCGCCCCGAAGGTCTGTCCGATGATCCCGAGCTCGCGGTGCAGCTCGGCCTCGGCTTCCTCCAGCCATCGGATGATGACGGAGTGGTGCCAGATGCCGGCGGCATCGGTGTCGATCCAGGCGACCCGGCGCCGAATGGACACCGACGGCCCGATCAGGAGAGACCCCCGATGAACCGGACGACGGAGTCGACGACCTGATCGGGATGCGAGAGATGTGGAGAGTGTCCCGCACCGGGGACGAGGAGGCGCCGTATCGGCCCACCGACTCCGCGTTCGATGGCATCGAGTTGCCGCACGGTGCCGTACTCGTCGGCGGCGCCTTGGATCAACAGGGTCGGGCAGGTCACCCCGGGAAGATACTGCTCGATGTTCCAGCCCTGGAAGTCAGGGCTCAGCCACACCCCCGCCCAGCCGGTGAAGGTGGTTTCCGGCTCGGCGTGGTACTTCGACATCTTCGCGGCCATGTCGGAGCCAGGGAACCCATCACTCAGCGACGCGATCGACGTCCTGGTCTCGGGCTCCACGAAGACGTGAGGCGCGATGAGGACCAAGCCGGCTACTGCATGACCGGAACCGGCATACATCAGGGCGATGGAGGCACCATCGGAATGGCCCAAGAGTATGGGCGGCGTCCCCACCAGCCGGTCGACGAGCTCGGGCAGCACCTCCAGCGCCTCGACATGCATGTAGTCGGCTGGGCGGGCCTCGGTGAGTGGGTCGGACCATCCGTTGCCGTACCGTGAGTAGACCAGCCCGGGATGACCCGTGGCGGTCACCACCCCTTCCGGGAATCCTCGCCACAGCTCGATGCTCCCCAGACCTTCGTGGAGAAAGACGATCGGCGTGGCGTCGTGGTCGGGGCCGAGCCGCACGTAATGCAGCCGCTTGCCCGACAGGTCGACGAAAGCCAATATCCCCCGAAGTTACCGCCCCTCTGCCTGGTCACCGGGTTTGAGCAGTTGGTACTTTTGGTAACTGACCCTCGGAGGAGAGCTCCCGTTGCCACATCTGTATGACTTCGCCGACGCCGACGGATCCGACAAGGACCTGTTGGGGGGAAAGGGCGCCGGCCTGGCCGAGATGACCGATCTCGGGCTCCCCGTGCCGCCTGGCTTCATCCTCACCACCGATGTCTGCCGGCACACCATGGAGACCGGTTCGGTGCCCGCCGACTTGTGGGACGAGGTCGACGCCGCGATAACGAGGCTGGAGCAGGCGACCGGGCGCACCTTTGGGGGCGGCGACGTCCCGCTCCTGCTCTCGGTGCGGTCGGGCGCCAAGTTCTCCATGCCCGGCATGATGGACACGGTCCTCAACATCGGGATCAACGACGACATCGTCGACGACCTGATCGCTTGGTCGGGTGACGCTCACTTCGCCTGGGATGCCTACCGCCGGTTCGTCCAGATGTACGCCGATGTGGTCCTGGGGATCCCCGACCATCGCTTCCAGGACGTCCTCACCGAGTTACGCGCCGGGCGCGGGGTGGAGCACGACTTCGAGTTGACCGCCGCGGACCTGGAGGCGGCGACACGCAAGTTCCGGGCGATCGTCGAGGAGGACCGCCCCGGCCGCCTTCCCTCCGACCCCAAACAGCAGCTGCAAGGTGCCATCGAGGCGGTCTTCAAGTCGTGGAGCAACAAGCGGGCGACGGACTATCGCCGTATCAACCGGATACCCGACGACCTGGGGACCGCGGCCAACGTGCAAATGATGGTGTTCGGCGACCTCGGTGACGACTCGGGCACCGGAGTCTGCTTCACCAGGGACCCGGCCACCGGGGCCAGGGCCTCGTACGGCGACTACCTGCCCAGGGCCCAGGGTGAGGACGTCGTGGCCGGCATTCGTAACACCCTCACCCTCGACGAGCTCGCTGATCTCCATCGCGGCGCCCACGACGAGTTGCTCGAGATCATGGATCAGCTGGAGAAGCACTACCGCGACATGTGCGACATCGAGTTCACGATCGAGCGGGACAAGCTCTACATCCTGCAGACGAGAGTGGGCAAGCGGACCGCGGAGGCGGCGGTGCGGATCGCGGTCACCATGGTCGACGAAGGCCTCATCGACCGGGAGATCGCGGTCACCCGGGTGCCCCCAGCGGCACTGGAACAGCTGCACCGTCCCAAGATCAACCCGGTGGGCGCACCCAAGCCGGTGACCAGCGGGGTCGCCGCCTCCCCGGGGGCGGCCCAGGGCAAGGTGGTGTTCACCGCCGACCGCGCCGTCGAGATGGCCAGGGACGGCGCCGCGGTGATATTGGTGCGACCGGAGACTGCACCGGACGACATCCACGGGATGGCCGCGGCCATGGGGATCCTCACCAGCCAGGGGGGCAAGACCTCGCATGCCGCCGTGGTCGCCCGGGGCATGGGCAAGCCCGCGGTGACCGGCGCCGCTGAGCTCGTGGTAGACCCCGACGCCGGGGTCGCGCATGTCGGCGAGCACGACCTGCGGGAAGGCTCGGAGATCACGATCGACGGTACGAACGGCGCCGTCTACGTCGACGGAGTCGAGCTGATCGAGCCGGAGGCGCTCGACGATCTCGAGCACCTGTTGGCGTGGGCGGACGAGATCCGCACCATGCAGGTCTGGGCCAACGCCGACACCAAGGAGGACGCCACCGAGGCCCGCCACCGCGGGGCGGAGGGCATCGGCCTGGCACGCACCGAGCACATGTTCATGGGTGAGCGACTCGAGGTGGTGCAGCGGATCATCCTCGCCACCGACACCGCGCTCAGGGAGAAGGCGCTCGAGGATCTGGAGAGGATGCAGGTGGAGGATTTCGAAGGCCTGCTCGAGGCGATGGACGGGCTTCCGGTCGTGGTCCGGCTTCTCGACCCTCCCCTTCATGAGTTCCTGCCCAGTCGTCTCGAGTTGGAGAGGGAGGCTCTGCGCCGGGTGCGGGCGGGCCGGCCCATCGAGGACCTCCAAATCATGTCGGAGCAGGTCGCCCGCTGGGAGGAGGACAACCCGATGTTGGGCCTGCGTGGTGTCCGACTCGGCCTGGTCGTGGGCCAGCTCTACCGGATGCAGGCCCGGGCCGCGGTCAGCGCCTACGAGCGACGTCTCCAGGCAGGCGGCAACCCCAAGCTGGAGATCATGGTCCCCCTGGTGTCGGCCGCCGAGGAGCTGCGCAGGATGCGGGAGATGATCAGCGAGGAGATCGGGGAGCACCCGATCACCATCGGCACGATGATCGAGTTGCCCCGGGCCGCACTCACCGCCGGCGAGATAGCCCGGGTAGCCGACTTCTTCTCCTTCGGCACCAACGACCTCACCCAGATGACATACGGGCTGAGCCGTGACGATGCCGAGGGTCTCTTCCTCCGCGACTATCTGGAGCAGGGCATCCTCGAGGCCGACCCGTTCCAGACGTTGGACCAGGCCGGCGTCGGCCGTCTCATCCGGCTCGCCTGTGATGAGGGCCGCCAGGCCAACCCCGGGCTCAAGGTCGGCCTCTGCGGGGAGCACGGAGGCGATCCCGATTCCATCCGGTTCGTCCACGGTCTCGGGCTGGACTACGTGTCCTGCAGCCCGCCCCGGGTGGAGGGCGCCCGTCTCGCCGCGGCCCAGGCCCGGCTATCCGAGCAGTCGGTCGAGCTCGACAAGTAGCTCGGGGAGTCCCTCCCCGGTCAGGGCGGTGGTCATCAATACCTGGTGGTCTCCTGCATCGGCGACCTCGCGCAGCGCCCGGATCACGTCCTCGGCACCTGGTCGGTCGCCCTTGTTGACCACGAAGAGGTCAGCGATCTCGACGATCCCCGCCTTGTCGGCCTGCACCTGATCGCCCCAACCGGGTCCCACCACCAAGACGACCACATCGGCTACCTCCATCACCTCGACCTCGGACTGGCCCACCCCCACGGTCTCGACGATCACCCTGTCGAACCCGGCTGCGGCCATGAGCGCCAGCGCCTCGCCGGCGGCGCGGGAGAGGCCGCCGAGGTGACCGCGGGTGGCCATGGAGCGGACGAACACGCCGTCGTCGTCGATGTGGCCCTGCATGCGGATCCGGTCTCCGAGGAGGGCGCCTCCGGTCAAAGGGCTGGACGGGTCGATGGCGAGCACCGCCACCGATTGGCCGCGGGACCTGATTTCGGTGATCAAAGCCGAGATGAGGGTGGATTTTCCCGCCCCGGGAGGACCGGTGATGCCCACGATCCCGGAGGGCCGGTCGAGACCGGATAGGTCGCCCTCTCCCTCCACCAGGCTGATCGCCCGGGACAGAGCGCGCCGATCCCCGGATCGGACGGAGTCGAGGAGGGCGGGATCCATGGGGGAGCGGAGCCTAAAACGCCAACCCAGGGTTCGTAGCGTCGCTGAGCGACGCTGCGAACCCTGGGTTCGGCGGGTTGGCGTTGGTTCAGAGGGTGGGGAGGGTGATCCCGATGCCCTCGTCGGAGTCTTCGATGCCGGGGGCATCGGCGGAGGCGATCACCTCGCGCACCCCGGGCACCCGATCCTTGAGAATGCGCTCGATCCCGGCCTTGAGGGTCATCATCGAAAGGGGGCAGCCGCCACAGGCGCCGACCATCTGCAGGCTCACCTTGCCGTCCTCGGCTCCGAGCAGCACGAGATCGCCACCGTCGGCCTGGACCGCAGGGCGGATGTAATCCAGCGCCTGCTGCAGCTTCTCGGGGTCGATCGGCCCTTCCGCCTCCGCGGAGGGGGCGATGGTGACTGGTGTGGACTGGCTCATGCTCTCTTGGAAACCGGGTTGGGTGGCGGGTTGTTCCGGGAGTCTAAGGGCGGCACTCAGGTTCGCTGAACCCTGGCGCCCAGGCCGGCGAGGCGGCCGACGAAGTCCTCGTAGCCGCGGTCGATGTGCCCCGCCTCGCTGACCTCGGTGACCCCCTCGGCGGCGAGGCCGGCGATGATCAGGGCGGCACCCGCCCTGATGTCGGGGGCGAGGACCGGGCATCCGGAGAGACACTCCACGCCGCGGATAATGGCGTGCTGCGCCTCGATGGTGATGTCTGCGCCCATCCGGGCCAATTCGCCCACATAGCGATAGCGGGCGTCGTAGAGGTTCTCGGTGATGATCGAGGTGCCCGAGGCGAGTGAAAGGTAGGCGACCATCTGCGGCTGCATGTCGGTGTGGAACCCGGGATAGGGCAACGTGGCGAAGTCGATGGGCTTGGGTCGCTCCGGGCCCTGGACCCGCAGCCATCCGTCCCCCCTCTCCACCTCGCACCCGGTCGCCTCCAGCTTGGACAGCTCCATGCGAAGATGATCCGGCTGGCACCCGGTGACCGTGACGTCTCCGCCGGTGATGGCACCCGCCACGGCGTAGGTCCCCGCCTCGAGTCGGTCGGGCAGCACCCGGTGCTCGACAGGCTGGAGACGCTCCACTCCCTGGATCCGGATCAGGGCGGTGCCGCCCCCCTCGATGTTTGCCCCCATCTCGTTGAGCTGGGCGATCAGATCCTGGATCTCGGGCTCGCGAGCCGCATTGACGATCACCGTCTCCCCGTCGGCCAGCACACCGGCGAAGAGGAGGTTCTCGGTGGCGCCGACGGAGGGAAATGGCAGCTCGATCTCGGTGCCCTTCATCCTCCCATCGACACGGGCGATCAGCTCGCCATGGACCAGTTCGAAGGCGACCCCCATCTGCTCCAGGCCGTTCATGTGCCACTCGATGGGCCGGGCCCCGAGGTCGTCACCGCCGGGCAGGGCCACCCTTGCCTCACCACATCGGGCGAGCAGGGGGCCGAGAACGACGATCGACGCCCGCATCTGACGGACCAGCTCGATGGGGGCCTCGGGGCGCGGCTCCTCGGGCACGACGATCCACAGCTCGTGGTCCCCCTGCTCGATACGACAGCCGGTGTGCTCCAGAACCCGGGACATCAGCTCGACGTCGAGGATGTCGGGGACGTTGGTCAGATGGTGGCGGCCCGGTGCGAGAAGTGTGGACACGATCTCTTTGAGCACGGCGTTCTTCGCCCCGAGCGTCCTGACAGTGCCGGAGAGACGCGCTCCGCCCTCCACGACGATTCTGGACATCGGGACGAATCTACCTGCCGTGTCGTTCAACACCCGGCTGACCAGCGGCGGCTCAGCACGGTATGGCTACCCTGCCGCTCGTATGAGAATCGCCGTCGCCGCCGACCACGCCGGTTACGCCCTGAAGGAGCACATCTCCTCGTGGCTGGCGGAGTCGGGGCACGCGGTCTACGACCTGGGCACCCACACCACCGATCCGGTGGACTATCCCGACTACTCCGCCGCCGTCGCACAAGCCGTGCTGGACGGGCGCGCCGACCGCGGTGTGATCATCTGCGGCTCGGGGGCGGGGGCGGCGATCGCCGCCAACAAGTTCCAGGGGATCCGTGCCGCGGTCGCTCACGACAGCTACACGGCACATCAGATGGTGGAGCACGACGACGTCAACGTGCTGTCGCTCGGCTCGCGGGTGGTGGGTCAGGCGCTGGCGAAGGACCTGGTCAGGATCTTCCTCGAGGCCAAGTTCTCCAGAGAGGACCGTCACGTGAGACGGCTCGACAAGATCAGGGCCTTGGAGGCCT
>DATFGI010000032.1:0-12424 GCA_035249605.1 Acidimicrobiia bacterium
GTCTTCGTCAACGAGCCCGACAACGCCACCAAAACCATCCAAATCGCCGGAACCCGCATCAACGGAACCCGGATCACCCACGCCACCATCCCCCAAGGAACCGGCATCATCGTTTTGAAACCCTGACAAACGGGGAAGACGGCATGCTGCCCGGCACTCGCGCACGTAGTTCCACAGGAAGCGGTCAACCGGCATCAGCAGGCGGCCGGAGCAGGGTCTGCGAGGACAACGTCGAGTGACAGTCATCACACATCACGAAGTCGAGAAGTCAGCCCTCGACTCCAAGACGGAGAGACGCAAGCGTCTCGGGATCAGGCTGGTGTGCGTGTGGGCCTTCCTCCTGTCGGTCCAGCTCCCTGCTTTCACCGAGGGACAGAACCTGAGCCTGGCCTTGTCCGACCTGGTTCTGGTGGTCGGGATCTTGGCGACATTCTCTTCACTCCGACTCAGAGCCAAGTCGTGGTCGGTGTGGCACTTCGCCATGCCGATCAGCCTCGCGGCGAGCGCAATGTTCGTGGGGCCGCTGACTCGATACACGGTCGCCAACAAGGTGGTCGGCCTGGTCGTTCTCGTGGTTACCTACGCTTTCGTCACCTCCCACGTCTGGAGCTGGGAAGACGTCGCCCGGGTGGTGCGCGCCTTCGTCGGCGGGATGGTCTTCTTCACCCTGCTCGGGATCATCAGATACGTCCTGTCCATCGAGATCCCGTTCACCTACTGCCAGACTTGTGATGTTCGCCTGATCGCTTTCATGCCGGACCCGAATCTGTACGGGTCGTTGCTGGTGGTGGCATTGGCCGCATTCGTTGCCTTGGACGGCTCTCGAGTGCGTTTGCTGCCGGCCGCGTTGCGGTGGCCCTCTGTCCTGACCCTCGTCGCCGCGCTCGCGCTCTCGTCGTCCCGATCCGCCTGGCTGGCCCTGGGTGCGGTCGTCCTGGTCGCGCTCATCACCCGGAGACGCACCGCCCTGCCCGCGCTCGTGGGCAGCATCGGTGCGGTGCTGCTGGTGGGTTTCCTGATTGCACCCGAGCGCGTCCTCGACTTCGCCCAATTGGCAGGTCGTACCTACACCATCGATAGCCGATTCACTCTGATGGAGCAGGGCATGGACGCATTCCTCGACAACCCCCTCTTTGGCATCGGGCTGGGAAACTCACATGAGCTGTTCGGCCAGATCATCCACAACACCCTGCTCTGGACGGCCGCAGAGCTGGGGGTGATCGGCCTGATCGTCTTCGCCGGGTTTCTCATTTGGATAGCAAGGCGTCTCGGCGAGGCCTTCTGGGCAGCGCGGGCGGTGCATCGGCCGTTGGTGTCCTTCTTGATCATGGGCAATGCCGCCATGCTCGCCTTCTCACTGTCCGTCGAGGCCTTCTATCAGCGCCATTGGTGGATGCTGTTTGCTCTCACCGCATGCGCCTCCGCCGTCGCCACCCGCGACGACCCGAGGTCGGCCACGACCGAACCTGCCTTTCAATCTGCCTGAGCTGATCCCACTGGCCGGATGCGGTTCCGGGCAGCCCGATATGGCGCTCCGTCGAGGGGCTCACCTGGCCGCTGCGATCACGCTGCCCGACCAATTTTCATTTTCGCGACCCGGTTTGGCAGAGGTCTCAATGGGTAGACCCTGGATGCGTTGGGGAGGGAGATCCTATGCATGGGCCCATGAGGGCCCTTCCTTTATGGAGGCGAAGCTATGGCACAAAGAGAGCTACGTCGGGATTGGAGGAGCCAGGGGGAACGACAGTTGGGGCGGGTCATCGACAACGCCCCGGCCGTCCGAATCGCAGATCCCCAGGATGGTGAGCCCGACCTCGACCCGATACAGATCGACCTGAGCCGGTTCGAGAGAAACCCGATCTCGCGAGCTGCGGATCGGGCATTGAAGAGACTCGTCGATGTCCTGTTGGCGGCCACCGTCCTCGCCCTGACGGCCCCGCTGCTCATCGTCATCTGGATGACCATCAGGTTGTCGTCGCCGGGCCCGGTGATCTTCCGGCATCGGCGTATCGGCTCCAAGGGCAAGTACTTCGATTGTTACAAGTTCCGGACGATGGTCCATGACGCGGACCAGCTTCTGGAGAGCGTGTTGTCCAAGAACCCGAGTTTGAGGGCAGAGTTCGAGGAGACACACAAGCTGAAGGACGACCCGAGGGTCACCCGCATCGGGGAGATCCTTCGCAAGACCAGCCTCGATGAGTTCCCCCAATTCTGGAATGTGCTGAAGGGGGACATGAGCATCGTCGGGCCCCGGCCAATCGTGACCGAGGAAGTGGAGAAGTACGGTCGTTGGCTGCCGGTGATCCTCGCGGTCCGTCCCGGGATCACCGGTCTATGGCAGGTGTCGGGTCGCAACGACACCACGTATGCGGAGAGGATCGCCCTCGACCGGCGGTATGTATTGACCCGCACGATCGCCGCCGATTTGTCGATCATGGCCAAGACTCCAACGGTCATGGTCAAGCGGAACGGCGCCTACTGAGCCAATCCATGTTCACGACCAGCGGGAGACGTCACACGGACAAAGACTCTGGTATTGGAGATCCGACCCCTTGTCTCAGTTTGCTTCGAGGTCGCGGCTCGGGCCGAGGACGACCGCGAGTCCGGCAAAGGCAGTCAGGGCGATGCTCCACATCAGGATCGTCTGCGACGACTGGGTCATGTCCGCGACCCGCGTGATCGCGGCAACGCACAGTCCGACAGCCCCAATGGTCAGCAGATAGCGTGGTCGCTTCTCCCGAGCGAGGACTGCAACGGCAGTCATCGGGAGGAGCGCCACCGATGCCGAGACCGCGGCAAGTGTCCAGGGCCTCGATTCGCCGCCCTCCAACATGAGCCAGGCGAAGAGCCCGGCGACGGCGAGAGCGCCCGCCATCGAGGATCTCGTCCGAATCGGCGGCAGCGTCACCAGAGCCATTGGCAGTGCCGCGCCAAGCATCACGTTGACCATGTCCGTCTCAGGCACCGTGACCCATGCCCCACCCACGATGATCAGCACTATCGGGCCGGCCAGTTCGGTGTACGGAAGCCGACCCAGCCCCCAGAGCCCGGCGGCGAATCCGATGACGACAAATGGGAGCACATAGGGAATCCAAGGTTGACCTTGGGATTGCAGTGAAATGGCGAACCAGACCGAAGCAGCAGCCGCGAGCGACCAAGCCACGATCCTCGCGGCAATCGGCCACCGCACTCGATTGAACGAATGAGCGGCATCCACCAACAGCCCCGCGGCGACCATCCCGCCAAGAGGACCGAGGATGCCCTGATCCACCTCTCCATCGATCCGAAGCCCAACGATGACAGCAGTGGCGAACAGGATCCCCCATCCGGGGAGAACCCTCCTGGCTGCGAGCGAGACGGACGCCACCACCACAGCCGCCACGATTCCGCCAGTGAGACCGATCAGGAACCCGCGGTGGGCGAAGAGATCGAAGACCGCGTTGAGATCGTCGGGCACGGGCGGCATGTTAGGAAAGGGCCGAGCCGTACCCCTGTCCAAGGTACGCGAAAGGGGCCCGCTCGATGAGCGGGCCCCTTGTCGATACCGGACTCGGCTGGACTCAGAAGTCCATGCCGCCGCCGTCATGGCCGTGTCCGCCGCCCATCGCGGGGGCCTCTTCCTTCTCCTCGGCGACCAGCGCCTCGGTGGTGAGCAGCAGCGCTGCGATCGAGGCAGCGTTCTGCAGTGTCGACCGGGTGACCTTGGCCGGGTCGATGACCCCCGCCGTCAACAGGTCCTCGTACTTGCCGGTAGCGGCGTTGAAGCCTTGGCTACCCGCGGCGTTGCGCACCTGCTCGACGACGACACCGCCCTCGAACCCGGCGTTGACCGCAATCTGACGAATCGGCTCCTCCATCGACTTGCGGACGATGTTGCGGCCGGTCTTCTCGTCGTCGGTCCCGCCACGCATCTTGTCGACCGCGGTCTGGGCCCGAAGCAGGGCAACCCCACCGCCGGGGACCACGCCCTCCTCGACCGCGGCACGGGCCGCCTGCACGGCGTCCTCGATGCGATGCTTCTTCTCCTTGAGCTCGACCTCGGTGGCCGCGCCCGCCTTGATCACGACGACACCGCCCGACAGCTTGGCGAGGCGCTCCTGGAGCTTCTCCCTGTCCCAGTCCGAATCGGTGTTCTCGATCTCACGCTCGATCTGGGCGATCCGGGCCTTGACATCCGCCTCGGAACCGCCGCCATCGATCACGGTGGTGTTGTCCTTGGCGATCACGACCTTGCGCGCCCGCCCGAGCAACTCGGTGCTGACGTTCTCCAGCTTCAGGCCGACCTCCTCGGAGATCACGGTGCCGCCGGTGAGGACGGCGATGTCCTGGAGCATGGCCTTGCGCCGCTCGCCAAAGCCCGGGGCCTTGACGGCGATCGACTGGAACGTGCCGCGGATCTTGTTGACCACGAGGGTGGCGAGGGCTTCGCCCTCGACGTCCTCGGCGATGACGAGGACACCCTTGCCCGTCTGCATCACCTTCTCCAGGACCGGGACCAGGTCGTTGACCGAGCTGATCTTCTGGTTGGCGATCAGGATGAACGGGTCGTCGAGGACTGCCTCCTGACGATCGGCATCGGTGATGAAGTACGGGGAGATGTAGCCCTTGTCGAACTGCATGCCCTCGGTGAACTCCAACTCGAGCCCGAACGTCTGGCCCTCTTCGACGGTGATCACGCCGTCCTTGCCGACCCGGTCCATGGCATCGGCGATGACCTCGCCGATGGACGAGTCGTTGTTGGCCGAGATCGACGCCACGTGGGCGATCTCCTCGGTGGTCTCGATGTCACGAGCCTGATCGCCGATCGCCTTGACCGCAACCTCCACGGCCTGCTCGATGCCCCGCTTGAGCTCCATCGGGTTGGCGCCTGCGGCGACCTGACGCAGACCCTCACGCACCATCGCCTGGGCCAGCACCGTGGCGGTCGTGGTGCCGTCACCAGCGACGTTGTCGGTCTTGTTGGCCACCTCGTATGCGAGCTTGGCGCCCATGTTCTCGTAGGGGTCTTCGAGCTCGATCTCCTTGGCGATGGTCACACCGTCGTTGGTGATTGTGGGGGCGCCCCACTTCTTCTCGAGCACGACGTTGCGACCCCGGGGGCCGAGCGTCACCTTGACCGTATCGGCGAGCTTGTCTACTCCCGCCTGAAGCCCTTTGCGGGCCTCTTCACTGAAGCGAAGGTCCTTCGCTGCCATATCTTCTCAACTCCTCAGTTGACGATTGCCAGAATGTCGCGCTCGCTCAGGACCAGGTACTCGTCCGAGTCCAACTTGATCTCGGTCCCTGCGAACTTGGAATAGAGGACCTTGTCCCCGACCGAGACGTCCATCGGGACGCGCTCGCCGTCGTCGTCCCGGGCCCCAGGGCCCACGGCGATTACCTCTCCAACTTGCGGCTTCTCCTTGGCGGTGTCGGGGATGACCAGGCCGGACGGGGTGCGGGCTTCCGCTTCGTCCTTGGCCGAGACCACCACTCGATCACCGAGCGGCTGAAGCTTCATACGTAGCTCCTCCTTGAGCGTGACGTTGTGCTTACCTTCGGGAGCATGGCATCCTGGGGCGAGCCCCGCGAGATACCCGGCCTCCCGACTATTAGCACTCTCCTCGTGTGAGTGCTAGATCACAGTAGCACTCCCATCCGGAGAGTGCTAA
Organism: Acidimicrobiia bacterium; assembly: GCA_035249605.1. Taxonomy (GTDB): domain Bacteria; phylum Actinomycetota; class Acidimicrobiia; order Spongiisociales; family ZC4RG35; genus JANQRA01. The sequence continues at coordinate 5,652 of DATFGI010000032.1, forward strand.
ATCGGATTTGAGTCCCGATCACTCAGGTTAAGTGACTCTCCCGCTCGCTCTCCGGGCGTCGTAGTGCTCAGTATCGGGCCCCCTTCCTCAGGGGCGCGAGAGCGACATCGAGGGGTCGACGTTTTCGGTCCAGTCGGTGATGCGGCCGCGGGACAGCCAGTGGGCGCCGGCGACGCCGATCATGGCGGCGTTGTCGGTGCAGAGGAGGGGCGCGGGCAAGGCGAGGCGGATGCCGCGCTTGTCAGCCTCCTCGGCGAATCGGTGGCGAAGCCGCCGGTTGGCCAGCACCCCACCGCCGCCGCCGACGACACCGGCACCGGTGGCGTCGACGGCGGCGAAGGTCTTGTCGACGAGGACGTCGACGATCGCCTCCTGGACGGAGGCCGCGAAGTCCTCGATCGGGGGCAGGTCGCCAGAGGCGGTCGCCTTCTCGATGTAGGTGACCACCGAGGTCTTCAACCCGGAGAAGGAGAAGTGGTACGGCCTCTCCGGGATGGCCCGGGGGAAGTCGACCGCCGCCGGGTCGCCGCCCTCGGAGGTCTTGTCGATGGCGGGACCGCCGGGGAACCCCAATCCCATGACCCGGGCCAGCTTGTCGAAGGCCTCTCCGGCGGCGTCGTCGATGGTGTGGCCCATCGTCTCGTACTCCCCCCACTCGGTGACATGGACGATTTGGGAGTGCCCGCCCGAGGCGAGCAGGGAAATCGCCGGCGGGGCGAACTCCTCGAACTGGATGCGGGGAGCCATGAGATGGCCCTCCATGTGGTCGATGCCGACGAAGGGGAGCTGGCGGGCCCAGGCTGTGGCCTTGGCGAAGGAATGGCCGACCAGAAGCGCCCCCACCAGACCGGGCCCGGCGGTGGCGGCGACCCCGTCGAGGTCGGAAGGGTGAACACTGGCCTCGGTCAACGCCTGGTGAGTCAGGGACCGAATCGCCTCGACATGGGCCCGGGCGGCGACCTCGGGCACCACCCCGCCGAACCGGGCGTGCAGGTCGACCTGGGAGGAAAGGACATTGGACAGCGCCTCGGTGCCCCGCACCACGGCGACCGCGGTCTCGTCGCAACTGGTCTCGAAGGCGAGGACCGTGGGCTTCACTGCAGGCCCTCCACGTAACCGGGCCGGTCGATGTCGTGAACCCACAGGATCAGGGCGTCGTCGTCCCCGTAGTAGTCGGGACGCACCCCGACCGGGGCCATCCCCAGCCCGGCGTAGAGACTGCGGGCGGCATGGTTGGTCTTGCGCACCTCGAGTGTGAGATGCCGGGCCCCGGCTTCGAGCGCCGCCCCGGCGAGGGCGACCATCAGCGATCGGCCGATGCCGCGCCGACGTCGTCCCGGGTCGACGAAGAGATTCGTGACATGTGCCTCGTCGCCGACGACCATCACCCCACCGAAGCCGGTGACCTCCTCGTCCACCGCCACCAGATACACCCGGTTCTCAGTGGCGAGCTCTTCGCGAAATACCTGCTCTGACCAGGGACGAGGTTGGTTGGCCGCCTCCAGGGCGACCACCTCGGCGAGGTCGTCGTCGGTCATGGCCCGGATCGTGCTCACAGCGATCCCCATGGTCCCTCCTGTCGCAGCTTGTCCCAATTGATGGTGACGTCCGGTTCCCGCATGTACTCGGGCCGGATGTCGTCTGGGGCGGGATAGTCGTCCCGGTCATACCTGCCCGCCCCGATCTCGGCGAGGGCAACGGCATAGGGATATCGGGGGCGACCCGTCTTGACATGGTGCATCCCCCTGAAGAACGCCTCGGGCAGGTCGGCCACGTCACCTACCACCAGGCTGTCGTCGCCGGTGGATTGCAGCGCCGCCTTGAGCTCCTCGGGGTCCATCAGCTCGGTGGCCGAGTCGCGCACCACCCCGCCGGGAACCGGGCGGTAGCGGGCCACGGCGTACTCGCCGCGCCGGGCGTCGATGACCGTCCAGATCGTGCGGTGCCCGGTGCGGGCCTCGAGGGCGAGCGTGTCGACCGAGGTCACCGGGATGATGGGGATGCCGAAGGCCGCGGCCAGGCCCTGGGCGGTGGCCACCCCGACCCGGATCCCGGTGTACAGACCGGGGCCGACGTCCACCGCGACTGCGTCGAGGTCCTCGGGAGACCACCCCACCTGGTCGAAGCAGAAATCGATCGCGGGCACCAGGAAACCGGCATGACCCATCCGGTCGATCCGGGAGGCCGCCGCCAGGGTGCGACGATCTTCGACTACCGCCACCGACGAGCCCGGGGTGGCGGTCTCGATGGCGAGCAGTTTCACGCCACACCAGCCAGGTCGCGCCGGGCCCACGCCCCCTCGCCCACGAAGCTGAGGACGCGGCACTGGTCATCTTCGACCTCGAACTCGATGCGGAGATGGTCCCGGGGCAGGGCCGACTCCACTGCCTCGCCCCACTCGATGACCAGGATGCCGTCCTCGGCCATCTCCAGGGCGTCCAGGTCGTCGAACTCGTTCATCGAGCCCAGCCGGTAGACGTCGACGTGGATCATCGGCACGAACCCGGTCCGGTACTCCCGCACCAGGACGAACGAGGGGCTGACCACGGGCTCGTCGACACCGAGCCCGGTGGCGATGCCCCTGGTGAACAGTGTCTTTCCCGATCCGAGACCGCCGGCGAGGACCACGACGTCGCCAGGGCGGAGGCTGGAGGCGAGCCTTGTTCCCAGGGCCTCGGTGTCCCCCGGGGTCGGGCAACGCACCACGATCACGTGCTCAACCTCAGGGTGGTCTGCTCGGGCTCGGCGGGCCCGTCGGGCCCGCCTTCCCGCAACCCAGGGTTCCCAGCGTCGCTGAGCGACGCTACGAACCCTGGGTTCGCTGTCCCGGTCCCCGCTGGCCCGGCCCGCGGGGACTCGTCGAGGACGGCCCGGGCCAGGGCGAAGTCTTGTTGCATCTGCTCCCGGACCTGAGGGCGGCCCCGCAGCGCCGCCGCCGGGTGGAAGGTGGGGATGAGGGTTGCGCCCAGCCACCAATCGAACCTCTGGCCGCGGAGACGGGTGATCCCGGTCTCGGTGGCCAGGAGCAGCTTCGTGGCGAAGTTGCCCAGGGTTATCACCACCTCGGGGCGGATCATCCGGATCTGGGAGCGCAGATACCCCTTGCAGGAGTCGATCTCGTCCTCCCGCGGGTCGCGGTTGCCCGGGGGGCGGCACTTGAGCACGTTGGCGATGTAGGCCTCGGCACGGCTGATCCCGATGGTGGCCAACAACTCGTCCAACAGCCCACCGGCGGCACCCACGAAGGGCTCACCCTGGAGGTCCTCGTTCTTGCCGGGCGCCTCGCCCACCAGCATCAGCCGGGCGGAAGGGTCCCCGACCCCGAAGACCACGTTGGTGCGGGTCTCGGACAGCCGGCAGGCGGTGCAGGCCAATGCGGTGTCACGTAACTCGAGGAAGGCGGGCGTGGCGGAGGTCAACGAGCCCCATTGTGGCAGGACGTGCTCAGCCTCTCGTCGAGAGCAAGGCGTTCTCGATCGCCGCCGCGGTGGCGGCAAAGACGGCCTCACCGAGGGCGTCGAGCTCCGCGGAGAGGTCCCCGACCGAGGCGATGAAGACGGTGTCGCCGTCGTATCTCGTGTGCACCGGGCGGATGCAAACCGAGAGGGCGTCGTGGGAGCGGATCACCAGCCGGCTCATGTCGATCCGGGACAGGCCGGCGTCCGTGGCCACCACCACCAGCGTGGTGTTGGAGATCGCGGTCCGCACCAGGTTGGGTGGCCCGGGCACCGGGTCGCCGCCGGTGAGACTCTCCCCGTCCACTGCGAAGACGTCGCCCACGGCGTTGACTACGGCCAGGGCTCCCACGGTCACGTCGCCTGCGGTCACAGCCGCCGAGCCCAGCCCGCCCGGCTGCATGTGCTCCAGGCCGCGCCACTTGGCCACCGTGGCCCCGGTCCCTGCCCCGACCAGACCGGTGGCCACCGGCTCGGTCGACCTCGCTCGGTAGGCGGCCTCCCCTTGCTCCGCTCCGGGACGAGACAACGGGTCGCCGGCGGCGAAGTCGAAGATGACTGCGGCGGGGACGATGGGGACCCTGATCCCAGCCGCGGTCTGATAGCCCCGGCCGTCGGCCTCGAGGGCGCGCACCACGCCGTCGGCGGTGGCCAGACCGAAGGCACTGCCCCCGGTGAGGACGATGGCCTGAGCCTGCTCCACGCTCATCCCGGGCTGGAGCAATGCGAACTCACGGCTTCCCGGCGCCCCGCCCCGGGCCTCCCCGGTGACGCAGTTGGGCTCGGGGAAGACGACCACGGTGCAGCCGGTCATCGCCTCGGTGTTGGTCCAATGGCCGACCTCGACCCCGGGGACCGCGGTGAGCGTCTCGTTCACAGATACCTCCTGGGGACCCGCGGCCCGATCGAGCAGACCACCTCATAGGAGATGGTGCCCAGCGCCCGCGCCCACTCGTCGGCGCCGATCTCCTCGGTTCCCTGGGAGCCGAGCAGCACCACCTCGTCACCCAGGGCGACGTCGGAGTCGCCGACGTCGATGACTATCTGGTCCATGGTGACGGTGCCTGCCAGCGGGTACCTACGGCCACCGATCAAGGCAGACCCGGCCCCGGTGAGAAGACGGTGATAGCCGTCGGCGTAGCCGATCGGGGCGGTGGCCACCGTGGCCGGCTCCTGCAGGGGCCTGACCCGGCCGTAGCTGGGGCGCTCCCCGGCCTCGAGCCGCTGCACGTGGGAGACGTGGGTGACCACCCGCATCGCCGGACGCAGGTCGACGACATCGACCGTCTCCGGGCAGGGATGGAGGCCGTAGGTCCCGAGCCCGATCCGGCAGAGGGAGCGCCGCGCCTCGGGGAAGAGGGCGGCCCCGGCTGTGTTGGCCAGATGGGTGGCGGGGACGTCGAAGTCGAACGGCGCGGCGACCTCGTCGAAACGCTCGATCTGGGTCCGGGTGTACTCGGGGTCCTCGTCGGCGACGGCGAAATGGGTCCAGAGCGCGGCAGGCTCCAGTGTCGGGGAACGGCGCAGCGCGTCGACCAGGCCGGACACGTTCTCGGGGGCGGCGCCCACCCGATGCATGCCGGTGTCCACCTTGACGTGTACCGGCACCGTGGCGCCGGTGGCCTCCAGAGCCTGGATGAATTCATGGGTGTACACCGTCGGCTGGAGCTGCCAACGGGCGATGTCGACGGCGGAGTCGGGCACGGGCTCGCTGAGCACGATGACCGGGGCCTCGATCCCCGCCTCGCGGAGACGGATCCCCTCCTCCACCAGGGCGACGGCGAGCAGTCCCGCCCCGGCGCCGAGGGCGGCGTTGGCCACCGGGACGTCGCCGTGGCCATAGCCGTCGCCCTTGATCACGGTGCACACCTGGGAAGGGGCGATCAGCTCGGCGAAGGCGGCGACGTTTTGGGCGATGGCGCCCAGATCGATCTCGGCGTAGGTCGGCCTCACCATGCGAACCGGGCGACATGGTCGGCGAGATCATCGGCGGTGACCGTTCCCCGTCCGGCGAGGGAGGCCCCTGCAACGCCGTGCCAGTAGGCGGCGGACACCGTCGCCTCCACCGGACCGAGGCCGCGTGCCCACAGGGCTCCGATCATCCCGGCGAGGACGTCGCCGGTGCCGATGGTGGCGAGCTCGGGCCCGCCCGTGGTCACCAGCACGGGGAGCCCGCCATCGCTGATCATGGTGGGACTGCCCTTGCGGAGCACGGTGATCCCCTCCTTGGCGGCGAACGCGCGGCAGCTGTAGCTGCCGGCGCCCACCCCGGCCAGCCGGGCGAACTCGGCGTCGTGGGGGGTGATCACCACCTCGGCCCCGCCCTCCTTGGCCACCTCCAGCGTCGCCGGGGTGAGCCCACCGGCGTCGAGGACCACCCGCTCCGCCTTGGCCAGCACGGGCCGGGCCTCGGCGAGATCGTCCTCGGCCAGACCGGGCCCGGCGACCACCACGTCGAACCGCCCCACCTGCTCGGCGGCCTGCCCGAACTCGATGGTGGGCAGCTCGGGCGCGATCAAGGAGATCAGGTCGGGTCGGGGCGAGGCGACGTGGACGGTGCCGGCCCCGAAGTTGAGGGCGGCGCGACCGGCGAGGACCGATGCCCCCACGATCCCGGTGGATCCCCCGGCGACCAGGACCGCCCCCGCCGACCACTTGTGCGCGTGCCGGGCCCGGGCCGGGAGGGGAGCGTCGCTCCGCTCGGCGACGAGCATGGAGGGCTCGCCACCGTGGATACCGATGTCGGCGACGGTGATCTTGCCGCAGTATTCGGGGCCCTGGCCGCGCAGGTGACCCGTCTTGAGGGCGGCGAAAGTCACGGTCTCGGTGGCGAGGAAGGCGGCTTCGGCGACCTCGCCGGTGTCGGGGTCGAGACCGGTCGGGTAGTCGACGGCGATCACCGGGGCCGTAACTCGCATCCACGTCGCCACCTGGTCGGGAAGACCGCGGCGCATCCCCCCGCCAAAGAGGGCGTCGACGACCACGTCGGCGGCGGTCACCGGGCCGAGGGGAACGATGGGCACACCGGCGGCGCGGGCCTTGGCCTCGGCGTCCCAAGCCTCGGCGGTGGCGGGCGGGGCGAAGGCGTGCACCTCCACCTGGGCGCCACGGCGTTTCAGGTGACGGGCGGCGACGTAGCCGTCGCCGCCGTTGTTGCCGGGGCCGGTGAGGACCACCACTCTCTTCCCGTACCCGGCACCGGCCCGGGCCGCGGCCAGGGCCACGGCATGACCGGCCCGGTCCATGGCGGCGATGAGATCGCCCTGGTAGGCCTGGTCGACCCGGCGGTACTCCTCGGCGGTGAGAACCGGCTTCATT
>DATFGI010000033.1:0-40148 GCA_035249605.1 Acidimicrobiia bacterium
GCCCTTTTCCTCGGCCAGTTCACCATGGGTCTGCTCGGGGGTCTCATCGGCGGCGCCTACTTGATCGCCAATCGGCCCGCCATCCTGGTGCTGATCATCGGGGTCTACGGGATCGGGCACATGTCGCTGTACGCCTTCTCCCAACTCCGGGTGTCGCACATCTCCGCGCTCAAGGGATTCGTCAAGACCCTCGAGGCCAAGGACATGTACACGAGGGGCCATACCGAGCGGGTGGCCCAATTCGCCGAGATGATCGGCCAGGAGTACGGGTTCAACGGCACCCAGATCGAACAGCTCAAGTGGGCCGCCCTCATCCACGACCTCGGCAAGCTGGCGGTCCCCACCGAGCTGATCCGAAAGCGGGGGCGTCTCGACGACGAGGAGTACTCCCAGATGCAAGAGCACGCGCACCTGGTCGAAGAGATCCTGGCCGAGGTCGACTTCCTCCAGCCCATGGTCGAGATCGCCTCCGGGCATCACAGCCATTACGACGGCAACGGCTACGGGGGCCGGGGTCACACCGAGGGAGAGACACCGAGCCTGGAGACCTGCATCGTGGCGGTGGCCGACGCGTTCGACGCCATGACCTCGGCTCGCTCCTACCGGATGGCGCTTTCGCAGGGTTACGCCCTCAACGAGCTGCGCAAGCACTCCGGTGCCCAGTTCCATCCTGATGTGGTTGACATGTTCGAGAAGGCCCTGGAGAACTCGGGCCGACGCTGGGGCGCGCCCCATGTCAACGATGAGGAGATGGCCCGGAGACTGGCCGAGGAGCCGGAGCTGAGCCTTCGTGGCTAACTGGCACCCTCGCACCGTGGCCTTCGCCTCCTGGCTGTTCCCCATCGGGTCCGCCGCACTCGGGGTCTACGCCGCCTCGCGGGCGGGTGGCAACCCGCTCTACATAATGATCGCCGCCACTGCCCTGCTCCTCGGATCCCTCTTTGGAGTCGCAACTTCCAATTCGGCGAACCACTTCACCATGGGTCTTGGAGTGGCGGCCGCGATCCCGTTCGTCTTCTCTGGACTCGACGGCCTCACCGAGCCCTATGGCTCCATTGCCTCTTTCGGCATCGGCATGGCCCTGGTCTGGGTGCTGAGTCACTCCAGGGGAGAGAGCCATCGCGAGTTGCTCCCGGTCGTGGTGAGACGGCTGTTCGGCTACGTGACCTATGCCGCTGTGTATTCGATGATGCGTTTCGGGCTCTTCGTCGAGCTCAGTGGCGGCTGGGAGGACCTCTTCCCGTTCGCGGTCGCTTTCGTCGCCTGGCTCGCCATTGAGGTGATGATCCGAGCGCTCCTGGTCCTGGGTCCCCGCGAGCTCTCCCGGAGCTATCTGGCCCGCGCCCTCTTGCACGATCTCAACGTCTTCATGGGCTTGGCGCTGACCGGGGCCTTGTTCGGGGAGCTGTTCATAGAGATCCAGTGGTGGGCGTTGCCCATCGCCCTCCTCCCGTACTCGTTCGCCCACGCCGCCTTCAAGCGGTTCCAGCAAACCAAGACCACCTATCGCCAGACCATCCGGGCCCTGGCCCGCATCCCAGAGGTCTCCGGTCTCGGCATAGACGGCCACGCCGACCGCACCACCGAGACCGCCACCTCGATAGCCAAGGAGATGGGCCTCGGCCCGTCGCAGGTGGAGGACATCGAGTACGCCGGCTTGATGCACGACATCGGCCGGGTGTCGCTCAGTGAGCCCCAGATCCTGAAGATGGGTTACACCGACGACGACATCGCCCGCTGGAGCGCCGAGATCATCGCCGAGTCGCCGTATCTGGAGCGGGTTGCCGGCCAGGTACGCGACCAGTACGAGTCGTACCGCAAGCCGGGGGAGCAGGACGACCCCGAGGTCTCGGTCGTATCCCGGATCATCAAGGTGGCCGCCGCCTACGACTGGAGGGTCCATCGGGCCGGGTTGTCTCCGCTCTCCGCCCTCGAGGAGCTCCACGCCGGGGCCGCCTACGAGTACGACCCCGAGGTGGTTGCCTCGTTGCGCCGGCTCCTCACCACCCGTGGTGTCCTCACGCCCGTGGCGCGGGTCTAGCCGGAGATCCCGACTCGACTCCGGGCGTGGCCGTTCTTGAGCTGATTTGCGCCAAATACGGCGTGACGAACCCGGGGTTCGTGATCTTCGGTCAGAGTTTGCTCGCCGAGCCCGGTTGGGCCTGGGCGCCACGCTTGAAGTAGCGGCGGGGGCGTCTCAGCTCGTGCTCGAGGAACACACCGAGACCGAGGGCGAGGAAGATGTCGCCCAGGGAGATCACCTCGCCGATCCCGGCGAGACGAAGGGGGATGACGTCGGCGAAGAAGGTGAGTCGTGATGTCTCGTCCAGCGGGACGTGCTTGAAGGTCCCAGACAGGTCGGGGTTGCTCACGGTGAAACCGCTGGCCACCTCGGCGGCGCCGGCCAGCACCGGCATCCCTCCGTTGAGGGCGATGACGATGAAGTTCATAAGGACCCCCAGACCGGCGATCCACATCCCCGGCTTGGAGCGGTTGAGTAACACCATGACCATGAGGAGTAAGAACGAGAGCAGGACCATGGCGACGCCCGCCTCCTCGGCCCAGCCGGAGTCGGGCAGCCACCGGGTAGCCACCTGGAGACCGAGGGCCAAGAACAGCAGCCACCAGGCGCGAAGCTCGATGTCGGCGAGATTCACCAGGCGGCCGCCACGGATGACCGCGACGGCCAGAGCAACGAAGATGACGATGGCCAGCCATAACATGGGTCGGCGAACGCTAATCGTGCGCTGTCCCCTACCCCGAGAGTGCGAAAAATGCCAGTGAGGTATGAAGTCTCCGAGCACAGGGCGACCATCACCATCGATGATCCGGAGCGACGCAATCCGATGTCGGTCGAGACGATGGCCGGTCTGCTCGAACACACCCGGTCGGCAGTGGACGATCCGGACGTGAGGGTGATCGTGTACACGGGTGCCGGGGACCAGGCGTTCTGCGCCGGTGGCGACCTCTCCGGATCCTTCGTCGACGATCCGGTGGGCCTACACCGGTCGCGGGGCGACCTCGCCGACCTCTTTCGACTCATGATGCGCGGTGGCAAACCCACCGTCGCTCGGGTGAACGGCCATGCCCTGGCCGGCGGATTCGGGCTCGCCGTGGCCTGCGACATCACCATCTGCGTCGACGACGCCAAGCTGGGGACGCCCGAGGTCGAAGTCGGTCTCTGGCCGATGATGATCTCTGCGGTGCTGGTGAGGAGCATGCCCCGCAAGGCGGTGCTGGAGATGATGCTCACCGGGCGGCTCATCACCCCTCTGGAAGCCCACCGACTAGGTGCGGTCAACCGGCTGGTGAGTCGGGAGGACCTTGACGCAGCCGTCGACAGGACCGTCGCCTCCCTCACTGCCCTGAGCCCCGCCACCCTGATGTTGGGCAAAGACTCTTTCTACGGGATGGTCGATCTCGACCTCGACACCGCCCTCGACCGTCTCCAGGGCGGGCTCACCGAGATCGCGATGACCGAGGATGCCTCCGAAGGCGTCCGCGCCTTCATCGAGAAGCGCCCACCGAACTGGTTGGGTCGCTGACTGGATAACTTCCGCCACCGATTTAGCCTCTCCCCGGATGCGATACAAGGTCCAGGTCATCGGGTGGGCACTGATTTGGTGCGGCGTGCTCGTGTTCGGCTACCTCGGGTGGCAGCTTTTCGTCACCGACTGGATGAACGCAGCCACCCAGGCCGAGGCCGCCGGGACTCTGCAGACCGAGCTCGAAGAGTCGACACCGGTCACCGAGTCGATCGACCCCGAGGTGTTCCTCGGCTCGACCCCCCCGCCGCCGGATCTCTCCGATCTGGTCGAATTCGTGCCTGAGGAGCCAGTGGACAGGGGCGAGTCCTTTGCCTTCATGACGATCCCCAAGCTGGGTCTGGAGGATGTCGTCGTCTACGAGGGGGTGGATTCGGGGACGCTCACCAAGGGGCCCGGTCACATGGGCGACACACCGCTACCGGGACAACCGGGTAACGCCGTCATCTCGGGCCACCGCACCACCTATGGGCGGCCCTTCGTCGACTTCGACCTCCTCGAGCCGGGCGACCGCATCGAGATCGTGAGCGCGGCCGGAGCCCATGCCTACCAAGTCAGGGAGATCCTCATCGTCGAGCCGACCGACGTTTGGGTGACCGACCCACGCCCCGGAGCGTGGCTCACACTCACCACCTGTCATCCCAAGTTCTCAGCCCGGCAGCGCCTCGTCGTCTGGGCCGAGATGGTGGAGGGCCCCAACCTGGAGTACATAGAGCTCTACGAAGCCAAGTTCGGGTGAGCGGCCCCCCGCTACCGCGGTCAGCCGACCAGGTCGCCGAGCATCTCCTCGTCGACGATCCCGTTGATGACATCTGAGACCACCCCTTCCGAGTCGATGAGATAGGTCACCGGTAGCCCAATCCTCGGGTAGGAGTCCTCGACTTCGGGGGTGCCCAGGGCGAGCGGGTAGGCCGCACCCACCTCGGCGGCAAAGGCGCGGGATGCGTCTTCGGCATCCTCGACTGCGACCCCGATCACCTCCACGTCGGGATGTGAGGAGGCGAAGACCGAGATGTCGGGTATCTCGGTGCGGCACGGAGTGCACCAGGACGCCCAGAAGTTGAGGACCACCGGCTTACCGCGGGTTTCGGAGAGGGTGAAAGTGCCGCCTTCGATGACCTCTACGGTGAAGTCCGGCGCGGGTTTTCCCTCGGCGGCAACGGCGACAGCGTCTCCGCCCCGCAACAGCCAGCCCACGCCCAGCCCGGCCAAGACGACGAGGAGGAAGACCCCGGTCAGCCGGAGTGTCGGCCGGGGCAGCGGACCGGGACCTCTCTCAGCCAGCTGCCATCCTCCTCAACACGTAGTGAAGGATGCCCCCGTTGCGGAGATATTCCACCTCGATGGGCGAGTCGACCCGGGCCATCGTGTCGAACGTGATGGCGGTGCCGTCCTCCTTGGTGGCGGTCACCGTGATCATCTGCCGGGGCGTGAGATCGTCACCCACTTCGATGTCGAAACGCTCCGTGCCGTCCAGACCTAGGGATTCGGCGTCCTCGCCCGGCATGAAGTTGAGCGGCAGCACGCCCATCATGACCAGGTTGGAGCGGTGGATCCGCTCGAAGGACTTGGTGATCACCGCCTTGACACCGAGAAGGAAAGTCCCCTTCGCTGCCCAGTCCCGGGAGGAGCCCATCCCGTAGTCGATCCCGCCGAGCACCACCAGTGGTATGCCCGCCTCCTGGTAGGACTGCGAGGCCTCGTAGATCGACTTGACATGGCCGTCTGTGAAGTCGGTGGTCCAACCTCCCTCGGTGCCGGGGGCGAGTTGGTTGCGCACCCTGATGTTGGCGAATGTGCCTCTGGTCATCACCCGGTCGTTGCCGCGACGGGAGCCGTAGCTGTTGAACATGGCGGGCTGCACGCCGTTCTCGATCAGGTAGTGGCCTGCGGGAGAGTCGACAGCGATCGAGCCGGCGGGGCTGATGTGGTCGGTGGTGACCGAGTCGCCCAGCTTGACGAGCACCCGGGCGCCCCGGATCGCCTCGATTGGGCGCACCTCGGGGGTGAGATCGGTGAAGAAGGGAGGCTCCTGCACGTAGGTCGAGTCGGGGCTCCAGTCGTAGAGATCCGATCCTGTGGTGGTGATTGCGCGCCACTCCTCCGAGCCGGTGAAGACGTCGCTGTACCTCTCCAAGAACTGGCTTTGGTGGACATGGGTCGCCACCGTCTCCGCGATCTGCTGCTGGCTGGGCCAGATGTCCCTGAGGAAGACGTCCTTGCCGTCCTGGTCCACGCCGAGGGGCTCGGTGAGCGGGTCCCAATCGACAGTGCCGGCCAGCCCGTAGGCGACCACCAGCGGTGGCGATGCGAGATAGTTGGCGCGGACGTCCGGTGAGATCCTGCCTTCGAAGTTGCGGTTGCCCGACAGCACCGACGTCGCTACCAGGTCGTGGGCGTGGATCGCCTCGGAGATCGGCTCGGGGAGGGGGCCGGAGTTTCCGATGCAGGTGGTGCAGCCGTAGCCGACGATGCCGAAGCCGAGCGCCTCGAGATCGTCCAGCAGCCCCGATGCGGTGAGGTACTCGGTCACCACCTTCGATCCGGGTGCGAGCGAGCTCTTCACCCACGGCTTGCGCCGAAGCCCCAGCTCCCGGGCCCTTCGGGCCACCAGCCCGGCCGCCACCATCACGTCGGGGTTGGAGGTGTTGGTGCAGGAGGTGATAGCGGCGATCACAACATCCCCGTCGGTGAGACGGAAGGTCTCCCCTTCGTACTCGACCACGGCATTGCTCTGCGCCCGCAGCGCCTCCTTGGAGCTGCCCCCCTCACTCTCCCAACTGACCACGGTCGACGTCCGCGACCCCCCGTTCTTGCCGAAGATGTTGGTCAGGTCGGAGGGCCACTGCGCTTTCATCGTCGACAACGCGATCCGGTCCTGGGGGCGCTTGGGACCGGCGAGGGAGGGCTCGACGGTCGACATGTCGAGGCTGAGACGGGCGCTGTACTCGATCTGGTGTGAGTTGTCGCGCCACATCCCTTGAGCCCGGTAGTACTGCTCGACGGTGTCGATCAGCTTGTCCTCGCGCCCGGTGAGACGCATGTATTTCAACGTCTGCTCGTCGACGGGGAAAAAGCCCACGGTTGCCCCGTATTCGGGGGCCATGTTGGCGATGGTGGCCCGGTTGGCCAGCGGCATGTCGTCCATGCCCGGGCCGTAGAACTCGACGAACTTGCCCACCACGCCGTGCTCCCGGAGCATCTCGGTCACCCGCAGCACCAGGTCCGTGGCGGTGCCGCCCTCGGGCAGTCGCCCGGTCAACTCGAAGCCGACCACTTCGGGGAGCAGCATGTAGATGGGCTGGCCCACCATGGCGGCCTCGGCCTCGATGCCGCCGACACCCCAGCCAACGACCCCGAGACCGTTGATCATCGTGGTGTGCGAGTCGGTGCCGACCAGGCTGTCCGGGTAGAGATGGGTCCCGTTGTCCCAGACCACCTTGGCCAGATACTCGAGGTTGACCTGATGGACGATGCCGGTCGCCGGGGGCACCACGCTGAAGTTGGCGAATGCGGACTGCCCCCACTTGAGGAACTCGTAGCGCTCCTGGTTCCGCTCGAACTCCTTGGTCGAGTTGATGATCAGGGCGTCGGGTCGGGCGAATGCGTCGACCTGCACCGAGTGGTCGATGACCAGGTCGGCCGGGATCAGGGGGTTGACCCGCTGCGCCGACTCGATCTGACCGGTCATCCTGACGATGGCCCCCCGCATGGCTGCGAGATCGACCACCGAGGGGACACCGGTGAAATCCTGGAGCACGACGCGCCCGGGGATGAATGGGATCTCGACGTCGGCGACGTTCTTCGAGTCGTAGGCGGCGATTTGTCGCACGTCGTCCTCGTTCACCACGACGCCGTCGAGGTTGCGCAGGGCCGATTCGAGGAGGACCTTCAGCGAGTAGGGGAGTCTCTCGGCGCCCTCGATTACGTCGAGACGGACGATCTCCCGAGTCCCCAAGGGGGTCTCCAGTGTTGCCCGTGCCCCGAATGGATCGTTGGACATCTCAGCCTTTCGGGTCTGTGAAAACCTTCTACCGAGCCTAACGACCCCGGGTTCACTCCCGATCCGGCCAGAACGCGAAAACCCTTCCCGGATTGCCCCTGTTGAGCGATTCGAACCGTCTTAGCCCGGTGAACCTGCGGGGCGTCAGCCTCCGATGGTCACCGGGACCTGAGTGATGCAGTCCTCTTCCGGTTGCTTGTGGGGGAAGACCACCGGGTTGCAGGGGACGGAGAGAGCGCCGAACAGCCCGGCGACGATGCCGCGGTCGAGCGAGCAGATCACCTCCGGGTGGTTGGTGGCGGTCTCGCCGAAGGGGCAATGGGAGGTGAGCAGCCTCTGGCCCTCGATGTCCGGGTCGACCGAGAAGCCGAGCCCGGTCATGGCGCTGGCAACCGCCTGCACCGCCCCGTCGTAGCCGGGGTCCGTCGGCGCCCCGATCTCGGAGGCCAGCTTCTCCCCGTAGGTGCGCCCCACCCGTTCGGCCACCGCGGCGACATCGGGCGGGGAGACCTCGTCGAGAACCTGGAAGAGCATCTCGGTGAGCATCTCGAACCGGCGGGGGGCGAAATGGACAGTCACCTCCTTGTTGGTGGGCTCGTATGCCTTGGCAGGACGCCCGGCTCCGGGCCCGCCGGCCCGGCGTTGGTGACTGACCCTGAGATAACCGTCATCGGAGAGGCGGTCGAGATGATGACGGGCCACGTTGGGATGGATGTCGAAGAGGGCGGCAATCTTCGAAGTGGTCATCGGGTCGGGCGACTCGCGCACCGCGACGTAGATGGCGCGTCGGGTGGGATCACCCAGCGAAGAGGTGAGGTCGGAGATGCTGCTGTCGAAGGTGTCTTTGTCCATCAGAGGTAGGGATTGGCCAAAACTATAGTTTCCAGGGCCTTCTAACCACTGTCGCCGTAGGGGATTCGGATGGTCGACCTGACAACTCTGCAGGATGCCGTCGCGTCCATCGAGTCGCCGCTGATCGTCGGGCGGACTCTCGGCGAGCTCGGATTGGTGAAGTCGGTGGACAAGAAGCTGATGGGCAAGGTCAGAGTCGAGCTGCTGCTTCCCGCCGCCACCCGGATCGACAGTCTCAACGACCAGCTCCAGGAGGCATTGTCCCCCCACGCCTCCGGTGCCGACATCGACGTCGAGGTGATGGAGGAGGACAGGGAACAGGTCTGGATGGAGGAGGTCAAGGCAAAGGCCGGCCCCGGCATAGGCGAGCCCGGTTCGGCCACCAGGGTGGTGGCCATCGCCTCGGGCAAGGGTGGTGTGGGCAAGTCCTCGATCTCGGCCAACCTCGCCGTAGCCCTGGCCCGCACCGGGCGCAAGATAGGCATCGTCGACGGCGACATCTGGGGGTTCTCGATCCCATCGATGCTCGGGGTCAGCCAGGCTCCGGTGATGATGGGCGGCATGATCGTCCCTCCCGTGGCCCACCGGGTGAAGGTCATGTCCATGGACTACTTCGTCGGGGACGACAAGGCGGTCATCTGGAGAGGCCCGATGTTGCACAAGGCGATCGAGCAGTTCCTCAAGGACGTCTTCTGGGACGATCTCGACTTCCTCATCGTCGACATGCCACCCGGCACCGGTGACATCGCCATTTCGATGTCACAGTTCCTGCCCCGCGCCCAGGTGGTCATAGCCACCACGCCGCAGCCCACCGCCCAGCGCGTCGCCCGGCGGGCGGCCCTGATGTCTGCCGAGGTCGACCAGGAGGTGATCGGAGTCGTCGAGAACATGTCCTGGTTCACCGGCGACGACGGCACCCGGTACGAGCCGTTCGGGTCCGGCGGAGGACGTGCTCTCGCCGACGAGTTGGGCGTCGATCTGATGGCTCGGATCCCACTGCTCCCGGCGATGGGTCGGGGCGCCGACGAGGGCCACCCGCTGGCGATCGCCGCTCCCGGCTCGGAGGCCGCCGACGCCATCGACGGGCTGGCGGAGGCAGTGATCGCCAAGAAGCCCCGGATCCGGACCAACCCTGCGCTGGTGATCAGTTGACCGCCCCCAGGTCGGGTCTCTCCTTCCTCGGGTGGGCGTTCGGCATCTCTCTCTCCATCCTGTTCGGCTCGCTGTGGGGCCGGGCGGTAGTCATCGACACCGACACCCTTGGCGAGTCGTTGGCGCCGCTGGCGCGCTCCGATCTGGTGATCGGCTATCTCACCGACTGGATGTCCGAGGAGATGGTCGAGGGTGGCGTCGATCCGGCGCTGGTCGACCCCGCAGTGGAATACTTCCTGGGCTCGTCCCAGGTCGGTGACACCCTCGATGAGTTCGCCGCCGAGGTGGTCACTGCCGCCGCATCCCCGGATCCGTCCGGATCCGAGATCGACATGAGAGAGCTGATTGCCCCCGCCGTTCCCGAGGTCGAAGACGGGCTGGACAGCATCGGCATCGAAGTCTCCGGGCCCGAGGTCGCTCAGGTCGTGGAGGCTCTCGACCCCCTGGAGATCCGCCAGCCAGGGACCGCGGCGATGGTGGGTCCCAACTCAGACACCGCGACCAATCTCGGCACCGCGTCGCTGCTGGCCATGGTCGGCCTGGTGGTCTTCGGGTCCGCCTACCTGGCGCTGTCCGCTGACCGGGTCGCCGCCCTTCGCAGCCTTGTGACCCGGATCGCGGTGGGTGGGCTCAGCTTCGGCCTCATGCTCCGAATCGGCTCCTGGGTACTCGACCCGGAGGGAGGCAGGGCCCCGGTCCGGGAGGCGCTGTCGGCCGTGGCCGGATCGAAATGGCTGGTGCCCTTCCAGGTCGGTCTGGTGGCGGCCGGGATCGCCGGGGTGATCTATCTGCTGGGTCGGGCGATCAGACGGGGGGCAGTGTCCCGGTGGCAAGGCGAACGACCCACACCACGAGCAGAGCAGCCGTCGTCCCGATCAGGACGACATTGACCAAGTGGCTGTTGGGAGACCCCAGCCGCCCCCGCCGGCCCAACCCGTACCACGCCCAGGCGATCGCGGCCTGTGCCATCACCAGAGGCACCAGGGGGTGGTAGGTGAGCGCCAGGTCGAGGTCACCCCGCACCAGGGCGGAGATCGCCCGGGTCATCCCACATCCCGGGCACGCAGTTCCCGTGCATAGGGCGAATGGGCAAAACGTGGGGGAATCGTCGGTGGGGGTGAACACGGCGAGGAGCAGCAACCCCAGCGGAGGCCCGGCCAGGAAAAGGCGATGACGCCATTCGGCGGTCATGGCGTCCGAGGATAACGGTCCTCACATTCCGGAGCGGTCGAGTGCCCGGTAGAGGTGGGAAGCGGGGGTGAGGAACCACGGTGTCTTCCCGTCGTAGTAGAAGCGCCCCTTGTGCTCGATCCGGCTGTACACGCTGGGCGGGTCCTCGCCGAGGAGCATGCCGGCCAGCTCGTGCCCGAGTTGACAGGAGAGGCCGACACCGTGACCGGCATAGCCCAGGGCGTACCAGGCGCCATCGACCCTGCCGATGTGGGGGGTGAGGTCGAAGGGGACCGCCAGCTTCCCACCCCAGACGTGGGTTATCTCGACATTCGCCAGCTCGGGCCAGTAGGAGACCAGAGCGGCCCGCAGGTCCGCCGCCGAGTCGGCCAGGTCGAGCCCGGTGTGCAGACTCCTCCTCCCCCCGAGGAGGATGCGGTCGTCGTGGGTCCGTCGCATGTAGTGGAGGAGGCGGCGTCTCGTGTAGGACATCACCTCGGTGGGGAACACCGCGGAGACGAGGTCGGGAGGCAACGGCTCGGTCACGATGATGTATGACCCGACCGGCACGATGAGCTTGGCGAGCCGCGGGGAGGGCTTGACAGTGGTGTACCCATTGGTGGCGAGGATCACCTCGCCGGCACGGACGCGGCCTTGGGCCGTTTCCACCACGAAGCCCGTCGGCGCCCTTTGCACCGATGTCGCCTCGCAGTGCGGGGTGAGCACCACCCCGTTGCGTTGCGCCTCCTGGGCCAGCCCGAAGACGAGACGGGCGGGGTGGACCCCGAAGCCCTCGGGCTCGTAGATGCCCACGTTGAAGCTGACGCCGCCCACGTACTTGGAGATGTCACGGGCGTCGACCACCTCCCAGTCAACCCCGAACTTCTCCCGGTACCAGCCGACCTGGCGGTCGAACGCCCGCAGTTTCTTCGCCCCCTTCCCCAGGGCCAGCATCCCGGCGTCGTGGACCAGGGCATCGAAACCCGGGCGGGTGGCCAGCTCGCGCACCAGCTCGACGGAGCGCACGGTCGATGCCCACATCTCGTGGCCGATCTGGGGCCCGTAGATGCCGTAGACGGTGTCCACCCCCGCCTTGACGTCTGGTGACACCATCCCGCCGTTGATCCCGGAGGCACCGCCGGCGATCTCTCCGGTATCGACCACCGCGACGGTCTTTCCGGCTCCGACCAGACGTAGGGCGGCACTGAGGCCGGTGAATCCGGATCCGACGATCAGGTAGTCGGTTTCCGCCGGTAGGTCGGAGGCGAGCCCTTCAGGGCGCGGGTGGTCGTCCACCCAGAAGGGCACCTGCTTCACAGGCCGGCCAGCCCCTCCTGGAACAGGCCGGCCATCTCCGAGACCTGTTCCGGAGTCATGATCAGCGGCGGGGACACCTGGAGTCCGCCGCCCCCGACCGCCCTGGTCAGGACTCCGGCGTCCCGGCAGGCCGCCGCCGCCCGGGCGGGCAGAGTCTCGTCGTCGCCCAGCTCGAGCTGGATGGCGGCGAGGGCACCAACCCCGCGGCGGACACTGGACACCACGTCGAGCTCTTCCAGGGGAAGGAGGGCGTCGTAGATCTCGGCCTCGAGGGCGGCCGCCCGGTCGAGCAGGCCGTCGCGCTCGATGATGTCCATGACCGCCAGGCCGGCCACGCAAGCAACGGTGTGCCCGGAGTAGGTGTACCCGTGACGGAAGATCAGACCGGGTGTGTCGAAGAAGGGCTCGGCGATATGGGAGGCGGCGACCACACCTCCCAATGGGGCGTAACCGCAGGTAACACCCTTGGCGAAAGTGATCAGGTCGGGCTCCAGCCCGAACTTGTTGGCAGCGAACCAGTCACCGACCCTCCCGAAGCCGGTGATGACCTCGTCGGATATGTAGAGCCCCCCGGCCTGACGCATCGACTCACGGACCCGCGCCAGGTAGTCGTCGGAGACGGGCCGGATGCCCCCGGCACCGATCACCGCCTCGACGAAAATGCCGGCGATCCGCTCGGCGCCGGCGTGGTCGATGGCCTTGTCCACGGCCTCGGGGTCGTCGTAGGGGACGAGGACCACATCGGCGACGAGATCGCCGCCATAGCCGAGGCGGTTGGGCTCCATGCCGCCGAGAGTGGTGCCGTAGGTGTGCATCCCGTGATAAGCCCACTCTCGGGCGATGAACACGGTGCGCTCCGGCTGGCCGATGGCGCTGAAGTAGCGACGTGCCAGCTTGGCCGCGGTGTCGACCGCATCCGAACCACCCGACCCGAAGAAGACCTTGGAGTCGGGGTCGGGTGACACCGCGGCGATGCGGGCCGCCAGCTCCATCGGGGGGCGGGTCCCGTAGTCGATGAAGGTGTGGAAGGCGGGGAGCTTGCGTGCCTGGGCGTCCATCGCCTCGACGATCTCGTCCCGGCCATAGCCGACGTTCATGTACCAGAGCGAGGCGGCCGCATCGAGGTAGCGGTTGCCCTCCTCGTCGTAGACGTAGATGCCCTCGCCGCGATCGATGATGAACGGAGCGTGCTGCACTTTGGACATGTCGGCGAAGGGGTGCCAGAGAGATCCCATCGGCGGGAGGCTAGTTCTGGCCGGATCGGTCCGCGCCGCCGGCGCCACCCTCGCGCCGTCGTGCTACGGGGTACCGCTGATGCCCGCCGTTGCACAACCGAACGAGCAAACGGACCATTGTGCGACGACTTACCGCGGACACACTGCATCGCACACCCGATCACGGGGTTGCTATGGAAGGAGGGCGTGGAGCAAGCGCCGAACCTCCGAAGGAGACTTCAATCGGTGCACTGTCGCGTGCGACCAGACGCCGTCGGCGAGCGCCTCCTCGAACTTCGCCCTAGTCGAGCTGTGGCGGGTCCACGTCCAGACGATGATGTTCTGCATCGGGTCGCGTTTGTAGAGATTGGCCCACGGTTCGGTGACCGACCCCCAGAGTCGCTCCCTGGTGATCATTCGCTTCAGTGTTCTCCGGATCACACGAACCATGGCCCGCCAGCGGGGCGGGTCGAGCCAGACAACGGTGTCGGCTCTCGGCCAAACGGCTTCGCGAGTGCCGAGACTCGTATAGGCACCGTCTATCACCCAGCGGTCCTGCGACGCGAAGCCGGAGACGATCGTGGAGAACTCCTCGCCACCGACTGAGTCCCATCCGTCCCGGTGCCGAACCGAGTCCAACTCGAGGTGAGGTAGGTCGAGGATCGATGCGATGGCGTGGGCAAGGGTGGTCTTGCCCGATCCGCTGCCTCCGACGACGACGATGCGCTCCATCAGGAGCAATACTGCCGCGGCATGGACGCAGACCTCGTGGTTCGCGGTGGCCGCATCTTCACTGCCGACCCGGACCGGCTGTTCGTCTCCGCGGCCGCGGCCACGGATGGCCGCATCTCCGCTCTCGATGGTGACGTCGGGGGCGCGATCGGTCCCGGCACCGAGGTGATCGATCTCGGCGGCGCCCTGGCCACCCCGGGCTTCATCGACGCCCATGTCCACCCGGCGAGCAGCGGGCTCGACAAGCTGCGTTGCCACTTCGACGGGTGTGAGGACGCCGAGACGGCGCTGCGCCGGATCGCGGGGTATGCGAAGGAGCATCCCGACCTGGGCTGGATCATCGGGTCCGGTTGGAAGCAGTCCTGGTTCTCCCGGGGATGCCCTTCCAAGACTCTGCTCGACGCGGTGGTCTCCGACCGTCCGGTCCTGATCGTCAACACCGACGGGCACGGGGCTTGGGTCAACTCCAAGGCACTGGAGATGGCCGGGATCGGACCCGAGACCCCCGATCCGCCCGACGGGCGCATCGAGCGACTAAACGACGGCTCGGCCCAGGGGACTCTCCACGAGGGTGCCATCGGGCTGGTGGAGCGGCACGCCCCCGATGACACCGTCGCCGATTTCGCCACTGGCTTGGTCCGTGGGCAAGAGGAGTTGTTGCGATACGGAGTGACCGGCTGGCAGGACGCCATCGTCGACGAGAAGATTCACGACGCCTATCTCCAGCTGGCGGGAAACGGGAAGCTGGTCGGGCGGGTGGTGGGCGCGATGTGGTGGAACCGGCACCGTGGTCTCGACCAGATCCACGAGCTGGTCGCCCGGCGGGAGAGGGCCGCACCGGGTTTCGCCCCGACCTCGGTGAAGCTGATGCTCGACGGGGTGGCGGAGAACTTCACCGCGGCGATGTTGGAGCCATACCTCGACGTCTCGGGTAACGAGTCGACCAACAGCGGCATCGACTTCATCGACCCCGAGGAGCTGCAACAGATCGTCTCCTTCCTCGACGATCACGACTTCCAATGCCACTTCCATGCCATCGGCGACCGGGCGGTGCGCAATGCACTCGACGCCGTGGCCGCGGCCCGAGCCCGCAACGGGGATCGGGGCAACCGGCACCACATCGCCCACATCCAGGTGGTCCATCCCGACGACATCGCGCGATTCGCCGCGTTGGGTGTCGTGGCCAACGCCCAACCGCTCTGGGCAAACAATGACGAGTACCAGACCGAGCTCACCATTCCGTTCCTCGGGGAGGAGCGCTCCGGGTGGCAGTACCCCTTCGGCTCGTTGTCCCGCGCCGGGGCGAGGCTGGCGATGGGCAGCGACTGGGGCGTCTCAACCTGCAACGTCATGGAGGAGGTCCACGTAGCCATCACCCGCACCTGGGGTGACGACGAGGAGCCACTGTGCCCTGAGCAGGCTCTCGGAGCAATCGACGCCCTGACCGCATTCACCGCCGGGTCGGCATTCGTCAACCATGCCGAAGCCGACTCCGGCTCCTTGGCCGTGGGTAAGCTCGCCGACCTCGCGATCCTCGACCGGGACCCACTGACCGAGGGCGCTTTCCGCGAGACCATGGTCGTAGCCACTGTCGTTGGAGGAGAGCTTGTCTACGAGAAGGACTGATGGCTGATCCCGCTGTCGAGTTGGTCGCGGTCCACAAGCGCTTCGGCGAGGACGTCGTGGCGGTGGAGTCTCTCGACCTAACCATCGAGGACGGCGAGTTCTTCTCTCTTCTCGGCCCCTCCGGGTGTGGCAAGACCACGACCCTGCGGATGATCGCCGGCTTCGAGTTCCCCACCGAGGGCAGTGTCCGCATCCACGGCGCCGAGATGGGGCTGAAGCCTCCGAACGAGCGTCCCGTCAACACGGTGTTCCAGAGTTACGCCCTCTTCCCCCACATGACCGTGTTCGACAACGTCGCCTTCGGGTTGCAGATGCTGAAGATCCCCAAATCCGACATCGAGAGCCGGGTGCGCCGGGTCCTCGACCAGGTACAGCTGGCGCGGCGGGCCGATGCCATGCCCAGCCAGCTCTCCGGCGGTATGCAGCAGCGGGTGGCTTTGGCCCGAGCCCTGGTCAACGAGCCGGAGGTGCTCCTTCTCGACGAACCGCTCGGCGCCCTCGACCTCAAGCTGCGCCAGAACATGCAATTCGAGTTGAAAGACCTTCAGGCCCGGGTGGGGATCACGTTCATCTATGTCACCCATGACCAGGAAGAGGCGCTCACCATGTCGGACCGGATCGGGGTGATGAGTGAGGGCAGGCTGCTTCAGGTCGGCGACTCCCATGAGATCTATGAGAAGCCGCGGTCCCGTTTCGTCGCCGACTTCATCGGCGACATCAACCTGATCGACGCAGTCGTGACCGGGGCCCGCAGTGCACGTCTCGGCAACGGCACCGAGGTGGGCATCGCCGACGGTCATCCCTCCAACGGCTCGATCACCCTCGCCCTCAGGCCGGAGAGGCTCGCGATCCACCGCAGCGCGGAGAGCCCGCCCCCTGGTCGCAACCAGGTCAGGGCGAGGATCACCCGGCGGACCTATTTCGGCGACGTGTATTTCTACGACGTAGACGCCGGACTGGGTGAGCCTCTAGAGGTCAAGGAGGAGAACCGCCCCGAGGTGGGCACCCACGAAGTCGGTGACGAAGTCGTTGTCAGCTGGAGCGTCGGGGCGGCCAATCTGGTGAGCGACTGATGTCGCTGAGCACCAAGGCGGGGCCGGAGCACCGGGAGGCCCCCGCCACGCCCGAGCTGGAGCAGGCAGCCTCCAAGGCGGAGTCGAGGCGAGGATTTCTCATCGGGCTCCCGGCATATGCCTATCTCGTCCTCTTCTTCGCCCTGCCCCTGGTGTTGGTGCTGGTCTATTCCTTCGCCAGCCGGTCGGCCACCGGCCGGACGGTCTTGCGCAACTGGAACCTCGACTCCTACGAGCGGCTCTTCTCACCTCTCGTCGTCGAGATCTTTGTCCGGTCTTTCCTGCTCGCCCTCGTCACCACGTTGATCTGTCTCCTCGTGAGCTATCCCTTCGCCTACTACATCGCGACGCGGGCACACCGTCTGCGCAGCGTCCTCCTCGTACTGGTGATGATCCCGTTCTGGTCGAACTTCCTGGTCCGGACCTACGCCTGGCGAGTGATCCTGGGCTCAGACGGGCTCGTATCCCAGATCAGCCAGCTATTCGGGGGAGGAGAGGTCCGGGTCCTGTTCACCAATAGCGCCGTGCTCATCGGGTTGGTCTACGGATTTCTCCCCTTCATGGTGCTACCCCTATACGCCGCCATCGAACGTCTCGACTGGAGCCTGGTCGAGGCGGCGCGCGATCTGTACGCCGACGGCTGGACCGCCTTTCGCAAGGTGACGCTTCCCCTCTCCATGTCGGGTGTGGTGGCGGGGTCGATCCTGGTCTTCATCCCGTCGCTGGGCGCCTATGTCACTCCCGCCATCCTGGGTGGGGCCAACACCGTGTTGATGGGCGATTACATCGTGAGCCAGTTCCTCGCCGCCCGCAACTGGCCCTTCGGTTCGGCTTTGTCGTTTGGCGTCATGTTCGTGATGCTCCTGGCAACGATCTTCTACTTTCGGGCGGGGGCGAAGACACTGTGAGCGATCCGGTCAACCCCGGTGTGAGGAAGATCCTCGGGCTGAACGCCTGGCTGGTCTATGTCTTCTTGTACGCCCCGATCGCCTTGCTGGTGTTCTTCTCGTTCAACGAGAACAACAACGTGGGGATCTGGACCGAGCCCTCCGTCCGCTGGTACCGGGAGATGTTTCAGGACGCAGCCGTCATGTCGGCGTTGCGCAACTCACTGATCGTCGCCCTGGTGTCCACGATCGTGAGCACGGTGATCGGCACCATGCTGGCGATCTCGCTGCAGCGCTATCGCTACCGGGGCCGGGGGGCGCTCGACGGGCTCGCCTACCTTCCCATCATCATCCCCGACGTGACCATGGCGGTGATGCTGCTCATCTTCTTCTTCCAGGCCTTCGGGATACTGGAGGCGCTGACCGGGATCAGCCTCACTGCGGGTCTGCACACCATCGTCCTCGCCCATATCGCCTTCAACATCTCCTTCGTCGCCGTGGTGGTGCGGGCACGAATCGCCCAGTTCGACGATGCGCTGGAGGAAGCGGCGGCAGATCTCTATGCCGGCCGATGGGAGACCTTCCGCAGGGTCACACTGCCTCTGATCCTGCCCGGGGTCGCCGGGGGCGCCCTGCTCGCCCTTACCCTCTCCCTCGACGACGTGGTGGTGACTCAGTTCGTCTCCGGCGCCGGCGCCACCACCCTTCCCGTCTATGTCTTCGGGCTGGTGAGACGTGGAGTCACCCCGCTCATCAACGCGGTCAGCGTTGTCATGCTGGCGGCTTCGATGATCCTCGTGGGAGTCTCGTTGGGTCTGCAACGGGGGCGATCCGGGCGGTCGGAGGAGGAGGTCGCCGACGCCGGCGCTCTCTTCGAGCGACCCACCTGACGGCATCCTTTCCGGACTGGCCGAGCAGTAGGCGGTCGTCTCGGTTTAATGTCGTTCACGCCCGGCCCGCCGGGATTCCAATCTGTCGCATCGGGAGGACTGAGAATGACACGATCCAGGAGACTGTCGGCGGTGCTGGCCGCACTCACCCTGGTGCTCGCCGCGTGTGGCGGCGGGGCCGACGGTGGTGCCGACGCCGCCGCCTGCGAGCTCGACGAGGTGGACGGCGATCTGAACTTCTACAACTGGTCCGAGTACATCGACCCCGAGCTGATCACCGCATTCGAGACCGAGTACGGCGTCGACGTGGTCGAGGACTTCTACGAGTCCAACGAGGCGATGCTGGCCCAGCTCCAGGCCGGGGCGGTGTACGACCTGATCGTCCCTTCCGACTACATGGTCGGGATCATGATCGAAGAGGGCCTTCTCCACGAGATCAACGACGAGGCGGTCCCCAACCTCTCCAACCTGGCCCCACGATTCACCGAGCTCCCCTACGACCCGGGTCCGGAGTACTCGGCGGCATACCAGTACGGGACCACCGGGCTCGGGGTCAACACCGAGATCGTCGGCGAGGACTTCACCCCGAGCTGGGCGCTCATCTTCGACCCGGAGCTGACGGCGAACTTCGCCGGAGGGGTTTCGGTCCTCAACGACCCCAGGGAGGCGATGGGTGCTGCCCTCAAGTACCTGGGCCACTCGCTCAACGACACCACGATCGAGAATCTCGCCGAGGCGAGGGACCTGATCGTGGCAGCCAAGGACGGCATCGCCACTTTCGACAGTGATCAGTACGACGAGGCGTTGGTCAACGGTGAGGTCGCGGTCTCCCACGGTTATTCGGGCAACATGATCGTCGCCATCGGCGAAGCCGAGAACCCCGACCAGTTCCAGTACATCCTGCCCCAGGAGGGGGCGACGTTGTGGATCGACAACATGACGGTGCCCACCACTGCGGAGAACCCGTGCACGGCGTTCACGTTCATGAACTACCTGCTCGACGCGGAGAACGGCGCCACGTTGACCAACTGGAACTACTACGGGTCACCCAACCAGGCGTCGATCGACTCTGGTCTGATCGAGCAGGAAGTGGTCGACTTCTACGCCGACACCTTCACCGCCGAGAACCTCGAGATCATCGAGGACACCGGCGACTACGAGATCAACTTCACCGACTACCTGGCGGAGGCCAAGAGCTAGGCGTCTGCTCCTCACGCGTGTGCAGGAGACGTCATCTGGTGACGTCTCCTGCACACGCAGGTACCGTATGAGCATGCACGGCGGCGAGTTGCGCGTCCTCGAGGTCTTCGGCGACTCCGCGGACCTGGGCCGTGGCCACGGCTCGGCCTGTCGGGACATGATTCGCCGGTACGCCGACGACCGGATCGAGCTCACCACGCAAGAAGACTGGGGCGGGGGGCAAGTCGACCGGGATCTGATCCTCGGCTGCGCCGAGGAGACCCTCAGCCACCACGAGCAGTTCTCGGAGAGCCTGTACGCCGAGATGACTGCCATGGCCGGTGCCGCCGGGATCACCCCCGCCGAAGCCGTGGTGGTCGGTGGCTTCACCGACCTCGTCGATCTGGTTCGGGCGAGGGTCGGGTCTGCTCCCGACGAGCACAACTGCACCGGGATCATCAATCCGCAAGGGGGCTATCTGGCCCAGACCTGGGACATGCATGCCTCGGCCGGTGAGTACGTGATCATGCTCAAGCTCGATCCCCTGATGGGCCCCGACGTGTTCGTGCAGACCACCGCGGGCTGTCTCGGCCAAATGGGAATGAACGAGGCGGGGATTGCGGTGGGGATCAACAATCTCACTTCAATGGGAAAGCCCGGCGTGACCTGGCCGTTCGTGGTGCGCAAGATCCTGGAGCAGACCGATCTGGACGATGCGATCAAGGTGGTCCTCGACGCCGACGTCGCCGGTGGCCACAACTTCTTCGTCATCGGCCCCGACGGTGAGGGTGCAACCGTCGAGGCGATGCCCCGCTCGAAGCGGGTCACCCGCACCGAGGGTCGCCCCCTCATCCATGCCAACCACTGCCTCCACGACGACACCAGGGCCGAGGAGGGGTCGAAGCGACCGGAGTGGGTGCAGAGCAGCCACGACCGGCACCGCATCGGAGAGGAGTCCGCCGACGACCTCGATGCGTTCTTCGGCGACCCGGCAATCTCGAGGCGGGCGAGCGAACCCCACGAGGTCGCTACGTGCGGGGCGGTGATCATCGAGCCGGGGAACCGGACGATGAGGGCAGTGTGGGGGGTGCCCGGCGACCACCCGTGGGAGACCTTCCGGCTCTGAGCATCGAGATCGTCAACCTCGACGCCGCCATGGCAGAGGAGCTGCAGGCGATCGAGCTGGCTTGCTTCCCGATGGCAAATCCGGCCGACCTGCTCTCGGCCGAGGACATCCGCGCCTATGCCCGGGTCTTCCCGGAGGGCTATTTCGTAGCGCTGCAGGACGGCAGACCGGTCGGCCAGGGGGCGGGAATCTATCTCGACTTCGACTTCGATCATCCCGCGCACACCCTCGCCGAGATCAGCGGCGAGCATCAGTGCGGCAACCACGACCCCGACGGCGACTGGTACTACGGCACCGACATCACCGTCCATCCCGGTTTCAGGAACCGTGGGATCGGGGGCATGCTCTACGAGGCCCGCAAGGACCTGGTGCGGAGGAACCAGAAGAGAGGGATCATCGCCGGTGCCTCCCTACCCGGTTACCTCGCGCACAAGCAGGTGATGAGCGGCCCCGACTACGTCGAGCGGGTCCTCGCCGGCGAGCTCACCGACCCGACGCTCAGCTTTCAGCTTTCACATGGGTTCGAGGTGAGAGGGATGCTGGCCGATTACCTGGAGGACGAGGCCGACGACGGTTGGGCGGCGTTGATCGTTTGGGAGAGTGACTCGTGATCGAGACGATAGGGCTCCTCGGCGGCTCGGGATGGGCGGCCGGTATCAACCTCTACCTGGTCACCCTGATGCTGGGGATCGCCGGAAGGGCCGGCTGGGCCGACATCCCCGAAGTACTCACCCGCCTGGATGTGATGGTCGTGGCCGGCATCCTGTTCGTCCTCGAGTTCTTCGCCGACAAGGTGCCCTTCCTGGACAGCTTCTGGGATGCGGCCCACACCCTGATCCGGCCCCTGGGCGCAGCCGCCATCGGCGCCGTCATCGCAGGGGACTCCCAGAGCATCGGAGCGGCGGTGGGTGGTGTGGTCGCCGGGGCTCTCGCCCTCGACGCCCACACCGCAAAGGCGAGCACGCGGCTCGTGGTCAATACCTCACCGGAGCCGGTGAGCAACGCCGCCATCTCGTTGTTCGAGGACGTCGGCGTGGCCCTCCTGGTCGCCCTCGCGTTTTCCTATCCGGTGATCACGGTCGTCGTCGTCGTCCTTCTGGTGATCGCAGCCACCGTCCTCACCATCTGGCTGTGGAAACTGGTGCGCAGGGCCTGGCGGCGAATGAGGGCGCGGCTCTCCTGGTCGGGACCGCAGCTTTGATCAGTCGGCGGTCTTTCTCTCCGCCATCCCGTTGAGAATCTCCAACACCACCCTGTTCGCCAGATAGGCGGTTTGCTCCCCGGGACCGTCGTAGGGCGGCGACACCTCCACGATGTCGGCCCCGAGGACCACCAGGTCCCTGGAGAGCCGGCGAACAGTGTCGAGGATCTCCCGGGAGTTGAGCCCGCCCGGCTCCGGTGTCCCGGTGCCGGGGGCAAGACCCGGGTCGACGACGTCGATGTCAACCGAGATGAACACCCCCTTGGCGCCACCCGAAAGCGAGTAGTCGACCGCCTCGTCGACCACGGCGTCGAGGCCCCGGTCGACGATCTCGTTCATCAGGAACGAGCGCATCTTGTTCTCCCGCATCCACTCCATGACCTCGGGCTCGGGCCAATAGCCGCGCAGCCCGATCTGGACGAAGCGGTGCCCGGGAACCGCCCCCGACTCGATGAGCCGTCGCATCGGGGTCCCGTGGCCGGCCAGCCCGCCGTTCTGGTTGAACCCGGTGTCGGCATGGGCGTCGAAGTGGATCAGGGCGATCTGCCCGAAGCCGTGGGCCCGGGCCACCCCCAGGGCGTCGGGCCATGTGATGGTGTGGTCGCCGCCGAGGACGATCGGCACCTTGCCGGCTCGGGCAACCTCGGTGACCACATCGGCGATGGTCTGGATGGAGACGTCGAGATGGCCCGGTTGGACGTAGACATCGCCGATGTCGACCACGCCCAGCACCTCGAACGGGTCGAGACCGGTGGGGAGGTGGGGACGGTAGCCATCCATGGCTCCGTAGTCCGCGTTACGGATGGCGGCGGGGCCGAACCGTGCCCCGGGCCGGTAGGTGGTGCCCCAGTCGAAGGGGGCGCCCAGGATCACGACGTCGCCACCGCCGAGATCGTCGAGGGTGACCGCGGGACATCCGAGGAACGAGTTTCGGGATGCGAAGGAGATGTACTCGGCCGAGGCGAAGGGAATCTCTGACTTTCGTTGCTCGTATGGGATGTACATCTGGCGACCGGTACGCTAACGGTCCTTGCCTGCCACCGAAGTCATGACCGCGCAGCGGGTCGAGCGCACCTACCTGACCCTCGTACTCCTGCAAACCCTCGCCGCATCGTTGATCTGGGGCGTTAACACCCTGTTCTTGCTCGACGCCGGGCTGAGTCTCACCGAGGCGTTCGTGGCCAATGCCGCATTCACCGCGGGAATGGTGCTCTTCGAGGTGCCGACGGGTGTCGTCGCCGACGCCGCCGGGCGCCGCATCTCTTTCCTGCTCGGGGCGGGAACCCTGTTGGTGACCACACTGGCCTATCTGGGTCTGTGGTACATCGAAGCCGGGATCTGGTGGTGGATCATCGCCTCGGCGCTCATCGGGCTCGGGTTCACCTTCTTCTCGGGTGCCACCGAGGCTTGGCTCGTCGATGCCCTCGAGGCCACCGGGTTCGAGGGCAGCATCGAGTCGGTGTTCGGCCGGGGGCAGGTGGCGATCGGCACCGCCACGTTGCTCGGCACCATCGGCGGCGGGTTCCTGGCCCAGGTCGACTTCTCGCTTCCATACCTGGCGCGTTCGGGGCTGCTGCTCGCGGTGGTCGTCACCGCCTTCGTCGCGATGCACGACATCGGCTATGAGCCGGAGCGCGGAATCTCGGTGTGGAGCCAGGTGAAGTCGATCGTGAAGGCCTCGATCCGACATGGCCTCGGCAACCGCCCGGTGCGCATGTTCATGTTCGCCGCCCCGTTCTCGTTGGGAGTCATGATCTGGGTGTTCTACGCCTTCCAGCCTTATCTCCTCGAGCTGTTCGGTGATCCCAACGCCGTCTACCTGTCCGGGATCGCCGCCGCCGTCTTCGCCATCTCCCAGATGATCGGCGGCGCCGTGGTCAACCGGGTGAGACGTCTCGCCGAGAGCCGGAGCGCGGTCATCCTCGCCCAGATCGCGGTCTCCTCGGTCGCCCTGATCGGAGTGGGCGCGGCCGAGCTGCTCGAAATCCCGATCGGCTTCTGGGTGGCGATCGCCCTGCTCAGCGTGACCGCGCTCGGCTCGGCCCTGGCCACACCGATGCAGCAAGCCTTCTTGAACGACTCCATCCCCTCCCAGCAGAGGGCGACCGTGCTCTCGTTCGCATCACTCATGGGAAGCGGCGGCGGGGTCGTCGCCCAACCCGCCTTGGCGCGGGTGGCCGATGTCTATTCCCTCGGTCTGGGCTACGCCGTGGCCGGCGTCCTCTACGCCGTCCAGGCCCCTTTCATCTGGGCCGTCCGCCGCATGGGCCTGCCCGCCGACCAGGTGGCGAAGCCGATCGATCCCCCGAACGGCTCCGGCGTCACTCTTCCTGCAGACTGAACACGATCGTCTGGAGGTCGGTGAACTCGGCGATACGCTGCCTGCCCCATCCGGTGTCGGTCCCCGCAGCCCCGCCGAAGGGCTGGAAGGTCTCCCAGGTGTCGGTGGAGTCGTTGACGATGACGGTTCCCGAACGGATCCGATCGGCGTAGTAGAAGGCCTTGGTTAGGTCGTTGGTGAACACCGCGGCCTGGAGCCCGAGGCGGGTGCGGTTGGCCACCGCCACCGCGTCCTCGTCGTCCCGGGCCGAGAGCACGGGGAGCACCGGCCCGAACGACTCCTCCTGGCTGACCATCGCCTCCTCGGGGACCCGGTCGATCAAGGTGAACTCGTAGTAGAGGTCGGTGGGATGCCCGTCCGCTCGTTTGCCACCGATCAGTATCTCGGCGCCGCGCTCCACGGCATCGGCCAAGTGACGATCCATCTTCTCAGCCGTCGCCTCGTTGTTGAGTGGCCCCATGTTGGTGGTGTCGTCGAACGGGTCGCCGAGACGGACCGTCTCGGACGCTTTCATCGCCGCCTCCACGAACTCGTCGTGGACCTCGTCGAGGACGATGAGTCGCTCGGTGGCGACACAGACCTGACCGGCGTTGTAGTAGGCCCCGTACACCGCGGCCTCGGCGGCCTTGCTGATATCAGCGTCACCGGTCACGATCGTGGGGCCGTTGCCGGACATCTCCATGATCGATCTCTTCAGACCCATCGAGGAGACGATGCGCCTCCCGGTGGCCGACGATCCGGTGAACCCGATGGCGTCGATCCCGTCATGTGTGACCAGCGCCTCGCCGATGGCGCCGTCTCCGGGAATGACCGAGATCGCTCCCTTGGGCACCCCGGCCGCCTCGAACACCTTGGCGATCTCGAGAAGGGCCCAACTGGTGAACTGCGGCGGTTTCACGATGAGGGAGTTGCCCGTGGCCAAGCCGGGCCCGACATACTCCATGGGGATCATCACCGGGAAGTTCCACGGTGTTATCGCCGCCCACACCCCGACGGGGCGATGGACGGTGAACATGCGCCGGGAGCGCGAGGTGGTCGGGATGTACTCACCGGAGAGCCGTTTGACGTCCTCGGCCGCGATCTGGAAGTAGTCGGCCGACTCGGCGATGTCGTCGATCGACTCGGCGGAGAGGGGCTTGCCCTGCTCCAGGGTGAGGATCCGGGCTACCTCCTCGATCCGCTCCTGCCACAGCTCGTAGATGCGGAGGCAGAGCTCGGCCCTCTCGAAGGCGGTCCAATGCCGCATCTCCTCGGTCGCCTGCCGGCCTGCCGCCACCGCCCGGTCGATGTCGCCTTGGGACGCGACGGGGACGTTGTAGATGTGCTCGCCGGTGACCGGTGAGGTCACCTCGTAGTGCCCCTCGCCGCTGCCCTCGGTCCACTCGCCGGCGATGAAAAGTCTCAGGTCTTCAGCCATGAGCCCAAGTTACCCCGGGTCTCGTCGGTCGAACGACCGTTCAGCGTGGGCAGTAGTCTCACGCTCTTACCTTCAAGGAGTGAGATGGGTCTGCAAGGCGAGAAGACGTCGGAGTGGTTCCAGCGCGCCTCCGCGAGGCTGGTCAACGGCGTGTCCAGCCAGTTCCGCTATTGGGGTGATCACGACACCCTGGTCATAGATCACGGCGAGGGCGGCCACGTCTACGACATGGACGGGAATCGTTACATCGACTACCAGTGCGGGTTCGGGCCGATCATCCTCGGCCATGGCAACGAAGCGGTTGCGGCGGCGGTGTCCGAGGCGGCCGCAGCGGGCGCCAGCTTCGCCATGTCCTCGCGTCGTGAAGTGGAGGCTTCTGAGAAGGTCATGGGCGCCCTGGGCTGGGCGGATCGCATGCGTTTCACAAATACCGGCACCGAGGCCACCATGCACGCCATCCGCCTGGCCCGTGGCTTCACCGGCCGCGACCTGGTGGTCAAATTCGAGGGTCAGTACCACGGCGTCCACGACTACGTGATGTTCTCCACTGCCGGGGTGCCCACCGAGGCCCTTGGCTCCCGCTTCCACCCGATCCCTGTTCAGTCGAGCTCGGGCGTCCCCGAATCGATCCGCACCCACATCCGCACCCTTCCCTTCAACGACCTGGAGCTGGCCCGGCGCGTGTTCGCCGACGAGGGGCGACGGATCGCAGCAGTCATCGTCGAGCCCATCCTGGGCAACGCTTTCGGCTTCATGCCAGTGGACGGGTACCTACAGGGTCTGCGCGATCTCTGTGACGAATACGGGACCGTCTTGATCTTCGATGAGGTGAAGACCGGGTTCCGCATCGCGTTTGGTGGGGCTTGGGAGCACTTCGGAGTCGTCCCCGACGTGGGGACCTACGCCAAGGCGATGGGCAACGGCTTCCCGGTGGCGGCCATCGCCACCCGCGGCGACATGGTGAAAGCCTGGGCGAAGGGGGGCATCCTCCAGGCCGGCACCTATTCGGGCAA
Source organism: Acidimicrobiia bacterium (assembly GCA_035249605.1). GTDB lineage: Bacteria > Actinomycetota > Acidimicrobiia > Spongiisociales > ZC4RG35 > JANQRA01. The sequence goes on from DATFGI010000033.1 coordinate 26,739, forward strand.
CGGCGTGGCGGCCGCCGCAGCGAGCGCGACACTCGACCAGTTGGCGACCGGCGAGCCCCTGGCCCGGGTGGAGAAGGTGGGAACATCGCTCATGGAGGGTCTGGGGCGGATCCTCGCCGATCGGGGAGTCGACTCCCAGGTCACCGGGCATCCAGCCATGTTCTCGATCTACCTCGGCGAAGGCGATCCCAAGGAGTTCCGCGACACAGCCGGCCACGACCACCACCGCTACGAGGACATCTGCTTCCGCATGATCCGCAAGGGCGTGATGCCCTGCCCGGATGCCCTCGAACCTTGGTTCACGTGCGCCGCCCACTCCGACGAGGACGTCGCCACCACCCTCCAGGTATTCGAGGAGTCCCTCACGGAGTCCCTGGCGGGCAAGTGATTTAGGCTCAGGCACATGATTCGTGTCGCCGTCTCCGGTGCCGGGGGGAAGCTGGCGGCGCCCATCATCGCCGGGATCGCCGCTGCAGACGATCTCGAACTGGTTGCTCTCTACAACCCCAACCGGGTCGGCGAGGAGATCTCCGGGGTCGGCGTCACCGGTGACCCCGCGAGCGTCGACGCCGACGTGGTGGTCGAAACGGCCCATCCCGACGTGGTGCTCGACAACCTGAAGGCTTGGCGCGCTGGCGGCGCGGCCGCGGTCGTCGGGACGTCCGGATTCACCGCGCAGCGTCTCGAGCTGCTCCGGTCGCTGTGGGGAAGCGACTCCCCGTGCCTGGTGGTCCCCAACTTCTCCATAGGTGCCGTGCTCATGATGCGATTTGCCACCGAGGCCTCACCGCATTTCGAGGCCGTCGAGATCATCGAGCGGCATCACGCCTCCAAACCCGACGCTCCCAGCGGGACGGCCCTGGCGACGGCGATGGGGATCGGCGACGCCGGAGGGAGGTCCGCCCGAGCCTCCGACGAATTGGTCCCCGGTGCACGGGGCGGTGACGTCGGCGGAGTCAGGGTCCACGCCCTCCGCCTCCCCGGGTTGATCTCCCAACAGGAGGTGGCCCTGTCCAACGCCGGAGAGGTTCTCTCCATCGAGCATTTGTCCACCAGCTACGAGTCCTTCGCCTCGGGTGCCCTGTTGGCCGTCCGAGGTGTGGGTGGTCTCGCCGGCGGCGTCCACTTGGGCTTGGACTCCGTCCTCCAATAGGTTTCAGGCATGGCGAAGATCCACGGTGGCCAGCTGATCGCCCGGGCCCTCGCCAACGAGGGCGTTGACACCTTGTTCACCCTGACCGGTGGTCACATCGTCCCCATCCTCGACGGCTGCCACCAGGAGGGCATGACCCTCGTCGACGTGCGTCACGAGCAGACCGCAGCTCACGCCGCCGAGGCTTATACCCGGCTCACCGGGCGTCTCGGTGTGGCCGCGGTCACCGCCGGGCCCGGAGTGACCGACACCGTCACCGCGGTAGCTACCGCTTACTACGCGGGGACGCCCATGCTCGTCATCGGGGGCCGGCACCTCATCCGTCAAGAGCTCAAGGGCGGGCTCCAGGAGATGGATCACACCCGTCTCTTCCCATCGATCACCCGTTGGGCCGCCACCGCGTGGCAGGTCGACCGGCTCCCCGAGTACATCGCCACCGCGGCCCGTCACGCCTTCTCGGGGAGGGGAGGCCCGGTGTTCCTCGACGTCCCCATGGATGTCCAGTTCGACATGGTCGAGGAGAGCGCGGTCCGCTTCCCCACCTCCTATCGGCAGTCGGCCGGATTCGGAGTGGACGAGGAGACCCTGGGGCGCATGATCTCAGTGCTCTCCGGTGCAGCGAGGGTGATGATCTTCGCCGGGTCGGGGGCTCGCCCCGGGGAGGAGAATCGTCTCGCCGAGCTCGCCGAGGTCATCGACGCGCCCACCTATGTCAACAGCCGGGCCCGAGGTTCCCTGCCGCACGGTCACCGTCTCCTCGGCAATCATCTGCGGTCCCGGGCCATGGCCGAGGCCGACGTGGTGTTGGCCCTCGGTGTCGATTGGGACTTCCGCACCGGGTACGGGGAGAAGATCTCCTCCGACGCCATGGTTGTCCAGGTCGATGCCGATGCCTCCAAGGTGGGTTGGAACCGGGCTGCCCACATCGGCGTCGTTGCCGACCCGATGACGGTCGTCGCCCAACTGGTGGCGCATGCCGATCAGATCGAGCGGGTCGACACCCCGGTGTGGACCAAGGAGATCATGGACGCTGAGAGCGAGAAGGCCGAGTTGGCGATGAAGGAGGCCGAGGACGACGCGTCACCGGTGATGCCGCAGCGGTTCGCCAAGGAGGTCTCCGAGTTCTTCGGGACCGACTCGATCGTCGCAGTCGATGGAGGCGACATCGTCTCCACCACCGCACGCTGGCTGCAGACCTCCACACCCGGACATGTCCTCGACCCCGGCCCGTTCGGCACGCTGGGCACGGGCGCCCCTTACGCCATCGCTGCCAAGACGGTGTTCCCCGAGAAAGTCGTCGGGGTGGTTTTCGGCGATGGCGGCTTTGGCTTCAACGGGATCGAGTACGACACCATGGTCAGGCTGGGCCTCCCCATCATCGGCATCGTCGGCAATGACGGGATTTGGTCCAACATCAAGACCTTCCATCGCATGGCCTACCCGGAGCGTCTCGTCGCCACCGACCTCGGAGTCCGTCCCTATCACGAGATGGTGCGGGGATTGGGCGGGTACGGGGAGTTCGTCGACGATCCCGACCAGATCAGACCCGCCCTGGAGCGGGCCAAGGCTTCCGGCCTGCCCGCCCTGGTCAACGTCCACATCGCCGAGACGATGCGGATGTCCTCCAACTACAGCCAGTAGAAAACACGAACCCAGGGTTCGCAGCGTCGCTCAGCGACGCTACGAACCCTGGGTTGCGCGATCAACGGCCGCGGCGCTCGACGGCGTCGGTCCGCAGCACGGCGAGGAGGACACGCAAGAGCAGGATCACCGCGAGGGTGAGCCCGGTCCAGCCGAGGACCTCGACCAAGGTGACGTCGAGCACGCCCAGGGTGGGGCGTGCCTCGGCGGAGAGCAGAAGGACCGACACCACCCCGGTGCCAATGCTGAGAAAGGTCAGCACCACCCGGTTGAGGAGACGTTCCAAAACGTGGACGTCCGCACTGTCGGTGAAGAGCCGGAGCCGGGTGGTCAGCCGGCCGTGCTCCAACAGAGTGGCGATGCGATCGACGTGCCGGGGAACACGCTGGATTAGCGGGAAGAGCTGGGCCCACTCGTCCTTCAGCATCTCACCGATCGAGTCCGGCATCATGCGTCCCCGCAACTCGGCGCCTCCCACTCCGGCCACCACCTCGATCAGGGGATAGCCGGGTGACATCTGCTCGAGGGTCCCGGCCAGGGTGGATAGGGCGCGGAACATCGTGGTGGTGGATCGGGGCAGCTTCATTCGTAGCTCGGTGGCCAGCCTGAGCAGTTCGGTGAGTGCTTCCGGCGAAGGGAGTCCCGCACCGATGTGGACGGCAAGGAACTGGCCGAGGGCGTGCTCGACCTCCTGAGGATCCCGCTCCGGCCCGATCGCACCGAGCGACATCATGGCCTCGTAGAGAAGGGTCGGCTGATCGAGATGGAGGGCGACCAGCATCTGGAGGACCGCGGCGCGCTCGTACGTGGCGAGCCGTCCGGCGATGCCGAAGTCGATCAGGCCGAGTCTGTCGTCTTCGAGGAGCAGGATGTTGCCGGGATGAGGGTCGCCGTGGAACACCTCGCCGGACAGCATGGCCTCGACCAGCGAGACACAGAGGGCGTCAGCCAGGTCTTTGGCCGTTTCACCGGGCAATTGCGCGCTTTGGGAGAGTGTCTCTCCGTGGAGGCGCTCCATGACCAGGATCCGCTCCGAGGTGAGCCCTTCGTCAACCGACGGCGCGATGATGCGGGGGTGCGAGGCCAAAGCGGACTTTGCCTCGAGGGCATTGCGAGCCTCGATCCTGAAGTCGAGCTCACCTCGCAGGACCTCGGAGAACTCCGCCACCAGATCCGAAACGCCGTACAGACGTCCCCAGGTGGTCCTCCGCTCGGCGGTTCGGGCCAGCCAAGCCGCTATCGAGAGGTCGACCTCCACCTGTTGTTCGAGACCGGGTCGGCGCAGTTTGACCACCACGTCCCTACCGTCGACCAAACGAGCGTGGTGGGCCTGAGCGATCGAGGCTGAGCCGAGCGGGACCCAGTCGATCTCGGCGAACACATCGGAGAGGGGCCGGTCGATCCCTTCACGCAGGACCTCCTCCACTTCCTCCCGAGACAACGGTGAGGCCGAGGAATGGAGACGCCCCAGCTCGGCCTGAGCCACCGGCGGGACCAGGTCGGGCCGGGTTGCGAGCAGCTGGCCCAGCTTGATGAACATGCCGCCTGCCTGCTCGAGAGCGACGCGCACCCGGCGGGCGAGCTCGGCGGGTGTCCGCGTCGACGCTTCCCCGCGGCGTAGGCCGAGCAAGGGAGCCAAGCCGTTGCTCACCACGATCCGGCTGATCTCCCAGCCGCGCCGCAATACCCGCCACCTGTGGCGAAGCGCCCGGAACGGACGAATCACATGCAAGCCACGCCGTCGGGGCGGGCGGGAGAAGAGCAGCTCGAGGACGACGATCGCCCCCATGGTTCCGATCAACGAGAAGGGCAAACTGACCTGCACCACCTCGGCACCGGTCAGCGCCTCGACTTGGCTCAGGTCGCGGATGAGGAGCAACACCCCGACGCTCTCGCCGAAGATGATGCCGAATACGGCCGCCAGGAACGTGCGCCTCCAGGTCAGCTCCTTCGCCCCGAGCATCGCCCTCGCCACCCAGGCGAAGAGAGATATGAACAGCAGGGAGAGCAGCAGATCGGACATCGGTTTCCAGGCTAAGGGAGAGGAACCAGCGTATGGACAGCCCGGTAAAACACGAACCCAGGGTTGCGCGTTTGGGTGGCCCCTACTCCAGCGCCCCGGGGTCGTCGGGGACGTCCACGGCGTAACTCTGGAGGATCTCCAGTGGGACGATGTCGAGAACTCGCTCGTGGCTGGCGGCGAGCACCACCGGAGCCGCGACTCCGTCCTGGTGGGCTCGCAGCCAGTTGCGTGCTGTGACACACCACCGGTCACCCGGTCGCAGACCGGGAAACTGGAACACCGGGGCCGGGGTCATCAGGTCGTTGCCGATGCTCGCCTGGTGCTCCAGGAACTCCAGGGTCATCACCGAGCAGATGGTGTGGCTGCCGACGTCGTCGGGCGAGGTCTCACAGGAGCCGTCGCGGAACCACCCGGTCACCGGGTCGACCGAACAGGTCTCCAGAGTCTCACCGAGGACGTTTCGACTGCTCACAGGAAAGCGATGGTCAGGACGCCCACCACGAGACAGTAGACGGCAAAGGGCACCAGACCGATCCGTCGCAGTGCGGCAAGGAGCACCGCGATCGCGGCGTAGCCCGATAAGGCGGCGACCACCATCCCGACGAGGAGCTCGATGCCGAAAGACCCCTCGCCCAAGAGTTCGGGCATGGAGATGAGGGCGGCCCCGGCGATAGCGGGAATCCCCAGCAAGAACGAGAATCGCGCCGCCTCGGTCGGCTCGAATCCTCGACTGTTGCCCGCCGAGATCGTCGTACCCGAGCGTGATACTCCCGGGACGAGAGCTACCGCTTGTGCGATCCCGACGATCACGGCGTCGGGGACCCTTCCTTCCAGGAGCTGGCGCGATCCTCGGGCCATCCGCTGTCCCAATATGAGGATGATGCTGGTCCCGATCAGCGCCACGCCCACGATGCTGGCGTCCTCCTGGATGGTCTCCAGGGTGTCTTTCAGCGGCAGCCCGATGAGGGCCGGCACCGTGCCCACCGCCACCAACAATGCGATCTTTCTCCCCTCGGGCTCGCGGGTCATGCGAAGCACCTTGATGATGTCGACCCGGAAGTAGACCAGCACGGCGATGAGCGTGCCCAGATGGAGCACGGCGGAGACACCGAGCGTTGGGGGATCGATGGTCATCCCGATCCGGTCGAGGAACTCGGGGACGATCACCAAGTGACCCGATGAGGAAATGGGGAGAAACTCGGTCAGGCCTTGGACCAGGCCCCAGATGACGGCGGCGAGCACGGCGGCACGGTAGTGCTCAACCGGTCGACACCAGCACCGCGAGACGCCCATTCGCGGCAGCGAGGGCCACCTCGGCCGACCGTTCGGGGGGGACCGCGACGCCACCGTCGGCGGCGGCGAAGGGGTCATCGGAGCCGGGGTGGGCCACGACTCCCGCCACCTCCTCACCGCTGTCCAGTATCACGAGCCGGACATCGTCTCCCACGGTTGCCGCCTTGGGGAGGGTGACGCCGACCACCCACCAACCGGGTGGAACCGACGCCATCGGGTCTCCGACATCTGTGGCGAGCACCGGCGCGCCGTGGGTAATCGATCTCACGGCCGTGGCGCCCAGATCGGCGCCGGTGAGCAGACCATCCGGTACCGGGCGCATCTCGGTGTTGGTGGCGTCGATCGTCTCCCCTGGGGCGATATCGACCGTGGCGAAAGGCTGGTCCGCGGTGGCGTCGGGCCGAAACTCGACCCATAAGGCGAATACGGCGATCACGACGACGAGGGCCCACCGCCCGTAAGGGAGCGGCTCGAACCAGAGCATGGCCGCGACGCTACGAAGGGTTCAGGCTTGTGAGAAGGGGGTCGTCAGTCGTCCGAAGAGGAGGTGGTCGAAGACGCTGATGCCTTGGCCGCCGACTTCTTGTCGGACTTCTTCTCGCTCTTTCCGCTCTTCTCGCCTCTCTCCGACGAGGAGTCGGAGGCAGACTTGGAAGACGATGCTGCTTTCGAGTCTGTGGCGTAGAAACCCTCGCCCTTGAACACGATGCCGCGGGCGTGGAAGACCTTCTTGAGGTCGCCGCCGCAGGCGTCGTGTCGCTTCAACGGCTTGTCGGAGAAGGATTGGAAGACCTCGATCGTGTCTCCGCAGTTCTTGCAGACGTATTCGTAAGTGGGCATGGATGATCTACTGACCGCGTGTGGTGGAGCCAGGACTCTAGAACCCCCCGTCGGCCTCTTCCATTCCATCGCCTGCCAATAAGATCGCCTGGTGACAACTGCTCTCGCCCTGGCGCTGGTGGCTGCCTACCTGGTGGGGAGCATCGACTTCGCGGTAGTCGTGGCCCGCATGCACGGGGTCGACATCCGCGAAGTCGGGAGTGGTAACCCGGGCGCGTCCAACGTCCTCCGCTCCATCGGCCGCTTCCCCGCCGCAATGGTTCTCGTCGGAGACACCCTGAAGGGGGTGATCGCGGCGGCGATAGGGATGATCGCCGTTGCCAGCACCGATCCCCAGGTGCATTGGGCGTTCCTCGCCGGGCTAAGTGGCGTCGTGGGCCATTGCTACCCGGTTTTCCACCGTTTTCGCGGGGGTAAGGGGGTGGCCACCGGGCTCGGGGTCCTCGTCTTCACCATCCCGCTGGTCGCCGGGATCGTTGTGGCCTCATGGCTGGTCCTGGCCAAGCTGACCAAGACCGCCTCCGTGGCGTCGCTGATCGTGGTGCTCGCCTCGGTGCCGCTGGCACTGTGGCAAGGTGTCGGGGGGCTGGCCTTGGTCTGGCTACTGGTGACCATTGCCCTGGTGGTGTGGAGGCATCGGGGAAACATCCGGAGAGTGATCCGGGGAAGCGAACAGAAAGTCCCTACGTGAACATCGAAGTCGCAGTGATACCCGCCGCGGGGCGAGGCACCAGGATGCGGCCTGCCACCCGTGTGGTGCCCAAGGCACTCATCACCGTGGTCGACCGTCCCGCCATCCAGTACGCGGTCGAGGAGGCGGCGAGGGCCGGGGCCAAGGAGGCGATCGTGGTCGTCGACCTGGACGCCGGCCATCTGATAGCCCAGCACTTCAGCCTCGGAGGCCCCCTCCCCGGTCTGGAGGACATCCGGGTCCGTCCCGTGGTGCAGGAGGAGCCGCTCGGTTTGGGCCATGCCGTCTACGAGGCAGCGGAGATGGTGGCAGACCGTCCGTTCTACTGCCTGCTCTCGGACAACATCGTCCGGCCCGGCGACGATGTCCTTTTGAACATGGCCAAGGGAAGCAGGGACGGGGAGGTCTCGGTGATGTGCCTGAGGCCCTATCCCGACGAGTTCTTAGACAAGTACGGCTTTGTCATCCCCACTTCCGACGAGGCTGACGACTACCTCGATCTGGGTGGTGCCGTGGAGAAGCCGGGTGTCGACAGCGCTCCATCGAACCTGGGTCTGGTGGGTCGCTACCTGTTCACACCCGAGGTGTTCTCGATCCTGGAGAAGACCTCCCCAGGATTCGGCGGAGAAGTCCAGCTCACCGACGCCATCCACGAGCTCGGTGTCCGGGGCAGACTGCGCGGGTTCGTCGCCGACTCCGAGCTTCTCGACACCGGCACGCCCGAGGGGCTGCTCAAGGCGTCCAAAGTGCTCGGAAGCCACCAGTTCGGGGAGGATGTCTTCGAATCGTGAGGACCATCGAGGAGGTCCGCGCCCAGATCTTGTCGACCGTTCGACCCACGTCTGAGGAGACGGTCGGCCTCCCCGAGGCGATCGGCCGTGTGCTCTACACCCAGGTCGTCGCCCCACATGACGTCCCCAGCTTCACCAACTCGGCCATGGACGGCTTTGCCGTGCGTGCCTCCGACGTGGGCTCCCCTGGTGCGATCCTCGAGATCATCGAGGAGCTCGCCGCCGGGGAAACGGCCTCCACGCCGGTGCAAGAGGGTGAGGCGATCAAGATCATGACCGGGGCCCCTATGCCGGATGGGGCGGACACCGTGGTCCGTGTCGAGGACACCAGCGTGGAGGAGGGGAAAGTCCACATCGCGGTGGCCGCGGAGCTAGGGACGTCGGTTCGGCTCCCCGGCGGCGACGTCCGCGCCGGCTCCACGGTCTTCCCGCCCGGGGTGAGGCTCACCCCCGCCCATGTCGGCGTGCTCGCCACCCTCGGCGTCACCCGACCCGCGGTGTCGAGGAGACCAATGGTCGCGGTGATGTCAACCGGGGACGAGCTGTTGCCACCCGAGACCCGGGAGCTGACACCGGGGAAGATTCGCGATTCCAATCGCCCGATGATCTTGGGTCTGATCGACGACGCCGGCGCCGAGCCGCTCGACCTGGGCCGGGTGCCCGACGACGCCAACTCGCTGCGCTCCGCGCTCGGGGAGGCAGCGGCCAACTCCGACATGATCGTCACCTCGGGCGGGGTGTCGATGGGCGAGTACGACGTCACCAAGATGGTCCTCGAGGAAGAGGCGAACGTCGAGTTCTATCCGGTGGCGATGAAGCCGGGCAAGCCCCAGGGATTCGGGACCCTCGGAGGCGTTCCCTTCTTCGGCCTCCCCGGCAACCCGGTCTCGGTGCTGGTCTCCTTCGAGCAGTTCGTCCGCCCCGCCATCCTCCGCATGCAGGGGGCCGTGGCGCTGCTCCGCCCGAGGGTCATGGGTGTCACCGAGGAGGAGCTGGTATCCGACCCGGGGAAGGAGGAGTTCCTGAGGGTGCGCTTCGTGGCCGGCGATCCCGAGCTCAGGGTGGCCAAGACCGGTGGCGAGGGCTCACATGTGCTCTCCGGGGCGGCCAATGCGGACGCCTTCGCCGTCCTCGGGCGGGGGATCGAGCGAGTGCCCCCGGGTGACGCGGTGATCCTCGAATTGTTCCGTGCGATGGAGACCAGGACGGTGACCGATGACGGAGCGTGATCTCACTCATCTCAACCAACGAGGAGAAGCTCGGATGGTCGACGTAGGAGACAAGCCGGCGACACGCCGCGTCGCTCTCGCCGAGGCGTTCGTCGCCATGCCCGCTGACCTCGTCGACCGATTCTTCTCCGGGGACCTGCCCAAGGGCGATGCCGCCGCCGTGGTGCGGATCGCCGGGATCCAGGGGGCGAAGCGCACCGCCGATCTCATTCCGCTGTGCCATCCCATCGTCATCGACTCCGTCGAGATCTCGCTGGAGCCGGCGGGGCATGGCATCGCCATCACCGCTAGCGTCTCCACGACAGGACAGACCGGTGTGGAGATGGAAGCCATGACCGCCGTCTCGACGGCGGCGCTCACGCTCTATGACATGGTCAAGAGCGTGGAGCGTGGCGTCAGCATTGAACGGATTCGTCTCCTGAAAAAGGAGGGTGGCCGATCCGGGACCTGGGAGAGGTCGGAGGTCGTTGATTGACCGGGTGCCCTGTGGCTACGCTTCGGCAGCGGACGGAGTGACTGACATATGGATACACCACTCATAATCGCAGCGCTGGTGATCGTTGCCATCTGGGCCGTCTACCTGCTCCCCAGTGTCTTCGGCGAGCGCTCGACGACTCCGATCAACTCGACCGAGGAATTCGACCGCTGGACCCACTCCATCGCCCATGTCCAGAAGCACAGCGCGGCCGACCTGGCCGCCAGCCACAAGGACCAGATCCGCAATCGGAGACGGCGCACACTCACCATGCTCTTTGTCTTCGTTGCGGTCAGCTTCGGAGCGGCGGCCTACTACGGGTCGATTGCCTGGGTCCTGATCGGGCTCTTCTTCACGTCCTTGGCCGCCCTCTACATCGCCGCTCTCGCCCAGATGAAACAGCGGCGCCTGCAGCGCCTCAAGGTGACTCACGTCGCCGAACGCCCGACCGAGTGGGAAGAGCCTCAGGTCAAAGTCATCGCCAATTGATCCCCGACCTCCCCGACGAGGTCCGCTCCATACTCGACGCCCGGTTCGCCGCCCGGGAGAAGGCCATTTCCGGATCGAGGTTGGCCATTCGCTCCGCGGCCAACGGGATCCGAGCCCTTCATCGCGGGGAGTGGCAGAAGGCTGAGACCCTCATCTCTGAGTCGGGCTCCAGGCTGGCCGCCATCTCCGACGCTGTGGCCGCCAATCCCGAGTTGTGGACCCATGCGGTGGTCAACGATGCCGCCAAGGAATACGCCGAGGCCCGGGTCACCCAGGCGATGTTCACCGGTGCGGAGATCCCCTCATTCGGCGAACTCGACCTCGACCCGGTTCCGTACCTGCACGGGTTGGGGGAGGCGGTGGGTGAGATGCGTCGTCGCATGCTCGACCTCTTGCGTGAGGAGCGGATCGCCGAGGCCGAGGCCATAGTCGAGCAGATGGATGCCATAGTCGACCTGCTGGCACAGGTCGACTATCCCGACGGCATGACCAACAGCCTGCGCCGCACCACCGACATCGCCCGGGCCCTCTCCGAACGCTCCCGCTCCGACCTCACGGCGACCATCGTCCAAGAACGACTCCGACAAGACCTGCGCGAACACGGGTCCTTGGGAATGGGAGCCCAATAAGTGGGCCGTAGGGCGTTTCATACCGCCGATCTGTCTGAATCGATCCTACCGGTACAATTCGCGGCCCAACCGGGGGCTGTAGCTCAGCCTGGCAGAGCACCTCGTTCGCAACGAGGGGGCCGCGGGTTCAAATCCCGCCAGCTCCACGAAACGCCCTGGTCAGGGCGTTGTTGGGGAACTCGAATTCGTTGCCTTTCACGATCCTGCCTCGCGTCGCGCCACCCAGGCCCCACAGGATGGAGCGCCAGAGCACCTCTCAGATAGCGAGGTGCTTCGCGAGGACTCACGTGTCGAGACAAGCAAGGGAATCCGTCTGCAGTTCTGGATGGGGCGGCGGGAACCCCTCCGAGACTCGGCCCCTAGCGTTAGCCTCGAGGCGTCGCTCGTGAAGCGAGTGACCTCGGGCTTCTTGGCGTCAGGCTGATTCAGCGGGGGCTGGGGTCGACGCGGGCCATTCGGTCCACTCTCGGCCGTCCAACGTTCGACCGCCGGCTTTCGGCGTGTGACCACCCCACTGCTTGAAGAAGAATGCGATATGGGCGTCCACGCTCATGTCTCGGACGTGACGCACCCAATGGCTCTCTACTGGACGATGGCAGGGTCCTGACTCCCCGCCGACGATCACCCACGAAATGCCATCGAGATTGAGGCTGGGTAGTGGACCGAGGAGAGGTTCGCAGGAGAGGAATCGGACCTGCACGTCGATACTGCGAAGGTGGTTGGCTCGAAACGTGTAAGCGTCAGTCTCGATGCTTGTGCCTAACCAGATGTTCTTCGCAACAGTTTGGCCGGCGAGAAGCTTGGCGGCACGTTGAGGGCGCTTTGTCAACACCTGGAATGTGTGTCGAGAAGCCTGAGTCATCACCGCAAACACGTCGTCGATGAAACGGTCGGGCACGTCTGGGTGGAAGAGGTCAGACATTGAGTTGACGAATACCAGCCGCGGCTTCGACCAGCGAAGGGGCTCGGAAACCTTGTCCTCATGGAGTGTGAGCTGGAACCCGTTGGCGTATCGAGCCGATCCCATCGCCTGCAGCCGTGCGGCCATGCGCTCCGCGTAGCAGTTGTCACAGCCCGGCGAAACCTTGTCACAGCCTGTGACCGGATTCCACGTGTGCTCTGTCCATTCGATCGCGGTTTTGGTCATCGTTCGTCTTTCTTGCGTGACATTCTCATTGGCCATAGTGACAGTTTTCGCGATCTTGCCTAACGACCAAACGCCAAGCTACGTGTCCACGACTCGGTTCCGCGCAGAGCACACTGTTGCCCGGCAACCTGAACGTATCGTGGCAACACCTGACCGGCCGGTCGAGGACACATCAACCTGCACAGATAGGTAGTGATGGCAGTTCCAAAAGACGTCCTCTGGGACAGAGATCCGCATACGGCAGCGAAGCATCAGATCCTCCGGCGGTACCTCGAGGCGTGGTTTCCGATGATCGCCCAGAGATTCCACCAGGACGGACTCACCTACGTCGACGCCTTTGCTGGGCCCGGCCAGTACAAGAACAGTAAGGACAGCTCACCTGTCATCGCCCTGACTCAAGCCCACCGGCGGGAGGTAACTCGTTTCGATACCGAGCAGCGGCTGATATTCATCGAGGAAAGGCAAGACCGTTTCGACCACCTTCAGGCAGTCATCGACCGCTTCTATGACTGGCCGAGGATCAATGTTCTCCCCCGAAGAGGTGAGTGCATATCGGAGATGATCCCGGCATTGCAGACTCTCGGAGTCTCTGACGGGCCTATCTTCGTCAACTTCGACGGCTGGGGCGTAGACACTCCAGCGTCGCTGGTTCGCCATGTTGGCCGGATGAAGTCAGCCGAGGTGCTGGTCACATTTCAAACCGCGTGGTTCCTGAGATTCTTCGACCAGGCACATCAGCCCGCCGGCGACAAGGTGTTCGGAACAGCAGCATGGCGGGAGAAGGTGGCCAGCGGTACACCCGCTGAGAAGAAGAGAGGTCTAATCGACGCTTACCGATCGATGCTCGACAGAGCTGGATTTCCGTTTCAGCTCGACTTTGAGCTTCTCGATGAGGGCGGCCACGAATTGCTCCTGTTCTTTGGCACATCGCACACCGATGGCATCGTGAAGATGAAGGACTCAATGTGGCATGTGGACCGCATCAATGGGCGTCGCTTTCGAGATCCCA
>DATFGI010000034.1:0-21279 GCA_035249605.1 Acidimicrobiia bacterium
ACGTCGGGTAGGCGACCCTGCAGGTCGAGGGCGAGGTCTAGTTTCCATCTCGGCGGCCCGTCGGGTCTTACCCAGAGCGGTCTGCACCTCTTCGACGGCGGACTCCACCGGAAACGAATCCCGGGCCGTGGTATCCGGGTCATAAGCATGCGCCACCTCGGCCATGTCGGCGTAATACCCGGCGTTGGCATGTGAGACCAGCCGCTCGTCAGCCTGTAACAACCGGACCACATCATGACCAGACAGCTTCGACCGGTCGACCGAGGAGAGGATCGCCGCCAGATAACGACCCGGGAGGATCTCCTCCAAGTCAGCAGGCAGGAAATGCTGTTCCTCCGGCTCGTCGCCCGCATAGGCGGCAACCGTCAGCCGGAACAACTCCTCATGATCCTCCGCCCGGAGGGCCGGATCCAAGACGTGCTGCTGATCGAACATCTGTTCGAGACACTACGAACCCAGTAGGACAAAAACAAGGGTCTTGTCGCATCCAGGAAAAGAAATCTCGTCGAGCCCTTCGACGGGTCGGTGAGCAGAAAGGATGGCTCTAGGAGCTTACCGGCCCGACGACAATCTTGGCCTCAACCCAGCTCTGACCAAGATGCTGCTTCAACTGTCCCTCACGTGACGCCTCGGCTATCGCTCGTACGCGTAGGCGGTATCGAGCGTCATGACCGGATGGTCCAGCCCGGACTCGATCACGATCGCCGTGGCCAGCACCTCGGCGGCGATCCGGTCCTTGTAGGTCTCGACCAACTCAGCGTGCTCGGAGGGGAGGCTGAGAAGAACACGATCGGTGAGCTCGAGACCGAGGTTCTTCCTCTCTTCGTTGAGGGCGCGGATCAACTCGAGGGCTCGGCCCTCCAGGATCAACTCGTCGTCGAGTGTCGGGTCAATGGCGACACTCACATGCCCGTCGTGCGCTACCACCCATCCCTCCAGGGTCACCTTCTCGGAGCGCAGAACCTCGTCAGGTCCGAGCTTTTCCCCTGCTGCTACGACTCCACCGTCAGGGAGGTCTTCGTACCGACCGGCGGTGAGGGCGGCGGCGACCTCTTTGATCTTGGGGCCGAGGCGGGGGCCGGCCATCGGGAAGTTGGGTTTCACGGTGACCTCGACAGCCGTTTCAGCATCGAAGCTGATCTCCTTGACCCGCAGCTCGTCGCGGATCTCCTCGGCGTGGCCCGCGGCAAGGTCGGCGCCACGGACCACGGCTCGGCGCAAGGGCTGTCGCAGCTTGATGTTGGCGTCCATTCGGGCACGGCGGCCGGCCTCGACGACACGTCGCACCGCGGCGACCTCGGCCAGCAGATCTTCGTCGACTTTGCCCGGCGGGCCGGGCCATCCGGCGAGATGAACCGACTCCGGGGCGTCCGGGCAGGGGCCGGTGACGAGATTCGACCACAGGTGCTCGGTCAGGAACGGCATCACCGGGGCGACGATGCGGAGTGCGGTGACCACCCCCACCCAGAGGGTGCGAAATGCGGCCTCGTCGAAGTCGTAGAAGCGGCGGCGGCTCCTCCTGATGTACCAGTTGGAGAGGTCGTCGAGATACAGCTGGAATGCCGAGATCAGCTCATCGGTGCGGAGTCGCTCTAAGCTGTTCCGGGCTTCGGTGACCGCCTGGCCGGCGCGGGAGAGAAGCCACCGGTCGGTGTGGGCCAGCTCGACTCCGTCCGGGCCTCCATCCAGATCGGCATAGGTGGGGATGAATCCCTCGATGTTGCCGTAGTCGACGAGGAACCTGGCCGAGTTCCACAGAGTGAGGAGCCGCCGGCGCACGTCGTGGGCGCCCTGGAAGCCGAAGAGCAGGTTTCGGTCCGGGGGGTGGGCGCAATACATCCACCGCATGACGTCGGCACCCATCTTCTCGAACGCCTCCTCGGCGCCGATCAGATTTCCCCAAGAGCCGTGCATCTCCCGGCCGTCCTCGGCGAGCATCTTCTCGTAGCCGAGTACGGTCCGAAACGGGGACTCACCAACCAGCGCCACCGACATGAACAGCTGTGAGTAGAACCAGAGCCTGACCTGCTCACGCATCTCGGAGACCCAGTCGGCCGGGAACCATTTCTCCCAATACGAGTGGTCGGGAAGGTCGGCCTGGGTCAACCCTTTGGCGGCCCCGGTGGCGTTGCCTCCCGGCACCCATTCCGGGTTCTGCCAGCCCAGGGTGGAGTAAGGAACGATCCCGGCGTCGAGCCAGACGTCGCCGACCTCTTCGATGCGCTTCACCTCCTCGCCACACTCCTCGCAGCGAATCGGGACCCGGTCGATCCAGGGGCGGCGCAGCTCCTCTAGCTGATCGATGCCACCCGTTGCCCGCTCGACGAGCTCGGTCCGGGAGCCCACGACATTGAGATGACCGCACACACAGGGATAGAAGGGAAGGGGTAGTCCGTAATAGCGACGGCGGGAGATGTTCCAGTCGCCCATGTTGTTGAGCCAGTCGTCCATCAGCTTGCCCATGTACTCCGGAGTCCAAGCCACGGTCGCGTTGGCGTCCTTGAGCGGCTGGCGGATCTCGTCGACGGAGATGTACCAGTCGTCGGCGACACGGAAGATGAGAGGGGTGTCGCATCGCCAGCAGTGCGGGTAGGAATGGACGTACTCGCCGGCCTCGACCAGCACGCCCCTCTCCTCGAGAGCATCGATTATGGGCTGTCGCGCCTCGGTCGTGCTCAACCCGGCCAGCCACCCGTACTCGGGATAGAAGCGACCCGAGCCGTCGACCGGGGTGAGGACGGCGAGGCCGTGTACTCCGGCGAGCTCGAAGTCCTCCGACCCGGCACCGGGTGCGATGTGGACGATGCCGGTGCCCTGGTCCATCGTGACCTCGTCCCACGGGATGACCTGATGCTCGACGCCGGCGGCTGCCTCGAGGTCCTCGAAGGGAGCCTGATACTTCCAGCCGACCAGCTCGGTCCCCGGCTTGATCTCGACGAATTCCTCGTCCGGGTAACGCTCGGCAGCGACCCAATCGCCGTCGAGGAAACGGCCGTACTCCTTCTCCGGATGAACCGCCGCCGAGACGTTGGCGGGGAGAGTCCACGGTGTGGTGGTCCAGATGACCAGACCTTCGCCGGGCCGGTCGAGCAGCGGGAAGCGGACGTAGAGGGAGGGGTCGGTCTTCTCCTGATAGACACCCGACTGACCGGTGATCTCGTGTTGGGAGATCGACGTTCCGCAGCGCGGGCACCACTCGGTGGAGCGATGGCCCTTGTAGAGCCAGCCCCGCTCGTGGAGGGTCTTCAGGTACCTCCAGATGTACTCGATGTTGTTGTCCGAGAACGTGAGATAGTCGTTCTCCCAGTCCATCCACATACCGAGCCGCCTCGAGCCGCGGCGCAGCTCCTCGACCGACCGGGCGACCTTGGCCCTGCAGCGACGGGCGAACTCCTCGAGCCCGAACGCTTCGATCTCCTTCTTGGAGTTGAGCCCGAGCTCCTGTTCGACACCGACTTCGATCCACAGCCCCTGACAGTCCCAGCCGTTCTGGTAACGCAAGTCGAAGCCACGTCCGGCCTTGTAACGCTGGATCACGTCCTTGAGCGTCCGACCCCAGGCGGTGTGGACACCCAGCGGCTTGTTGGCGGTCACCGGGCCGTCGATGAAGCTGAACGGCTCAGCACCGGCGTTCTTCTCGCGCAGTTTGGGGAAGATGGCGTGCTCGTCCCACCAGGCGAGGGTCTCCTGCTCCAGCGTGTCATGGTCCGGTTGGTTGGGCAGGGACCGGAAAACGGTGGCATTTCCGCGGATTGACATCTGAAACGGGAGGGTAACGGTGTCCGATGGTCCACCAAGTCGTCGTCTACCCTGCCCCGATGCTCGGCCGAGAGAGCGGGCTCGATGCCGGAATCAATGGCTTGGGCGAGGTGTTCACCCTCGCCGAAGGGAACGGGCGTGTGAATCGGGTCATTGGTAGGGTTCCCCGCCTTTTCGAGAGGTGAGAAGTGGCACGAAAGTTGGCCAAGACAACTCTGGATAGATACCGGAAGAGACTCGAGGACGAGCGTGAACGTCTCGAGGCGCTCATCGCCGACTACGAGCGCGAGCTCGAAGAGGCCCGTCTCACCGAGAGCTCCTCGGATCGCAGTCCCGATCCGGGTAACGCGGAGGCCAGCTCGATGAAGCTGGAGTACGCCAAGGAGCTCTCCATCGAGCAGAACACCGCAGACCTGTTGAGCAAGGTGAACCGGGCCCTGCACCGTGTCGAGACCGAGACCTACGGCATCTGCGAGTCGTGTGGCAACGCGATCCCGGTGGAGCGTCTCGACGTGCTCCCCTACTCGACGCTATGCGTGGAGTGCGCAGCGCGCAGATCTTGATTCGTCGCTATCTGATCGGGCTCGGTGTCGCCGCGGCCGTCGTGGCGCTCGACCTGTGGACCAAGCGTCTCGCTGTCCTCAATTTCGCCGATGGCGACTTCGTTCTCATTCCCGGCTTCCTCGAGCTGACCTACGTCGAGAATCCCGGCGTCGCCTTTGGTTTCTTCCCGGACGGGGGGACGGTGGTCGGCATCGCCGCCCTCGTCATCGCCATCGTGGTCCTGGTTTCGTTGGGCACCCCCCGACCTGGCTTCGAGACGGTGGTCCTGGGCCTGGTGCTGGGTGGGGCGGTAGGCAACCTGGTCGATCGTGTCGCCCGCGGGCCGGGGATCATCGACGGTGCGGTCATCGATTGGGTGAATCTTTGGGTGATCCCCACTTTCAACGTCGCCGACGCATCCATCACGATCGCGGTGGGGCTGCTACTCATTCACGCGTGGCGCAGCAGATAGATCTCGAGGTGCCGGTTGATCTCGATGGCGCCCGGGTCGACCGGGCCCTGGCGGTCCTGCTCGGATTGAGCAGGTCCGAGGCTGCGGCATTGGTTGAACGTGGGGTCGACGTCGACGGGGAGGTAGCCGAGGGCTCGGATCGGGTCCGCCCCGGTCAAGTCATAACGAGTGGCACGCCGGAGCTGGCCGCTCGCCTCGAGCCGGAGCCGGTGGACTTCGGAGTGCTGTATGAGGACGAAGCCCTGATCGTGGTCGACAAGCCGCCCGGCCTGGTGGTCCACCCCGGCTCCGGTCGATCGAGGGGAACGCTGGCCGCGGGTCTCCTCCACCGCTATCCCGATCTCGCCGGAGTGGGGTCGGCTGACCGATGGGGTCTGGTGCACCGGCTCGACAAGGACACGTCGGGAGCGCTGCTCGTCGCCCGCACCGCCGAGGCGTTCACCGATCTCACCGGCCAGCTTGGACGGCGACAGGTGGCCCGGAGCTACACCGCTCTGGTGGAAGGAGAGATGGCTGCGGCCACCGGCACGATCGAGGCCCCGATCGGGCGAGACCCGGCCCGGCCCACCAGGAGAGCGGTCGATCCCCGGGGTAAGCCGGCACGGACCCATTTCGAGGTGATCCGGCATTGGGAGAGGGCCGATGTGTCGCTGCTCGCGGTGCGATTGGAGACAGGTAGAACCCATCAGATCAGGGTTCATCTCGGGGCAGTCGACCATCCCGTCGTCGGTGACTTCGGCTATGGGGCCACCCGCCGCGACCTATCGACACCGCGCACCTTCCTCCATGCCTCCCGTCTCGAATTCAGTCATCCAATGACCCGGGAACAGGTCTCGGTCGACTCCCCACTCCCGCCCGACTTGGCCGCAGTGATCGAGCTGCTCGCCTAGTGGCCCGCGAGCCGACAACTAAGCTCGACCAACGTGGTCGTGCGACGCGAGATGCTGCGGGGTCTCGTGCGTCTCAACGCAACGACCACGGTCCTGCAGCGCGCTCGCCTGGCTGATCCGATGGGAGGCATGTGGGAGGCCGCCGACGTGCAGTGGTGGTGGCGCCGCCCCCGGGCGACCGACGCCCTGGCGCTCCCGGTCTGGTTCGACGAGGAAGGCCCGGTGGCGTCGGCAGGGCTGACGGCGTGGCACGACACCTGGCAAGCAGACGTATTCGCCGTACCGTCGATCGTCGACGAGGAAGAGGTCTGGGCCGCGACGATGGAAGCCGCCGCCGGGCATCGGTTCGAGGCTCTCCGGGTTCTCGTGTGTGGAGCCGACACCCCGCTGGCGGGTCTCGCCATCCAAAGTGGATTCGTGATGACCGACGAGTTGTCGGGCACCGCTTGGATGGACGCCGACCGGCGCCCGCCGGTGACGCACGTCGATGGTTTCGCGATCGTCGATCGGATGACACACCCCGATCGTCCGCACCCGATGATCGCTCGCAACGGCGAACTGGTCGAGCGGCGGCTCAAAGAGTGCTCGCTGTACGATCCGACGCTCGATCTGGCGGTCGAGGGCCCCGATGGCAGGGTCGCCGGCTATGCGTTGTTCTGGAGCGACGACACGACCCTGGTCGGGCTTCTCGAACCGATGCGCGTCGAGGATGAATACCAGCGACTCGGCCTCGCCCGCATGCTGCTGACGAACGGCCTCGATCGGCTGGCAGGCAAGGGCGCACGGCGCCTGAAGGTCGGCTTCGAGAGCGAGGCCGCCCGCAGCCTCTACCTCGGCGCCGGATTCGTTCAGACGTCGGTTGATCGGCTGCTCCGAGTACCAAGTACCTTCAGGACGTGACCCAGGACCACACCACCGCCACACCTGTGTGCTACCGACACCCGGAGCGCAACACCCTCCTTCGCTGCAGCCGATGTGACCGGCCGATCTGCGCCGACTGCTCGATCGACGCCACAGTGGGCCAGCGCTGCCCCGAATGTGTCCGGGCTGAGGGGACCCAGAAGGTGATCCCGACTCGTTCCGGACGACGCAGCACGCCGGCCACGATGGCCTTCGTGGGTCTCGCGGTGGGGTTCTTCCTCCTCACCGGGTTTGGGCGCAACCTCGACGGCTCGCTCGGACAGGCGCTGGCGCAGGTGAATGGTCTGGTCGGTGCAGGGGAGTGGTGGCGGATCTTCACCCCCGTGCTGCTCCACGCCTCGATCACCCACATCGTCTTCAACATGTGGGCGCTCTGGGTCCTCGGCCCCCAGATCGAACGGGGGGTGGGCACCTTCCCCTTCGTGGGCGCCTACCTGGCGGCGGCGGGGATGGGTGGTGCCTTCGCCTACCTGATGGGCGATCCGACCGATATCGCCGTGGGTGCCTCGGGCGCCATCTTCGGGCTGTTCGGGATCTGGGCGAACTGGGCGGTTCGACGGCGCAACACCGCCTACGGGCGGGCGCTGCTCCGCCAGATCGGGTTCCTTCTCCTGCTCAATGCTGCTCTCCCTCTCATCATCCGCAACATCGCCTGGGAGGCCCATCTCGGTGGACTGGTCGCCGGGTTCGTCATCGGTGAGCTGTGGTCGCGGGTGCGCCGACCGGATCCGGTCCCGGCACGGGTCGTCATCGCGGTGGCCATCGCCATTCTGTCGGTGGCTCTGGTGCTCGTGTTCTGAGGTGCGCGGGCTCGTCGAGCATCCACTAATGTCGCAGGGAACTACATCTTTGTAACTTCGAGTGTCCTTCGCACATCTCCATCTCCACACCGAGTACTCACTACTCGACGGCGCGGCACGGATCGCCGACGTGGTCGCCTCGGCGGCTGCCATGGGCCAGCCCGCCATCGCCATCACCGATCACGGCAACCTGTATGGAGTGGTCGACTTCGTCAAGACCGCCCGCCGCCACGAGATCAAGCCGATCATCGGAATCGAGGCGTATTTCACCGACGGCTCCAGGTTCGACCGCCCGCCGTCGGACCAGAACAAGCGGTACCACATGATCCTGCTCGCCGAGAACGAGGCGGGCTATCGCAACCTCCTCCAGCTCAGCTCCAAGTCGTTCCTCGACGGGTACTACTACAAGCCGAGGATGGACTTCGAGTTGTTGGAGCGCCATTCCGAGGGCATCATCGCCACCTCCGGATGTCTCGGAGGGCTGGTCCCTCAGCTACTCGGCCCCGACGCCCTCTCCGAAGAGGGCAACAAGGGGATCGTCCGCGACTTCGATGCCGCCGTCTCCGCCGCCCGGCGTTTCCAGGGGATCTTCGGGAGGGACAACTTCTTCATCGAGCTCCAGGACCACGGTCTCGCCGCTCAGCACCGGATCATGGACGACCTGGTCGAGCTGGCGCGTGTCGTCGACGCACCCTTGCTCGCCACCAACGATGCCCACTACACCAGGCGAGAGGAGCACGACGCTCATGATGCGTTGCTGTGCATCCAGACCGGCTCGCTGCGCAACGAACCGGGTCGGCTTCGCTTCGAAGGCTCGGATCACTATCTGAAGTCGGCCGATGAGATGCGGCGTCTCTTCCCGGAGGATCGCTTCCCCGGCGCGGTGGACAACACGCTGTGGATCGCGGAACGGTCCAACGTGGACATCGAGTTCGGCAAGATCCTCCTGCCCCAGTTCCCGGTGCCCGAGGGAGAGACCGAGGTCACCTATCTCCGTCACCTCGTCGAGCAGGGGACCAGGGAGCGTTACGGCCCCGATCCGGGTGGCGAGGTCTGGGAGCGGGTCGAGCACGAGCTGAAGATCATCGAGGAGATGGGATTCCCCGCTTATTTCCTCATCGTCTGGGACCTGATTCGCCACGCTCGGGAGAACGGGATCCGGGTGGGGCCGGGACGAGGCTCGGCGGCGGGCTCCATCGTCTCCTACGCGCTGCGGATCACCGACATCGACCCACTCGCCTACGGGCTCATCTTCGAGCGTTTCCTCAACCCGGGGCGCAAGTCGATGCCTGACATCGACATGGACTTCGACGAGCGCTACCGGGGCGAGATGATCCGATATGCCGCGGAGAGGTACGGACAGGACCGGGTGGCACAGATCATCACCTTCTCGACGATCAAGGGGAAACAGGCGATACGCGACTCGGCCCGGGTGCTCGGTCACCCCTACTCGCTGGGCGACCGGGTGGCCAAGGCGATGCCCCCATCGATCCTGGGCAAGGACCCGACGCTCGACGAAGTCCTCGTTCCCCCGGGGCCGGGCGCACCCTCCGAGGTGCGCGATTGGTATGCCAACGCCCAGCCACTCCGTGAGATGTACGAGAACGATCCCAACGTGCGCGAAGTGGTCGACGTGGCCCGCGGTCTGGAAGGCCTGCGCCGTCAGGACTCGATCCATGCCGCCGCGGTGGTGATCGCCCCCGAGCCGCTCACCAACATCATTCCGGTACAGCAGAAGGGGGATGGCGCCGAGACCGTCACCCAATTCGAGATGCATGGCGTCGAGGATCTGGGGCTGCTCAAGATGGACTTCCTCGGCCTGCGCAACCTCTCCATAATCGAGCGCTGTCTAGAGCTCCTCGAGCTGAGCACCGGGGAGCGGGTCGACATCGACCACGTCCCCCTCGACGACGAGAAGACCTTCGAGCTCCTCCAGAGCGGCAACACGATCGGGGTGTTCCAGATGGAGGGGACCCCGATGCGGGCCCTCATCCGCTCGCTCCGCCCGGACAGCTTCGACGACGTCATCGCCCTGGTTGCCCTCTATCGCCCCGGCCCGATGGGCGCCAACATGCACAACCTCTATGCCGATCGCAAGAACGGCAGGGCCGAGATCTCCCACATCCACCCGGCTCTCACCGACAAGCTCGCCGACACCTATCAGATCATGGTGTATCAGGAGCAGGTTCTCATGGTGGCTCGTGAGATGGCCGGGTACTCCATGCTCGAAGCCGACGACCTGCGCTTGGCCATGGGCAAGAAGATCAAGTCGGTGATGGTCGCCGAGGAGGAGCGCTTCGTCCGCGGCTGTGTCGAGCAAGGCCACACCGAGGAGGTGGGCCGGGAGATATTCGGGCTCATCGAGCACTTCGCCGGGTACGGGTTCGCCCGGTCTCACGCCGCCGCCTACGGCCTCGTCGCATATCAGACCGCGTACCTCAAGGCGCATTACCCCGCCGAGTACCTCGCTTCGCTGCTCACCGCGACCAAGCGGGACAAGGACCGCACCGCCGTCTACCTCAACGAGTGCCGGCAGATGGGCATCGAGGTGATGGTCCCCGATGTCGACGAGAGCGAGTCGGACTTCACCGTCCACGACGGTCGCATCCGCTTCGGGCTCTCGGCGATCCGCAACGTTGGCGAGGGAGTGGTGGAGAAGATCGCCGAGGCCCGCGCCGAGGGGGGCCCGTTCCAGTCCTTCCTCGACTTCGTAGACCGTGTGGACGTCTCGGTGCTCAACAAGCGGACCGTGGAGTCTCTGATCAAGGCGGGGGCGTTCGATGCGCTCGGGGAGACCCGCAAGGGCCTCACCCTGATGCACGAGCTGATCCTCGACACCACCCTGGAGCGGCGGCGCAACGAGGAGATGGGCCAGTACTCGCTGTTCGCCGGCGAGGCCGACACCGGTGAGACCGGGAGCTTCGACATCCCCAAGGGTGAATGGGGCCAGAAGGTCAAGCTCGCCTTCGAGAAGGAGATGCTTGGGCTCTATGTCTCCGACCACCCGCTGCTCACGGTGGGCGCGGCTCTTGCGGCATCGACTACGACGACCATCCCGGATCTGCCCGAGATGAGCGACCGGGCCCCGGTCACCATCGGAGGCATCGTGGCCTCGATAACCCGCCGCTGGACCAAGAACGGGGATCCGATGCTGTTCTTCCAACTGGAAGACCTGGAGGCCTCGGTCGAGGTGATCGTCTTCCCCAAGACGGTCCACGACTTCGGGCCTCTGGTCGTGGAGGACGCCGTTCTCGTGGTCTCGGGGAACCTCGATCACCGCGGTGACGACGTCAAGGTGGTGGCCCGCGAGATCAGGGAGTTGGCGATCAGGGACGACAGCGCGGTGCGACTCGCGGTCACCGCCTCTCGACTCACTCCCGAGGTGGTTTCCGGCCTCAAGGGGATCCTGAGGAACCATCCCGGGTCGGCGACCGTCTTCCTGAACCTGTCCGACGACGGGGACACCAAGGTGCTCCGGCTCGGGGACGACCACAGGGTGGAGCCTCGCTCGGCGCTCTTCGCCGAGCTCAAGGAGCTTCTCGGGCCCCGGGCGATCCTCTAGTCGGAAAGGGTCGACCTGGCCAGGAGCGCCAGCGTGGAGCTCTGCCCGTGACGCCGTCCCACGGCATAGCCGACCCCGGCGGCGCCGGCCGAGACCACAACCACACCGCTGAGGGCGAAGACACGTTTGGTGCGGCGGGCGAAGATCACGATCGGCCATCCCCGCTCGTGAGCGATCCGGTCGAGTTGCGAGTCCGGGTTCACCGCCACCGGATGGCCCACCACTTCCATCATCGGCAGGTCGGAAATCGAGTCGGAGTAGGCGTAGCTGAGTTCCAGGTCGTAGCCACGATCGGAGGCCAGTTTCTCGATGGCCTCCGCCTTGCCGGCGCCGTAGATGAAAGGGCCGTCGAGCTCGCCGGTGAACCTGCCGTCGACCACCCGCCCTTCGGAGCCGATGGCACCGCTCATTCCCAGGCTGGCGGCCAGAGGCTCGACGATCCGTTGCGGGCTGGCCGAGACGATCCAGGTGTCTCTTCCCACCTCGTGGTGCATCGAGATGAGTTTTCGTGATTCGGGGCGCACCCGGGCCACCAGCTTGGGCAGCACCGCCTGGCCGATGTCGTCGAGGTCGGCGACCGAGGCACCCTCGACCCGTGTCAGGAACTCCCCCCTGAGGTCGTGGACGGACCCGTCCTCCTTGTCGCCGGCAAGCATGAAGGCGAGAGCCGCGGTGCCCCAGCGGAGGATGTCGGCCCACGATGCCAGCCCATGACGCCAGGCCTCCACACCTAAGGGGAAGGCCGATGCACCTGAGATGAGGGTGCGATCCAGATCGAAGAACGCGGCTGCCGAGGCCATGGTGACAATCTAAGTCCGGTCCCGGCCATGGGAAGAGGGAGTCAGGGGAGGAGCCGCCCCCAGGGGATGCCTTCGGAGCCCTGGAGCAATGCGGCCAGACCGTCGAGGTCGGTCGGAGGGTCGGGTCGCCAGGGGATCCTGGCCACGTTCGCCCCGTAGCGGGCGGAGAACTCGCTTCGGGCGTCGGCCTGGCGCAGGGTCTCCGCCCTCCACTGGGCGACCAGTTGGCCGAGCTCGGCGGGCAGCCCGGGTGGTGCCGCCGCCTGCGCCCACTCGTCGGGCAAAGTCCGGTTGAACACCACCGCCACCGGCACCGAAGCGAGATCGGGGAGCTGGCGGTAGAAACGCACCGCCTCCGCCACCGGCGCCGGGTCGGCCGTGGTCACCACCAGGATCGCCGCCTCACCGAGCACCGCCTCGATCTCCCGGCCCCGTCTCGCCACCCCGTCATATGTGGTCCGCAGGTCCAACAAGAACTCCGAGACCCTCTCCAAGAGCCCGGAGCCGAGGATGGTGTCGGCCATACGCAGCATGGGCCGGGCGGCGCGGTCGAAGAAGAACCTGCGCCCGGGGAGCGGGCCCCCGGTGATCCAACGTAGGAGCCGGCCGCCCACCAGGTCGGCCATTTGCGCCGGAGCGGTGAAGAAGTCGATGCCACCACCCGACGGGGGAGTGTCGACGATGACCAGGTCCCATGCCCGGGCTTGAACGAATGTGGCGGCCTGGTCGGCGGCGGCATATGACTGGGAGGCGGGGAAGTGCTCCGACGCCGCCTGGAAGAACTCGTTGTCGGCCAGCCGGGTGGCGATCTCGGGGTCGGCATGACGCATGGCGACGGCCCGCCACGAAGCCTTGGAGTCGAGCATGGCGGCCCACAGCCCGGGCTCGGCGGCGTGCGGCTGTGGCTCGTCGCCCAGGTTCTCGATCCCCAGGGTCGATGCCAGCCGCCGCGCCGGGTCGACGGTGACCACCAGGGTGCGTACGCCCCGTCGGGCCGCGTCCACCCCCAGGGCGGCGGAGAGGGTGGTCTTGCCGACTCCGCCGGCTCCCGTGACCAGGATGGTGCTCGTCATGCCAGCTTCTCCAGCTCGTCGCTGATGTGAGCCGCGACCTCACCCGGGGTGAACAGCCCGAAGAGGTAGGGCAGGGTGAGATGGGGGGGAAGCTTCGCCAGCCATCTCTGCTGCTCTGCCCACAACGACTCGTGGAGCGCGACCATGTCGCCGACGACGCCTGGGGGAGCGTCATCGTCGACAGGGGAAAGCACCCGGTTGGTGATGACGATGGGCTCGGGCACGACATCCGACCGCTCCACCCATTCGATCGCTTCCTTCGTCTCGGTGGTGGGTAGCTCCTCGGCGAGGGTGACCAACACCAGGGCCGTAGCCTCCGGGTCGGCGAGGGTGTCCGCCATCCACGCCGCCTGGCTGCTGATCCGCCCCGTGGTCACCAGCTCGGAGATGGTGGCTGGGGCACGGAGGTAGCTGGTGATCTGCCCGGTCGGGGCGGCGTCTACCAGGACCAGGTCCCAGCGCTCCTCTTTGACCTCCCAGAGGACCTTGCCGATGGTGACGATCTCGCGTACCGCCGGCGCCGCGGTCGCCAGGGCGTCGAAGGCTCTGGCGACGGCGCCGAAGCGCCCCACGCCGGGGAGACGGAGCTGCAGCGACAGGTATTCGAGGAGCGCCTCGGAGCGGACCATCTGCATGGCGTGGAGCCCGGGACGCACCTCACGGGGGGCAAAGCCGAGGTCACCCGCGCCGAAGTGGGTGGCGAGGCCGCCTCCGGGCTCCATGGCCACCGCCAGTACCCGCAAGCCCCGGCGTTGAGCGAGAAGAGCCAGCCCTGAGGTCACCGCCGATTTGCCTACACCGCCCTTGCCGGAGACGAGAACCAGACGCTTGTCCAGCATCCGGTGAAGCGCCTAGCCGCTGCCCTGCAGCGGGATCTTGAGTACGAGATGGTTGTCGTCGATCTCCCAGGCTGCGTGGGCGACGAGTGCGAAGTCCGTGTAGTCGGTCTCGGCCTGCTCGATGAACTTCTTCCGCTCCTCGCCGGCGACAGGGGGCAGGGGACGCTCACGGACCGCTGCGGCGCGTTGTCTGTACCGCTCCAGCATGGCGTCGACATCGAACTTGGCCATGGCCCAACCCTAACTGTGAAAGACACCGGGTATGACCGGGCCGCGCCGACCGCGTCGGTACGATGGCCCGGTGCTGCAGTACCACGATCTCCTCAACCGGGTGCTGGCAGAAGGCGTGGAGAAGGCCGATAGGACCGGCACCGGAACCCGGTCGGTGTTCGGCCATCAGATGCGTTTCGACTTGTCGGCCGGCTTCCCGGTGGTCACCACGAAGAAGGTCCATCTCCGCTCGGTGATCGCCGAGCTGCTGTGGTTCCTGCGGGGCTCGACCAACGTCGCCTGGCTTCGCGATCACGGGGTGACCATCTGGGACGAGTGGGCCGACGAGCAGGGGGACCTGGGCCCGGTGTACGGCTATCAATGGCGCTCCTGGCCGACTCCTGACGGCAACTCGGTCGATCAGATCGCCCGGGTGGTCGAGTCGATCAGGCAGAACCCGGACTCGCGCCGACACATCGTCAGCGCCTGGAATGTGGCGGACGTCGACGACATGGCGCTACCACCCTGTCACACCCTGTTTCAGTTCTATGTCGCCGAGGGGCGTCTCAGCTGTCAGCTCTATCAGCGCTCGGCCGACGTGTTCCTCGGGGTCCCGTTCAACGTCGCCTCCTACGCTCTGCTCACCCACATGGTGGCCCAGGTGTGCGACCTGGAGGCAGGTGACTTCGTTCACACCATGGGCGACGCCCATCTCTATCTGAACCACATCGAACAGGCTCGGCTCCAATTGGAGCGAGAGCCGCGTCTCCTGCCCTCGTTGCGGCTCGAACCGGGGCGGCGGAGCCTCGACGAGTTCGAGATCGAGGATGTGGAAGTCGTGGGTTACGACCCGCACCCGGCGATCCGGGCCCCCATCGCCGTTTGAAGACGGTCATCATCGCCGCGGTTGCCGGCAACGGGGTGATCGGTGTCGACGGTCGCCTCCCGTGGCGGATTCCAGAAGACCTCGCCAGGTTCAAGCGGCTCACGATGGGACAGTCGATAGTGATGGGCCGGGAGACCTTCGTCTCGATAGGCCGTGCGCTGGAGGGTCGTACCAATATCGTCCTCACTCGCCGACCGGATTGGTCCCACGATGGCGTCCATGTTGCCCGGTCCCTGCGAGGCGCCCTCGACATGGCCCGCAACCTGGGCCAGGACCTCTTCATCGCGGGTGGCGCCGACGTATATCGCCAGGCGTTGGATGTCGCCGACCGGTTGGAGTTGACCGAGGTGGACGCCGAGCCGGAGGGAGACACCTGGTTCCCGCCGGTCGATTGGTCGCGGTGGCGGGAAGTCGGCCGCGAGCGACACGCAGGTTTCAGCTTCGTCTCCTACGAACGTGTCTGACCAAGGTCCGTCCTGTCGACTGTGCCAATGATGCGGCGGAGACCGCAACCGGGTGCAGCGCGGACCACGGCCACCAGGTTTCCTCTCGACTGCGCCGCCCGACGTGGCGGAAACCCGGCGACTTGGCCGGCTCGCCTGGTTACCTTGTCAGGGTTGTGGGTGCATTCTTCGTCAGACTCGGTGTCTTCGTCCTCATGGGACTGGCCATCGCCATCGGGATAGTTCCCATCCTGGTGCTCATCGACCTGCTCGACGGGGGGACAGGCTTTGGGTTGTGCCCCGGAGGGCTGCAGTCGTGCGACAAGCCGTACTCGACCGGAGCAGAGTTGATTCTCCTCCTCACTCTGGCGCTCTTTCTGGTGGTGCTCGGGATCAGGGGGCTGATGCGGCTGGCCCGTCGCCTCCGCGACGATTCGTATCAGATCAGTCAGTGAGCCGGGGTGACGGCTTCGGCCTCTTGTGAGGCCGCGTCGTGTTGGTTGGTGACGACCACGTAGATGGCGGCCACGATGAGGGCGGCCCCCGCCCAACCCTGGGCACCAAGCCGTTCCCCGAGGACCACCCATGCAGTGGCGACCCCGAAGACGGGCTCGGCGGCGAGGACCAACGCCGCGGTGCTCGCCCCGACCACGGTTTGTGCCCAGATCTGGAGCAAGAACGCGCCCGCGGTCACCCCGATCCCGGTGAGGGCGAGCGCAGCCCAGACCGAGCGGTCGGGGATGCTCACACCCCCGTCGAAGACGATGGCGGCGGGGAAGGCCAGGGCGGCTGTCGTCACCAGCTGGACGGTGGTGAAAGGTATAACCGGATGACGATGGGCGAAGTGGGCCAGCGCGACGATGTGCACCGAGAATGCCAGCGCGCAACCAACGGTCAACAGGTCGCCGCCACTCAGACTCAGGTCCTCGATGCCAGTCAGGAGGGCCACCCCGACGAAGGCCGACGCTGCGCCCCCCACCACCCAGGGGCTGGGGCGGCGGCGGGCGAGCACTGAGGCGAGAAACGGCGTGAAGACCACGTAGAGACCCGTGATCAACGCCGAGTTGGCCGCGGACGTGGCCACCAATCCCGCAGTCTGCAAGGCGTAGCCCGCGAAGAGGGCAGCGCCGGCGACGGCGCCGTGACGCCAGATGGCCCCGCTCCGGGGAACTGCCAACGCGGAGAGGATCAAGGCACCGATCAGGAATCGCCAGGCCACGAACCCGATCGGCGCGATGCCCTCCAACGCCGACTTGACCACCACGAAGGTGGCTCCGAACAGGAACGAGGCTCCAACCAGGGCGAGGACGGCGCGGTTGTCTCGGGCCTGGAACACGGCGGGGGAGACTAGGGCTCTAATACTCTGGCGCGATGCCAGGGACCAGAGCCGACGGTTCGACGCCAACCAGGGCCGAGAAGGGCAAGGCGCGCGCCGTCCTCAATCGGCTCCGGGACAGATACCCCGACATCGGCACCGCCCTCGACTACGAGAACCCGTGGCAGCTCCTGGTGGTGACGGTGCTCTCCGCGCAGACCACCGATGAGAACGTCAACCGGGTGGCACCCTCCCTATTTGCCCGTTACCCGGGCCCCGGCGAACTGGCCGACGCCGATCCGGAGGAGGTCGAGGAGATCATCTACTCCACAGGGTTCTACCGCCAGAAGACCCAGGCGGTGATCGCACTCTCCCGCGATGTCGAGGAGCTCTTCGATGGCGAGGTCCCGGCCACTCTCGACGAACTGGTGACACTGCGCGGTGTGGGTCGGAAGACGGCGTCGGTGGTCCTGGCCGAAGTGTGGGACATTCCCGCCATCGCGGTGGACACCCACGTCAAGCGGGTGGCCGGCCGGCTCGCTCTCACCCGTGAAACCAGCCCGGAGCGCATCGAGACCGACCTCAAGGCGATCTATCCCCGCGAGGAATGGTCGGGCATCTCGATGCGATTCATCCAGTTCGGGAGGGACACCTGTCAGGCGGTCCGACCCCACTGCGGCCGATGCGAGCTGTTCAGGTTCTGTGAATGGCCGGGCCGGTTCGAGGCCGCCGGGAAAACTCCTCGGTGAGATCGAGGTTCGGGCCCACCGACCGCGAGATCCTCGGATTGGCCATCCCCGCTCTGGGGGCTCTGGCCATAGACCCGCTCCTCACCTTGACCGACACCGCCTTCGTCGCCCGGCTGGGGACCGTCGAGCTCGCCGCGCTGGGGGTCGACACCGCCATCTTCGGATTCGCATTCTTCGCCTTCAACTTCCTCGCCTATGTGCTCACCCCGGTGGTGGCCCGGGCCCTGGGCCGGGGCGCCGTCGCCGAGGCGCAGCGCTGGGTGGGCGACGCCCTCCTCCTCGCCGTCGGCTTGGGGGCTCTCGTCACCGTTGTGTTGGAGCTCGGCGCCCCGTTCTTCGTCGACCTCATGGGGGCCGGTGAGGGCATCACCGGACCGGCTGTCTCATATCTGAGGATCCGGGCCCTGGCGGCGCCCGCGGTCCTGGTGGTGACGGCGGGCCACGGCGCATTCCGTGGTCACAAGGACACGCGGACCCCACTCAAGGTCGCCCTGGGGGTCAATCTGATCAACGTCGTCCTCGACCCGCTCCTCATCTTTGTCGCGGGCTGGGGGCTCGAAGGTGCCGCATGGGCGACCGCCGTCGCCCAGTACGCCGGTGCCGTCTGGTTCCTGAGGCTGTTGGTCACCCGGGACATGGCTGCACGTCCCCGGGCTCTCCGGGAGAGTCTCCCATCGCTGCTCGACCTTGGCCGTAACGGTGTGCTGCTCACGATTCGCACCGGCTTTCTCCTAATTGCCCTGACGATCGCCGCCGCGGTGGCCACCCGGCTCGGCCCCGAGCAGATCGCCGCCCATCAGCTGGTGGGACAGGTTTTCTTCCTCTCCGCCCTGCTGGCCGACTCCTTCGCCATCGCCGCCCAGGCGATGGTGGGGGAGACCAGCGCCAGAGGCGACCCGAGGGCCCTCGACTCGTTGAACCGGCGATTGATCGGATGGGGAGCGCTCGCCGGTGTCATCCTGATGGCGGCCATCTGGGTGGGCCGATACGGCCTGGCATGGCTGGCGAGTGACGATGCGGTCGCCGC
The DNA here is from genome assembly GCA_035249605.1 of Acidimicrobiia bacterium. Taxonomy (GTDB): domain Bacteria; phylum Actinomycetota; class Acidimicrobiia; order Spongiisociales; family ZC4RG35; genus JANQRA01. The sequence continues at coordinate 18,290 of DATFGI010000034.1, forward strand.
GGCCGCCATAGCCGCCGCCGGTGTCCTCGCACTGGTGCAGCCGGCGGCGGCACTCGTCTTCGTGGGAGATGGGATCTTCCTCGGAATGCTGGCTCTGGGGGCGATGGTCGTCTCCACGGGGGCCGGCGCGGTGGTCGCGATTGCGTTGATGTTGCTCACGCCTCTCGGCGAATCGGTGACCGGGATCTGGTGGGCGATAGCGGTCTTCCTCGTGGTGCGGGGCCTCGTCCTTGTTGCCGGCTATCGCCGCTCCGCGCTCACCGCCGTGAGGTCCTGACCCCTGGTCTCGTCGAGGGTGGCGGTGAGCAGGGCCGCCATCGCCATGCCCACGGCGAGCAGGTATACGGTGTTGGACAGGCCAAGGGCGTCGATGGTCCAGATCCCGGAGATCAGCCCGATCGCCGAGCCGGCGAGGGCGAGGTTCGTGGCGGCGGTGTTGGCGCTCGATCGAAGCCGGGTCGGGAACAGCTCGGCGCGATGTGATCCTCCGGCGGGGACGAAGGCGAAGGTGCCGAACGCCGAGACCATGGCGGCCACCGTGATCAGCCAGGTGGTCGTGGACGAGTAGAGGGTGATCCCTCCGGCGATGGTGAGGAGCAGGCTGATGATCGAGGTCCGGCGCCGCCCCCAGGCATCGGCCAGATGGCCGCCGACGAAGAAGCCGATTGCGCCCGCCGTCCCCCCCACCAGGAGGACGAGGACCGCGGTGCCGGTGGTCATCCCGACGTCCTCGATGAGACGCTCGGTGGAGAATGCGGCGCCCACGGCGCCATAGGCGGAGGCGAGGAAGTTGATAGCGAGAACGGTCCAGAAGCGGCGCGCCCACACGCCGGACATCAGCTCCCGCCAGTGCCCGCCCTCGGGGTCGTGACGGTAGACGTTGCTTTCCGGCACTCGTTTGACCAGGTAGGGGAGGAGCAGGAAACCGGCTGCGGTGAGGAGGTGAGGCACCCGCCACGATTGGCCTCCGTTGTCGGCGAGCGGGAGCACCATCAGGGCGAGACCGCTGCCGAAGGACACCGCCGCCCCATAGAAAGAGATGGCGTAGGCGCGGATGGCCGGGGTGACCGTCTCGGCCAGGATCACCACCGCCAACGCCGAGGTGGCGGCGGTCCCGGTGCGGAGCACCGAGTGGAAGAAGCCGAAGTGCCACGCCTCCACGGCGAGCCCGGCCACCGATCCGCCGACGACCACCAAGGTCATCGCGATGAGGTAGGGCCGTCGCCGCCCACGGTGATCGCCCAACCACCCCAGGGGGAGGGCGGCGAATGCGGCGAGACGGGCGATCCCGAGCATCAGGCTCATCTCGCCCTCGGAAAGGCCGAGACCGGCTCTGGTGAAGGGAAGGCTGGCGCTGGCCTGTGATTGGGCGAACCCCTGGATCACACCGCCGAGCCAGATGATGAAGACCACCCGCCGGTCGAGTCGGGTGAACCGGCCCACCGGGAGGATCGGGTCGAGGGCCCGGCGGGCGACGGAGCGCATTCGGCGAGCGTAAACCCGGTGTGTGGGAAGATCGCCTCCTCCAACCGGTTGATCCGAGTCTGAAATGTTCGAGAACGTCGACGATGTCACCTATCTGGTCCAGCTGGTCATTGCCTTTGGGGCAGGTGTCATCTCGTTCGTGTCGCCCTGCGTGCTCCCACTGCTGCCCGGATACCTGTCGATGATGTCGGGGTACTCCGCCACCCAGTTGGAGACCGGCGAGGTCTCCACCCGGCGCATGCTCCGGGTCATCCTCTTGTTCATCCTGGGGTTCACGGTGGTGTTTGCCGCCATCGGCGCCACCGCTACCGCGCTGAGCAGTCTCCTCGTCCAGAACCTTCCCACCCTGACCCGGATCGCCGGTTTGGTGATCATCGTCTTCGGGCTGCTCATGATCGCGATGGCCGTTTCCGAGCGGGGGGTGCTGGCCCCATTCGGGCGCGAGCGGAGGCTCCAGGTGAGGCCGTCCCGGCTCGGAGGCTGGGCGCCCCCGCTGATGGGTGCGGCCTTTGCCTTCGGTTGGTCTCCGTGCATCGGCCCTGTGCTCACTGTCATCCTGGCCACCGCGGCCACCCGGCAGACACTCACCGAAGGCGTCTTGTTGCTTATCGTCTACTCGTTGGGCCTGGGAGTGCCCTTCCTGGCAGCCGGTCTCGGCCTGTTCAGGCTGTTCGGCAGGCTCAAGCCGTATTTGCGGCCGATCAACATCGTCTCGGGGGCGTTGTTGGCATTGTTCGGCGTGGTCATGGTGACCGGGGCCGTGACCGACCTCTCTGCCTGGTTCCAGAGGGTCTTCTTCGAAATACCCTTCCTACGTGACCTCGCCGAAGTCTGACACTCCCTGGATCGCCCCGGAGCGGCCCGATCTGGTCTGGTTCCACGGGGATGACGCACTTCGCTTCCTCGACGACATCATCAGTCAGGAGCTGGAGGACATGTCGCCGGGCGAGACGAGACGTGCCTTCCTGCTCGAGCCACAGGGCAAGCTCCGCTTTCTCCTCTGGGTCATCCGGGAGCACGATCGCATCGGCCTGCTCACCGATCCCGGTCGTGGCGAGGAGTTGGCCGAGTCCTTGCGCCGCTACCGCATCCGCGTGCAGGTCGAGATCGAGCCCGAGGCGGGAGCGGTCTGGATCGTGGTCGGGCCCTGGCCGGGCTACGACATATCGTGGGCGGCCGCTCCCCGTCACCTGGTGCTCGGCGACCGTCCCCAACTCGACGACGGTCCGGGCGGGGAGTACGAGCGGCTTCGGATCGTCTCCGGGGAGCCGCGATGGGGCGTTGACGTCGACGAGGGCACCATCCCGCACGAGTCGGGTCTGGTGCCGGTGAGCGTCGACTTCACAAAGGGGTGCTTCCTGGGCCAGGAGCTCGTGGCCAGAATCGACAGCAGGGGAGGCAACACACCCCGCAACCTGCGGCTGGTTCGCTCCGACGGCCCCATGGGAGAGGGCGACCTCGTCACCATGGACGGAGAGCAGATGGGGGTGCTCACGTCGACGACG
>DATFGI010000035.1:0-9094 GCA_035249605.1 Acidimicrobiia bacterium
CCGATGGCGAAGGGGAGAATGTCGGCGCTTCGCTCGCTGTCCAACAGTGCGTGGGCGTAGGCGCCGACACGGGCGGACTCGATCCCGATGACCCCTCCGAACGGAGTGGCGACGTCGGTGCCGGGGAGCACGAGCCGAGCCTCCTGGAAGTTGTGGGTGAACGAGATGCAGGGTGTCTGCACCGAGATCCGGGTGAACCGCACCGGACGGTTGGGGTCGGTGCACACGGCCCAGTCTGCAAGCGTGTTGCCGGGGACACCGTCATATCGCCCGGGAAGGGTCCCGTTGACCACGGCGATGGCCTCCTCGGCGCCGCGGCACACGGCGTAGGCCTCGTCGCCGCTGGTGTTGGCCGCGCAATAGGTGCTGGAGTAGGAGGTCCGGGCGTACTGGACCGCGGCAAGCGCGCCGCCGTCGGCGGCCGACTGCTGCTGACGGCGGTCGTTGAAGAGAAGGCCCGAGTCGATGGCAATGGCCACGAACCCCATGAGGACCAGCATCGAGACCGCGACCAGCACTGCCGAGGCCCCACGATCGGAGCGATGACCGAGCCGAGAGACGCGTGCGAGTCTGCCCATCATGTGCAGTTGTACGTACCGTTGGTGAACTGAGGCTCTTGCTCGATCCTCATCTCCACCGTCGAAGTGAGGTTGGTGACTCCGAGGAAGGCCCAATCCAAGAGACCGGTGAGCGTCGAGAGCGGGGCAGTGACGGTGACCTGTACGCCATCGCCGACGTCGACTCCCGACGGCACAACGAGGTCCATACCGGTCCAAGTGATCGTGGTTCCGGGCTCGCCGGCAATGTCCATCCGCTGGCAGATCTCGGCGCCGAGGGCCGTGTTGCCCCCGTTGGGTTGGTTGACCGCGGTGACCCTGGCCCCCTCCCGTGCCCCGTGCTTGACGTCGAGGTTGGTGGCGAACACCCAGGCAAACTCGACGATCCCCAGGATGAGGAGCATGAGGAAGGGCATGATGAACGCAAACTCGACGAGGTTGGCGCCGCGATCCCTCTCGCTGCGCCGGACGAGCCGCCTGACGTATCGCATCTTCTCACTCTCCGTGGTCGACCGCTGATAGGAAGTGACTATCAATACGGGAGTCCGGTCGATCCTCTCCGGCATGATATGCCACTCTCCGTGGTCAGTCCATAGGGAAACTCCCCGACCGACCAGGAATCATCGGCAGACGGGCGCCGTGAGTTGAGCGGATTGTGACGGGTGGTCTGTTCTCTACTCGAGCAGGAACAGAGTCCTCACCAGACTTGTGGCGGGGAAGAACTTCTGAGTTTCGGGGTCGAGCATGCCTATCTCCAACTGGAACGCCGTCACCCCCTCAACCGTGTCTGATCCTGAGGTGTGGCCGTGCCCGCAATTGACCGTGGGCGCCGAGGCGAGGGGATCCGGACACGGATTCGAACCGTTTGATTCCCCAGGAGAGAAGATCGTGTGGCATCTGTTGGCGTTGCAGTTTTGATAGATGGTCTCGATATAGACCGGCGAGAAGTGATCGATCAGATAGGACCCGGGCCCCGTGGGGTAGACGGTGAAGATCGGCACGGCGGCGAACCGAGGCTGGTCCTCGAGAGAAAGACCGAAGATGGGGCCAATCCCGCTGTTCCAATTGGCGAGACATGCCTCCATCTCCACGAAATCGCTCACGCTGCCGCTTATGGCACCCCCGCCCCAAGGGCACGAGGGGTCGTCCAGATAGTCCCATAGCGGGGTGTTGTCCAGCGTGAATCCGCGGACCGTCGCTGATGAAGTCGACCAGCCACCGTTGTATTCCAGCCGACCCGGAGCCGACCCGAATGCCTCGCCGTTGATCGAGCCGGAGACGCCGTTGATCAAACCTTCGGTTGCTCCCTGGGTGGGTGAGCCGGTTTGCACCTCGAGCTGGTTTATGTCCTCGGACTTGTTGGGGCAGACCGTGTGGTCGTGGACAGGTGTGTCCCCGGAGTTCCACTCCACCATGATGTGGTCGGACCCCTTGGCGACGTTGATCGCGTTCCTCACGTTCGAGGTCCCCTGTGCGCAGGTGATGGGATTGTCCAACTCGGTGGGATGGCTCCCGTACAAGGCAACGTCGAGGTAGCCGAAGAACCCGCTGTTCGGCCCGTCGCAGGGTGGGACCGACTGAGGCGCCTGGTTGGAGAAGAGACACACGCTCACATCCGGGCCGGCCGTCCACGGCACGATGTCGGCGCTGGCGAGGGACGACTGGATCGCCTCCGCCTCGACGCGGACGTCGATGCTGTCGAACCCGATCACCCTGCCGAAACTCGTGTCGACAGTGTCGATCGGTAGTCGGACCCGTGCCTGACCGAAGTTCTCTGTGAAGGAGACACAATCTGTGAAGGACGGGACGTTCGCGTCGTACTCGGCGGGTCGGGCCGGATCGGCGCAGACGCCTTTTGTCCAATCCAATGTCCGACCAGGGAGGTTGGCAGTTACAACGGTGACGGCTTCAGTGGCGCCGGCATCCGCCGGGTTGGCCCCGACCGACGCCTGAAGTGCTGCCAGGGCGGCGAAGTCCACCCCACCTTGGGCCTGCCGACGCTCGTTGAAGCCACGACCGCCGTCGAGGACCACTGCGGCGATCCCCATGAGAAACACCATCACGATCGCGGCGATCACGGCAGTGGCGCCCCTTTCGTCGCGCAGGGGTCGGTAAAAGTCTTTCACGGACATGGCGCCACCTCACCTGAGGTAAAGCTCGATTCCTGTTCGATGCGACCCTCGACGGTGGAGCTGATTTCCGGGTCGGGTCCGAACAGTGGGCCGAAGAACCCCGTGATCTGATTGAGATTCGCGGTGATGGTGATCGTGATCGGCTCACCCTGTGTGGTTGCAGTGGTGAGCAGGATGTTCTGGATGTCCGAGCCTCTGACGATGTCGTCGGCACACGCCCTGGCCTCGATGTCGGCGATAGGTTCGTCGACGATGGCTAGACGTAATGTCTCACGTGCCTTGTGACGGACGTCGATGTTCTGGGCGAGCGCCCAGCCGAGCTCGACGATGCCGAGCAGTAGAAGGATCAGGAGCGGCATCACGATCGCGAACTCCACGAGGCTCGCACCGCGGTCCCCAGACCGCCGCGTGGAACTCTTGCCCATTGTCTCTCGCCCAGCCCTTCGTCGTCTCCTGGCCCAGCCCCGGAAGCGGATCGTACCGCCGTCGTTCGACGTGTTGTATTCCCAGCCCCTCATGGAGGTCCCCTATCCCCTTTCCCAGCCGAGGGATATAGCGAGCACCTGTTTGGTCTGCACCCCCCAGTCGCAGGTCATTATCAACGCGCCGCTAGTGGGGTCGATGGGTCTCAGGCACTAAACACGGGGGCGCAATAGGAGCCGGCGAGTTGGACGCCGGCTCCCGATTCAGCGATCGCTATGAAGCGCAGACAACGGGACCGACCGTCGACCAATCGCTGGTCGGCGTGCCGTTCTTCCTCACCGACCTGGCTCGAAAGACAGCCCAGTCGCCACCCAGGAACCACGTGCGCGGCACGCCTTTTTCGACACGGTCGGCGAAGACCGGATCGAAGTTGGTCCCGTCGAAACTGACCTGGAGCTCGACTTGGGCCCACCGTCCCTTGCCATCGACCGTCATGGAGACACCAGCGCCCATATCGGTGTCACATGCACCGATCAACGTGAACGTGGGAGCCGTTTTGGCGGCGTCGGCCCGATCGGCGGTAAAGACTGCCAACGTTGCGGCGACCGCCAGGATGGTGGCGAGGATCAGTGATCTCCTCAGAGCCTGTGCGTCCGGCATTGCTACTCCGTCCTTCAATGCCTCTCAGCGCCGCCCCGCTATTGCGCCAGCACAAGCTAACCCGGGATCGGTCGCGTGAAAAGGGGTACCGAACAACCGAACGAGATCCGATGAGATCAGGTCTGGGAGACGAGCCGTCGGTTCTTGAACTTGGCCTTGACGTAGTCGGCGTTCATCAATGCGATGAAATCGATCGAGATCGACTTGGGGCACGCCTTCTCGCACTCGCCGTGGTTGGTGCAGGAACCGAAGTACTGCTCCATGATCCGGACCATGTTCTCGGTGCGAGTCCACCGCTCCGCCTGGCCTTGGGGCAAAAGGTTGAGGTGGGCGATCTTGGCCGAGGTGAAGAGGCTGGCCGCGCCGTTGGGGCAAGCGGCGACGCAGGCACCACAGCCGATGCAGGCCGCGGCGTCGAAAGCGGTGTCGGCGACGTACTTGGGGACGGGGATCAGGTTGGCGTCGGGAGCCGATCCGGTGTCCACCGAGATGTAGCCGCCGGCCTCGACGATCCGGTCGAAGGCGGAGCGGTCGACCACCAGGTCCTTGATCAAGGGGAACCCCGCTGCCCGCCAGGGCTCGACCACGATGGTGGCGCCGTCGTCGAACTTGCGCATGTGCAGCTGGCACGTGGCCGTCCCCAGCTGGGGACCGTGGGCCTGGCCGTTGATCATCACCCCGCAGCTGCCGCAGATCCCCTCCCGGCAGTCGTGGTCGAATGCAATCGGCTCCTCGCCCTGGTTGGCGAGACGCTCATTCAGGATGTCGAGCATCTCGAGGAATGACATCTCGTGAGAGACCCCGTCGACCTGATAGGTCTGGAATCCGCCCCGTGCCTCCGGTCCGGCCTGCCTCCACACCTGGAGGGTGATGTTCATTTGTAGCTCCTCGTGGTGAGGGCCACGTTCTCGAACTCGAGCTCCTCTTTCGCCAGCTCGGGTGTGCTCGGGTCTCCGGTCCAGAGCCAGGCGGCGACATGGGCGAAGTTCTCGTCGTCGCGAAGCGCCTCACCCTCCTCGGTCTGGTGCTCCTCGCGGAAGTGACCGCCACACGACTCCTCACGGGCGAGGGCGTCGACACACATCGCCTGGGCCAGCTGGAAGAAGTCGTCCACACGCCCGGCGCGTTCCAGACCCTGGTTGAACGTGGCACCGCCACCCAGCACCCGCATGTCGGAGCGGTACTCCTCGTAGAGGGCGGGGATGTCGGACAAAGCCTTCTGCAGACCAGCCTCGTTGCGGGTCATTCCACACTGCTCGAACATGATCTTGCCCAGCTCCTTGTGGAACCAGTCGACCGAGCGGCTGCCGTTCACGGACAGATAGCCGTCGACCCGGTCCTGCACCTCCGCTTCGACGGCTGCGAATGCCGGGTCGTCGTTGGGCACGATCGCCTCCCCGAGATAGGCGGCCAGGTAGTCGCCGATGGTGTAGGGCAGCACGAAGTAGCCGTCGGCCAGCCCCTGCATCAGCGCCGACGCCCCCAGGCGGTTGGCCCCGTGGTCGCTGAAGTTGGCCTCGCCGATGGAATAGAGGCCGGGCACCGTGGTCATCAGGTTGTAGTCGACCCAGAGCCCGCCCATGGTGTAGTGCGGCGCGGGGTAGATCCGCATCGGGGACCGGTACGGGTCCTCGTCGGTGATCCGGTTGTACATCTCGAACAGGTTGGAGTAGCGGTCTTCGATCGTTTCCCGCCCCTCGCGTGCTACGGCGCTGGCGAAGTCGAGGAAGACCCCGTTCTTGAGCGGGCCCACGCCCTTGCCGGCGTCGACCATGCGCTTGGCGGCTCGGGAGGCCACGTCCCGGGGCACCAGGTTGCCGAAGGCGGGATAGATGCGCTCGAGGAAGTAGTCACGGTCGGCCTCGGGGATCTGGTCGGCGGGACGGGTCTCATTGGCGTTCTTCGGGACCCAGATCCGTCCGTCGTTTCGCAGCGACTCCGACATCAGGGTGAGCTTGGACTGGAACTCGTCAGACGCCGGGATGCAGGTGGGGTGGATCTGGGTGAAGCACGGGTTGGCGAAGGCGGCGCCGCGGCGATGGGCCCGCCAGATGGCGGTGACGTTGCAGGCCATGGCGTTGGTGGAGAGGTAGAACACGTTGGAGTAGCCGCCGGTGGCGAGGACCACGGCGTGTGCCGAGTGGCTGGAGACCTCGCCGCTGATCAGGTCCCGCACCACGATGCCGACCGCCCGGCCATCCTTGACCACCACGTCGAGCATCTCGGTCCGCTTGTGAATCCTGACCTTGCCGGCCTCGACCTGCCGAAGCAGCGCCTGGTAGGCACCGAGCAGGAGCTGTTGGCCGGTGGCGCCCCGGGCGTAGAAGGTGCGAGATACCTGGGCTCCCCCGAACGAGCGGTTGTCCAGGAGACCGCCGTACTCGCGGGCGAAGGGGACTCCCTGGGCCGTGGCCTGGTCGATGATGTTCAGCGAGACATCGGCCAGCCGGTAGACGTTGGCCTCGCGGCTCCGGTAGTCGCCCCCCTTCACCGTGTCGTAGAACAGCCGGTAGACGGAGTCGCCGTCGTTGTGGTAATTCTTGGCGGCGTTGATCCCACCCTGGGCGGCGATGGAGTGGGCCCGGCGCGGGGTGTCGTGGAAGGTGAACACCTCGACGTCGTAGCCGAGCTCTCCGAGCGTGGCCGCCGCCGAGGCGCCGGCCAGGCCCGAGCCGACGATGATGATCTTGAACTTCCGCTTGTTGTTCGGGTTGACCAGCTTCACCGAGAACTTGTGGTTGTCCCACTTCTCCTCGATGGGCCCGGGCGGCACCCTGGAATCGAGTTGCACCCTGGCGGTCATTGCAAGAACCCGAAGGCGACGGCGAGCGGGGGAGCGATGAATCCGATGCAGATCACACCGGCGACGATGATGGCGAAGGATCGGCGCAACCGGTTGAACCGGGGATGGTTGATCCCGGTGCTCTGGAACATCGACCAGGCGCCGTGGTAGAGGTGGATGCCGAGCAGCACCATCGCCACGACGTAGAAGAAGGTGACTGCGGGCCGGTTGAAGGTCTCGATGAAGTTGGCGTACACCGCGCCCCGCTCCCAGGCCTCCGGGGCCGCCGGCTGGATGCCCCAGGTGAAGTCGGCGAGGTGGAACAGGAGGAAGGCGAGGAAGATGACACCGCTCCACCGCATGGTGCGGCCGGCGTAGTTGGCAGCCACGTAGGAGACCGGCCCCCGATAACCCTCGGGGCGGGCGCGTCGGTTGATCAGGGTCAGGGCGTAGGCGGCGTGGATGTGGAGGGCGAACATCACGATGAGCCCGGTGCGCAGGATCCACAAGAAGATGTGCTCGGGGATGATGGGGCTGAACAGGGAGCGCAGTGCCTCGCCGTAGACGTCGATGTCGGCCCGACCCTCGACTTCGGGTAGGAACATCTTCAGGTTGCCGACCATGTGAGCCAGGGAGAAGGCGATGATGGCGAAGCCGGTGATCGCCATGACCCACTTCTTGCCGACCGCCGACCGGTAGAACTCGACCGGGAACGATGCCCGCTTCCTGGGAACGGTGGATGTCACTTCTTCCCCACATTATGCCAAGTCATCGCGTCTTCGCGACCACTCGGAACCACCGCCCCCTGGGCACTTTTACCGGATTCGGGGTTGACGGCGCGGGCGTCATCCCATAATGTCAATCGTGTAATTACACGGTTGTGAGGAGATCCTGAATGCGGAGCAAGCTCATTGAAGCCCTAGCGGTAGGTGAGCTTTCCTGGCAGGACTACGCCAATTGCCGTGGCGCCGATGCAGACCTCTTCTTCCCTGAGCGGGGCGCGTCAACCCGGAAGGCGAAAGCCATCTGCGGTGCGTGTGAGGTGAAGGCGGAGTGTCTCGACTACGCCATCGATATGGGCGAGAAGTTCGGCATCTGGGGGGGCCTGAGCGAACGGGAGCGACGCCGGGTGCGTCGTGAGCGTCAGGTCGCCCAACGCCGCGTCAGCTAGGCGGTTTTTCCAATCCGGGGGGTCGGTCCCATCACCCATCAGGGTGGCCCTGGAACATCGGGTCAACGCCGTGGTCATGGCGTTTGAAGGCGGGCTGATGGACGAGTGAGCTATATCCGTGCGGGGAAAGGTCTGATCCCGGCTACAGGTACAGACCGGAGGAGTCGTCTCTCTCCGGGTGACCCGGCCCGATCGCTCGTTTCTGCACCTCGGCCAGCTGGCTCTGCGCCGCCATCTGCTGACTCCACAGCGAAGCCTGGATCCCGTGGAACAGTCCTTCGAGCCATCCGATCAGCTGAGCCTGGGCGACCCGCAACTCCGCCTCGGTCGTGCCCTCTTCGTTGAGCGGGATCATGATCTCGCCGAATTCCTCCTGGAGCTCGGGGGAAAGGACGTCGCGGAGCTCTTCCACCGATCGGGCATGGACGGTCGCCATCCGCTTCCGACCGCCCTCGTCGAGGGGGGCCTGGCGCGCCTCCTCGAGCATTGCCCGTGTCATCGAGGCGATCCGGATCAGCTTGGTCGGCTGGGTGACGTCCGGAGCCGCGTCCTTGCTCTCCTCGTCGCCCTCCCCATCGGAAACCACACCGTCTGGCTTCAGAGTGTCACTCATCGAATCGCAGCCTATAGCCAATGGCACCGGTGACAAATGCCTTAGCTTCTCCCGGGATGCGCTCTGTGCTCGTGTTCACCGTGGTGTACACCGTCGTCCTGCTCGTCTACGGGCTGTGGGTGGATAGCCCTCTTACCCTGCTGTACACCGGGATCAACATCGGGCTCTTCGTCCTCTTCGGGATCCTCCACGTCTGGGCCCGCTGGCCGGTCCACGCCCTTTGGGCGGTGTCACTGGTCGGTCTGGGCAACATGTTGGGAGGAGTCCTCCTCGTCGATGGCGACCCCCTGTACGTGGTCGAGGTGGTCGGGGCGCTCCGCTATGACAAGGTGTTCCACGCCGTCGCCGGGGGCGCCATGGTCCTCATTGCCTGGGAGGCTGTGAAACGGTGGTCGGGCGGGATCCACCATCTCGGTGGGCAACTCCTGTTGACTTGGCTGGTGGTGATGGGCGGGGGGGCGGTCGTCGAGATCGCCGAGCTGATCGGTTCATCCCTGGGCGGAGTCAGTGTCGGCGACTACGCCAACAACGCCCTCGACCTGGTGGCCAATGCCGCCGGCGCCGCCGTGGCGATCGCCGTCGTGTGGGGTCGGGAACGGAGTGCGGCGCCGGTCGCCACCGCGTAACCTCCGACCGGACGATCCATTTATGTGGTTGACGGTCACTCTGGGCGAGCTATGTTACGTGTGGGTTTTGGGAGGCACTTTTGGGCCAAGCTAGGGAGAACAGTCGCGGCGCTTCGCTCGTCGAGCTCGC
>DATFGI010000036.1:0-30048 GCA_035249605.1 Acidimicrobiia bacterium
TCAACCGGAGGGCATGATCCCCAGGGCAGCGAGCAACATGGGAAGGGCGACGAGGATGATCCCGAGGACGATCGTGCCGCCCAACGATCCGACAATGGCCGGACCAGCACCCAGGTTTGATCGCCTGCTGTGCGATATCGCCAATACGACGAATCCAGTCGCTGCGAGGAGAAACGCCAGGAGATAGGCGGTGCTCGCGGGGCCGATCTGGGTTCTTGACCCCGCGAAACCCGTTGTCATGGCGACCGCCTGGCCGACACTGCCAAGTGAGTAGACGCCAAGAGTGCCGGCCGCTCCCCATATCAGAATGTTCACTGCGCGTGGAGAGATCCAAGACTGTCGAGTAGTCGACAGCACAGCCACGGATGCTCCCAGCACCTTCAAGCCGGCCACGAACCAGTTGGCGATGGAAAGACCCGATGCGAACTCGGACAACCGCCCCCCTTCGAAGCGACCCGTCACCTCGAAGACGACATTCACAAAGGCAAAGGCCACGGTTGCCACTGCCAGCCCCCAAGCCAGCAGCCGGACAGCTCTGGAAGCTGGACGAAGGAGAGTTCCATCCCGCATTTCTTGGACCATCGGCTTTGCCTACCCTGCCCGCCACGACTTGACACGGCGCCGGGCGTGATCGGTAGGGGCAAAGTCGCACCACGCTAGACCGCCCACCACACCAGACCGCCCCTACACTCGCCGGGCAATGGAGTGGGTCATCATCGGCATCGTCGTCCTGATCGTCCTCGTCCTGATCTTCATCTACAACAGCCTGGTCAGGGATCGCAACCGGGTGGACAACGCCTGGTCGCAGATGGAGGTGCAGCTCAAGCGGCGCTACGACCTGATCCCCAACCTGGTGGAGACGGTCAAGGGCTATGCCTCCCACGAGCAGCAGACCTTCGAGCGGGTCACCCAGGCGCGCAGCGCGGCCCAATCGGCGCAGGGCCCGGCGGAACAGGCGGAGGCGGAGAACTTCCTCACCAGCGCCCTGCGACAGCTGTTTGCCGTGGCCGAGGCCTATCCGGAGCTTCGTGCATCGGAGAACTTCCAAGGTCTGCAGGCCGAGCTCGCCGAGACCGAGAACCGGATCGCGGTGAGCCGCCAGATCTACAACGACACCGTGCTCACCTTCAACAATCGGGTGCAGCAGGTACCCACCAACCTGGTCGCCTCCATGTTCGGCTTCGACATCCGGGAGTTCTTCGACGCCGGCGAGGAGGCCGAGGAGGCCCCCGCGGTCGAGTTCTGAACTTGAGACGTCTGCTCCGGCTGGCCCTGCTCACCTGTCTCGTCCTCTTGCCTGCGCTGCCGGCGCTGGCCAAGGCGTATCACATCGCCGCTGCCGACATCACCATCGAGGTCCAGCCCGACGGCTCGCTGCTGGTGACCGAGCGCATCACGTACGACTTCTCCGGCTCGTTCAGCGGGGCCTACCGCGACATCCCGATCCGGGGAGGGGAGAGCTTCGAGTTCGTCTCGGTGGGTGACGAGGCAGGGGACTACCAGTCCGGCGGGTGCGCTTGGTTGGGATGCACCTCGCCTCCCGGCACGTATGGTCTCGATCTCCAGCCGGGTCTCGCCCGGGTGGTCTGGCACCACTCTTCCGCGGATGAGCTGCGCACCTTCCAGCTCGTCTATCGGATGACGGGGTTGGTCACCGTCTACGACGACGTCGCCGACCTCCAGTTCCAGGTGTGGGGTGGGGAGTGGGCGGTCAAGGCCGAGGCGGTGACCGCCCAGGTGGTGCTGCCCTCCGGCGCGACACAGGGCGACGTGCGCGTGTACGGCCACCCCTACGGGGTCGAGGGTGAAACCATGCTGGGGGACGACGGGGTGTCGCCCGGTCTGGTGGCGAGCGGAGTTCCCGCCCACCAGTTCGTCGAGATACGTGTCGTCTTCCCACCAGATCTGTTGGAAAGCACCCAGGGAGTGAGTCTTGTCACCGGCTCCGGGCTCGACATCATCCTCGACGAGGAAGGGGAATGGGCGGAGCAGGCCAACGACGCCCGGAGCGCGGCCCGCACCGGGGTGATATTGGGCTCCGTCGCGTTCCTCGGGCTCGCCGGCGGCATCGGCGGTCTCATGTACCTCCGCTATGGCCGGGAGCCGAGAGTCGACTACGACCGGGAGTACGAGCAGGAGCCTCCCTCCGAGCTTTCCCCGGCCGAGGTGGGCGCCCTGGTCAGCCAGGGCGCGGTCACCGAGAAACAGTTCACCGCAACCCTGTTCGACCTGATCCGTCAAGGGGTGATCAGCGCCGAGCCCACCCAGACCACCCGGGTGACCTGGGCGGGGCTCCGCCATGAGGAGATCACCGATCTGGTGCTGGGACTCACCGAGAAGAACACGGGGCTGCGTGACTTCGAGCAGTCGGTGCTCACCGTGTTGGAGCGCGCCCTTGCCGGCGAGCCGATGCCGCTACACGAGCTGAACACGGCCATCACCAGCCAGCGGGAGGCCAACGCCAAGACCTATCAGACCTTCCGGGAGCGTGTCCTCGAGGCAGTTCGACGAGGTCGTCTCCTCGATGACTCCGGTCACAAGGTCTCCTGGCTGGTCCGTATCGGAGCCATCGCGTTGGCGGTGCTGACGATATTCGCCCTGCCCCGTCTGTTCGGTGGGCTCCCAGGCGGCGAGGCGCTGGTGGCGATGATGATCGCCGGGATGATCGCCGGCGCTGTGGTCCTGTTCGTCCTGCTCAGCTTTCGTCGGGTGCGCACCCGCCGGACCAAGGAGGGTGCGTTGGAGGCGGAGCGTTGGATCGCATTCCGCAGCTATTTGGAGGACTTCTCCCGTCTCGAGGAGGCGCCCCCCATCTCGCTTGCTCTTTGGGACAAGTTCCTGATCTACGGCATCACCTTCGGTGTCGCCGAGAAGGTGCTGGAACAGGCGCGGCTACATGCACCCGCCGAACTGGAGCAGGTGTCCAGCCTCTACTGGTACGGCAACCACGGTTATGGCGGCGGCCCCACCCAGAACGCCTTCGTCAGCCTGGAGTCGACCCTTTCCGGTGCCTTCACCCCACCGTCGTCTGGTGGTGGCGGCGGTGGCGGGTTCTCCGGCGGCGGGGGAGGAGGGGGCGGTGGTGGCGGCGGCGGGGCGTGGTGAGGCAGCCCTACACGGTGAGCAGGTAGAACGCAGAGAACTTGTTGGTGATGTCCTCCAGGGGGAGGAATGTGTTGAACCCGGCCCGGTGGGCGTAGTCCTCGGCGAGGTGGCGACCCCACGCAGCACCAAGCCCCTCACCACCCGCGGCGAGCGACTGGGTCATGCAGTGCAGCGTCGACACTCCGTAGAGCAGAGCCGCCCGGTCGTTGAGGTTCTCCTCGAGACGGCTGGAGACGTTGGGCTCCATCATCAAAAAGCGCCCGTCTTCAGCCAGCGACTCCCGGACCCGGGTGAGGCCGGTCAGGGGATCCGCCAGGTCGTGGATCACGTCGAATGAGGTCACCAGTTCGAAGGAAGGATCGGTGGGGATCTCCTCCACAGCCGACGCCTCGAACGTCAGGTTGTCCAGAGCCTCACCCTGGCGCGCCACCGCCAGAGACTCTTTCGACACGTCGAAGCCGACCACGGTCGAGTGGGGGAATGCCTCCGCCATCAGCCTCGCCGCGGTCCCGGTGCCACAACCGACATCGGCCACCCTGATCCCACGCTCCAGGTCCTCGACGAGGCCGGGGACGGCAGGAAGCCACCGGGACACCAAGAACACGCGTTGCGACGGGGTGTTGCCCCGGGCGATCCCCCTGATGATGCCCTCGCCGAACTCCTCGAAGCCGACACCGCCGCCGTTGCGGGTGGCGTCGGCCACCCCGTCGATCTGGTCGAACACTGCAGGGATCATGTCGAACCAGCCCCCCATGAAGTACGGGCTCGACTCGTCGGAGAGGAACAGGGCGTGCTCTCGAGGGAGTGTGAAGACCTCGTCATCGGGGGCGTACTCCAGCGCGCCGGCGGCGGTGAGACCGGAGAGGATCTCCCGGACGTAGCGAGACTGCAGCCCGGCCCCGGCGGAGATCTCGTCAACCGTGCCCGACCGGTGCTCGCCGAGCCAATCGAGCAGGCCGGAGCGGTCGGCGACGGCGAGCAGACCGATGGTCGTCGCCCCGGAGGCGTAGCCGATGAAGGTGTCGAGGAAGGCTTCGATGCGCTCTCGATCCATGGCGGTCAACCTACCGGCACGCCCTCTTTGACGGTGCGCCACACCAGGTTGGTGGCCGGTCGGTAGGGGATGTGCGCCGGATGGGGGGCGTCGAGCACGACCAGGTCGGCGTGGGCGCCGGCGGAGATGACGCCACGGTCGTCGATGCGCAGAGCCCGGGCCCCGCCGAGGGTCGCGGCCGTCATCGCCTCCTCGACGGTGAGCCCCATCTCGACCACGGCCAGTGAGATGATCGGTCCCATCGACTCGAAGTAGGAAGTGCCCGGGTTGCAGTCGGTGGTCAGGGCCACCATGCAGCCGGCGTCGATCAGCATGCGGCCCGGAGCCTGTGGGGCGCGCAAGGTGTAGGACGCACCGGGCACCAGTCCCGCCACCACACCGGCCGCGGCGAGGGCCCGGGCATTGTCCTCGGTGACGTGGTCGAGATGGTCCGCGGAGATCGCCCCGATCTCGGCCGCCAATCCCGCACCACCGGTGAGTGTCAGTTGCTCGGCGTGGACTCGTGCCCCCAATCCCAACTTCTGGGCGGCGGTGAGCACCCGGCGTCCCTCTTCGACGGTGAACACACCCTGCTCCACGAACACGTCGCAGAAGTCGGCGAGGCCGGCGGCGGCGGGAAGCATGCCCTCGATCACCAGATCGAGATATCCCTCCCGGTCGGTGGCGTACTCGTCGGGCACGGTGTGGGCGCCGAGAAACGTGGTCTTCACCGTCACCGGGAGGGTCTCTCCGATACGCCGGGCCACACGGAGCAGTCGAAGCTCGGTGTCGAGGTCGAGGCCGTAGCCAGACTTGATCTCCACCGTCGTGGTCCCCGAGCCGATCATCCGCCACACCCGTTCGGCGGTGAGTCGATAGAGCTCGTCCTCGCTCGCCTGCCTGGTAGCGGCCACCGTGGCCATGATCCCGCCCCCGGCGGCGGCGATATCCCGGTATGACTCCCCGGCGAGGCGACGGGCGAACTCGGCGGAGCGGTCGCCGGCGAACACCAGGTGGGTGTGGGAGTCGACGAACCCGGGGATCACCGCCCGCCCCTCACAGTCGAGACGGTTGCCGGTCTGATCGGGCGCGTCGTCGGAGGGCCCGGCATAGACCACGCGCCCGTCGGTGACGGCGACGACGGCATCGGTCATCGGCGGTCCGTCGTTCGTGGTGAGATGACCGATCCCGGTGAGGAAGAGATCGGACATCAGGCCAGGGCGGTGATCTCGCCGTCGCGGATCATCCCGCCGACGGTCTCGATGTCCTCGGATAGGGAGCGGTCGGTCTCCAACGACGGGACCCGGGCCCGCACCAGCTCCACCAGCCGGGCCGTGCCCGGCGCCGGTCGCAGCGGCGCCCGGTACTCGATTCCCTGAACGGCGCAGAGGATCTCGACGGCCAATACCCGACGTACGTTGTCGACCACCTCGAGGAGTTTGCGACCGGCCCCCCAACCCATGGATACGTGGTCTTCCTGACCGGCCGAGGTGGGCACCGAGTCGACCGATGCCGGGTGTGCCAGCACCCTGTTCTCGGCCACCAGGGCGGCTTGGGCGTACTGGGTGATCATGTAGCCGGACTGGACTCCGGGGTCGGCGGCGAGAAAGGCGGGAAGACCACCCGAACGCGCCGGGTCGAGCAGCCGATCGGTGCGCCGCTCCGAGATGGATGCCAGTTCGGCGAGGGCGATGGTGCCGAAGTCGAGGGCGAAGGCGAGGGGCTCGCCGTGGAAGTTCCCCCCGGAGATCACCTCGCCGGTCTCGGGGAAGACGATCGGGTTGTCCACCACCGACCCCATCTCGATGGTGAGGACCCGCTCGAGGTGGTCGAGGACGTCCACGACCGCACCGTGGACCTGGGGGGCACACCGAAGCGAGTAAGCGTCCTGGACGGCATGGTCGAAGTCGTCGGTGTGGCTGGCGATTATCCCCGAGCCGTCGATGAGAGCAGCGATTCGCCTTGCCGATGCGGTCTGGCCGGGATGGGGTCGGAGGGCATGGATCTCGGGACGGAACGGGCGGGCGCTCCCGAACAGCGCCTCGACCGACAGGGCCGCGGCGGCATCGGCGGCGGCGGCCAGGTTGAGACCGTGATGGAGGGCGATTGCCCCCATCGCGCTCATTCCCTCGGTCCCGTTGAGGAGGGAGAGCCCCTCCTTGGTGAGCAACGAGATCGGCTCCATGCCCGCATCCGTTGCCGTGCGGATCTCACCCTCCATCCTCACCCAGCCCTCACCGATCAGGGGCAGGGCGAGGTGGGCGAACGGGGCGAGGTCGCCGGAGGCTCCCACCGAGCCGCGGGAGGGCACCACGGGCAGGATCCCGGTGTCGAGCATTTCGAGGAGGCGATGCACTATCAGGGGCCGCACGCCGGAGTGGCCCTGGGCCAGGGTTCGCGCCCGGAGCAGGAGCATCGCCCGGACCACCTCGTCGGGCATGGGCTCGCCGACACCCGTGGCATGTGAGCGCAATAGGTTGTATTGAAGGGTCTCCGCCTGCTCTTTCCCGATGTGGGTGGTGGCCAGGGCGCCGAACCCGGTGGTGATGCCATACACCACCTGTTCGGAGTCGACCGCCTGATCCACTATCGCCCGAGCCGGGGCGAGTCGGGTTTCGAGGTCGTCCCCGGGGACGGCCCGGGCCCGCCTCAGGGCTACGGCGGCCACCTGCGCCGGGGTGAGGGGGCCTCCGTCGACGGTCACGGTGTCCACGGGCGGAGACGGTAGCTTGCGGCCATGTCCACCACCCAGAAGATCCGCTACTCCGACTGCGATCCCCAGGGAATCGTCTTCAACGGGAACTACCCACGGTACTGGGACGATGCCCTCACGGACTGGTTCGAAGAGGCCGGATACGGCGGGCCCCAGTTGGGGGGCAATGGTGCCGACATCGTCACCGCCCGTCTCGAGATGGACTTCAAGTCCTCCGCCGGCCTCGGCGACGTCCTTGAGACCGGCATCGGTGTGGAGCGCACTGGCAACACTTCGATGACGTTGTCGTTCACGACACGGCGCCTGTCAGATGGTGAGATAGTGGCGGAAGGCCGGGAGATCATCGTCTTCGTCGATCCCGAGACATTCCGCCCGGTGACGGTCCCCGACCGGATTCGCGCCGATCTCGACCCGGAATCCGGCTGAGCCCTCGGCTGTTGCACCATTTGATGGATCTAACACCACTGCTTGCCGACCCGGCCACCACCCTGGCCATCATCGGTGCCACCGACCACCCCGGCAAGTACGGGGGGATCATCTATCGGGACATGAAGCGCAAAGGATTCCCGGTGTTCGCGGTCAATCCCTACCGGCAGACCGTTGACGGTGATCCCTGCTGGCCCTCGATCAAGGACGTTCCCGACACACCGACCATCGCCGTCTTCGTGGTGCCGGCGAAAAGAGGGCTCGACGTGCTCC
Source organism: Acidimicrobiia bacterium (assembly GCA_035249605.1). Classification (GTDB taxonomy): domain Bacteria; phylum Actinomycetota; class Acidimicrobiia; order Spongiisociales; family ZC4RG35; genus JANQRA01. The sequence continues at coordinate 7,551 of DATFGI010000036.1, forward strand.
GCGACTGTGCCGAGGCCGGGGTCCGCAATGTCTGGCTCCAGCCCGGCGCCTCCTCCCCCGACCTTGAAGAGGCCCTGGACGCCGGGGACTTCAACTGGATCTCAGACGCCTGCGTAATGGTCCGGGCCCGGGCGGTCACCCCCTCGGACCGACGGCTTCCTTGAAGGAATGAGAGCCCCACTATTGGGCCCTGCGACGTCTGATGAGCCCGGAGACCTTCAAATCCGGCCCCGGAACAGCTCCCTGGCGATGACGTTGCGCTGGATCTCTGAGGTCCCTTCGTAGATCCGGGGGGCGCGCACCTCCTTGTAGAGATGGGCCAGGGTTGAGTCCGCCTCCAGACCGCGGGCACCGAGCACTTGGATGGCGACATCGACCGCCCTTTGTGCGGTCTCGGTGGCGAACAGCTTGGCCATCGCGGCCTTGCCGGTGAGGCCCTCGCCGTCGCCGGAGTCGTACGCGTCTGCGGCGTCGTAGACCAGGTGCCGGGCCGCCTCCACCGCCACCTTGACATCGGCGAGCTGGTGGGAGACTCCCTGGTATTCCGAGATCGGTGACCCGAAAGCCTCCCGACCGGAGGCGTGCTCCACGGCGATGCTCAGCGCCGCCTCGGCCATGCCCAGGGCGAAGGCGCCCACACTGGGGCGGAACAGGTCGAGTGTCTGCATCGCCACCCGAAAGCCGCCGTCGGGCTCGCCTAAGACATTGTTCCTGGGCACATACACCCCGTCGAATACCCAGCGCCCGATGGGGTGAGGCGAGAGGAGCTCGATCGGCTCCCCGCCGACCCCATCGCTGTCGATGGGCACGGCGAAGGCCGTCACCCCTCGGGACCCGGCATCGGGCGTGGTCCTGGCGAACACCGTGGCCACGTCGGCGTCGGGGGCGTTCGAGATGAAGACCTTCTCTCCGGTGAGCCGATAGCCGTCGCCGTCCGGCTCGGCCCTCGTCTCGATGGCCGCCGCGTCGGAGCCGGCTTCCGGCTCGGTCAGGGCGAAGGCCGCCACGGCGGTCCCCTTGCGAAGGCGATCCGACCACGCTTCTCTTACTGCCTGGCTGCCGGAGAGCATGATCGGCGCCCCGCCCAGGCCCTGCACCGCGAAGGCCGTCTCCGCCTCCGGACATACCCTCGCCAGGCCCTGGCGGATCTGGCACAAGCGGAGCGCGGTGACCCCGTCCGGGGCGAACACCGTCTCGAACATCCCGGCCGATCCGATCGCCTTGACCAGGTCCCGGTTGACCCGTCCTCGCGTCCCGGCCTCGGCCACCGGTACCAGGGCCTCCCCGAGTCGCTCCGCCTCGGCGATCTGGTCGGTCATGTCGGATTGTCCGGAGGGGCTCAGGTCAGCAACCCGACACCCACCATCGCCCCGACGATGGTGACGAGAAGGGTCAGCATCCAATTGCTGAACGACTTGCGTAGTGCGCTCGACTCGGCGACGAGGGCGCTGGTGAACTCGGCGCGCAGGGCAATGATGCTCGCCTCGAGCCTGTCCAGCCGGGCTTCGAGCTCGGCACGGAGGACCGTCAGGTCGGCCTTGGTGGCCACCTCGTCGAGATCGTGTAAGGGCATCGCGCTCATGATCAGCTCGGCGCGGTCGGGACCGAGCACCTCGCGGAGACCAGTGTAGAGGTCGGCGCGGGCCGCTTCCGATATGGCCATGCTGTGAGGATGCGGTGGCGGCCGTCCCTGATCAAGGGGGGTGTGCCAATTAGGACAGGGTTACCCTGCCGTGGTGAGCCCTTTTCGTTCCTCGGCACCCTTCACCGACTCCTGGGACCACTTCCGGTTCGAGGTCGCCGACGGGGTCGCCACCGTCACCTTCAACCGACCCGACAAGCTCAACGCCCTCACCTTCGACGTCTACGCCGACCTTCGCGACCTGCTTAGCGAGTTGGAGCAGCGAGAAGACACCCGCGTCCTGGTGATCACCGGGGAGGGGAAGGGCTTCTGCTCCGGTGGCGATGTCAATGAGATCATCGGCGAGTTGCTGAACATGGGCGCCAAGGGACTTCTCGAGTTCACCCGGATGACCGGTGCCGTGGTGGAGCGGATGAGGAGGCTCCCCATCCCGATCATCGCTGCGGTCAATGGGGTGGCAGCGGGCGCCGGAGCTGTCATCGCCCTCGCCGCCGATCTCAGGGTCCTCGCCGAGTCTGCCTCGTTCCATTTCCTGTTCACGAAGGTTGGTCTGGCGGGTGCCGACATGGGCTCCGCTTACCTCCTGCCTCGGGTGGTGGGTCTCGGCAGGGCCAGCGAGCTGCTGTTGTTGGGCGAGAAGGTGGAGCCCGGCGATGCGCTTGCCATGGGCCTGGCCACGAGAGTCGTCGCCGACAGCGACCTTGCCGCGACCGCCGGTGAACTGGCGGCACAGCTCGCCAACGGGCCGGCCATGGCATACGGGGCCACCAAGATCCTTTTGAGCCGCGAGCTCGACATGGACCTGGGCTCGGCGATCGAGCTGGAGGCCGTCACCCAGGCGCTGTTGATGACCACCGAGGACCACGCCGAGTTCTATCGGGCCTTCACCGGCAAACGCCCGCCCGAATGGAGCGGGCGATGAGCCGTCATCACCTCTTCGATCCCGATGGCCTGCCTCCTGCCTCGGGTTTCTCCTATGGCGCCCTCGCCGCCAGCGGCAGGACCCTGCACATCGCTGGTATGACCGGTACCCGCGGCGACGGGTCGCTGCCGGATACCCTGGTCGAACAGTTCGCCGTCGCCTGCCAGGGCGTGGCGAGGGTCATCTCCGAGGGCGGCGGTGATCCCACCGACCTGGTCGCGGTGACCATCTACACCACCGACATCGAGGGCTATCGGTCCGAGCTGGGCCAGCTCGGACATGCCTACAGGGAGGTCTTTGGGAGGCATTACCCGCCGATGGCTCTGATCGGGGTGAGCCGTCTCTTCGATCCCGATGCCCTGGTCGAGTTGGTCTGCGTCGCGGTGATCCCTGACGGAACGCCCGGCTGATATCAGACGCCCTAGGGCCCAATAATGGGCGCCCCTTCCTAAAGGAAGCGGTCTCGGTTCAGTCGTCGAGGATGAACACGGTCTCTTCGTAGCGGCGGATTCGGCCTTCTGTGGCACGGTGCTCGAGCAACACGTCGAGGGCCACCTGCTTCTCTTCGGCCGGGGTGTCGGTCTCGAGCAGAGACAGGGGCACGTTGAGACGCAGCGCCCGCTCCGGGACGAGGAATCGAGTGATACCGGCGGGCAACAGGTCGTCGCCGATCGCGGCCTTCATCACACCGTCCACGGTGAGCGTGGGGAACTCGACCACCGCCGCCCAGTCGGGAAAGGTCCCGGCGACCACCTCCACCGTCGGGTCGACGGCGCGGGTGATGGTCCAGCGGCCGACGTACCCCGAGACCAGTGCGGTGAGGGTGGCGTTGGGGCTGAGCCCCGTGCCGGTCACCAGGTGATCGGACCCGGTGGAGAGATGCACCGCCGGGGTGCCCGGTTCCTCGCTCAGGGACAGCTCGGGATGGGCACCGATCGCACTCAGCAGCTCGTCGGGCCGACAACCCCTCACCACGTGGTGCCAGGTCTCCAGGGTGACGGTGTCGGGATCGACCACCTGGACCACGGCATGCTCCAGCCCCATCTTGCGCAGCGACTCGGTCCGGGTGGCGCCGTCGAGGAGGACCAGGACATCATCCGACCCCTCCACGCACACCATCGGGTTGACCTGGATCCCGTCCTCGGCGATTCGGTCGACGAGACGGTCCACCCGGAGTGGGTCGATCTCCTCGTGACGGCGGATGCTCCCGAGGGAGACCACACGCAGGTCGGGCAGGGGAGGCATCTACGCCAACTCTATAAACAGCCGAGTTCCCGCACCGTGTCGAGGAGACGGTCGACGTCGTCGGAGTCCTGGTAGACGCCGAAGCCGATGCGCAGCCGATTCCCCCGATAGTCGGTGATGACCCCGCGCTCGTGCAGCTTCCGGTAAGACCCGGCGGCGTCGTCCGACTCGAAGGTGAGGAAGTTGCCCCGCACCACGCCGGTCGGCGGGACCAGCGCCGGCTCCCAGCCGAGACCGGCGAGGAAGTGCTCCTGTAGCGCTCGGGCGTGACCGTGGATCTCGGCCGGACCGACCTCCTCTTCGGCGAGCCAACCCAGCACCGCGTCCATGCGGTAGACCCCGGAGGGATCGAAGGTGGCCCCGGCGAATCGGGAGCCGTCTTCGCCGTAGCCGATCTCGTTGCCCACACCCGACTCGAGTTGGCCGAATCCGGCATACCAGCCGGTGTTGACCGGGCGAGGGCCGTATCCCGGCGGGCAATGCATGAAGCACGCCCCCTCGCCCGACATGGCGTACTTGTACCCGCCGGCGAGGAAGAAGGCCCGGTCCTGGATGGCCCCGATGTCGACCGGCCTGGCCATGAAGGCGTGATACCCGTCGACCACCACGAATGCCCTCTGCTCGGAGACCGAGGAGACGATGCGGTCGATGTCGGGCACGACGAACCCGGAGTCGAAGAACACCTGGGATACGAAGATGAGGTCGTGGGCGCCGGATCGGGCCTCGGCGGTGAACCGCCCGGGGAAGGTGTCGAAAGGCTCGGCGGCGACTCGATCGACGATGGCCAGGCCCTCTTCCTCCCAGCGCCGCGACTGGCGGGTGAAGGAGTGGAACTCGGCGTCGGTGCTGAGCACCCGGACCGGAGGGTCGAAGCAGGAGAACAGTCTGACCAGCAGCTCGTGGGTATTGGTGGCGAAGACGATGCTGTCACCGGTCTCCGCCCCGATCACCGAGGCGATGCGGTCCCGCACTCTGGGCAACAACGTCGCGAAGACGTGCTCCCATTTGTCGTCGGCCAGCCGGGCGGCATCCTCCCAGGCGCGCAGCTGGGCCTCGTAGCTGACATCGGGCCAGGGATGGTGGGAGTGCGCGGCGAAGTGGAGACGGTCCGGGGCGGCCCCCAGGAAGCGGGAGAACCCGGGCTTGAGTCTCATCTCTCGAAGCGGAACCGCATCGAGTCGACGATTCCCCGGGGCAGCTCGGGACGGTCGGAGCGGGGGACGAGGAAGTTGGAGAGGTTGAGCAAGTCGTCGAACACCCGGCTCCGCTCCGCGGATCGGGTCAGGTACTTGGCTCCGGCCGAGCCACCGGTCCCGATTCGGCTCCCGATCATGCGCAGCACCATCTGGGCGTGCCGGTGGCGCCAGGTGGTGAAGCCCTCGTCGACGTCCATGAGCACCTCGAGCAGGCGGTGGGCCTCCTGGAGGGCGGGCTGGTCCCGGTATAGGGTGATGAACACGGCCGCCTGAAAAGCGCGCTGGCTCATCCGCAGCCGCCCGGCCGCCCGCTCATTGTCGTGCTTATCCGGGTCGAACAAGGCGGCGTACTGGTCGAACACCTTGTCGAACCCGGCGAGCTGGGCGGACCGCTCCTCCTCGCTGAGTGTCGGGTTGGCCTCGACCACCCCGCGGTCGGCCTCGATCCGGGCAAGGACCGCCTCCCGGTAGGCCTCCCAGAAGTGGAAGTCCTCCTGATCGAGGAAAGGCGTTCGCTCCAGCCACCTCTCGACCAGTTCGAACAGAGAGCTCTCGGTCTCCGTTGCCTCCACGCGGGCACGATCGTCCTCGTCGAACCGAGCCGTGTACTCGTCCCCGGAGAGGAGAAGGCGGTCCTGGCGCTGCAATCCGAGCTTGTTCTCCACGATGCGGAACTGCGCCGACTGGAAGCCCGAGGCCGGGAAGAGATGATCCCGGAAGTCGAGGAAGTCGAGGGAGGTCATCGTCTCGAGGACGCCCACCATCTCGACCAGCAGCCCCTGGATCCGGTTGACCCGGCGGAGACGGCTCACCACCGTGCCCATTTCCTGTTCGTCCACGATGTCCTGGGAGAAGATGGCCCGAATGCTGTCCAGCTCCCAGATGATCTGCTTGAACCACAACTCATAGGACTGGTGGACGATGACGAACAGCATCTCGTCGTGCACGGTCTCCCCGTGTCGGGTGCTCTCCAGCCGCTGAGTGGCGAGCAGCTCGTCGAGACCGAGGTAGTCGCCGTAATAGAGGACCGGGTCGCTCATCGAGCCCTGACGCTAGCGACCGGCCCCACGGTCTTCGGCGATGCCGCACCAGGCGGCCGAGCGTGCCCACAGCTCCGCGGCCAGGTCCGCGTCCTGGGCGGTCGACGAGGGCTCCCGGGGCCTCATCCTCGAGTAGTAGCCGCCGCTCTGATCGGCGAGCTCGGGAGCGGTGGCGCACCAAACACTGGGCTCAGCGCCCTCCTCCGGTGTGATCTTGCCCCGGAAGAAGGGAGCGGCCAACGCCGGGAATATGTTGGTCCGGACGACCCCGGGATGGAGGGCGTAGCTGCGCAGATCCGGATCGGTCGAGGCGAGATGGCGGGCGAACAAGATGTTGGCCAGCTTGGAGACCCCGTACTCGGGGAGACCTCCCGGTGTCCGCGTCTTCCGCCGCAGCCGGTGGAAGGGGATGCCGTCGGCCCGGCGGTGCACCTCACTGCTCACCACCACCACCCGGGTGCCTGCCCGAAACGCCGGCCGCAGATGGTGGGTGAGCATGAAGTGCCCGAGATGGTTGACCCCGAAGTGGATCTCGAAGCCGTCCTCGGTGGTCCCCCGAATCCCACCCACACCGGCGTTGTCGATCAGCACGTCGAGCACCCGGCCGCTGGAGACGAAGCGATGGGCGGCTTCGCGGGCCGACGCCAGCGACGCCAGGTCGAGATGCAGGTACTCCGCCGCGCCTCCCGAGGCGACGATCCGGTCGACCACAGCCATGATGCGCTCCTCGGAGCGACCGGCGGCCACGACGTGGTATCCCCGTCTTCCCATCTGCACGGCGGTGGCCAACCCGATCCCGGAGGAGGGCCCGGTGATCATCACGGTGCTCATCGACCCGGACCGTACCGCTGCCATGACAGCAACTAGCGTGCCGGGCCCGTGACCGATTGGCCCGAAAGGCTCAACGCCTACCAATTCTTCCTTGGCGACCGCTTCACCGAGGGCGGCGGCGACCGGGTGGCGGTGCGGACCGACCAGGGCGATCTCACCTATGCCGAGGTCGACCGTCTCGTCGCCGGGTATGGCGCGGCCCTGGCCGATGCCGGCGTTGGAAAGGGCGACCGGGTGCTGATCGTGATGCCGGATGGCCCCGGTTTCGCTGCCTCGCTACTCGCCGTGATTCGCCGCGGTGCGGTGGGGGTGATGCTCAACCCGGGTCTCACCACCGAGGCGATGGGAGCGATCGTGACCCAGTCCCGGGCCGCAGCCGCCGTGGTCGACGGTCGTCACCGGGAGCACTTCGCCGAGGCGTGCCAAAATCGGGAGCCCCGGCTCCTCGATCCCTCCCGGGTCGAGCCGGGCGAGCACGAGGAGGAGCCGGTCGACACGGCACCGGACGACCCAGTCATCTGGCTCTTCTCCGGGGGCACCACCGGGCTGCCCAAGTCGGTGGTCCAGACCCACAAGAGCCTGGTCAACACCACCCGGCTGTACGGTCAGGGGTCGCTGGGCATCAACCGCGCCGACATCACGCTCTCGGTTCCCAAGCTCTACTTCGGATACGCCACCGGATCCAACCTGCTCTTCCCCTTCTCGGTAGGAGCTTCGGTTGTGCTCTTCGAGGAGCACCCGACCCCGGCGGTTCTCTTCGATCGGATCGAGAGACACCGGCCCACCGTCCTCATCAACGTGCCCTCCGCGATCAACCAGATGGTCTCCGCTCCGGACGCCTCCACCCGGGACCTGTCGAGTCTCCGGGTTGCCACCTCGGCAGGAGAGGCCCTCCCCGAGACCCTCTACCACCGATGGAAGGAGACATTCGGTGTCGAACTGCTCGACGGGCTGGGAACGGCCGAGATGTGGCACATCTTCGTCACCAACACGGTCGGCGATGTCCGCCCCGGCACCCTGGGGAAGGTGGTTCCCGGCTACGAGATCAAAGTCTGCGATGAAGCAGGCGAGGAACTAGGTCCCGGCGAGGTGGGGCGACTCTGGGTGCGGGGCGACTCCATCGCCCTCGGTTACCACGACAACCCCGAGGCCACCGCCGATGCCTTCCGCGGGGAGTGGTTCGTCGGCGGGGACCTGGTCTCCATCGACGAGGAGGGCTATGTGACCCATCGCGGTCGCGGCGACGACGCGATCAAGGTCAAGGGGAAGTGGTTCCGGCCTCAGGAAGTCGAGTCGGTCCTCCTCGACCATCCCGCGGTGAAGGCCTGCGCCGTGGTGGCGGTCGACGACGAGGCCGGGCTCGCCCGGCCGGTCGCCTTCGTGGTCCCCGCCGGCGACACCTCGGAGCAGGAGCTGGTCGAGTGGGTCCTGGAGCGTCTCGAGCCCTACAAGCATCCTCGTCGGGTCCACTTCGTCGACGAGCTCCCCCAGACGCACCTGGGCAAGGTGGACCGCGGGGCGCTGAAGCGGGCGGCGGGCTGAGAATCTGTCCCCTCGGGAACGCATGATCGGGGCATGGAGCCGACGATCCTGCATGCCGACCTCGACGCCTTCTATGCGTCGGTCGAGCAGCTACTCGAGCCGCGGCTGAGGGGCCGTCCCGTCCTCGTGGGCGGGGGCATCGTCGTGGCCGCCTCATATGAGGCCAGGGCCTTCGGAGTGCGAGCTCCGATGTCGACCCGGGACGCCCTCGCCCTCTGTCCCCGCGCCGTTGTCGTCGATGGCCACTTCGGACGTTATCTGGAGCTGTCCGACCAGGTGATGGCGATCCTGGAGGACGCGACGCCCGTGGTGGAGCAGATCTCGGTGGACGAGGCCTTCCTCGACGTGTCGGGGACGACGCATCTACTTGGCAGGCCCTCGGAGATCGCCCGTCACGTCAGGCGAAGGGTCCGTGAGGAGTTGGGGCTCCCCATCTCCATCGGGATCGCCTCCACCAAGTTCCTGGCCAAGATCGCCTCGGCAAGGGCCAAGCCGGACGGGATGGTCGTGGTGGATCTCGGCACCGAGCTCGACTTCCTCCACCCGCTGCCGGTGCAGGCGTTGTGGGGTGTGGGAAGAGTCACCGCCGAACGTCTCCATCGTCTCGGGATCGGCACCATCGGGGAGCTGGCCGAGGTGTCGTCGTCGAGCCTCACCCCTCTGCTCGGGCCGGCCACGGCCGGGGGGCTGCGCTCACTCTCTTGGAATCTCGACCCCCGCCCGGTGCGGGGCGGCCGTCGAGCCGGCTCGGTGGGCAGCCAGCAGGCCCTGGGCCGGGGTTTGCGCGATCGTGACGAGATGGCGGTGGTGGTGCTCGGGCTCGCCGACCGTGTCGGTCGCCGTCTTCGCTCCAAGGGCCGAAGCGGCTCCACCCTCACCGTCCGGGTCCGCTTCCCCGGGCCGCGCTCGGTCACCCGCAGTCATACCCTGACTGCACCCACCGGCTCCACCGCCGCCCTGGCCAACCTGGGCATGGCCCTACTCCAGAAGGCCCTCGACGACAACCCGGAGGGGACCGTCACCACCCTCATCGGCATCTCGGTCTCCAACCTCACCACCGATCAGCACCGTCAGCTCGAGCTCGACCTCGACGATGGCGACCTGCTGCGCTCGGGGAGCGAACTCGCCCTGAAGAGAAGCAGTCTCGAGGCCAAAGTCGACGAGGTGCGGGAGAGGTTCGGAAGGGACCTGCTCCGCTACGGGCGCGGCTCCGGCGGCATGGGCGACGACTTCAGGAGGCTGGCGGAGCGGTCATGATCGATCGCCCTCCCCGATGAGCCGCACCGGCCCCTGGAGGCGGGGGCGAACCCCGGTCTTGCCCTGATAGAAGCTGCGGAGCCGGTCCATCAGACGGGAGCGATCCCGGCCAAGCTCGAGAGGCGGGCCGATGGTGATCGTCTTGGTGCCGGCGTCGATGCTGGCGGGCACGACCGGCACGCCGGCTCGTTCGGCGATCTCGAGGAACCCCGTCTTCCAGCGGGGCGCGTTGTTGCGTGTCCCCTCCGGGGCGATCACCAGGATCATCCGGTCGGTTGCCGCGAAGACCTCCATGACCTGGCCGACGATGCCACCGGGGCGGGAGCGGTCCACTGGTATGCCGCCTACTGCTCGAAACAGGAAGCCCAGCGGAGGACGAAACAGGGTGTGCTTGGCGAGGAATCTGACCTCTATCCGGTAGGCGTGGAGGGCGGCGAGAAACAAGAAGAAGTCCCAATTGGAGGTGTGGGGAGCACCGACGACCACCATCTTGGGGAGCGGCGGCACCTCACCCCGGAACGACCACCCCATCAGGGTGGCCACGCGCCAGCACAGCCATCTCACCGGATCATGCTCCCAGACCCGCCGGGCGGTCAGGTGACCCGTTTTGGGGCGACCCGGAATCCTTCCTGATCGACCCAGACCAGGGAGGGGCGGTTGGCCACGGCGGAGACGATGGCGTCAGCCATCTCGTCGTCGATCACACCGGCATCGTCACCCCGGTGGATCACCGTGAGCCTGGCCTGCTTGGGGAACCTGGTGGCGATCGACCCGGGATGGGAGGTGACGATGGTCACCTCGAATGGAACGACCACCTCCTCTTCCTCGATGTAGGCGCGGTCGCGGACGTAGGCGGCGAGCAGGTACCAGGTGGCGAGGCCGGTGTAGACGAGGATCGCCACCGGGGTCAGCAGCGAACCGTCCCCGCCCCCGTCGAGGAACCGGCGCAAGAGAATGAAGATGGTGGTGATCAGCGACCCGGCGGCGACGAGACCGAGAACGATCCCGAGACCGAGGTTGTGGATCCGGCGCGGCCAAGCGGTGGCTTCGACCTCCGGCTCGCCCTGTCTCCATCGTCGGTCGAAGTAGCGCCACAAGGAGAGTGCGACCACCAGGGAGAGGGCGATGCTGATCACGTCGGCGATATCGCCGCCGACGATCAGATCGTCATCGATGGCGGTGACGGTCAGGGTCACGGCGAGGCCGGTGGAGGCGGTCAACCCGATGCCGGACATGGCGTACTCGTAAGCACGCAGGGGGTTGGTGCGCCCCGAGCCGAGTTGGCGACGATGCCATGCCCACGAGGCCAGCCCGACAAGGGCGATTGCGACGAAGACGGGAAGGACCTCGAAGTGCTCGGCGGCGGCTGCACCGTCCGAGCCCAGATACTGGACGAAGAGCACCGCGATGGCCGTGGCCCAGCCCACAGCCGCGACCAACGACCCGATCGACACCAGCGTGGCCCACGCCGTGCGAGGCGTCCCGGCGTCTTCTGGCCACGGCCTCGCCCATCTGTAGACCCATACCGCCAGACCCACCACCGCCATCGCCGGCCAAGGGCTCCACTCTGCCGTCCCCGGGCCCTCGACCATCGCCTCGTAGAGCAGAGAGAAGAGTCCCGAGCCGAGAGTGCCGGCCAGGCCGATGACCGTGGTCACCCATCCGATCGCCGAGCCCAGGACACGGGGCAACTCGCTGGCATCGGATCGGGGAGGGGTGCGGCTCACCGCGATCTCGTGGAAGGCCACGATCCCCCCGAAGACAACGGCGCCGGTCCATGTCTCCAGGCTCTCTCCGGTGAACAGGCCGTCGAGGAATCGGACGGCCGCGACCACGAAGGCGGTGAGGAACACCACCTCCATCAGGGCGAGGTACAGGGCCCACCCCACCGCCCCCGGATAAAGCGCCCGGCGTCTCGCCTGACGACGCCAGAAGAAGACAGCAAATGGAGCCGAGACCACCAAGGCGGCTAGTGAGGTGGCCAGCTCCGAGGCAGGGTCGAACACGAACCTGTCTCCCGGGAAGGCCGTGGAGGCGAGATCGGCGAGGGCGAAACCCGCCACACCCATGGCCAGGGCGAGCAAGAGGTAGGCGATCACGTCTCCACCCTCCCCGGGCTTCTGGGAGGGCTTGCCCATGACCCGTTGCATCACCGCGACCACGGCAAGGACCACGGCTAGCAGGAGGAGCAGGGGGATGAGGAGACCAAACATCGCTATTCCCGGCAGCTCCACACGAAGTAGGGCCAGGGGTCGTTGACGATCCACCAGAAGTCGTCCTCGTCGACCAGGTCGAAGGTGACGTACTCGCTCCACCCCGAGCCGAGACCGCCTTGATCGGTGTGGGTGATGGTCACCTCGACGTGGGTATCGCCCCCCGGCAATGGCTCCTCCCCGATCTCGACGAAGCGCTCCTCGAGGACCCCGCCGCCGAGGCCATCGTGGCCGAGCTCGGCGCTGAACTCGATCGTGGCGACCCGGGAGAGGTCCTCGCCGTCACAGCCGCCCAGCCATTCGGGATGGATCACGCCGGCGGCATCGTCCCATCGTTCCTCGTTGATCGCCAGCAGGTATTCCTGCACGGTGCCCTCCGGCGTGTCCGGGTCGAGCTCGACCGGGCCGCGCAGCATGGCGATGGCCACCAATCCTCCGACGAGGAGGATGAGCCCGAGGGGCACCAGCCATCCTTCCCAGCTTCTCTGCGTGGTGCTCATCGAGACTTTGACGTCCCGGCGAGCACATCGGTTGCGCCCGCCCCGACCAGAGCGATGGGCTCGAGTCCACGATCTTCGAGGATGCTCGCCGCTGTCGTCGCGCGGAGACCGGAGGCGCACATCACCCAAACGGGCCGGCCTGAGTCGAGACCGGTCGGGATTTCCTCAGCGAGATCGGGCAGATAGGAGAGGATCGACCCGGGCACGACGCCTCGCTCCCACTCGTCGGGCGCCCTGACGTCGAGGACCTGGCCGCCGTCCTCGAGGGCGGCGATGAAGGCGTCGACACCGACCGTGGAAAATGTCGAGTCGTGGCCGGGCCCGGGCCGGATGACACCACGTACGTGGTCGTAGCCGATCCGCGCCAGCTGACGCACGGCCTCGCCGGTGTCCTGGTCCTCGTCGAGCACGAGCACGAGGGGTGTGTCGTGCTCTGTGAGCCATCCCACCCATGTGCCGAACGAGTCGCGCAGCTCGATGCCGAGCGCACCCCGCAGATGCCCCGCGGCGAATCTCTCCATGGGCCGGGCGTCGATGACGGTGGTGCCGGCGGGGACGGTCTCCAGCAGGGGCACCTCCAGCTCGGGCTCGGGAAGCCCGACCAGGTTGATCGTGCTCATGTGCTGGTAATAGCTGGGGTAGGGGACCAGATCGGCCAGCTGGCCTTTGACGAAGGCGTCCTCGTCCTCGTAGGCGAGCGCCGGGTTGGTCTCCACCTCAACGCCGATCGTCGAGGTGGCGCCTCCCGCGCTGCCGGTGGTGCAGAAGCTCCCGGCACCATGCGTCGGGAACAGCCTGGTGTCGCCGGGGAGCCGGGCCAGCCGGTGCACCGAGCCGTGCTGGAGACGGGCCAGCGTCTCGGCGCGCTCGGGGCCGAGCAGATCGCTTCGTCCTACCGATCCGACGAGGAGGCTGCCGCCGGTGAAGACCGCTGCAGGCTCGTCGTCGACGAGAAGGAGATACGAGGTGTGCTCAGGGGTGTGGCCCGGAGTGTGGATGGGGCGGATCACCATGGAGCCCAGACCGATGTCCTCGCGATGAAAGGCCGGCTGGTGGCGGAACACCGGGACCGCCGCCGCCGGCATCACCAGCTCGGCGCCGCGGCGACGGGCCAGGTCGCGGCCCCCCGACACGTAGTCGTTGTGGAGGTGGGTCTCGAGGACCAGCCTCAGCTCGGCGCCGGAGTCGTCGAGGGCGCTCTCGAACCGGTCGATGTCGCGCTGCGGGTCGACGACGAGGGCGATGCCGTCGTGGTTGACGATGTAAGTGGAGTCCCCGAGCCCCTCGGTGCGAATTGTCTCGACGATCAAGCTCAATCCTGCATCCCCAGGGCCTTCATCCCCCCCGACAGGTTGGCGCTCTCGTAGCCGTTGAAGGCGAGGAAGGCGGCGACGTTGGAGCTGCGCCCGCCGGACCGGCAGACGCAAAGAATCGGCCGGTCCTTGGGCATCTCGTCCATCCGGGACACGATTTCGCCCTGAGGGATGAGAACCGCGCCGGGCAACGTCCCCAGTTCCCATTCGTCGGGCTCGCGCACGTCGAGGACGATGCCATTGTTCTCCTCGACCCACGTCTCCCAGTCGCCCGCGGGGACGGATGTGACGGCGCTCATCGAACGTGATGCTAGGAGGGGCCTGGGGCGACGGCCAGGTAGATCGGGCCTACACTGCCGCCGCGCCAGAGTCCGGAGGCCGAACCATCGACATCGCAGTGCTCGCATCGGGGTCGGGTACCAACCTCCAGGCGCTATTGGACAACGATCTGGTCCGCCCCCATGTCTCGGTGGTGATAACCGACCGACCCGGAGCGGGGGCCCTCCAGCGTGCCGAGCGAGCCGGGATCGGCACCGCGGTGGTGCCATGGGCCGAGTTCGCCGACCGTGACCGCTTCTCCATGGCGGTGGCGGACGTCGTGGAGGAAGCTGGGGCCAAGGGGGTGGTCCTCGCCGGGTTCATGCGGATCCTCTCCCCGGGATTCGTCGAGCGGTTCTCCGAGCGGATCCTCAACGTCCACCCTTCGCTGCTCCCCGCTTTTCCCGGCGCCGATGCGGTGGCCGCCACCCTGGAGCACGGGGCCAAGGTAACCGGTGTCACCGTCCACCTGGTCGAGGAGGGGGTGGACAGTGGTCCGATCGTGGCACAGGTCCCCGTCGAGGTGCTGTCCGGCGACACCGTCGCGAGTCTGCACGCCCGGATCAAGGATGTGGAACACCGCCTCTATCCCCGGATCGTCGCCGCCTTCGTCGCAGGCCGGCTCGTCGTCGACGGGCGCAGGGTGGAGATCCGATGAGACGCGCCTTGGTGAGTGTCTACGACAAGACCGGTCTGGTCCCCTTCGCGGAGAGACTCGTCGCCATCGGCTATCAGGTGGTCTCCTCGGGAGGCACCGCAACTGCCTTGCGGGAAGCCGGGCTCGAGGTGACCGCGGTCGAGGATGTGACCGGGGCACCCGAGATCCTCGGGGGCCGGGTGAAGACCCTGCACCCGAAGATCCACGGCGGGATCCTCGCTCGCGGCGACCGCGACGAGGCCGAGTTGGGCGCCAATGGCATCGAGGGGTTCGATCTGGTGGTCTGCAACCTCTATCCGTTCCGGGAGACCATCGCCGACCCGGCGGCGAGTGAAGACGAGATCATCGAGAAGATCGATATCGGTGGCCCGGCCATGATCCGAGCCGCGGCCAAGAACCACCGCCATGTCGCCGTGGTGGTCTCTCCTGACCAGTACGACGAGGTGGCCAAGGCCCTGGAGTCGGGCGGGCTCGACGAGGAGATGCGTCGCCGACTCGCCGCAGAGGCCTTCTTCCACACAGCCGGGTATGACGCCGCCATCGTGGGCTGGCTGGGTCGGGATCGGGTCATCGCGCTCCGGAATGCGGGCTCGCTGCGCTATGGGGAGAACCCGCATCAAGAGGCGACGCTGTACCGGGAGGAAGGGGCAGGGTCGTGGTGGGCCCAAGCCGAGCTCGTCCAGGGCAAGGAGATGTCGTTCAACAACTACGTGGACGCCGAGTCGGCGTGGCGTCTCGTCGCAGACCTCGGAGAAGGGTCGGTGGTAGTGGTCAAGCACACCAACCCTTCCGGCGCGGCCCGGTCGGAGTCGATCGTCGACGCCTTCAACCGAGCCTGGGAGGGTGACCCGCTCGCCGCGTTCGGCGGGGTGATCGCGGTCAACGCCGACATCGACGACGAGCTGGCCAGGTCTCTTGCCGACCGGTTCGTCGAGGTGATCGTGGCACGCGGCCTGAGCGAATCTGCCCGCCCCCTGCTGGCGGGGAAGAAGAACATGAGGGTCCTGCTGGCGGGTCTGCCCCAGGATGTAGATCTCGACTTGCGCCGGGTGGAAGGTGGTGTCCTCGCCCAGGACCGTGACCGGGTCAGCCTCGACGATTGGGAGGTGGTGTCCGCGCGCGCCCCCGAGCAGGCTGAGCTGGAGTCTCTTCGCTTCGTATGGGTGGTCTGTGCCCACACCAAGTCGAATGCCATCGTCCTGGGTCGGGACACCGAGGTGGTCGGTGTCGGAGCCGGTGACCAGTCCCGAGTCGGGGCGGCGGAGCGGGCGGTGCTCAAGGCGGGGGAGCGAGCGGGCGGCGCGGTGGCGGCATCGGATGCATTTCTCCCCTTCCGCGACGGACTCGACGCCCTCGCCGCCGCCGGGGTCACCGCGCTGGTCGAGCCCGGAGGCTCCCGCAATGACGACGAGGTGATCGCAGCGGCCGACGAGCATGGAATGGCGCTGGTCTTCACCGGGCGCAGGCACTTCAGGCACTGATGACGGCACGCGTCCTGTCCGGAAAGACGGTGGCTGCCGTGGTCAAGTCCGAGGTCGCCGAGACTGTCGACCGGCTCGGATATCGACCGGGCCTGGCCACCGTGCTGGTTGGCGACGACCCGGCGTCGCAAAGCTATGTCCGCGGGAAGATCCGTGATGCCGACGAGGTCGGGATCCGCTCGATCCATCACGAATTGCCGGCCACGGTATCCCAGCCGGACCTGACAGCCCTGATCGGCGATCTCAACGACGACCCCGAGGTGGACGGCGTCTTGGTGCAGCTTCCCCTTCCCGGCGAGCTCGACGGCGAGGCGGCGGTGGAGACCATCGACCCGGCGAAGGACGTCGACGGGCTCCACCCCTTCAACCTCGGGCTGCTCGTGCTGGGCCGCCCCGGTCTGCGTCCCTGCACCCCGAGCGGCGTGATGCGTCTCCTCGACCATTTCGGGGTGCCCACCGACGGGGCCCGTGCCGTCATCGTCGGTCGTTCCCTGCTCGTGGGGCGGCCATTGGCGTTGATGCTCTCCGAGAGGGGAGCTGACGCCACCGTGTCGGTGGTCCATTCCCGGACCACCGCGCTCGCCGATGTGACCGGTGAGGCGGACATCCTGGTGGTGGCGGCGGGCTCTCCCGGTCTGATCGGGGCGGAGCATGTCAAGCCCGGCGCCACCGTCATCGACGTCGGTGTCAACCGCACCGACCAGGGTCTGGTCGGCGACGTGGACTTTGCCGCCGTGGTCGAGGTGGCCGGTGCGATCACACCGGTGCCCGGCGGCGTCGGCCCGATGACCCGGGCCATGCTCCTCGCCAACACGGTCCGTGCTGCCCAGGCACGCAGGGGGGTTGCCCGGCCCGTTCTGTGAGTGTTTGTGCACCCAGGGGGTGCACAAACACTCACAGAACGGGTCAAAACGGGTGCCCCACTAGTCTGCCTGCCTGATCCAAACAACAACAGGAGCGTTTCTGTCATGGGCACAGCCATCACCATGGGGCCGGACGGCCCGGTCGTACCGGACGATCCCATAATCCCCTTCATCGAGGGTGATGGGATCGGACCCGACATCTGGGCGGCCGCAGTCAGAGTGTTCGACGCCGCCGTGGAGAAGGCCCATGGCGGCGATCGGGGCATCTCGTGGAAGGAGGTCCTGGCCGGGGAGAAGGCATTCAACGAGACCGGGGACTGGCTGCCCCAAGCCACGATCGACGCCTTCGGCGAGCATCTCGTGGGGATCAAGGGCCCGCTGACCACCCCGGTCGGGGGCGGAATCCGCTCGCTCAACGTGGCCCTTCGCCAGATCATGGACCTGTATGCCTGTGTCCGCCCGGTTCGCTGGTTCCAGGGGGTGCCCTCGCCGGTGAAGCGACCCGAGGACGTGGACATGGTGATCTTCCGGGAAAACACCGAGGACGTCTATGCAGGCAAGGAGTTGGCCGAGGGCAGCGAGGAGGCCAAGAAGCTGCTCGCGTTCCTCAAGGAGACCTACGACTGGGACATCCGGGAGGACTCCGGGATCGGTATCAAGCCCGTCTCGGTGACCGGCTCGAAGCGACTGGTCCGCGCCGCCATCCGATACGCCCTCCGTTACGGGCGGGAATCGGTCACGCTGGTCCACAAGGGCAACATCATGAAGTTCACCGAAGGGGCCTTTCGCAACTGGGGCTACGAGGTCGTCGCCGAGGAGTTCTCCGACCACGCCGTGTCCTGGGAGGATTGTGGTGGCGAGCCGGGGAACAAGCTACTGGTCCAAGACGTCATCGCCGACGCCATGCTGCAACAGCTCCTCACCCGACCGGGCAACTACGACGTCCTCGCCACCACCAACCTCAACGGTGACTACATCTCCGATGCCCTTGCCGCCCAGGTGGGCGGGATCGGCATCGCCCCAGGCGGCAACATCAACTACGACACCGGAGTCGCCGTGTTCGAGGCGACCCATGGCACAGCTCCGAAGTACGCCGGCCAGGACAAGGTCAACCCGGGCTCGATCATCCTGTCCGGGGAGATGATGCTCCGCTACATGGGCTGGGACGAGGCCGCAGACCTGATCATCGCCGGCCTGGAAGGCGCCATCGCAGCCCGGACCGTCACCTACGACTTCGAGCGTCTCATGGAGGGCGCCACCACGGTGACCACCTCGGAGTTCGGTGACGCAGTGATCGCCCACATGTGAGCGAGCGGACCACGACATCGCGGAGGCTCGCGGTGGGTGGGCGGAGCTGAGCCGATGGCGTCCATCATCCCCCTCGACGCGCCGATAGTCGTCGGCTCCGGCGTGGCCGGGCTCTCGGTGGCGCTCGGGCTGGGCCGGGCCTACGTGATCACCGCCAAGGAGATGGGCTCCAGCTGGTGGGCGCAAGGTGGCATCGCCGCAGCCCTGGCTTCGGATGACTCTCCCCAGGCGCACGCCGCCGACACGGTGGCAATGGCCGACGGTCTCGCGGTTGACGCCGCAGTGGAGGCACTCACCCTGGGCGGTCCCGAGGCCATCTCCAGGCTCATCGCCCTCGGCGTGGATCTCGACCGTGACGACGACGGTGTCCTTCTCCTCGGCGGCGAGGAGGGTCATGGGGCCGACCGCGTGGTCCACGCCGACGGTGACGCCACCGGAGCCGAGGTGATGCGGTCCCTCAACGAGGCGGTGACCGCGACGGAGGACATCGAGGTGCTCGAGGGCAGGATCGTCGACCTGGCCCGGAACCCGGAGCGTGTGGTGGGGGTGGTGATCGCCGAGGGCAAGCAACGGGTGATCTACACCGCACCTGCGGTGATCCTGGCCACCGGTGGCGCCGCCACGCTCTACTCCCACACCACCAACCCCCCCGGGGTCACCGGCGAGGGCATCATGATCGCATCCCGAGCGGGTGCCCGGCTCGCCGACCTGGAGTTCTTCCAGTTCCACCCGACCGCGCTCGACGCTGGCAAGGACCCGATGCCGCTGCTCCCCGATTCCCTGCGAGCCGAGGGCGCCAAGCTGGTCGATGCCTCCGGCCGGCGCTTCATGGACCAGCACCACCCGCTGGCGGAGAATGCGCCGCGCGATGTCGTCGCCCGCGCCATCTTTCTGCAGCACGACCGTGGTTCCTCGGCTTATCTCGACACCCGGTCCGTGGTCAACTTCCACGATCGGTTCCCCACGGTCACCGCCCATGCCATGTCGGTCGGTCTCGACCCCAACGAGAACCTGTTGCCGGTGTCACCGGCGGCCCATTACTACATGGGCGGCATCGACGCCGACACCATGGGCCGGACTTCGGTCCCCGGGTTGTGGGCAGTCGGGGAGTGCTCGTCGACCGGGGTGCACGGCGCCAATCGACTCCCGTTCAACTCCCTACTGGAAGGGCTGGTATTCGGGGCCCGGGTGGCGCATGACGTCGCATCCCAGCCCTGGCCCGGCGGTCCCGGCAAGATCGAGGTGCCCCCGGAGGCACTGGACATGCCGGTGGTGGCCGGGCCCGCGATCGACGAGCTCAGACAGCTGATGTGGGATCGGGCCGGGTTGATTCGAACCGGCGACGGCTTGTGGCAGGCGCGAAGTTCCCTGATCGACATGGAACCGGTGCTGGGACGGACCATCGCCGGGCGCAACACCGCCGACCTGGCACTCCTCGTGGTGATGGCCGCCCTGCGCCGCTCGGAGTCCCGGGGAGGCCATCTCCGCGCCGACTATCCCGACACGGATCCGAAACAGGCGATGCGGTCCCTGGTCGTGCCCGGAGCGGTCCCGACCGTTGCGGTGGGCTGACTTCGCCTCCTCCGGATGACTAGTTAGCCTCGCCGGGATGGATCGACCAGTCAGGATCGCGGTCACCGGAGCCGCCGGGCAGATCGGGTACAGCCTCCTCTTTCGCATCGCTGCCGGAGACATGCTGGGCCAGGATCAGCAGGTGATCCTGCAGATGCTCGAGATCACCCCCGCCCTCGACGCGCTGAAGGGTGTGGCCATGGAATTGGAGGACTGTGCCTTCCCCCTGCTCGCCGGGATGGTCATGACCGACCAGGCCCCGGACGCCTTCGCCGATGCCGACTACGCCCTGTTGGTGGGGGCGATGCCCCGCAAGGAGGGGATGGAGCGCTCCGATCTCCTCGCCGCCAACGGAGCGATCTTCACCACCCAGGGTCGGGCACTGGCCGAGACGGCCTCACCGGGGGTGAGGGTGCTCGTCGTGGGTAACCCAGCCAATACCAACGCATTGATCGCGAAGAACAACGCCGTTGGAATGACACCGACCAACTTCACGGCGATGACCCGGCTCGACCACAACAGGGCGATCAGCCAGCTCGCGGGCCGTGTCGGCAAGCCGGTGACTTCGATCCGGCGGATGACGATCTGGGGCAACCACTCGAACACGCAGTATCCCGATCTCTTCCACTGCGAGGTCGACGGTGTCCCCGCCTACGAGCTGGTGGACGACCCCGACTGGGTCGACTCGGTCTACATCCCCAAGGTGGCGAAACGAGGCGCCGAGGTCCTCTCCGCCCGCGGCGCCTCCTCGGCGGCGTCGGCGGCCAATGCCGCCATCGAACACATGCGGGACTGGGCCAATGACACCGCCGAGGGCGACTGGGTGTCGATGGGAGTCCCTTCCGACGGCTCCTACGGTGTGCCCGAGGGTCTCGTCTCCTCATTTCCCTGTGTGGTCCGCGACGGGGAGTGGCGGATCGTCCCGGGGCTGGAGATCGACGAGTACTCCAGGAAGAAGATCGACGCCTCGATAGCCGAGCTGGAAGCCGAGCGCGACGCGGTGCGCGAGCTCGGGCTCATTTAGGTCACCCGATGGTGTTGCCCTCTTCGTCGAACTCCACCACGGGCCGCACCTCGATACGACCGTGCCATGCCCCAGGGATCTGGGCCGCTACCTCGAGGGCGGTGTCCAGGTCGGGGCACTCGAGGACGTAGAACCCGCCGAGGACCTCCTTGGTTTCGGCGAATGGGCCGTCGGTATACACCGGCTTGCCCCCCTTGCCCCCCTCGACATGGACGGTTGTGGCGCTCGACGAGTCGTGCAGAGCCTCGCCCGCGACTATGGCGGCCTCGTTGTTTCGGCCGAACTCCATATACCCCCCCATGACCTCGCTCCGCTCCTCAGGGCTGACCGTCGCCGGGTCTATTTCCTCGCCGTAGATCAATGCTGCGTACTTTGGCATCCTCGTGTCCCTTTCTCTCTGGGTGCCTACGTCTGACTGACGAAGCTACGACTCCCGAATCGACATCGGTTCGGGACAATTCGACGAGAGATGAAGGGCCCGGCTTCAGAGTCCGATCAGTACTCGACGTCGAGTCCGCTGACCGCGGCTCCCCACTGCTGGATGGCGTTCTGGTGCATCATCAGCTTGGCGAGATTGCCCGAGACCTTGAGCTTGCCGGTCATGAAAGCGGTCTGGGTGTTGAGCTCGCCCTTGGAGATGGCGACGGCAGTGTCGTATGACTGCTTCACCGTCACATCGGGGTCATCGAGGGCGCCGACGGCCATCTCAGAGGTCCCCCCCGAGGACTTCAGGTAGTAGTCGACCTCCCCGTCAGGCCCACCCTCGGTGCTGAATTGGATGCCGAGGTCGGCGGCGCCGATGGCGTTCTTGAAACCCTCGTGGGTGTTGAGGGCCTTGGTGACGTCCCCGGCCCACTCCTCGGTGAGGAACTTCGACAACAGATTCTCCTTGTTCGATCGCGAGCCGGAATCGTAGCCAAGGGTGGCAACTTTGAGCAGATGCTCAACTAATCAGCTTGGCGATCGAAGTCTCCACGCCCCGGGACAACCGGGTCAGTGGCTGTCGGGGATAGCCGGGTTCGAGGCCGGCGGCGCGCGCTGCCGCCTTGACGCCCGGAATGCCGTGCGCCTCGACGTCGGCACTGAGACTGCTGAGACGTTTTTGCAGCCGGCGGGCGCTCGCCGGGCTCTCCTTGGCAGCGCGCAGCGTCTCCAGCACCAGGTCGGGGGCGTAGTTGCCACTGCCGGTGATCGCTCCATGGCATCCCACCGCGATCGCCGCGGTCAGCGCCCGGGACGCCCCCGAGTAAAGGACGAACTCGCCGGGGGTGGCATCGATGATCGACTGGAGGCGAACCACGTCACCGCTGGAGTCCTTCATACCGATAACGTTGGAGTGACGTGACAGCCGGGCGACGAGGTCGACCGGCAGGCTGTATCCGGTCACATTGGGCACCGAGTAGAGGAGCACAGGGGTCTTGCTGCTCTCGGCGACGGCGCGGAAGTAGTCGACCACGGCGTCGTCCCGACCCCGGGTCAACGTGGTCGGGGTGAGGACGAGCAGTGTGTCCGCCCCGGCGTCGGTGGCCTCGGCCACCTGGGACAAGGCGTTGCGGGTCGACTCGGCGGCGAT
>DATFGI010000037.1:0-29305 GCA_035249605.1 Acidimicrobiia bacterium
TTTGGTCCCGTCCACGGGCACCTCGAGGATGTGGTACACCGATCCGTCCAGCCCGATGTCGGAGGCCAGCATGCCGTGGGGCTCCTCGGTTGGCTCCATCACCACCGCTCCGGCACCGTCGCCGAATAGGACACAGGTGGTCCGGTCGGTGAAGTCCATGACGTGGTGGAGCTTCTCGGCCCCTATCACGAGCACCGTTCTGGCGCTGCCCCCCTTTATCATGTTGGCCCCCATCACCAGACCGTATACGAAGCCTGAGCAGGCGGCGTTGAGGTCCATGGCCGCCGAACCGATCGCTCCCACCTTCTGTTGGACGATCGAGGCCGTGGAGGGGATCAACGAGTCGGGGGTGCACGTGGCCATCAGGATCAAGTCGATGTCCTCTGGGGTCTTTCCCGCCGCGGCCATGGCGCGGAGACCTGCGACCGCGGCCATGTCCGATGTGTCGACGTGACTTATCCGGCGTTCCTTGATACCGGTCCGGGTCGTGATCCACTCGTCGGAGGTGTCGATGATCTGTTCCAGATCGTGATTGGACAAGACGTTGGGGGGCATGCACTTGCCCCAGCCGGTGATCTCTACGTTGGTCATTGCTGCTCCTGGATCATGACATGCTACCGAGGGCCTTGACCACCATCTCGACGTCTCCCAACTCGGAGACGACATGGACCGGCACTCCATCGATCGTGCGTCTCACCATCCCGGCGGTCACGTCACCGGGCCCGATGTGGACGAAGACGTCCACGCCGACGGCGGCAAGCCCCTGCAGACACTCGGAGAAGCGCACCGTCGACACCACCTGGGAGCGGAGCACGTCGGCCATCTCCTCGAGACGGTGGGGTTGTGCGGTGGTGTTGGACCATACCGGGAACTCCGGCTCGGAAAGGCTCACCGCCTCGAGGGCTTCGGCGACCTCGTCCGCCGCCGATTCCATGAAGCTGGAATGGAAACCGCCGGCGACTTTCAGTTTGATCACCCGGCGCACGCCGAGATCGGATGCTTGCTCGCCGAGCCAGTCGATGTCCTTCGCCGACCCGGCCAGCACGACCTGGCCGGGAGCGTTGATGTTGGCCACCTGGAGGGTGCCGCCCTCGGCCCGTCTCAGCTCGGCGATCTCGTCTGCCCGCCGCTCGTCGGCCCCGACCAGGGCGGCCATACCCGATGGCTCGGAATCGGCGGCTCGTGCCATGGCCAGCCCCCGCCTCGCCACCACGCGTAGACCCTCCTCGTAAGACATGACCCCGGCGGCACAGAGCGCGGTGAACTCGCCCAGAGAATGCCCGGCCGCGCCGACGATCTCACCCACGAACCGCTCGATGAAGTCTTCCCACAGCGCGTAGGAGACGGCGAACAGGGAGGGCTGGGCGTACTCCGTCCTGGTCAAGGTCTCCTCGGGGCCCTCGAGCACGATGTCGCGCAGTGACCAACCCAACACTCCGTCGGCCACTTCCCCCAACGTGCCGGGCCGAGCCTCGAACATCTCCGAGCCCATGCCGACGTGTTGGCTGCCCTGACCAGGGAAGAGGACGGCGGCTCGGATCATCGGGGTGAGACCGGCCCGGTCCAGTGCAGGTTACGCCAGGGCGGCGAACAGACGCTCAACGTCGGCCTCGTCCACGTCGCGGTGGGTGACCATGCGCCATCGGCCCCGCACCGGGGGGTTGGCCTTGATTCCGGCTGCCTGGAGACGGCCGTTCACCTCGGGCCAATCCATGCCCAGGGCGGAGAAGTCGACGCGAACAAGGTTGGTCTCCACATCCGACGGCTCGATCGATCCCGGAAAGCGCTCCGCCAGCCCCAAGGCGAGCTTCTGGGCCAGCAGGTGATCCTCGACCAGCCGCGCCCTGGTGGCGAGACCGACCCGGGCCGCAGCAGCGATGACCCCCGCCTGACGCATGGCCCCGCCCATCCGCTCCCTCAGGTATCGGATCTCATCTATCGCCTCCGGCGGACCGCAGACGATCGACCCGATGGGAGCTCCCAGGCCCTTGGAGAAGCAGAACTGGATGGTGTCGGCGAGGGATCCCCAGGCCTGGCCCTCGATCCCGGTGGCCGCCACCGCATTCCAGATCCGGGCTCCGTCGATGTGCACCTTGAGACCGTGGCTTCGGGCACGCTCCGAGGTAGTCCTCATCACGTCGTAAGGGATGACCCGGCCCCCGGAGAGGTTGTGGGTGTTCTCCCAGGTCATCAATCTGATCCGGGGGAAGTAGCCGGAGAGCTCCATCGCCTCGTCGACGTCCTCGGCCAAGATCTGGCCCCCATCGCGCTCCACAGTGCGGAAGGCCACGCCGGAGAGCGCCTGGGCGGCCCCGGCCTCGACGGAACGGAGATGACTCGCCCCGTTGACCAGCACCTCCTCGCCTGGACTGGTGTGCAGCATGATGGAGAGCTGATTCCCCATCGTGCCTGTGGGGACGTAGATGGCGGCCTTCTTTCCTACCGCCTCGGCGGACTCCTCCTCGAGGAGGTTGACGGTGGGATCGTCGTGGTAGACGTCGTCCCCGAGCGGGGCGGAGGCCATCGCCTCCAGCATGGACGGAGTTGGTCGGGTGACGGTGTCGGAGCGGAAGTCGGCCAGGCCATCCGAGAATGCCATTGCTCAGGATGGTAGGACGGCTCTGGCGAAGGGCTAAAGCCGGTCGAGCGCCCCGCCGATCCGCTCGGTGGCCAACCGGATGCGCTCGGTGTCGTCGACCAGGGCAAATCGGACATGGCCCTCCCCCGAGCTCCCGAAGCCCACGCCGGGGCTCACCGCCACACCGGCCCGCTCCAGGAGATCGATGGAGAAGTCCAGCGACCCCATTTCGGCGTAGGGCCCGGGGATCTCGGCCCACACGAACATCGTGCCGGCGGGCCGGTCGACCTTCCAGCCCGTGTCGGTCAGCCCGTCGACCAGGGCGTCGCGCCGCTGCCGGTATGTCTCGCAAACCGATGCGACGAAGTCGTCACCGGTCTCCAGGGCCGCGGCGGCGGCGAGCTGGATGGGCTGGAATGTCCCGTAGTCCAGATACGACTTGAGCTTGGCGAGGGCGGCAACGATCTCGGAATTCCCGACGCAGAAACCGACTCTCCATCCCGCCATGGAGTGGCCCTTGGTGAGTGAGTACAACTCGACGGCGACGTCCCGGGCGCCGGGGATCTCGAGAATCGACGGCGGGGTATAGCCGTCGAAGCTGATGTCGGCGTAGGCGAAATCGTGGACCAACACCACGTCGTTCTCTCTGGCGAACTCGACGAGTCGGGCGAAGAACGAGAGGTCGACCGTCTTCGTGGTCGGGTTGTGAGGGAAACTGACGACGATCACCCTGGGCCGGGGCCAGGAGTTGTTGAACATCCTGTTGACCACCTCGAAGTAGTCCTCCTCGGAGGAAATGGGCGCCTTGCGCACCTCGGCGCCGGCGATGATCGGGGCATAGATGTGGATCGGGTAGGAGGGCTCGGGGACGATGGCGACATCTCCCCGCTGCAGTAGCACCCAGAGCAGATGGGACAGCCCCTCCTTCGCCCCGATGGTGGCGATCACCTCGGTCTCCGGGTCGAGTGAGACGCCGAAGCGTCTCTCATAACGACCGGCGAGGGCGTGACGCAGGTCATCTACCCCCCGGGACACCGAGTAGCGATGGTTGCGGGGGTCGGCTACTTCGGCGACGAGGGTGTCAACGGCCGTCTGCGGGGAGGCTAGGTCCGGGTTGCCGAATCCGAGGTCGACTACGTCACGCCCGGCAGCGATGACCTCGAGCTTGCGTCGGTTGACCTCGGCGAAGGCGTATGGGGGCAGAGCGGCGATCCTGCGGAAGTCCATGACCGTCGGTCAAGGTAGGCGGAGAGGCACCGGCCGGGGCGGAATTTGCCCCTTCATCCGCTGAGACGGTCGATGATCTGACCCAGCCGGCGGGGGACGACATTGCGCGAGATGCCCACTACGTCGCGCACCAGACCGAGGAGGTCACCGGGGCCGTCCCAATGCTCCTCGACGAGCGCTGGCCCCGACCGCTCGATGAGCGAGTCGATGGCGAACATGAGCAGGACTATGTCGTCGGCCCATCCGATCACAGGAATGAACTCGGGGATGAAGTCGATCGGGCTCACCACGTAGGCGCAGGCGATGCCCAGGGTGATCTTGGCCCGTCTCGGCACCCGGGGATCCTTGAGAAGGCGCGCCACCAGCTTGACGATGTTGGGCATCATCATGACGGCGTCAGTGATCAGCTGCCGGGCCTGGATGCTGCGGCCCTCCGGGGGGAGGACCTCGTCGGGCCGGACTCGTTTCGGCTCTTCGTTGCTCACTCGATCTCGATCCTCTCTCGGCCGGCGGAACGAGCCTCATCTTGGTCGGGCTCATCACCTATCGCGCCGATCTCCTCGATCACCGCCTCGATCGCCTTCAGTCCCTCCACCGCGGCCTGCATCATGTGGAAGACGACCCGCCGCCCCGCCCGGGAGAGTGCGACCATGGTCGGCGACTGCTCCCTCATCGGGATCTCTGCGGGCTCCCGAACGTGACGCGCAGTGTCCCTCCGTCGAGTCTCGCCTGGGTCACCTGCCGTCTATGCAGGGCGTCGGGGAGGAGGAAGGAGCGACGGTACGAGCCGAGCCTGATGTAGAGCTCATGGCCATGCCTGAACACGTCGAGCTCGGACTTCTCGAAGAAGGGCACGTCGAGCTCCATGGTGACCCCGTCCCCGTCGTCGACCACCCGGAAGGGGCTGGTGGCGTGGAAGTCTGTGATCGGGTCCTGTTCCCCATAGAGCTCGGAGGCCATCACCCGGAGACGCCCCACCCCCACCATCTCGTCGTCGAACAGCCGAAGCCGAAGTCGAGGCACCTCGGCGAAGGCGTCGTCCACCGCGTCGAGGTGACCCTTCTGGATGGCACGCCAACGCTCGAAGTAGGGATCCTCGACCATGTCGGGAAGCACGCGGTTGACCACGACACCGTCGACGCCGTACCCGAACAGTCCCAGATAGCTGTAGGTTCGCCTTGCCTCGTCGATGACCATCTTCTCCGGGTTGACCACCAGCCGCGCCGAGGTGATCTCCGGCTGGGCCATGAGCTCTTTCACCCCTTCGACCGACTCGAACACCGAGTGGGCTGCGCTGAACACCTCGTCCTCGGGGATAGGGAGACTGGTGAAACGGTTGAGCAGCGGACGCGCCGCCTTCATGATCCGGCGCTCAGTGGGGAGCACCTTCTCGAAGTACCAGGAGAGGACCTCGGGCAGCGAGAGGAGTCGCAGCGTCTCCGCCGTCGGTGCGCAGTCGACCACGATGACGTCGTAGTCCCCGGAGCGAGCGTGACGATTGACCTCGAGTAGGGCAAACAGCTCGTCCATGCCGGGGAAGACCAAGAACTCCTCGGCCTCGATGCCGGCGGCGCCACCCCAGTCGAGGACATCCATGAGCTGGTCTCGAATCGATCCCCAGTACTTGTCGAGCTGGACCTGGGTATCGATCTGCTGGCCATCGAGACCGTCGACCACTCTCGTCGGCTCGCTCCCTAGCCCGAGGGTCAAGGCATCAGAGAGGGAGTGAGCCGGGTCGGTGGAAGTCACCAAGGTGCGATGCCCGGCGTCGGCCGCAGCCAGCGCGGTGGCTGCCGCCACTGTCGTCTTCCCAACTCCCCCCTTGCCGGTGACGAGGATGATTCTCATGGTCAGCCGCCCTTGGCGACCCGCTTCCGCAGACCCCGAAGCGCCGTGGAGACGATCTGTTTCTCGGCCTGTCGTTTGATGAACCCGGGGATGATGAAGTTGGGATCGACCGTGAGTGAGTAGACCACCTCGGTGGCCTCGTCCTCGGTGGGGGTGAACTGATACGAGCCTTCGAGCATCTCCAGGTCGTCGCTCTCCACGGCCACCCAGCTGAGGAGGTTGGGGCGATCGTGGGTGTATTGCAGCACGTAGGTGATCTCTTTGACGAAACCCTCCAGCACAAAGCGAGCACGGTCGACCCGGCCCTCTGCGTCCACGTCGAGGACCTCGACCTGCTTGACCCCGCTCGCCCAATCCGGGTAGGCAGCCACATCTGCCGCCACGTCGTAGAGCTGTTCGGGCGTGGCGTCGATCTCGAGTGTGGAGAAGGTGCCTTCAGCCATCGGCAGGGCGGAATCTAGCCCAGTGCCCCGACTGACACGACTGCGTCTCGGAGCCGGAGGAAGCGGCCGGTGGCGCGGAAGTACCCGGCGTTGACACATCTCGTCGAGCCCAGTCTCCATGTGGATGCCTGGGGTTGATGGATGTCTCCGAAGAAGTGGTAGCGCGGCCTCTCCCGCTCCAGATACTCCCTGATCGGGCCCGAGCCCCGTTCCTGGCGCCCGGTGACCACGTCGTGACGAAGAGGGTGTATCGCCGGGGGCACATGGGTGCAGAGCACGTCGACGGGGCCCAGCGCCTCGAGGATACGGTCCATCTCCTCGTCCGGTACCTCGCCGTCGGCACCGAGCGGTGTGGCAATTCCCCCGCCGACGAAACCGAGTGACAATCCCTCACGCTCGAACACCTTCCCGTGGGCATACTCGAACCCCTCGGGAAGGATGGAGAGAAGCGCCTTGGGCCGGTCGACATTGCCGTGGATGACGAGGCCATGACCACCGGAGAGTGCCTCGCCGGCCTTGCGGTACTGGTCTCCGAGCTCGGCACCGATCTGCTCCCGGACCCCTTCTTCCCATCCCGCGGCATGCTCCCGCCACAAGGACCGCATGCCCTCGTAGTCGCCAAGCGCTCGGGCCTTCGAGGTGCGTGCCGCGAACTCGGCTCCGAACACCTCTGCCACCGCACCCTTCCCTGTTCGGTAATCGGTGAGGTTGACCAGGTCGCCGAGGATGGCGATCTCATCGCCCAGTGCCACCAGACGGCGCAGCGGTCCGGGGGCGTCGTGGACGTCGGAGACGAAGAGCATCCAGTGCCCGCCCTAGCCCTCGGCCTGGCGAACGGCGAGCCGCACCCAGAAGACCGATAGGGCGGCGGCAATTGTCGCGATGGCCAGGCTCACACCCCAATCCAGGTCGAGAGGGGAGAACTCGGCCGAGAGACCGGCCATCCCGAATCCGACTGCTCCACCGATCACCGCCTTGCCGGTGGCGCCGATCCTCCGCCCCGGGTCGGATCCCTCACGACCGGTGCTGGAGGCGAGAAGACCCCCGATGACCACGATGGCGAGGGCGACCAGCCCCGCAACCAGTGATATCGCATAGGCCGTGACCATCTGGGGAGAGGGTAACCAGGGCGGTCAGGAGACCCGGCGCTCGGCGGGGACCAGACGGAGCCGTGGGATCAGGCCCTCTTCGGCGAGGTTGGAAACGGCCTCCATCTGGTCTTCGCTCAGGTCGACGGGACCACCGCCGAGCAGGCAGGTGACCACACAATCGTCGCAAGCACTCGTGTCCCGCATCGCACATTGGTCGCAATCGATCAGCATCTTCGACCTCCTGTGCGAAAAGGTAGATCCCGGGTAGGACAGATTCCCCGCAACGGAAGGGCCCGCCGGTCACGACGGGCCCTACCTGAGCTGCTGACACAGAGAGGTTGTTCTAGCTCTCGGTGAACCCGTGGTCGTCGAGCCACTCGCCGGCTATCACCGCCGGATCCTCGCCGTCGATGTCGGCCCGCTTGTTCATCCCGGTCAGGTCCTCTTGAGTGAGCTGCTCTGAGACGTCGCTGAGCAGGCTGGTGAGGTCCTCCCCGTACTCTTCGACGACATCCATGCGGATCGCCGGCACCAGGTTCTCTGCCGGCTGCAGGCCCATGTCGTCCTCGAGGACGACCCAGCCCTTCTCGGCGATGACGCCCTGGCTGCTAAAGAGCAGCGCCAGGTCGACGTCGCCGCCTTCCAGGGCGGCGACGGTGATCGGCCCGGCGGCGTCGAGAGGCACGAACTCGGCGAACTCGAGGCCATAGACGGTCTGCAGTCCCAGGAGGCAGAACTCACGCTCCGGGCACTCCGGCGGGCCGCCGAACACCATCTCGGAGGCGACCGGAGCCAGGTCCGAGATCGTGGTCAGGCTGTGCTCGGAGGCTGTCTCCTGGGTCACCACGTAGGCGTTCTTGTCTTGTGCCGGGCTGTACGCCAACAGGGTCACCCCGGTCTCCTCGAAGAGATCCTTGGCGTCCTGCCAGGTGGCGTCGGCGTCCGCAGTCGGGGTCCCGCCCAGAAACGAGTCGATCGTCCCGATGTACTCCGGCACCAGATCGATCTCCCCCGCTTCGAGGGCGGGCTTGACCACTTCGCGATTGCCCAGGTTCATGCTGCGCTCCACGCTGTATCCGGCACGTTCCAGTGCCTGGGCATACATCTCCGCCACGATCACCGACTCGTTGAAGTTGAAGGAGGCGACCGTGATCGGCTCTCCTTCGGTGCTGTCACCCGATCCACACGCCGTGGCCACCAAGGCCAGGGCAAGGATCGCCCCAACAGCCCGATTGCGGAAGACTCTCCGCATGGGTATCTCCTTCTTTTGGGTGCAAAGAGGCCAGGTCGTCCTCGGCCTGACCAGAAGCGACAACGCCCGACCCGGGAGTCAGATTCCCTGGTCGTGGCGAGGGCGCAGACCTTGCGGTGTGGAGACCCGCTGCGCCTGCGCCAATCCGATCTCGGCGATCACGGCGAGAACAGCGACCAGGATGGCCCCGACCAGAAGCTTTCCCTGGTTCTGTTGGCTGAACCCGTCGACGATCAGCCGGCCGAGGCCGCCCCATGCCACCAGCGCACCGAGTGTTGCGGTGGCGATCACCTGCACGAAGGCGATGCGCAGACCCTCGAGGATCACCGGCGAGGCGAGGGGCACCTCGACCCTTCGGATCAGTTGCCGCTCACGCATCCCCATGCCTCGCGCCGCCTCCACGGTGGCCGGAGAGACTCCCTGCAATCCGGCGATTGTGTTGGTGAAGATCGGCGGCGCCGCCAGCGCGATCAGGGCCACCATCACGCCCCAGGGGCTGAGCACGCTGACACCGAGCTCGAGCATCACCATCACGCTGAGCACGAGGATCCCGAAAGACGGTATGGCTCGCCCGATGTTGACCACTGCGCCGGCGACCTCTGCGCCCTTTCGGTTGTGTCCCAGCCAGAGAGCGGGCGGGAAGACGAGCACCGCGGCGACCACCGTGGACACCACCGAGATCCAGATGTGCTCCCACAGCAATACCGGGATCGAATCGGGGCCGGACCATGTCAAAGGGTCCCGAACGAACTCGACGATCTGGTCCCAGACCATCAACCGCTCCGCCTCGCCCACGGAGTGAGCCATCGCTGGATTGCGACGAAGACGAAGTCGAGCATGGTGGCCAGGAGGATGCAGAGGACCAGCCCGACCAGCGTCTGGGTGAACTGGCGGGCCTGGAAGCCACGGTAGATGAAGAACCCGTAGCCACCGAGGCCGAGGATCACCGACACGGTGACCAGGCCAACCGTCGTGACGGTGGCGATCCTGATCCCGGCCACTATCACCGGCAGGGCCAGCGGCACCTCCATGCGCCAGAACCTGGAGGGGCGGGTGTACCCCATCCCGTCGGCGGCCTCCAGCATGGCTGGGGGCACCCCGTCGATCCCGGCGACGAAGTTGCGCACCAGGATGAGGAGCGTGTAGGAGGTGAGGGCGATTATGGCGTTGCCGGCGTTCAGCCCGACCACGGGAATGAGCGCGGCGAAGAGCGCCAGGGAGGGGATGGTGTAGAGGATCCCGGCGGTGACGGTGATCGGGCCGAAGCTGCGACGCCAGCGGAGGACCGCGGCGGTCAACGCCGACGCGATCACGACGCCGAGGCCCACCGGAACCAGGGTGAGGAAGAGATGCTCGACCGTGCGGTCCCAGATGACGTCGCCGTTGCGCCCGATCCAATCCCAGTCGATCACTCGGTGATCTCCTCGGCTATCGACTCGAGGTCGACCATGCCCAGGTAGTCGCCGTTCTCGACGACCACCGCCACCCGGGCGTGCCCGGTGACCACGGCGTCCACCGCCTCCCGTAGTGAGGAGTCGGGCGAGAGGGAGACGGCGAAGGGCTTGGGATGGAGATCGGAGAGTGGGGCGGTGTTCACCTCGGACCGGTCGACCCATCCCAGCAAGCGGGTTCCTTCCAGCAGGGC
The DNA here is from genome assembly GCA_035249605.1 of Acidimicrobiia bacterium. Classification (GTDB taxonomy): domain Bacteria; phylum Actinomycetota; class Acidimicrobiia; order Spongiisociales; family ZC4RG35; genus JANQRA01. The sequence continues at coordinate 10,085 of DATFGI010000037.1, forward strand.
CACCCAGTCGACCCCATGGCTGGCCATCACCGCGCGCGCCTCATCGGGGGATGCGCTCACCTCGATGACCGGCCCCCGGGTCATCGCGGCGTCGGACACCGGCCGCAGGGCGAGTCGCTTCAGGCCCCGCTCGCCTCCGAGGAAGTCCTCGACGAACTCGTTGGCCGGGTCGGAGAGGATGTTCTCAGGTGTGTCGTATTGCTCCAGGATCCCCCCGATGTTGAGGATGGCCACCCGGGTGCCCAGATAGAGCGCCTCGTCTATGTCGTGGGTGACGAAGACCACGGTCGTGCCCAGACGGTCGTGGATGTCGAGGAACTCCTGTTGCAGCCGGCCCCGCACTATTGGATCGACGGCGCCGAAGGGCTCATCCATCAGCAGTACCGGTGGGTCCGCCGCCAGGGCCCGGGCGACTCCAACCCTCTGCTGTTGGCCACCGGAGAGCTCGGAGGGATACCGATCCAGCATCTCCTCGTCGAGGCCAACGGTCATGATCAGCTCGGCGACACGTGCCTCGATCCGGCCGGCGTCCCAGCCGAGCAGGTTGGGGACGGTGGCGATGTTCTGGGCGATGGTGCGATGAGGAAAGAGCCCGATCTGTTGGATGACGTAGCCGATGGAGCGACGCAGGACGTGCGGTTCCATGCTCAGGGCATCCCGTCCGCCGATCTCGATCCGACCCGAGGTGGGCTCGATGATCCGGTTGATCATCTTGAGCGTGGTGGTCTTCCCGCACCCGGAGGGACCGACCAGAGTGACGAACTCGCCCTCTCCCACGTCGAGTGAGAGGTCGGTGACGGCCGGGAACGAGGTGCCAGGGAAGATCTTGGTCACACCATCGAGGCGGATCATCAGTTGCTCGGCCACGATCGGCTCTCTCGGGTTGGGGTCGGCGCGACCCTAAATGATGTCAGCTCACGTCATCGAGGAAGGCGAGCACCGTGGAGACATACCGGTCGTGATCGGTGTTGAACGAGCCGACGTGAGCCGCCCCCTCGAATTGCTCGAGCTGCACCAGGTCGGGCTGCGCCTGGTCGAGGGCGATGCTCTGGGCGATCGGGACCGACTCGTCGGCCGTGCCATGGATCGCCAGGAGAGGCACCCTTAGCGACCGCTGGGCGCGGTCGACGTAATCGAGGGTCTTCCAGTTGACATCGATGCGCAGCGAGGTGAAGAACTTGGCCACCCAGGCCATCGTGGTCGGCACCTCCAGCCCGACGACCGGGAGCTTCTCCAGAGTCCCCCGATAGTCGATCGTCGAGCCCACATCGATGTGGGCCGAGTCGGTGATGACCGCGGCGATCTCGTCGAGGTTGTGACGGAACACATAGGACAGGGCGTGGGACGCCCCGGTGCCATACCCTGCGAAGACAACCTCCCGGGCGCCGTTGGCCAGGGCGAAGTCGACCGCACCCCCGACATCCTCCCATTCGGCGGTGCCGTAGCGGTGGTATCCGCTGGGATCGGTCGGCTGACCCTCGTCGTTGCGATAGGTGATGGAGAGCTGGGGATAACCCGCCTGCTGCAAGGCGGCGAACAGCGGCTGCGCCTGGACCGGTGTCGCATTGAGACCGTGTATGTGGATGACCCAGGTGTCGCCGGATGCGGGCAGATGCCAGGCGTCCATGATCCCCAGGGGCGACTCGTACTGCACCTCGACCAATTCGACTTCATCCGAGACGGGGATGACAGCCGCGGCCGGGGCGGGAGTGAAATCTTCGTCGATGATCCGGTCGGAGTACATCCAACCACCGAGGACATGGACGACGAGGACCAGGGCAAGCAAGCCCCAAAGGATTCCCCGAAAGATTCTACGACCTGACATGAGGGTGAATTCTGGCCTGTGTCAGGCGCGAGGCAATGACAAACCGCCAACCAGAAACTCCTGGTGGTCGGTGACCGGGATCGGGTCGCGCCCGAACGTCGGCTCCAGCTCGCGAGCCTGGAGAATGGTCTCATCGACGCGCACCGACAACGCCTCCTCCATGACCGACGCCACCGGTCCCTGACCGGCTCGCACCAGACCCTCGCGGCGCACCAGCCCGACGAGACGTCCCTGGTCCGCCACAGCCAGGGTGTTCTCGGTGTGCATGCGAAGCGTGTCGTCGGCGTGGCGAAGGGGGGCCACGAAGACCGGCTCGCCCATGAAGCGGTAGACACGGTCGGGGGCGCTTCGAACAACGACGACACCTGCCTGGGCGGTGCGGCGGAGACGGGCCCCAGGACCGGTCCGGGAACGGTTCAGCCAGGACCCACCGGGAGCACCCAGGACCAGAAGTGACCCGTCGACGATGTCCTCGGTCAACTCGGAGATGCCGTCGACGACGACGACACGACGACTCAACTCGGGGAAGTAGGCGGCGACTTGGTCGAGCATCTCCCGCGCCGAGCCGATCTCTTCCTCGCTACTCGCTGCCGAGATCAGCTCGGCCTCGACACCCAGGCGCTCGCCGAGTCGGGCCGCGGTCTCAGCGGCGAGGGCGGAGTGGGGACCACCGGCGACCGTGGCCACCACCTTGGTGACACGCTCTGGATCGAAGTCGACGGGGACCGCCACGTTGACCAGGTCGAACCCCGACGGGAACCTCTTGGCCACCAAAACGTCGGCACGCTCGTTGATGCAGCCCTCGGCGAGGTCGCCCTGGACTCGCTCTGTTTGGTCGCCACCGAGGACCTCGGCGAGCTCGAGACAGCCCCGCCCCCGGGTCCAGACGACCTTGAGCTCCTCACCGGCTGGGGCAAAAGTCATCTCGACTCCCCGGAGTGGCCACGACCTGGTTTCACCACAACGGCTGTCACCATATACGCTGGCTCCCTGTTTCGTAACGGGTTTCCACCGCGCCCACTCTGGCGATCTGACGTGACAGAATCCGCTCATGGAGTTCTCCCAGGTCCTCGCGGCGAGGCGGATGGTCCGCAATTACACCGAAGCTGGCATCGATGACGAGAAACTGGAACGGGTCGCCGCCGCCGCCCTGCGCGCCCCGTCAGCCGGCAACAGCCAGGCCATCGCCGCGGTGGTGGTGACCGATCCCGACCTGCGGGACGCCATCGCCGAGCTCGCCGATGAGCCGACCTATGTGGCCGCCGGTTTCGACCCCTGGATATCCAAAGCCCCGGCCCATGTCGTCATCGCAGTCAGCGAACAGGTCTACCGGGACCGGTACGCCGAGCCCGACAAGCTGGGGCCCGAAGGTGAGATCTCATGGCCGGTGCCTTTCTGGTGGGTCGATGCCGGGGCGGCGATGATGGCGGTCCTCCTCGCCGCGGTCGACGAGGGCCTGGGGGCGGGATTCCTCGGCGTCCACTCCCTACCGGACCTGGCCGGGTTGCTGGGCATGCCCGAAGAGTTCCAGCCCATCGGTGTCGTCACGCTGGGGTACCCCGCTCCGGACCGACGGTCGGGGAGCCTCGACCGCCCCAAGAAGACATCTGACGATGTGGTGTTCCGGGATCGGTGGGGCTGACGTTGGATTATCACGTCACCTCCCCCGCGAACGAGCAGATCAAACGGCTGGTCCGACTGCGGGAACGGAGACACCGCGACGCCGAAGGGGTGTTCCTCGTGGAGGGAGAACTTCTCTATCGGAGGGCGCTGGCGGCGGGGCTCAGACCCTCCGGCGTCTTCACCGACGCCACGTCTGACATCGAGGGCGATGTGGTCACCGTGGAGCCGTCGGTGTTGGACAAAGCCTCCTACCGGCAGCGCTCCCAGGGTGTGATCGCGGTCTTCCCGCAGTTCGAAACCGGCCTCGCCCTCTTGGAACTCTCGTCGTCGCCATTGATCCTGATCGCCGAGGACATCGAGAAGCCGGGCAATTTGGGGGCGATGATGCGGACCGCGGCCGCCGCCGGCGTCGACGCCTTGATCACGGTGGGCTCCACGGTCGACCCGTTCAACCCGAACACGATTCGCGCATCCACCGGTGCGTTGTTCACCGTGCCGCTGGCGGTGTCCTCATGGGCCGAAACGGCGCCGTGGCTGGATGAGCACGGCATCCACCTGATCGGCGCCTCACCGGATGCGGCAGAGACGGCTTGGGAAACGAATCTGACCGGACCGGTCGCCCTCGTGATCGGAGCCGAGGACAAGGGACTGTCCGAACAAGCGGCGTCGCTAGCCGAGCGGTCTGTGTTGATCCCTCAAAGCGCGGGTGGTGTGGACTCGCTCAACGCATCGGTGGCGGCAGCGGTTCTTCTCTTCGAAGCGGTGAGACAGCGCTCGGTGCCCTGAGAGCGTGGCGCGGTGGGTGGAGCCCGGCCCTCACTCACCGCCCATGGAGCCGAAGAACTTGTTGATCCGCTCAGTGTCGTCGGAAAAAGCCCAGCGCTCGGTGACCTTGCCGTCCTTCATGTGGGCGATCTCGGCGGTGCGATAGGTGAAGCTTTGATCACCCATCCTCAAAGTGGTCTCTACCAGACCGACGACGTGCTCGTCGTTACCCACCACGTCGTGGATGTCGAGCTCGAAGGATCCGGCTCCGAACTCCTCCATGCCGGACATGCTCTCCTTGACCGCCTCCTTGCCGTGGAGCGTCTCGGCTCCGATCTGATGCCAGACCACATCGTCGTCGAGAGCGTCGAAGACTGCATCGAAACTCCCCGTTTGAAGCATCTCGTGGATCTCTCGATATTTGGCCACATTGGGATGTTCTCCCATGTCGTGCTCTCCTTTTCCGAGCAGCGCGAAAGCTACACCGCGAAGAGGTCACTGGTCTGTGTGAAAGCCCAGTCGGCGAGAGGGATGTTGGGTGTGAATGACGGTGAACGGGCGGGACGTGGGGAAGACCGTCCCTAGCTAGCTCGTCGGCGTCTTTCCGGCTTGCGGAACCTGATCCGGCGTCGGTCATCATGCGGGAAGTAGATCTCATATCCCCGTTCATGGACCACCACCTGATGGTGGAACCAGCAGAGCACGACGAGCTCCTCCTGGTTGGTCTCGCCTCCTTGGGACCACGGGATGAGATGGTGCACCTGGAGCCGGTTTCGTGAAATGCACCCATCGCCACCGCACATGTCGTTGTACTCGGCGAGCAGGGCGTGTCTCAAAGATGGTGGTGCGGTGCGCTGCTTGCGCCCATATTCCATGTACCGCCCATCCTCGGCCCGGGCAATCACCGCCGTGTCGGCATCGCAGAGGATGGCCTCCAAGGCATTCCTGCCGACCGGCGGGCCGCTCTCGAGCAGGACCCCGGCCTCACCACCGGTGTCGGCGGCATGCTTGGCGTCGACGATGACCGAGACGTTGGCTGGCGGTGGATCGTCAGAGGCCAGCGTCTCCACCAGCGCGGTCGCCCTTCGCCATCCGGTCGACCCGCTCGATCCGTCGGGCAGGTCGGGCAGATTGTCAGCAGCCTCTGTGATCACCTTGTCCATCAGGGCCCCAAACGGCCCGTCGAGACCTCCCCAGAAGCGCCACCACGACTCGTCGAGCGACGGCTGCATCACCAGGTAGCGGTCGTCGGCGGATTTGTACTCGTCCTCGGCAGTGATCCGAACCCGTTTTGCTGCCTCACGCCGCACGGTTGCCACGTCAGCCCATTCCATGAGGCCAACATCCTCTGCAATCCGGGACAACGCCTCGACCCGGTCATAGGAGACACGGCCGGCGGCCAGATCCTCCTGGAGATCGGGCCGGTCTTGGAGCCTCCGCATGGTCCTCACCAGACTCCGGCCCGTTTCGATGCCTACGTCCAGGCGGCCCGACACCCACTCCGAGAGTGACCGTGACCCGTCGGCGGTGGCGATCTGTGCCACATCGAGCTCGGCGAGGTCCTGCATCTGCAGCTCTTTCAACCGGGCGATCGCCTGCTCGGCGGCGATCAGCCGTTGCTCCCGTTGATCTATCGAAAGTCTCTCCCCAGACATGGTGCAACCGTACGAAGGGGGTGGGACAAATTTCGGCCAAGAACGAAAATCCGGCCAAAGAAATATCAGTCTTCGACTGACTCCCGGTTGTACCAGGTCACATGGAAGAGCTTCCAGGATCCACGGGCCTTGACGACGTGTAAGAAGTCGACCCACCATTGCGAATAGACCCTGACCGTCGCGATGTCGTTGTACACACCGTCGATGATGATTTCAACATCACCGATGTCCTTTGGGTTTTGACGGGCGGCCCAGTCTGCCATGGTCTGTGGGGAGAGGCTGGCGATCGCAAAGACCCCGTCTTCACCCTGGTTGTAACGGCGCTTTATCGCTTCGGGATGGTATGAGCCGTGATGCCGTTGGGCGTCGCCCGACACGTACCCCTCCAGATAGTCGAGTGCGGCTTTCTCGATGGCTTCGATGTCCTCGCTCGAGACCCCAACCTGATCGGGGATACCCATGCAGGAACCCTAACCAGTCTGGAATCGACGAAGAGATATCGGAGCATCGTCGTGAGGGATCCTTCTGCTCATCGTTGACATCGAACATATGTTCGAGTTAGCCTCTCCCGGGCCGTGGCGCCCGACATCATCACCTTCCAGCCCAGCTTCGAGGATCTCTCCACTCCGCTGTTCGATGTCACCTTCTGTGTCCTCGATCTGGAGACCACGGGTGGCTCACCGGTCGATTGCGAGATAACCGAGATCGGCGCCGTGAAGTACCGAGGGGGCGATCTCCTCGGCACATTTCAGACCCTCGTCGATCCTGGTCTGCCCATCCCCCCATTGATCACCATCCTCACCGGGATCACTCAGGCGATGGTCATCAACGCACCCGAGATAGCTACCGCACTCCCCTCGTTTCTCGAGTTCATCGGAGACTCCGTGGTCGTCGGTCACAACGTCCGCTTCGACCTGTCGTTCCTCAATGCGGCCGCCACCCGGCTCGGCTACGGCCGGCTCGTCAATCAATCGACCGATACGGCGGGCCTGGCTCGCCGTCTGGTTCGCCCCGAGGTGCGCAATCTCAAGCTGGCCAGCCTCGCCGCCCACTTCCGCAGCCCGACGGTGCCCAACCACCGGGCCTTGGAGGATGCGCGGGCGACGGCGCACGTCTTCCACGCCCTGCTGGAGCGGGCCGGCTCGTTGGGTGTGACCAACCTCGACGACCTCCTGGCGCTGCCCCGGGCCCGTGGCGGTGCCCACTACTCCAAGATCGGTCTCACCGAGGGCCTGCCCAGACGACCCGGTGTGTATGTCTTCAAGGACCGAAACGGGACTCCCATCTATGTCGGGAAGGCGTCAAACCTCCGTGCCCGGGTCCGGCAGTACTTCTACGGCGACACCCGTCGCTCCATCGCCAACCTGATGAAAGAGCTCCACGGCATCGACCACCAGGAGTGCGAAACCGTCCTCGAGGCCGAGGTGACCGAGATCCGGCTCATCCACGCCTACCGGCCGCGGCACAACCGGCGCTCGCGGCCTCCGAAGACCTCGCATTTCGTCAAGCTCACCGGCGAAGAGTTTCCCCGGCTGTCCGTGGTTCGCACGATCAGGCCCGACGCCCTCGCCTATCTCGGGCCGTTCCGCTCCAAGAAGGCGGCGGACGAGGTGATGCTGGGGTTTTGGGATGCCGTGCCACTCCGGCGCTGCCGCACCCGCCCCGGAGCCAGGGAGGGACGTTGCGCCGCCGCGCAGTTGGGAGTGGCGAGCTGCCCATGCGACGGCAGTCTCGACGCGGCCGCGTACGCCGCTGTGGTGGACGAGGTGCTCTCGGCCCTCGGTGGTGATCCCGGCCCGCTCCTCGGCCGACTCACCGAGAAGATGCAGCGGCTGTCCCAACAGCAGAGATACGAGGAGGCGGCATGGATGCGCGACCGCCACGACGCCGTGGTCCGGGCGTTGCGCCGGAGATGGGAATGGCAGGCCCTGACCGGAGCCGGATGGTTGGAACTGGAGCATGTAGACGGGACGACCGCCTTCGTCGATCATGGCACCCTGGTCGAGACACGGGCTCCGGGTCGGCCGTCGCGTCTGCGATCTGTGCGACCCGAGCCCGCCGACTCGACCGAGGTCCCGCCCACGGTGCAGGCCTCCGAGGAAGCGGCGCTCATCTGGAAGTGGCTGGAGTCGCAGCGGGTGAGGCTGGTCGACTGCACCGGAGCTCTGGCCTACCCGTGGCGGAGGCCCGAGCGGCTCTCCGTGGCCCGCCGAGCCGCCTGACCGACTTGAGCGAGGCCGGGCCGGGCATGAGACTCCGCCTGTGGCGAGCATCGTGGACTTCGACAGGGTTGGAGTCTCCCTCGGCGGGAGGCCGGTGCTCCGCGACCTCCACTTCGAGCTAGGGCCGGGTGAGTCGCTGGGCATCTCCGGGCCCAACGGCTCGGGGAAGACGACACTGGTCCGGACCGCGGCCACTCTGACCAGACCCGACCGGGGAACCCTGAGCGTGCTCGGAGCCGAATCGACCGGGCCCCACCTCATCTCGGTGCGACGCTCGATCGGCATGATCGGCCATCAACCGGCTCTGATCGGAGAGCTCACGCTGGCGGAGAACCTGGACCACGTCGCCCGTCTCGCCGGGCTCGACCCGGGGCGGGTGATGAACGCACTCGATGTCGTCGGGCTGGCCGGTGCCGCCGAGCGACGCGCCGAGGACTGCTCGTTCGGGATGAGACGTCGTGTCGAGATCGCCCACCTCCTGCTCACCCGGCCCCTCCTCCTTCTCCTCGACGAGGCAGCCTCCGGGCTCGATGACCAGGCGAGAGACCTGATCGTCGCCCTTCTCGACTCGGTGTTGGGCCGGGGCGGGGCCGCCATCGTGGTATCACACGACACCAGACATCTCCAATCCCTCTGCGCCCGGCTGATGCGACTGGATTCGGGGAGGCTGGTGGCATGAGCTTCTGGCGCCAGGCATGGGAAATCGCCCGTGTCGACCTCGTGGTCGAGCGCCGTGTCGGCGATACCTTCCGCATCGTCCTCCCGTTCGCGGTGGTGGCGCTGATGGTCTTCCCTCTGGCCCTGGACATCCAGTTGGCGACACTGTCTGCGGTGGGTCTCGGCATCTTCTGGGCGATCGGGGTGCTCTTCGGGATGCAGGTGGCGTTGCGCCACTCGGCCGCCGACACCATGGAACGACGGGACCTCCAGGCCCTGCTCGGTGTCGACCCCGCTGCACGCTTCACGGGCCGGGTCATATCGGGCTCGGTGCTGATGGCAGGCTTCCTCGTCGTCCTGGCGATCGCGACGGTGGTCCTCTTCTCCCCCGCGCTCGGCCCCGGGGCGTGGGCTGCGTTGGCAATGGCCATCGTCCTTGCCGCGATCGGGCTCACGCAGTTGGGCACCCTCGCCGGTGAGGTCACGACGGGGCTTCGCTCCCGAGGCGCATTGGCCTCGCTGATCGTGGCTCCGCTCGCCCTTCCCCTGGTGGTGGGGGCGGCACAGTCGGTTCAGGCACTATCCCGTGGCACCGGTATCCTCCCCTGGATACTTCTACTCGTCGCTAGCGACCTGGCCTTGGCGGTAGCCGGGGTGGCGCTGGCCAGACCTCTCGAGGAAGCGACACGATGACACGAGTGAGAGTGCTGACTGGCTTGGCGGCGGTGGCCGTCGGCATAGGCCTCTGGCTAGCCCTGACCGCACCCCCCGACGCCCTCCAGGGCGATTACGCCAAGCTGCTCGGCATCCATCCCCCTTCGATGTGGCTCGCCTTCCTCGCCTTCGGGGTAACTGCCTTCGGGTCGATCATGTGGCTGATCCGCAGGGCCGAACGCTGGGATCGTCTCGCCTCCGCCTCGGCGGAGATCGGGGTTGTGTTCACGGCCATCGGCCTCTTCACCGGCATGGTCTGGGGCCAAGCCGTCTGGGGGACGCCCTGGGACTGGCAAGACCCGCGCCTGATGAGCACCGCGGTCATGTTCTTCGTCTATCTCGGCTACATCGCGCTGCGCAATGCCATCGATGACCCTACGGTGCGGGCCCGCCGCTCGGCCATTCTGGGCGCGGTCGCCGTGATGCAGGTGCCCCTGGTCTATTTCTCGGTCAACCTGTTCCGCACCCTCCATCAGACACAGTCGATCCGCCCCGACGGTTCCACCATGCCCGACGAGATGCTCATGGCGATGCTGGTCAACATGGTCGCCTTCACCATCCTCTACTTGGCCCTGATGGCCGCCCGACTGGAAGTCGCCAGAATGGAATCCGCCCGAACCCCCGAGACTGCGCTCGCCGGCGATGCCGTTCTGCCACCCCGTCTCAACGAGGTCGAGGATGTCTGAGATCGTCGTCGTAGCCGGCACTTTTCTGATCTCGTACTCGGCGATCCTCGCCTACGCCGTCTACCTCCATCTGCGGAGGAGACGGGCCGGCGGCTGAGCCGATGGGACAACGTCAGTTCGTCCTGTTCGGGATCGCAGGAGTCGTCGCTCTCGTAGTGGCGATCACCGTTGCCGGTCTGAACGACAACCTCACCTATTACCTCTATCCCAATGAGGCCGTCACCCAACGAGCAGATTTCCCCGACGGGGAGCGATTCCGCCTGGCCGGGCAGGTGGTCGACGGATCTCTCGCCCAGGATGGCGACGACCTGATCTTCGAGGTCACCGACGGCTCGGCCACGGTGCCGGTGGTGTTGGTCAACTCTCCTCCCGCCCTGTTCAACGAGAAGGTCCCGGTGCTTCTCGAGGGCTACTGGAGCGGTGAAGTGTTCACCGCCGAGAGCGCCGTGATCCGCCACGACGAAAACTACGAGATCCCCGCCGAGGGGAACTTCGAGGCGGGATGATGCTGGCCCTCCTGGGCTCGGCGGGCATGGTGGTGGCCCTCACCGGTGCAGCCTTGCTCGTCGTCCGCGGAACCGCAGAAGCCAGGAACAGGGCGGGGCGCGATCTGGTTGGAGCGGCCCGGCTCTTGTTGTCGGGGGCCGTCGTGACCATGGCGGCGATTCTCCTCGCCCTGCTGACCGACGACTTCTCGCTGGTCTACACGGCCACCCACCATGCCCGGGCTACCCCGTTCCCATTCGACGTGGCCACCGCCTGGGCGGCACTCGAAGGCTCGATCGTGTTGTGGGGCCTGGTGCTGGCCGTCTACACATGGGCGGTGCTTCGCCGTTACCGGCGGGTGCCCGACGGGCTGGGCGCCGCCGCGTTGGCGGTCATGGGTGTGGTGTCTGTGTTCTTCTTCGCTCTGATGATCACCGTCGCCAACCCCTTCGAGACCTGCGTCCAGGCAGCCGAGGTGGGATGTCTCCAGTCGAGCCCCTGGCCCTTCGCCGCAGCCGACGTGCCGGCCGACGGGCCCGGGCCCAACCCGCTGCTCCAGAATCATTTCATGATGGCCTTCCACCCGCCGATCCTCTACCTGGGCTATGTGGGGATGACGGTTCCCTTCGCCTTCGCCGTCGGAGCGTTGGCCATGGGCGTCCCCGGCCCGGAGTGGCTGCGACGCAGCCATCGTTCCACCCTCGTGGCCTGGTCGTTTCTCACCCTGGGGATCCTGCTCGGGGGCTGGTGGGCCTACGAAGTCCTCTCCTGGGGTGGCTATTGGGCTTGGGATCCCGTGGAGAACGCCTCGCTGATGCCCTGGCTCACCGCCACCGCCTTTCTCCACTCCGGAATCATCCAGCAACGCCGGGGGATGCTGCAGGCATGGAATCTCATCCTGGTGATCTCCACATTCTCCCTGACCATCCTGGGCACCTTCCTCACCAGATCGGGGACGATCAATTCGGTCCATTCCTTCACCCAGTCGGCGATCGGGCCGGTCCTCCTCGGCTTTCTCGTGGTCACCCTGGTCGGATCGTTCCTCCTCTTCTCGGCACGAGCCGACGTGGTGTCGACGTCGCCACGGCTGGAGTCCCTTGTGTCGCGGGAGGGGACGTTCCTGGCCAACAACCTGCTGCTCAGTGTCTTCGCCTTCGTGGTGCTGACGGGGACGGTCTATCCGCTGATCCTCGAGGCCTTCACCGGCACCCAGGTCGGGGTCGGCGAACCGTTCTTCAACCGGCTGGCGGTGCCGCTCTCCTTCCTGCTCCTCCTGGTGATGGGCTTCGGTCCGATCACACCGTGGCGGACCACCGAGCCCGGGGTGTTGTGGCGGAGGACTAGAGGCCCGGCGGCGGCGGCTCTCGCCTCGGGCGTGCTCATCGCGATCGCAATCACCCGCAACGGCTGGGTGGTGCTGGCGGTGACCCTGGGCGTGTTCGTGCTCGGATCCCTCGCCGGTCTGCTCCTCGAGCAGGCGGCACGGCGTAGCGACAAGACCGGTCAGCCACTCCGGGCATCGATGCGCACGGTGGTCACCGGAGACGGCGCCTTCTGGGCCGGCCAGCTCAGCCATTCAGGTGTGGTGCTGGTGGCCATCGGCATCGCCTTCGCCGCCAACATGGGGACCCATCTGGAAACCCGCCTGGCGCCCGGGGAGTCGGTGGAGTTCCAGGGCTACACGGTCACATATGAGTCCCCGTTCCGTCGGGACGACGAGTCAAAGGTGACCGTCGGCGCCCGGCTCTCCGTGACCGACGCCGACGAGCTGGTTGGCCTGGTCGAGCCGGCAGCGAACTTCTTCGGGGCCGACCCCACCGGGATCAGCACACCCGACGTCCTCCACCGTCCCGACGGCGACCTCTACATCACGTTGCTCGGCCTTCCCGGTGACGACCGCTCCGCCACCATCGCCTTCGACACCTCCCCGATGATCTGGGTGCTGTGGCTCGGGGGCTTGGTCACGGTGGCCGGAGGGATCCTGGCAATGGTCGCCCGGCGTCGGGAGCGTGTCCCTACGGCCGAGCCCGCCACCGCCGATGTCTGAGCGTCTCCGCAGCCTGGCGTTCGCAGGCTTGCTCGTGGTGATGGGCGGGCTGCTGGCGGTGCTGATCGCCACCAGCCCATCGGAAGTGGACCGGGTCGAGGCGATCGGCGAGCGGATCAAGTGCCCGGTCTGTCAGGGAGAGTCGATCGCCAACTCCCCCGCCCAGATGGCACGGGACATGATGTCGCTGGTCGCCGAGCGCGTTGAGGCGGGTGCGGGCGACGAGGAGATCGTCGACGAGCTCCTCGCCTCATACAGCGGAGCGGTGCTCCTCGACCCGCCGGCGTCGGGCGCGACCTTGATCCTCTGGCTTGCCCCCGTCTTCGCCCTCGTCACCGGGGCGGTGGTGATCTGGTACTGGCGAAGACGACCACCTCCTCTCGAGGGGCCCGGAACCCCGGCGGGCGCCGCCGTTCCACGTCGTCTCGTCCCGCTGATCATCCTCGGCCTCGCCTTCGCCGGCACCGTGGTGGCCGCGGTGCTCTTCGTCCAGGAAGACACCGGTGGCCCCGTGTCCGGTGTGGCTGCGCTCGGAGCCCAGGATCTCGACGACGTCTCCAACGAGACCATGGAGGCCGTGATCGCCGCCAACGCCGATCATCCTCAGGTCGACGGGATGCGTCTCGCCCTTGCCGAACGGTATTTCCAAGCCGCCGACTTCAGCGCCGCCTTCCCCCACTACCTGGCGGTAGCCGAGTCCGAGCACGCCAACCGGAACCAGGTGGTGACCGCACTCATTCGTCTCGGGACCATGGCCTGGGAGGGCAACGGAGAGGTGGAGACGGCGATCGGCCTGTTCGACCAGGCGTTGGCAGTCGATCCGCAATCGTCCACTGCCCGCTATCTCAAGGGACGCGTTCTGTGGTGCGGTGCCGACGATCCCGAGGCGGCCGAGGATCTGTTTGCCCAGGTCGTCACCGACCCCGGTCTCGCTGAGGACCCGCGTTCGCTGGTCGAGGAAGACCTGGCTGCGGTGCGCGCCGGGGAGAGCTGCGTGTGAGCGGTCGCTGGCTGCGTTGGGCGGGGTATGCGGTGGCTCTCGGCGCCGTCGCCTTCGCCGTGGTCCTGGCGTCACGCTTCGGGAGCGACCCGGGCCTGGTCGACTCACCCCTCCTGGGTGAGCCGGCACCCGGGTTCTCGCTGGCGCCTCTGGAGGGTGGCGACCCGGTCGCCCTAGCCGACTTGCACGGAGACATCGTCGTCGTGAACTTCTTCGCCTCCTGGTGTCTGGAGTGCCGCGAAGAGCACGATGCACTCACCTCCACGGCCGAAGCCTTCGCCGACGAGGGGGTCACGTTCGTCCAGGTCTCCTATCAGGAAAGCCCGCCGGCCTCGATCGCCTTTCTCCAAGAGGCCGGACGCTCGGAGGCGACCCACTATCTCGCCGATCCCGGGAGCCGCACCGCCATCGCCTACGGGGTCTTCGGCATACCGGAGACCTTCTTCATCGACCAGGAGGGCACGGTCGTGGGCAAGATCATCGGCGAATCCGACGCATTCACACTCGGAGCCACCATCGACGCCATCAAACGTGGCGAGACACCAGGCCAGAGTGTGACCGGCAGCACGCAACAGGCGCCCGACGAGTAGGCGAGCGTCATTGCCCCGGTGGCCCCATTATTCGACCCGAGACGAGGCGCCGTCCGGTTACCTTGCCTGCGATGGAATTCGTCATCTACCCCGAGCTACCCGCCTCCGACATCAATCGGGCAGCCGGCTGGTATCGGGAGAAGCTTGGCCTGGAGCCGGTGGCGCATGGAGGCGAGCCGATCAGGCCCGGCGAGATGCCAGATGTCTTCGACTCCCAACTGCTCTACGACACCGGGACCGCCAAGTTCGGGGTCTACGAGTCCCAGTACGCCGGAGGCAACCGGGCGACAGCCGCCCGCCTCGTCACTCCGGACTTCGACGTCGCCTTCGCCGAGCTGGCTGCGCGCGGCGTGGTGTTCGAGGATTACGACTTCGGGGACGACTTCCGCACCGAGGACGGCGTCCTCACCTCACCGGACGGCGAGCGGACCTGCTGGTTCAAGGACTCCGAGGGCAACATCCTGGCCATGGGCTCCTCCGATTGAGCTCATCGTCGGCTGAATGAGCGCGTAGAGCCCGATAGTGGGCTCTGGCAACCAAGGGAAGCTCATTGGCGGGAGTCGATGATGGACAGGTCCACCTCGGGGAAGGTCACCGAGTCGAGGGCGGCCGAGCCGGTGCCAAGCAGGTACACGTCGAAGAAGCCGGCAAGGTAGTTGTCGATGATCGGGATCACCCGGCCCGCCGGTATCGGGCCCTTGAGACCGAACTGGGAAGCAAGGGGGCTGAGCAGCGGCGCCATCACGAAGTCGTTGTGGCCGGCTCCTTCGATATCCATCCAATAGGTCACCGATGACCCCCGGGCGGCGATACCGGCTAGGAGGGCGTCGTTGGGCGTGTCGACCCAGCCTTCCGATCTCATGTAGAGGGCAGGACGGCTCATGGTGAGCCTCAACTCGTCCTCGGTGAGAGGGGCCACCCAGGGATCCATCCCGAGTACGGCGGCACACCGCTCGTCTTCGAGGCAGACCTTGATCGCCGCCCCGCCGCCGGCGGAGTGACCGTAGATCCCAACTCGATTGAGGTCGACACTCTCGACCAGGGCAGCGAAGGGGCCGTTCTCCCCCGCCTCGAGCCCATCGAGGATGGTGACGATGTCACCGGCCAGGGTGAAGACCAGGTTGGTTGCCGCCGACTCATAGACGTCCGCATCCACCGTGGCCGGGTCGGGCAAGGCCTCCGGATCCTGGTAGGCCACCTCGCCATCCTCGAGGACGGTGGCGGCGGCGACGTAAGGGTGGTCGGGGGCGATCACGATGTATCCGTTGGACACCAGCGACTCGATCTGATTGAGGGCAATGCTGCGGTTGCCCTGCCACGCATGGCTGTAGATGACCACCGGGAAAGTGCCTCCGGCGACCGGTCGGTCGACGCCGGCGTCACCGAGGGTGTACCTGGTGTGGTCGAGGAACCAGGACGGGAGACCGAGATTGCGGGCTACGGCGGGGACCACCACTTCCCAATCGGCGCTCCACACCTGACGCTCTGCCTCCGTGCCGGCCCGAGCCGGGTACCAGACCTGGGCGACGAACTCGCGGGGACCGCCGGGCCGCGGGCCGTAGATCTCGTCACGGTCACGGTCGACCAGCGAGACGATCATGGTGCCCATCGGCTCGGGGCCCGACGGTGCGGGCAGCTCGGGAACCGGGAGCACCACCGGGAGGATTCCGGCGAGGGCGATGCCGAGGGTGCCGAATATCCCCCGGGCGACCCGCCGTGTCCACTCGAATCTGCGATCGAGGAAGAAGACGTCGCCCACCGCCAGACCGACGGTGACCAGATACAGCGGGATCATCTGCCAGCGATAGCCCTCGATCTGGAGCTGGACGACCAAAGCCCCGGTGAGGAGGAGGGCGACGATGCCACGGCGGGGCCTGACACCGAAGACCACCGGCCACCCCACGGCGAAGATGGCGGCGAAAGCGAGGAGG
Source organism: Acidimicrobiia bacterium (assembly GCA_035249605.1). Taxonomy (GTDB): domain Bacteria; phylum Actinomycetota; class Acidimicrobiia; order Spongiisociales; family ZC4RG35; genus JANQRA01. The sequence continues at coordinate 26,286 of DATFGI010000037.1, forward strand.
AACTCGAAGCGTCTCAATGGGCGCGGTGAGGTTAAGACGCCCGATTGCCCAATTCAGGTTACGCCCAGCACCCCGGCGCCGGGCGCTCGCCATGTACCCGTCCCCCGGTAGTCACTGAGCGGTACAGAAGAGTGGAGTCAAGTACCGAGCGCAAGGAGGCGGTCCAATGCCTCCCGAATCTCCTCCTCGGCGCGAAGTCCGTCCCATGCCTCGACCACCGTTCGGTCGGCTGCGATCAGGACCGTGACCGGCTGGTAGGGCACCCCGTAGGCCTGGAAAATCACCTCGGACTCGTCGAGACCCCATTTGATCTGTCCCGATTGGAACAACTCCTCGGCGCGCGCCCGAGTCGCCTCGAGGCTCGAGTTCCAGGCGGGGGCGACGAAATCGACCCGATCCCCGTATTCAGCCGCCAGGCTGTCGACGACGGGCAACTCCCGCCTGCAGGTCGGTCACCATTCCGCCCAAAACACAAGGTAGACAGGCTTGGCGCCCTCGGACAGGGTGTAGGTGCCGCCGTCGCCGAGCACGAGCGTGAACTCGGGGGCAAGAGGACGCCCTGAGGTGGTCCCGGTCGCCCCGGCGGTCGACGTAGACGTCCCATCGCCGGGCTGGGTAGTAGTCGCCGGAGCCGTGGTGCTAGCCGTCGTCTCGTTGGTGGTGTTGGTCGAGGCGGAGCCCGCGATGTCGGAGCACGCCGCGAGCACGAGGGTCAGGGCGACCAAAGCCACGGGGCGCCATCTCACGTCGGCAACGCTAGTGAGGGGCCGGTATATCCAGGGTAAAGGTGATATGGCACGAGCCCGGCCCAGTTCTTTGTACAATCCTGGATCCCTTGCCAGACATCAACCTGTACTTCGCCTACGGATCCATGCTGGACCCCGACCGAATCTCCGATGCGGCACCGGGCTCCAGGTTCTTGTTCACGGCGCATTTCCCCGAGACGAGACTCGACTTTGTCCACTCCGGCAACGGGCCGGTGCCCACCCTGATCAAGGAGGGCGGGCATACCGTCTGGGGAGGGGTCTTCGAGATCCCCGGAGACCAGGTGGCTTCGCTGACCGCCGCCGAGCGCGAGGAGGGTCGGGTCCCCGGTTTCGACGTCAAGGCGGTGGACAGGGAAGGGAACAAGTACGACTGTCTGACCTTCGTCGCGGTGGACCCGCCCAACGGCCAGCTGCGGCCAAGCCCCGAGTATCTTGCGGCGATGGTCAAGGGCGCCCGTCACTGGAAGCTGCCCGCCGGCTGGGTGCTTGGTCTCGAGGACCTGGCGGAGGACCCCCTCTTCTCCTGACGGACCAGGAACCCCTCGGTCGGGGTCCCCGGCCCGCCCCGCCCTATTCGACCTCTGCGACCTCCACGACCTGGGCCGCCGGGAACAGCCGGTAGAGCCCCCAGGCAACGAGGCCCCCGATCAGCGGGGCATAGATGTACACCCAGAGATCCGAGCCGATCGCCCCACCCACCACCGCAGGACCGAACGATCGGGCCGGGTTCACCGAGGATCCGGACAAGGGAATGCCGGCGAGGTGGATACCGACAAGGGTGAGAGCGATCGCCATAGGGGCGTGATATCCCCGGCTACGGGTGTAGGCGGTGGTGGTCATTATCACCCATACGAACACCGCGGTCAGCGTGATCTCGGCGATGATCGCCGTGGACAAGTCGCTGTACGTGGTTGCGGTGGCGGCCACGGCGTCGCTGCTTCCCGATACGCCGAGGACGATCAGGGAGCCCACGGTGGCACCGGCGAACTGGGCGACCCAGTAGCCGATGGCGTCGGTCAGGGAGATCCGCCCGTCCACGAGCATGGCGAGTGTCACCGCCGGGTTGAAGTGGGCGCCGGACACGTGCCCGACCACCCAGATCCCGGCCAGGAGGGCCAGGCCGAAGGCGAGGCCGATGGCGAGCATCTGGGCGGAGTTGTCGGCACCACCCGCAGCAAGGATGCCCATGCTCCCCAGTCCGACGAGGATCAAGGTCCCGAGCAACTCTGCAAGGTACTTGTTGATAACCAATGCATCCCTCCTCTGGATGATCGAGGCGTTCGACTCGCTCACGTCCCGAAACGTTGCCGTCAGGCTATTTCCCCGGCCCATCGATCACCGGATTTGAGGGCTTGGCTCGGGGGCGTGCCAACATCGCCTCCGTGCTCGCCGCATTGAACTTCGGCGCCCTCCTCGCAGGTGTGGCCACTGGGGGTCTGGCCGCCTCGTTCGTCGCTCTGGTGGTGGGAAGCGCACTTGCCGTGTTCGGGGTGGAGACCGGTCCCGAGATGGGGTTGGCGATCGGTGTGTTCGCCGGGTTGGCGGCGGGCGGCTGGGTGGCCGGCGCGCGGGCCCGTCACTCGCATCGCTTCCACGGCATGGTCACCGGTCTGGTCCTGGCCTTCCTCATCCTGGTCATCGCCCGATTCGGGGGGAGTCCGGCCTCGGCTCCGACAGTGATCTGGCTGGCAGTCATCTCGGTTGCGGTGGCGGGGATCACCGGCTGGCTCGGGGGTAGGAGACGCCCGGACTCCGAGTAAAATCGATGACGAGCCTGTCGGACGGCCGCGGTCGAAAGACCGAGGAAAGTCCGGACTCCACAGGGCAGGGTGCTGGGTAACTCCCAGGCGGGGCGACCCGCGGACAGCGCCACAGAGAACAGTCCGCCGCCGACGCGAAAGCGGAAGCGGTAAGGGTGAAACGGTGAGGTAAGAGCTCACCAGCGGGCCGGGTGACCGGCTCGGCTCGGCAAGCCCCACCCGGAGCTAGGCCAAGCAGGGAGCGTTCGAGGACGGCCCGTCCGAGCTCCCGGGTAGGCCGCACGAGGGCTTCGGCCCCGGGGCGCTCGCGAGAGCGCTCAGACAGATGGTCGCCACCGGCCCTCGGGCCGGGACAGGATCCGGCGTACAGGCCGGCTCCTCCACACCTCAGAAGTGAGCGGCCCCCATCGTGTCGGCGGCTTCCTCCCTCCCTGTGCCCCCCAACCCCATCTCCTCGGGGCTACCGCTCGCGCTTCGCGCTCGCTCCTTGAGC
>DATFGI010000038.1:0-31178 GCA_035249605.1 Acidimicrobiia bacterium
GGCGAAACATCATGAAGCGCAGTCCACGGTCCGCCGCTCAACCCTCCAGGACCGAAAGACCCTGCTCCAGCAGCCGGGTGAACTTCTCACCGTCGATCATGGGCACCCCTAGCTGCTCCGCCTTGGATGTCTTCGACGCCCCCGGCGACTCCCCAGCCACCAGCGCGGTGGTGCGACCCGACACCGAGCCGGTGACCTTGCCCCCCCGCGACTCGATGGCGGCCTCCGCTTCTTCACGGGTGAACCCGGTAATGGTCCCCGAGACAACGAAGGTGCCGCCCGCGAGCAGATCGGAAATCTCCTCGTAGGGTTGCTCGTCGCTGACCCTGACCCCGGCCGCCGCCAGCTTGTCGATGAGGTCACGGTTGATCGGGTCGGCGGACCACTCGGCGACTCCGGCGGCGATGACCGGGCCGATTCCCTCGATGGCGCCGATCTCCTCCTCGGTCGCGTCCATCAGCGCCCGCATCCCGCCGAAGTGCCGGGCGAGGAGCCGGGCCACCGTGCTCCCCACGTGTCGGATGCCGATGGCGGTGAGTAGACGGGCAACCGGGCGATCCTTGGCCGCCTCGATGGCGCCGGCCAGATTGCCCACCGACACCGGGCCCCACCCTTCGAACCCGAGCAGCAGGTCGCTGTCGAAGGTGAAGAGGTCACCCGGGTCCTCGATGAGACCCTGACCCAGCAAGAGATCGATGGTCTTGTATCCCATGTGCTCGATGTCCATCCCTCCCCGACCGGCGAAGTGGAACAGCCATTCCCGGAGCCGGGACGGGCAGCCGAACCCGCCGGTGCAGCGTGCCACCGCCTCTCCTTCGGGTCGGACGATCGGGTTGCCGCAGAAGGGGCAGTTCGAGGGCATGAACCACTCCCTCTCGTCCCCGGTCCGGGCGGCGAGCACCGGGCCTACCACCTCGGGTATCACGTCACCGGCGCGGCGGACGATCACCTTGTCACCGATGCGAACGTCCTTGGCCCGGACCTGGTCCTCGTTGTGCAGTGTGGCCAGACCCACGGTGGCACCGCCGACGAACACCGGCTCCAGCACCGCGAACGGTGTGGCCGCCCCGGTGCGCCCGATGTTGATCTCGATGTCTCGCAGTTCGGTCACCTGCTCCTCAGGAGGGAACTTGTAGGCAATGGCCCAACGCGGCGCCTTCGCGGTGTACCCGAGCACCTCCTGTTCGGCGAGGGAGTCGACCTTGATCACGACTCCGTCGATCTGATATGGCATCTGATGGCGTTGGCTCTCCGCCTTGTCGACGTGGTCGTATACCTCCTCGATCGTCGCCAGCACCTCTGTGGTCGGGTTGGTGCGAAAGCCCAGCGACTGCATGTACTCCAGGCTCCCCGAGTGGCTCTCCAGCTCCGGCCCGCCCTCGATGAGCCCGAGCTGATAGACCCAGATGCCGAGTCGCCGACCGGCGGTGATCGATGGGTCCTTCATCCGAACGCTTCCCGCCGCCGCATTCCTGGGATTGGCGAAGAGCTGCTTGCCCTGCTCGGCCTGACGCTGGTTCAGGGCGTCGAAGGCGTCATACGGCATGTAGACCTCGCCGCGCACCTCCACGATCGAGGGAACATCGTCACCCCTGAGACGCAGGGGGATTGAGTCGATGGTGCGGAGGTTGGCGGTGATTTCCTCCCCGGTGGTGCCGTCTCCCCTGGTGGCGCCGGTGGCGAGGAGGCCATCGCGGTAGGTGAGGACCACCGCCAGCCCGTCGATCTTGAGCTCGGTCACATAGGCCGAGGGCGGGCGGCCCAGCTGACGCTCCACCCGCGTCTCCCAGGCGGCCACCTTCTCCCGCGACTCGGCGTTGTCCAGGGAGAAGAGCGGGCGGAGATGGATGATCGGGGCGAACAATCCGTCCACCGGGGTCCCCACCCGCTGGGTCGGGCTGTCCGGCGTGACCAGGTCGGGGTGCTCGTTTTCCAGCCGTTGCAGCTCGCGCAGCATCTCATCGAACTGGGCGTCGGAGACGACGGGATCGTCGAGAACGTAGTAACGGTGATTGTGCTCGCGGATCTCAGAGCGGAGTTGCTCGACCCGGCTGGACACCTCTGACATCACGGCGACGTTACCGGCGGGCGGTGACTCGATTGCGGCCGCTGAACACATCGGTGGTGTACTCCTGTACCACCGTCCCTCCTCGCTCCGCGACGGCAGCCTCCAGATCATCGAGCAGGGCGTGGCGCACGGTGTCGGGGAGCAGCATGTGGTCCGAATACGTCGAGTAGAGCTCGCGGTACTCGCTCGCCGTCATCTCCACCGTCCACTGCCAGCTATGCCGATCCAGGTCGGCGAAACCGGCGGCGCCCATGTCGACCAGCCAGTCGTGGTGGTCGCGGCGCCTGATCCGCTCATCCCGTTCCTCGAGGATCTGCGGGGCGTGACGGCGGTATACGTCGGCGAACTCGTCATATCGATGCTGGGGCAGGTTCCAGAGCAGGGCGAGGGCTCCGTCCGGGCGCAGCGCCGAGCGGACCTTGTCGTAGGCGGTGGTCTCGTCGACCCAATGCCACGCCTGGGCAGCGAACAACAGGTCCGCCCATCCCGGGTCTGGCTCCCACTCCTCGAAGCCGGACCTGGCGACGAGCACCCCGGGAAGGTCTTTCCCCTCGAGGATGTCGGCCATGGGACCGGAAGGCTCGATGCAGATCAGCTCGAGCCCGGGGCGGGCCACTGCCACGGTCGCCTTGCCGGTGCCTGCCCCCACCTCCACCACCCGCTTCGTCTCGACCAAACCCAGGAGATGATCGATGGCCGGTCCCGGATAGTCGGGCCGTGCCCGGTCGTAGGCGGCGGCGTCGTCCCCGAATACCAGTGGTCGAGAGGACGGGCTCACGCCGTGGCGGCGATCAGCGCGCCACCGAGGACCTCTTCCTCGTCGTAGAAGGCGATTGTCTGGCCCGGTGCCACCGCCTCCTGCGGCTGGTCGAAGACAAGTGAGGGGCCGTCGAGGCTGGCGGAGACAGGGTCTCCATGTGCCCGGTACTGGGCCATCACCCGGTCGGGGGCGGTGTCCTCGCCGGTCCAGGTGAGCTGTGCCAGCCTCACCTCGTTGACGGAGAGGTCTGCCCTGGGCCCGACCACGACCGAAGCCGTCTCCGGCTCGATCCTCACCACGAAGCGGGGCTCGCCCACGGCGACACCCAGACCGCGACGCTGGCCCACGGTGAACCCGGCGATGCCGTCGTGGGACCCGATCACCGCGCCGGAGGAGTCGACGACGGGTCCGGGGGTGAAGGCGGCGGGGGCCACATCGGCGAGAAAGCTGCGGTAGTCGCGGCTGCCCACGAAGCAGATGTCCATCGACTCCGCCTTGTCCGCGGTCCGCATACCCATCTCGGCGGCGAGACGGCGAACCTCCACCTTGGTGAGCTCACCGACCGGGAAGCGGATCCGGGACAGCTCCGACTGGCTGAGCATGGAGAGGACGTAGGACTGATCCTTGGCGGCGTCCCGGCCCCGGAGGAGACGCCAGCTCCCGTCGACCAGCCGGGTGCGGGCGTGATGACCGGTGACCAGCACGTCGCACTCGAAGTCGTCGAGGCGGCGAAGGAGACGGTCGAACTTGACCCTTCGGTTGCACTCGATGCATGGGTTGGGCGTGCGGCCGGACACGTAGTCCTCGACGAAACGGTTGACCACCCCGTCACGAAAGTCGTCGGTGTGGTCGAGCACGTAATAGGGGATGTCGAGTTGGGCGGCGACCCGGCGGGCGTCCTCGGCGTCGGACACGGTGCAGCAGCCGGCGGTGGGGGCGGCGCCCCCAGGACCGGACCACAGCTTGAGGGTGACACCCATCACCTCGTGACCTGCCTTCTCCATCAACGCGGCGGCAACCGAGGAGTCCACGCCCCCGGACATGGCGACGAGGACCCTCAACGCAGCCTCTCCACCAGGTCGACCACCATGTCAGCCGCGTCGTCGGCCTCGGCGAGGGTCGAGGTCCACCCGAAGGTGAAACGGACCGACTCCCGGGCCTGGTCGGGGGTGAGACCCATCGCCTCGAGCACATGTGACACGGTGGCCGCTCCCGATTGGCACGCCGAGCCCGCCGAAGCGGCCACACCGCGCTGGTCGAGGAGCATGAGAAGGGTCTCGTTGCGGACCCCGGGAAAGCGAATGTTGAGGTGGTGGCTGGAGCGGCCGCTGACCGGAGTGTTCACCACCGCATCGTCGACACCGTCGACCAGGCGCTTCTCGAAGTGGTCCCGGATCCCCCGCACCTCGTTCTCGAACCGAGGGCGGTCCTCCATGGCGAGACGGGCCGCGGTGGCCACACCCACCGCCGATGCAACGTCGTGGGTGCCCGAGCGCCGCCCCAGCTCCTGGCCCCCTCCGTGCAGCACCGGCTCCAGGGCGATGCCGTCTCTGACGTAGAGGATTCCCGCCCCCTTGGGTCCGCCGAACTTGTGAGCCGAGATGGTGAGCAGGTCGAGCCCGAGGGCATCCACGTCGATCACCTCACAACCGAACGCCTGCACCGCGTCGCTGTGGACCAGCGCGGCGGGATTGGCCCTCTTCACTGCATGTGACACCGCGGCGATGTCCTGGACGGTGCCGGTCTCGTTGTTCACCGTCATCACCGACACCACCGCGGTGTCGTCGGACACCGCGGCAGCCACTTCGTCGTGATCGACCCGGGCCTCTCCGTCGACACCGACGATGCTCACCGGCATCCCCAGCCGCTTGAGGAAGTCGGCGGTCTCCAGGACCGCCTCGTGCTCGATGGCCGTGGTGACCAGACCCTGTCTGCTGCTGGCGCCGAGCACCGCCCCTTTGATCGCGAGGTTGTCGCTCTCGGTGCCTCCAGATGTGAAGACGACCTCCATGGGACGGGCCCCGATGAGGGCGGCCATCTCCTCACGGGCCGTCTCCAATGCGTTCTTGGCGGCCCGGGAGACCCCGTGGACTCCCGAAGGGTTGCCAAAAGTTGGCCCGGCGTAAGGGGCCATTGCCTCCCAGACCTCAGGTCGCATCGGGGTGGTGGCGGCGTGATCGAGATAGATCATCTCCCGATATTGTCGCACGACACCCGATGACACGCATAGCCGTTACCAGGGATATGCCGGTCTCGCAGAAGCGGGTCTGGGCCGCTCTCGCCGATCTCGCTTCCCATTCCGGCTGGATGAAGGACGCGAAGTGGATCGTCTTCGTCGACGACCAGCGACGTGGCAAGGGGACCCGCATGGAGGTGAAGACGGTGGTCGGGCCGTTCCACATGGTCGATGTCTTGGAAGTGGTGGGCTGGGACGAGGGCCGGGCCATCGAGGTGGAGCACCGAGGGCTCGTCACCGGGCGCGGCAGGCTGAGCGCGACACAGGGCGGGACAGGAACCATCGTTGGCTGGGAGGAAATCCTGGTCTTCCCCTGGTGGCTCGGTGGGGCGATGACAGCTTGGCTGGCCAAGCCCGTCCTCGCCGCGATCTGGAGGGGCAACCTGGCACGTCTCGAGGAGACCCTCACCTCCCCTTGAAGTCGGCCTCCCGCTTTTCGATGAAGGCGTTTACCCCTTCCACCGCATCCTCGCTGGCGAACGTCGTCTGGAAGCCCTCCTGCTCGACGGCCAGGGCCTCGGCCAACGGCACACCCCGGCCGGCGGCGAGCGCCTTCTTGGCCTCGGCGACGGCCACCGTCGCCTTGGTGGCCCACACTGCGGCGTCGGCGAGCGCCAGTTCGAGTACCTCGTCGGGGGGAGCCACCTTGTCGGCGTAGCCGATTGCCAGGGCCTCCTCGGCGCCGACCTGGCGACCGCTGTAGACGATTTCCTTGGCCCTCTGGAAGCCGACCACCCGCTGCAGCCTCTGAGTGCCACCGGCGCCCGGGATCAGGCCAAGCAACACCTCGGGCTGGCCGATGCGGGCGTCGTCCGCCATGTAGCGAAAGTCACAGCCCAAGGACAGCTCGCAGCCGCCGCCCAGCGCGTATCCGTGAACTGCGGCGATGGTGGGCTTCTCCAGCCGATCCAGGACCTCTATGGCCTCGAGGAGCGTCCCGGCCGTCCTCTCCCGGCTTCCCGAATCGAAGGTCTCCTTGAATCCCTTGATGTCGGCGCCCGCGGCGAAATGGGGTTGGCCGGTGACCACGACGGCTCGCAGCGCCGGGTCCTCACAGGTGGTGAACGCCTCCTTCAACTCCACGGCGACCTGCTCGCTGAGGGCGTTGACCGGGGGGCGGTCGAGCCAGACGAGGGCAACCGCGCCATCCACTTCAATCGACACGTACTCCATGGCGGCGACCTTATACCGGCGGGTTCGAGGTCACACCGGGGAGATCTCGCATCGTCGGCTGCCGGGCCGGGTGGACCGTGGCGACCCGCATCCTGGCGTCAACGACGCAGACACCCTCACCGGGCGGGAGGACCTTCACCGGGTTGAGGTCCATCTCCACCAGCTCGGGCATCGCCGCGATCAGCGCGGAGACCTGACGGAGCGCCTCCTCCAAGGCCGGCACGTCGCCCTCGGGTGTATTGCGATACCCCTGGAGCAGCCGATGACTCTTGGTCTGGGCGATCATCTCCCGGGCGTCGACATCGGTGATGGGATGAAGCCGGAAGGCCACATCCTTCAGCAGCTCGACGTAGATGCCGCCGAGGCCGAAGACCACCATCGGTCCGAAATTGGGGTCCTGGGCCATCCCGATCAGCACCTCATGGCCACCGGCGATCATCTGCTGGACCAGCACACCCTCGTGGGTGGCGACCGCGCCGGTGACCTTGGCGTAGGCGGCCAGCACCTCGTCGTCCCCTTCGATGCCGAGTACCACGCCACCCACGTCCGATTTGTGCAAGGCGTCCTCGCTGATCACCTTGAGCACCACCTCTCCGCCGATCTCGGCTGCGATCCGGCGCGCCTCATCGGGGGACGTGGCCACCTCGGTCATCGGCGTGGCCAGGCCCACGGCGCGGAGGCAAGACTCGATCTCCCCGGCCTCGAGCCATCCGCCATCGTCACCGAGCCTCTCCAGGGCTCCCTCCACCACGGTGCGGATGATGGTCGCCGTCTCCTCGTCGACGGTGAGCGCCTCCCCCTCGTCGCGTGCCCGCCACTCCCCGTGCCGCGCCGCCCGGGCCAGGGCGAGGGCCGCCGCCTCGGGGAAGGTGTAGTTGGGGATGGAGCGGTGGTCACCATCGCCGGCGAGGAGGTCGCCGGCCGTCTCCGCCTGCATGAACACGGCGAGAAGGCTCACCGGCCCGTCGTACCCGTCCTGACACCCGCGCAACGCAGCGGCGACCGGTACCGAGCCGCCCTCGCTGGTGGCCACATAGATCACCATCACCGCGTCGACCTCCCCGGATTCGAGGAGAAGGCTGGTGGCATGCCTGAACTCCTCGGGACCACCCGAGGCGATCAGGTCGACCGGGTTCACCGTCGATGCCTCGGCCGGGAGCTTGGCGGCGATCGCGGCGCGCAGGGCCGGGGAGAGCTCGGGAAGGTCCAGGCCGGCGGCCTCCAGGGCGTCGGCGGCCAGGATCCCCGGGCCACCGGCGTTGGTGACGATCCCCACCCTGCGCCCCACGGGCACCGGCTGGTTGGCGAGGAGGCTGGCGGTGTCGAACAGCTGCTCGATGGTGTCGACCCTGATCACCCCGGTCTGGCGGAATAGTGCGGTCACCGCCTCATCGGAGGAGGCGAGTGCCCCGGTGTGCGACGAGGCGGCTCTGCTACCGGCACTGGTCCGGCCCGACTTCACCGCGATGATCGGCTTCTTCTTCCCGATCCGCCTGGCGATCCGGGAGAACTTGAGGGGATTGCCGAACGACTCCAGGTAGAGGGTGATCACATCCGTCTGCGGATCGTCCTCCCAGGACATGATGAGGTCGTTGCCACTGACGTCCGCCTTGTTCCCCACCGAGACAAACTGAGAGATGCCGATGTTGTTGCGGTTGGCGTAGTCGAGGATGGCGATGCCCAGGGCCCCCGACTGTGAGGACATGGCCACGTTGCCCGTCGGCGGGTACACCGGGGCGAAAGTCCCGTTGAGACGGACTGCGGGCCCGGTGTTGAGCAGACCCATGCAGTTGGGGCCTACCATCCGCATCCCCGAGTTGCGCACGATCTCGAGAAGCCGCTGCTCGTCCGCCCTCCCCTCCTCCCCCACCTCGGAGAACCCGGCGGAGATGACCACGATCCCGCGTACCCCGGCCTCGGCGCATTGCTCGGCCACCTCGAGGACGAATCGCTGCGGCACCACGATGAACGCCAGGTCCACCTCGTCGGGGACGTCGAGAATGCTCGGGTATGCCCGCACCGAGCGCACGACCTTGGAGCTGGGGTTGACCGGGTAGAGAGGACCGGTGAAACCCTCTCCGAGGATGTTGTTGAACAGCTTGCCCCCTATCGAAGTGGCGTCGTTGGACGCGCCGATCACCGCGATTGAGCGGGGGAAGAAGAGAGGCAGCAGCGAGGCGGCCACCGCCCTGCGCTCGTGCTCCGCCTCGGCGGCGAGAGAGCCGGGGCTCTCCGAGGTCGGGAAGTCGACGGTGAACACACCGGAGTCGAGGGTCCGGGTCAGCTCGTACCCGGAGTTGCGGAAGACACGCATCATCTGCCGGTTCTCGCCGAGGACGAAGGCGCGGAAGCCCTTGATCCCCTGGGAGCGGGCTCGAGTGGTGAGCAGCTCGAGGAGTCGTGTCCCCAGGCCCCGGCCCTGCTGCTCGTCGATCACGGCAAAGGCAACCTCGGCGATAGCGGGATCGGTGCGCTCCCGGTCGTAGCGGCCGATGGCGATTATCTCCTCGTCGAGAAGCGCCACCAGCGCCATGCGGTCGGAGTAGTCGACATTGGTGAAATAGTCGATCTCGGCCGGCTCCAGGGTCCTCTTGACCTGGAAGAAGCGGTAGTAGCGAGAGTCGGGGCCGAGCTTCTCGAAGAACGCCTTGACCAACTCCCCGTCGTCGGGCCGGATTGGCCTGATCCGCGCTCCGCCCCCGTCGCGGACCACGATGTCGAGCTCGTATTCGGCGGGGTATTCAGCCATGTGCCCCCGAAGCTAATGGACATGACGGCCGCGGAATCCGGGGTGGCGACCGTTGGTTGTCATGGGTGCTGGGTACAATTCGGGGGTCGGCGGGTCGACAGGAGGGAGAAGTCACCAGACCAGAGGCAGTCGACCACGCATCTTCTTCGTGGGGCCCGGGTTCGGTTCCTCTCCCCTCCCCCACCCACCGGCCCGGGTCCCACGTCCTTTTCGAAGAGAGGCCCGTGGCAACAATGCCACGGGCCTCTTGCTGTGCCCGGGGTGGGATTCGAACCCACACGGGCCGCAAAGGGCCCAAGGGGGTTTAAGCCCCTCGCGTCTACCGATTCCGCCACCCGGGCACGGGTCACCCGACCCGTTCTGTGAGGGTTTGTGTACCCAGGGGGTGCACAAACCCTCACAGAACGGTCTCAGGGTACGGCGAGCAGCTCCCTGGCGAGACCGTCGAGCGTGTCTTGCTCGGAGACGATCACCTCGTCGGCGCCCGCCGTCTCCAGCACCACGACCGCGATCACGGCGCCGGCGAGGATCACCGGGGCTCGACCCGGGTCGAGGGAGGGGATAGCCGCGGTCTCATCGACGGTGAGCCCGGCGAGATGCCAGGCCAGGCCCTCCACGGACTCTCGTGTCATCCGGTGGTGATGGACCCGCTCGGTCTCGTACTCCTCCAGACCGAGGTCGATGGCGGCCATGCTGGTCCAGGTGCCGGCGACCCCGACCAGCTCACCGGAGACCCGGACCGGGGCGAACAAACCCCTGACCTGGGCCAAGGCCTCCTCCATGTCGTCGGCGGGCGCAGGGCGCCGCTCGAGGATGCGGTCGGTGAGCCGGACCGACCCGATATCCACCGACACCGTGCCCGCACCGGTGACGAACTCGGTGCTCCCGCCACCGATGTCGGAGACCACCCAGACCGTGTCGGTGGCGAGCTCGGCGGTGGCTCCGGCGTAGGCCAGTGCCCCCTCTCTCTCCCCGCTTATCACCTCGGGTCGGGTGCCCAGGGCCTTCTCGGCACGGTCCAAGAGCTCCTCGCGGTTGGAGGCGTCACGGGTGGCCGAGGTCGCCATCGCGGCACGCTCGGTGACTCCGTGGCGGTCCATGAGCTCACCGAACCGGGCCAGGCAGTCGATGGTGCGGGCGATCTCGGGCTCCCCCAGCCATCCGTTGCTGTCGACTCCCCGACCCAGCCCGGTGACTTCGACCCAGCGCCCGACTTCCCCGCCCCGACCGGTGATGAGCAGACGCATCGAGTTGGTGCCGATGTCGACGACCCCGACGGTCACGGCCGGCTGATCCATGCCGGGTTGATGGCATTGTCAACGACGCAGGGGACCACGCAGTCGAGAGGCTCGATCCAGCCACCCACCAGCTCACCGACCGGGTTGTCGCCACCGGCGGCGGAATGGGCGTAGTGGGCATGGAGGCACTTCACCCCTTCGGAGCTGCCGCCGACTCCACCGGTGGGCCGGGGTCGCTCGTCATCGGGATCGATGAGGGCGTCCCGCTCCGCCTGGTATGCACCGTGAGCAGAGGACAGGGCGTCAGCGAAGCCGGGATCGGTGTCGGTCTTGGCCTCCATCCGCTTCACCCCGCCGGCGCCCTCGAGACGCCCGATACGGGTCACGGCCAGGGGGCAGGTCAACCAGTACAGGGTGGGAAATGGCGTGCCGTCGTCGAGGTGTGGCGGCACCCTGATGACCACCGGAAGACCGAGATGACAGCGGGCCACCACTTCGGAGCCGGCGCGCAGTGGCCGGCCGATCTGGGCCTCGATGACCCCGCGGTCATCGTCGCCGACCACGTCACGCGTCCAGGTCGGCGCCGGTGAGGAAGTTCCAGACCCGGTCCACCCAGGTCGGGTCCTCGGTCTCCTCGTTCTCCGCGACCGCCTCGGTCCCGTCATCCACGGTCCCGGGTGGGTCGAGGACCACGTAGGCGATCTCCCCGGGTCGGACATAACCAAGCTTCTCCCGGGCCAGCTTCTCGACCTCGGCGTCGGTCTGCAGGGCAGCCACATCGGCCTGCAAGGCCTCGTTCTGGGTGCGCAGGGTGACGAGCCGCTCACGAGCCTCGGTCACGCGGTGGTTGGCGTCGACGATCTGCCCGTACGGAACCACCTGGGTGAGAAAGGCTGCCCCCATCAGGAGGATGCCCAGGGTGGCCACGGCGGGCCCGGGGCGGCGAAGCAGAGTCATCGCAGTCCCCCGAATGCGTCCCATCCGGCGTACCGCGCCTCGCCTCCGAGACGCTCCTCGATGCGAAGGAGTTGGTTGTACTTGGCCGTGCGCTCCCCGCGGGCGGGGGCGCCACTCTTGATCTGCCCGGTGTTGGTCGCTACGGCCAGGTGGGCGATGAAGGTGTCCTCGGTCTCGCCGCTGCGGTGGCTGACCATTCGGGTGAACCCGGCCCGCTGGGCCGTCTCCATGGTGTGCAGTGTCTCGGAGACGGTCCCGATCTGGTTGACCTTGATCAGGATGGAGTTGGCGGCCTTCTCCGCGATCCCCCTCTCCAGCATCTCGACGTTGGTGACGAAGAGGTCGTCCCCCACCATCTGGACCCGGTCCCCGAGACGCTCGGTGAGCGCCTTCCAGCCCTCCCAATCGTCCTCGGCCATCCCGTCCTCGATGGAGACCAGCGGATGACGATCGACCAGGCCGGCGAGGTAGTCGATCATCGCCTCGGGCTCGAGGTCGCTCCCCTCGAGGGTGTAGCGGCCCTCGCGATGGAGCTCGGTGGCGGCGACGTCGAGGGCGACCCCGATCTGGGTGCCGGGCTGGTACCCGGCGGCGTCGATGCCTTCCAACAGCAGCTCGATGGCCGCCTCGTTGGTGGGGAGATCGGGGGCGAAACCTCCCTCGTCGCCGACGTTGGTGGCCAGGCCCCGGCCTGCCATGACCCGCTTCATGGCGTGGTACACCTCGACCCCGGCGCGCAGGGCCTCCGAATACGAGGGGAGCCCGGCGGGGACGAGCATGAACTCCTGGATGTCGACCGAGTTGGCGGCGTGCGCTCCGCCGTTGAGAACATTGAGACACGGCACCGGGAGCAGCCGTGCCGAGGGCCCGCCCAGATAGCGGTAGAGGGGGAGGCCGACACTGGCGGCGGCGGCCCTCGCCACGGCCATGGAGACCGCGAGGATGGCGTTCGCTCCCAACGCGGCCTTGTTGGTGGTCCCATCGAGGTCGGTCATCACCAGGTCGATCTCCTCCTGACGGGTGGGGTCCCGGCCCACCAGGGCCTCGGCGATGGGACCGTTGACGTTGGCCACGGCACTGGCCACGCCCTTGCCGCCGTAGGCGTCCCCGCCATCGCGCAGCTCCACGGCCTCATGGGTCCCGGTGGAGGCGCCGGAGGGGACGATGGCGCGCCCGAACGCCGACGACGTGAAGACCTCGGCCTCGACGGTCGGATTTCCCCGGGAGTCGAGCACCTGACGTGCGTGGATTCGCTCGATGACGCTGCTCATTGACTTAGACGGCCCTTGCCTGGCCGCGCCAAGCTAACAGCGAGCCCGAGCTGTTCGGGTCTATGCCGATCGCGCAACCCAGGGTTCCCAGCGTCGCTGAGCGACGCTACGAACCCTGGGTTCGCGGATTGGGGGCTACGCCTCCCCCTTCGCCCGCTCCCATCGCTGGTCGAGCTCTTCGATGTCGAGGCCGAGGAGAGGGCCGTCCTCCTCCATCCGGCGAAACCGGCGCTCGAACTCGGCGACCGCCCTCTGGATGGCCAGCTCGGGGTCGATTTGGAGATGACGGGCCAGGTTGACCACGGAGAAGAGCAGATCGCCGAGCTCGGCCTCGATGTCTCCCACGCCGGCCATGGCCGCGGTCAGCTCCTCGAGCTCCTCGGCCAGCTTGGAGAGGACCTGGTCGGCCCGGTCCCAGTCGAAACCCACCTTGGCGGCCCGGTTTTGCACCTTGGCGGCCCGATGCAGCCCGGGGAGACCCCCGGGGACACCGTCGAGGACGGAGCCGGGGCTGTCGCCACCCTCCTCCGCCTTGATCCGGTCCCAGTTGCGCTTGACCTCCTCGGGGGTCGCCGCATCGACGTCCCCGAACACGTGGGGGTGACGTCGGACCAGCTTCTGGCGGAGCACCTCGGCCACCCCGTCGATGTCGAACCCGCCCGCCTCCCTGGCGATCGCCTCGTGGAACAGCACTTGGAGGAGGACATCGCCGAGCTCGTCCTCGACACGGGCATAGGCCACCCAGTCCTCGCCGGTGTCAGGAAGACCGGCGATGGCCTCGATCAGCTCATAGGTCTCCTCCACCAGGTTCTTGACCAGGCTGTGATGGGTCTGGGTGCGGTCCCAGGGGCATTCCTCACGGAGTCTTCGCATCACCTGCACCGCCCCAACCAGCCCCCCAGGTGGGGCATCCACGAAGAGTGAGGTGCGCAACCCGGCGAGACCGGAGTCGATGGCCTCGGGAGCATCGGTCACGACCAGGGCGTGGTCGGAGCCCAGGTCGGCGAGAAGGGTGACCACGCTGTCCTCGGCCACCACCCTCGCCACCGCGGCGAGCACGTCGCCGAGTATCTCGGCGCGGTCGAGATGGGCGACGACGGTGGGCTTGTCGAGCACCAAGGGGTCGGGCAACTCGTGGGCGTTGATGATCTGCAGGCCGCGGTCGAGCGGGTCGTAACCCACCTCGTACAGCACCGCGTCCAGGAACGATTCCCCCGGGATCATCTCCACCTCATCGGCCGCGTCGAGGATCTTGCGCACTGCGAACTCACCGACCAGAGGGCTCCCGGGCACGGCGTAGACCACGACGCCGTGCTCAGCCGCGGCGATGACACGGTCGGCTATCGCCTGGTAGACGTCGTCGAAGCGGTCGGTGGTCTCGTAGAGATCATCACAATCGATCACCGGGCGCAGCTCTGCGAGCTCGGCGACGGCGGGGTGGTGTGCCGTTCGACAGACCACCGTGGTGGCCGGGTCGACGAGAATCTCTCTCACCGGCGACGGGACCCGGTCGAGCGATCCGGGGCCGAGGCCGATGACCTTGATCATCCCTCGGTGGTAGTGCTGGTCGCCCCAGCGACGGACGTGGTCGTGCTGCCCGGGTCGGGGACCGTCGATGGGGTCGACGTGTCACTCGGGGGCACCACCGTCGGCGGGTTCGCCTGCCAGGTGCCGAACTCCTCCTCGACCGCCACGTCGGCCTCCTCTACGGCGCCGAGGAACCATTCCTGGAGCTCGGCGATGACCGCCTGGTCGCGGACACCGTCAGCCAACTCCTCTTCGCTGGGGAGATCCTCGTCGGCGGGTACGGTGCGGTCGGTGACCAGGATGACGTGATAGCCGAATTGGGTTTGCACAGGATCGGGCACGACCTCACCGATCTCGGCGACCATCACGGCATCGCGGAACGGCTCGGCATAGGTCTGCGGGGAACCACAGGGCAGAATCCCGTTGTTGCCGGCGGTCCCGGTGTCGGTGGAGAGCTCGGCGGCGAGCTCCCCGAAGTCCTCACCGGAGTCGAGACGCTCCAGGACATCGCGTGCCTCCTCCTCGGTGGCCACCAGGATGTGGGAGACACAGGCGTTGGTCTGCGCCAGCTCGGCCGCACCACGGGCGTCCTCGATCTCCTCGGTGGTCGGCTCGGCGACGTCCTCGATCAGCTGCTCTCTGATCCCCACATCGAGCAGGCCCTGGCGGGCGATGTTCTGCAGGAACTCCTCGGAGACTCCGCGCTCGGCGAGGAACTCCTCTCGGGTCTGACCCTCGGCTGCGACCTCCTCGATGATGTTGTCCGCCTCCGCGGCGACCTCCTCGGCGGTGAAGTCCAGCCCGAAGTCCTCCGCGGCCGCCTTGTTGATGATCCGCCATTGGATCGCGAAGGAGAGGAACTGGGCGAACTGGTCCCGGGCGACCGCCTCGCCGCTGGGGTCGATGAGTGCTTCGACGTCGGCGACGGTGATCTCCTCACCGTCGACCGTGGCGGCGAGGGCCCCGCCGCCGCCACATGCGGCGAGGAGCAGGCCGAGCAGGATCAGGGGTATCAGCTTCTTCACGGGAATCCTCATGGAAGGGGGAAAGACGGCTAGATGGTAGAAGGGTTCGCCGGCGTAGTTGAAGGCTTGTCCTCCCACATCGCCCGGAGGAACTCGATGAGACCGGAGACCAGCGGCTCAGTCGCCGGGATGAAGAGGGTTCCCTCCGCCGCCCGCAACACCGCCCCGCGGCGGAGACGTTGCAGACGGACCTCCTGGGAGGCCTTGAGATCGACCGGGCCCATCTTGATCTCGTTGCGCAGCTTGACTATCTCGGTGAGCCCGACCCGGATCGCCTCGACACGCAGCCGGGCCAGCGAGATCAACGACTCGGCCTCCACCGGGAGCTCCCCGTAACGGTCCTGCCACTCGACGAGGACATCGTCGACCTCTTCCTGGGTCGTGGTGACGGCGAGCCGCCGGTACGCCTCGAGACGCAGTTCCTGGTCGGAGATGTACGACTCGGGGATATGGGCGTCGACCGGGAGGTCGATGCGAACGTCGGGAGGACCGGTGTCCTCGGCCGGTCTCCCCTCCATCTCCGCCACCGCTTCTGCCACCAGCTCGGTGTACAGGTCGAAGCCGACCGCGGCGATGTGGCCGGACTGGACCTCGCCGAGGATGGAGCCGGCCCCCCTTATCTCCAGGTCGCGCAGAGCAAGCTGGAACCCGGAGCCGAGGTCGGTGGCCTCCCCGATCGCCTCGAGACGGCGACGGGCGTCCTCGGTCAGCGATCGGTCGGTGGGATGGAACAGATAGGCGTAGGCACGCTGACTCGACCGTCCCACCCGCCCCCGCAGCTGATAGAGCTGGGCCAGACCGAGGAGGTCGGCCCGTTCCACGATCAGGGTGTTGACCTTGGGGAGGTCTAGCCCCGATTCGATGATCGTGGTGGCCACGAGGACGTCGTACTCCTGGCTCCAGAAGTCGATCATCACCTGCTCCAGCTGACCCTCCGACATCTGACCATGGGCGACCACGTACCGGGCATCGGGGACCAGGTCGCGGAGCCGGGCCACCGCCCTCTCGATCGACTGCACCCTGTTGTGGACGTAGAAGACCTGACCCTCCCGGAGCAACTCGCGTCTGATCGCAGCCGAGACCGCCTGGTCGTCCTGAGGGCCGACGTAGGTGAGGATCGGGTGCCGGTCCTCGGGGGGTGTCCTGATGTGGGACACATCTCGTATCCCGGTCAGCGCCATCTCCAGGGTGCGCGGGATCGGTGTGGCGGTCAGCGTGAGCACGTCGACACCCACCTTGAGCCTCTTGATGGCGTCCTTGGCGCCCACGCCGAACCGCTGCTCCTCATCGACAACCAGCAGTCCCAGGTCCTTGAATACGACGTCCTCGGACAGGAGGCGATGGGTGCCCACCACGACGTCGACCTCGCCGCTGGCGAGCCCGGCAACCACCCTCGACGCCTGTTTCGTGGTGAGGAAGCGGGACAGGACCTCGACCCGCACCGGGTAGGAGGCGAAGCGCTCGGAGAACGTCTGGTGGTGCTGCTGGGCGAGCAGGGTGGTGGGGCAGAGGATCGCCACCTGTCTCCCCGCCTGCACCGCCTTGAAGGCGGCCCTGATCGCCACCTCGGTCTTGCCGAATCCGACATCGCCGAAGACGAGGCGGTCCATCGGCTGGCTGATCTCCATGTCCGACTTCACCTCGGCGATGGCCCGCGCCTGGTCGTGGGTCTCCTCGAAGGGGAATGCCTGCTCCAACTCTCGCTGCCACGGAGTGTCCGGGTCGTAGGCGTGGCCCTGGGCCATCGCCCGTCGCCGGTGCAGCTCCACCACCTCGGCGGCGACCGCGGCCACCTCGCGGCGGACCCTCGCCTTCTGCTCCGACCAGTCCCGGCCCCCCATCCGGGAGACACGGGGCGCTTCCCCCCCGGTGTAGCGCTTCACCGCGGCGAGCTGTTCGACCGGCACGTAGAGACGGTCGGAGCCGGCATATGCGATGACCAGGTAGTCGCGCTCGACGCCGACCATCGTGCGGCTCACCAGACCCTCGAAGCGGCCGATCCCGTGCTGGTGATGGACGACGTAGTCGCCCTCGCTGAGGTCGCGGTACTGCTGCGGGGCCGCGGAGCGAACCCTTCCCGCCCGGCGATGGGCCCGACGCCGACCCGCAATCTCCTGTTCGCCGAGAACAGCCACCCCGAGTCCGGGAGCGACGAAGCCGCGATGGATCCCGACCGGGACCACCGCCGAACGGGGGCTGGGCAACGTGTCGAGACGGGTCAGGGCGAGACCCTCCTCGGCCAGGGTGCGAGCCACCCGGTCGGCGGCGGCCTCCCCGTCCATGGCGATGACCGTGGTGATCCCCCTCGAGATCAGTCGGTTGATCCCGGCGGCGACAGACTCGGGATCGCCGGCAACCGCATCGAGACCGGTCAGTTCCAGGACCGCGTCGGCCGGGCCGGTGGCTACCGGCGGCACCGAGAGATAGGTCCTGTCGGCCACGATGAGCTCGAGATCCAGGAAGAGCGGCGGGTGATCGCCCGCCTCAGGGGCGGTCTCGCCCCAGGTGGGAGCGAGCGCCGCCGCCAACTCGGCCTCCTCCTTGATGAGGTCCCGGCTCCGATCCAGTGCCCGTCCCGGATCGACCATCACCAGGGGGTCGTCCGGCGCCAGCTCGGCGATCAGGCTTCGCTCCTCGGCCAGCCAGGGGAGCCACGACTCGATCCCCGGGAACAGCTGACCCTCGACCACCCGGTCCCAGGTGGAGGCTGCCCACGGCTCGGACCTGACCAAATCCCGGGCTCGAGCCGAGACCTCTCCCCCGGGACGGACCTCCCGGGCCGGATAGGCGAGCACCTCCCCAACCACGTCCTGTGAGCGCTGGGTGGCGACTGAGAACTCGCGGATCTCCTCGATGTCGTCTCCCCAGAAGTCGATCCGGACCGGCGTGTCCCCCTGGGCGGGGAAGAGGTCGACGATCCCGCCGCGCACGGCGAACTCCCCTCTCGTCTCGACCCGGTCGGTGCGGTGGTATCCCAGCGATGCCAGCCGGCGGGCGACTTCCTCGAACTCGATCGACCCGCCCGAGACGGCACGGAACGGCTCCACTGGAGACGGGCTCAGCCTCTGGATGGCGGAGCGGACCGAGGCCACTACCAGGGTGGGCTCGCCGGATCGGGCGATGAGATGTCTGGCCTCGGCGCGGCGGGCCATGGTCGCCGTGTTCGGCGAGACATGCTCGAAGGGCAATGTCTCCCAGGCGGGGGCGAGAACAACCGGGTCGACGAAGAGTCGAAGATCGTCGACCAGCTCTTCGGCTTCGTTCTCCCCGGGGATGACCACCAGCATGGTCGCGCCGAGGCTCTCGAAGAGGCCGGCCAGGGCGAAGGCGCGAGCCGACGCCGGCACTGCCCAGGTAGAGGACAGTTCGGGAAGCGGTGCGGACCGCCAGGTGTCGAGGAGGGGTCGAAGCGGCGCAGTCATCCGACCGTCCGATCGTACCGGACACTCCCCGGTGTGCCCGATCGTATGATCCGGCCCCGCTGGAGGTGCCCAGGCAGCATGAAACCGCAACGAGTCGTCAATCTCATCGGGATCGTCGCCACGATCCTCCTCGTCATCGCCCTGGTCGTCATGGCGGTGACGGTCCTCGACACCTGGTGGGCGCTCGCGGCCCTCGCCGTCGTCGCCCTGCTCGCCCAGATGGTGGTCAGCGTCCTGCGCAAGCGGGTGAAGGGGGGCACGGTCCTCGAGCTGGACCTGGACGGGGGCGTGATGGAGAAGGCCGGTTCCGACCCGATCTCGAGGGCGCTGAACCGCAAGGCCGTGATGGTCCGTGACGTGGTCGACGCCCTCGACCGGGCCGGCGAGGATCGTCGCATCGTCGGCCTGGTGGCCCGGGTCGGCAATGGAGGTATCGACGTCGCCCACGCCCAGGAGCTGAGGGACGCGGTGCACCGTTTCCGCGGTTCGGGGAAGAAGACGGTCGCCTTCGCCGAGGCGTTCGGCGAGGGGGGACGGGCGATCGTCGACTACTACCTGGCCACCGCGTTCGAGGAGATCCATCTCCAGCCGATGGGTCTCGCCTCGGTGGAGGGGATGGTGGCCAGAGGCACTTTTCTACGCGGGGTGTTCGACAACCTGGGAGTGATCCCCGACTTCGACCATCGCCGGGAGTACAAGGCGGCGAAGTACATGTTCACCGAGACCGGGTTCACCGAGCCCCATCGCGAGGCGTTGGGGTCGGTCGCCGAGGATCGATTCGGTCAGCTCATCGACGGCATCGCCGCCGACCGGGGGCTCGACCCGGACACGGTGAGGAGTCTCGTCGACCGGGCCCCGATCAGCGCCGACACGGCCCTGGACCAAGGGCTGGTGGACATCCTGGGCTACCGCGACCAGGCCTACCGGGCCGCCGGGGATGACGGGAAGAGCTTCCTCTTCCACGACCGGTACCTGAAGAAGGCGGGGAGACCGCATCGCAAGGGCAAGCGCATCGCCCTGATCTACGGAGCCGGCTCGATCAATCGGGGGAGCTCCCGCTTCGACCCGCTCGGAAGAGGGCCTTCGATGGGCGCAGACGAGGTGGCGAAGGCTTTTCGGGCTGCCTGCGACGAGGACAAGGTGAAGGCGATCGTCTTCCGCGTCGACTCCCCGGGCGGATCGGCGGTGGCCTCCGAGGTCGTATCCCGGGAGGTTCAGCGGGCTCGCGAGGAGGCGGGCAAGCCGGTGGTGGTCTCGATGGGCAACGTGGCCGGCTCCGGTGGCTATTGGGTGGCGATGGGTGCGGACAGGATCGTGGCCCAACCGGGGACCATCACCGGATCCATCGGCGTCGTCTGGGGCAAGCTGGCCAACCGGGCGGCCTGGGCGCGGCTCGGGATCACCTTCGACGAGATCCTCTTCGGCCGCAATGCCACGTTCGCCTCGGCCCAGGACGTCTACACCGACAGCGAGCGAGAGCGGCGCACCGAGCTCATCGAGGACGTCTACACCGCCTTCAAGGATGGCGTGGCCGCGGGACGGGAGATGTCGCCGGAGCGGGTAGAGCTGATCGCCAAAGGCCGGATCTGGTCAGGGGCCCGAGCCAGGGAGTTGGGTCTGGTCGACGAGTTGGGCGGGCTCGACGCCGCGGTCCGCATCGCCAAGGAACTGGCCGAGATCGCCGAGGATCAATCGGTCCAGCTCGTGGTCTACCCCAAAGAGAGGGCGCTGCCGCTCCCCAGGACCGAGGACAGCAGCCAGCCGATTCATGCCGTGGCGACCGTGCTCGCCGACCTCATCCAATCGGGCCGGGACGAGACGGCCATCCAGGCGCGGATGCCCCCCGTCCTTTTCCTCTAGAGCAGCCCCTCGGCTCGATACCACTGCAGCGTGCGGGCGAAAGTATCCGCCACGGTGGTGTACTCGAGACCGAGCTCCCGGGTCGCCCTGGAGCCGTCGTGACGATGACCGTGGAGCAGCACCCGGACCGACTCCGGGCACAACGGGGGATCCCGGCCGAGGAGACCGAACATGGCCTCGACCACCGGGGCGAGCATCCGGACAGCGCCGGGGTCGACGAACCAGGGTCGGTGGAGACCTTCCTCGAGCCCGGCGATGAGCCCGACCGCCTGACGCACCGTGAGCACCGCCCCGCTGAGCAGGTAGCGCTCGCCCGGCACACCTCTCTCGGCGGCAAGCAGATGTCCCCGGGCACAGTCGTCGATGTCCACCACCGAGAAGGTGGCGTCGACCAGGAAGGGCAGCTTGCCCCTGGCCGCGGCCAGCAACAAAGCTCCGGTCCCGGTGGCCCGTCCCGGGCCCTGCACCGAGGAGGGGTTGACCGAGACCACCTCGATGGCGGGATCCGCGGAGAAGACGAGTGTCTCCGCCGCGGTCTTCGACCGCTCGTACTCGGAGAGATAGCCGCGAGCCCTCCTCGTGTCCTCCACAGCAGTCTCTCCTTCCGCCTCGCCGATCGTCGCCGCCGACGAGGTGTGCACCAAGCGTCTTGCCCCAGCTCGGGCGCTGGCCTCGGCGATCACGGCGGTGCCGTCGACGTTGACCCGCCACATCCGGGCCGGATCACGGGAGCAAGTCTCGTTGACCCCGGCCACGTGGAACACCAGCTCGGCATCAGACACCAGCTTGTCCACCGCCAAGCGGTCGAGGACGTCGCCGACCACCGGGACCGCGCCCAGCGACTCGACCCTGGCCCGGGCCTCATCGGAGCGAGCCAATGCCCGTACGTCGTGCCCGGCGGCAACGAGATGACCGAGGACGGCGCGGCCCACCACGCCCGAGCCCCCGGTGACGGCGACCCTCATCGTCTCGCTTCGGTCGGCTCCATCTTGACCACCGACCAGAATGCGGTGATGTAGCCCCAGGCGGACCCGATGGTGGCAACGACAGCGATCAGCATCAGGTACTGGTCGAGGTACCAAGGGCCCCACCGCTCGCCGAGTCGGAGAAACGCGGCGAAAATCGCGGCGTATTGAGTGAAGGCCTTGATCTTGCCCCAGGTGGACGGGGCGATCAGACCGCCGCGCTGCGCCACGATGCCCCGGAGCGCCATGACGGTGAACTCACGGAAGACGATGATCGCCGCCGGCCAGATCGACACCCGATCCACCGAGACCAAGGCGAGCAAGGTGCCGGTGACCATGATCTTGTCCGCGGTGGTGTCGAGGAAGGCTCCCAGTACGGTGCCCCCTGTGGTGCGCCGGGCCAGATATCCGTCGAGGAAGTCGGTGAACGAGGCCACCAGGAAGAACGCCGAGGCGATGGCGAAGTGATGTTCGATCTGATCGGCGCGGGTGAAGGCCATGATGGGGACAACCATCACGATGCGGAAGATGGCCAGTGCGTTGGGGAAGTTGATCGACATCCTCGGCTCCGCCACCGATCATAAGCCGCGGGCTGCCTCCCGGCCCCGAAGCCGGATCACACCCATCCAAGGGAGCGCTCCACGGCCTGGAGCCAGCGGCCATGGAGACGGCTCCTCTCCCCCTCGTCGATCTGCGGCGACCACCGGGCTTCCTCGGCCCACATGTCCGCCACCGCATCGAAGCCCGACCAGACCCCGGCGGCGAGGCCGGCCGCAAAGGAGGCCCCCAGGACCGTGGTCTCGGGCATCGCGGGGCGGACCACGTCGACACCGAGCAGGTCGGCCTGGAACTGCATGAGGGTGGTGTTGGCGGTCATACCCCCGTCGACCCTCAGCTCGGGCAGGGCGACTCCGGAATCGGTGGCCATGGCGTCGAGCACGTCCTTCGATTGGTAGGCGGCGGCCTCGAGGGCGGCCCGGGCGATGTGGCCCCTGTTGGCGAAGCGGGTCAGCCCGACTATCACCCCGCGGGCGTCGGAACGCCAGTGGGGGGCGAACAGGCCGGAGAAGGCGGGGACGAAGTAGACGTCGCCGTTGTCTTCGACACTGTTGGCCAGGGTCTCCACCTCCTCGGCTGTGGATATGAGACCGAGATTGTCACGCAACCACTGCACCAGGGAGCCGGTCACTGCGATCGAGCCCTCGAGCGCATAGACCGCGGGCTCACCATCCACCACATAGGCCACCGTGCTGAGCAGACCCTCGCTGGAGAAGACCGGCTCGGTGCCGGTGTTCATCAGCATGAAATTCCCGGTCCCGTAGGTGTTCTTGGCCTGACCGGTGGCGAAACAGGCCTGACCGAACATGGCCGCCTGCTGGTCACCGAGGATCGCGGCGAGTGGAACTCCGGGTAGCGGGCCGTGACAGGTGGCGATCTCGCCCACGGAAGGCACGATCTCGGGAAGCATGTGGGTGGGTACCCCCATCTCCATCGCCAGGTCGGAGTCCCAGGTGGCGGTGACAAGGTCCATGAGCAGTGTCCGTGATGCGTTGGTGGCATCGGTGACATGGAGACCGGTGAGGTTCCAGGCCAGCCAGCTGTCGATTGTGCCGAAGACGAGGTCGCCGCGGCGTGCCTTGTCGCCCAGCCCCAACTCGTCGATGAGCCAGCGCACCTTGGGACCGGAGAAGTACGTGGCCAGGGGCAACCCGGTCCTCGATGCGAAACGGTTGATGCCTTCGGTCCCGGCGAGACGGCGGCACAGCTCGTCGGTGCGGGTGTCCTGCCAGACGATGGCGTTGGCCGCCGGCTCACCGGTCTCCCGGTCCCAGACCACCGTCGTCTCCCGTTGGTTGGTGATGCCCACTGCGGCGAGGTCGCGCGGGGAGAGACCGGCCGAGTCCAGGGCGCGCTCGATGACCCTGACCGTCTTGGCCCAGATCTCGGAGGGGTCGTGCTCGACCCAGCCCGCCCTGGGAAAGATCTGGGAATGCTCCTCCTGGGCGACGGCGACCACCTCACCCTCGGTGGAGAGCACCATGAAGCGGGTGGAGCTGGTCCCCTGGTCGATGGCGCCGACGTGGTCAGTCATTTCCCGAGGGGTCAGAGGGGGGACTCCCGTCCCTCATGTCCTCGCGCCCTCTCAGTGCTGCCATCTCCTGAGCGCGGGGCCGGTCCAGAAGCCACATCTCCACGACGTCGGCTGCGTCCTCGATCATCAAATCGACCTCGGGGCGCTCCCTCTTGGTGAACGTGCGGAGCACGAAGTCGGCGGGATCCTGGGACCCGGGGGGCCGACCCACGCCGAGCTTGAGACGGGAGAACTCCTTCGTCCCCAGAGCGCGCTCCAGCGAGCGGATCCCATTGTGCCCGCCGCTGCCCCCGGCTACCTGGAGGCGGAGACGTCCGAAGGGGAGGTCGATGTCGTCGTGGGCAACCAGGAGGTCTTGGGTGGCCACCTTGTAGTAGTCGAGGGCAGCACGCACCGCGGCACCGGATTCGTTCATGAAAGTCACCGGAACCAGGAACACGGCCCGATCGTCGCCGGTGCCTGTGACGGCGACGTTCCCCCTGACCCGGGCCGGGGACTTCCCCAACTTCTCCCCGGCGCGCTCCACCACGCGGGCGACGATCTCGAACCCGATGTTGTGCCGGGTGCCCTCGTAGTCGGCTCCCGGATTGCGGAGGCCGACGACGATTTGCACCGGGCTACTCGGTCGGCTCTTCCTCTGCTCCAGGCTCTGCCTCAGTCTCGGCAGCACCCTCTTCAGCTTCCTCACCCTCTGCGGGTTCCTCACCCTCGAGAAGCTCCTCCTCGGGCTCAGGCTCTTCGATCTCCGCCGCCGGGGTGGTCACCGACATGACGACGTCGTCTGGCTCCTCGAGGTAGACGATCCCTTCCAACTCGGGGAGGTCCTCGATCCGAAGCGACCCCCCGATCTCGACTTCGGAGATGTCGAGCTCGATGAAGGACGGGATCTCGGTGGGCAGCACCTCGACCAGCACATGGGTGCGACGGGGGCTGAAGACACCGCCCTCCCGGACTCCGACGGCGACACCCTCGAAGTGGAGTGCGACTTCGGCATGGACCTTCTTGGTCAGGTCGACGGTGACGAAGTCGACGTGGCGGTACTCGTTGCGAAACGGGTGCTTCTCGATCATCCGGGCCATCGTGGTCAGGGTGTCACCTCCCTCGACCTCGAGGCTGATGATCGCGTTGGAGCCCGCCTCGGTGTGCAGGGCGGTCTGCAGGTCGTGGGAGTCGACCTGGATCGCGATCGGGTCCATGCCCAGTCCGTAGACGATGGCGGGCACGTCGCCGGTCCGGCGGATGCGGCGTGACTCACGCGAGCCCGACTGGCGGCCGGCCCGGGCGCGCAGGGTTACTTCCGACATTGAAAGACTCCTCGAGACGAAGGTGTGGGCACCGATTATGGCCGTTGTCAGGGGCTTGCGCCAGATGACAGCCGCTCGATCCAGCCCAGAGTCCCGCGCACGTAGCGGTCGGTGACGCTCTCCAGATCCCAACCCCCGCCGCGGTACCCGTGCCCAGCGTCTTCGAGCAATTCGACCTCGGCGTTGGGAAGCGGCCGGATGTGGCGGTCGAACAGGTCCATGCGGCTGAGGGCGTCATTCGTTCCCTGGAAGAAGAGCATGGGCTGGGTTATCGACTCGAACTGCTCGATACGCAGCTTCTCCGGCTTTCCCGCCGGGTGGAGCGGATACGCATACAGCACCAGCCCGGCGGCGGGATACCCCTCGGCGGCCAGGTATGTGCCCATCCGGCCCCCCATCGACCGTCCTGCCAGGAAGAGGCGGTCCACCTCGACGGCGAGACGATCGGATGCGGCGCGGTGGCATGCGAGCAGCCTCTCCTGACGATCGGGGCTCCTCGATCCACGCTCGGTGTAGGGGTAGTTGAAGCTCAGGACCCGGAGACCGCCTCGGGCGAGACCGGTGCGGATCCCGGCGATGGAGGGATGGTGCTGATCGGTCCCCGCTCCATGGGCGAGGAGAACGCCCAACGGGCCGGCGCCCTCGGCGACCCCGGACACCGCTTCTCCGTCCCACTCCAGGGTGACCGTCCCACTCACCCTGGGCACTCTATGAGACCAATTACTGTCTTCCCCATGAAACTGGTCGTCCACGACGACGCCGGGAAGGCCTATGACGCTGCCGCGGTGCGAATCGCCGAGCTCCTCGAACACGCCAAGGGCGGATTCACATTGGGTCTTGCCGGCGGCGGCGCCGCCGCCTCCCTCTACGAGGCCCTGCAGGGCCGGGCCATGGCATGGGAGCGTGTCGACGCCTGGATGTCCGACGAGAGGTGGGTGCCACACGACCACGAGCGGTCCAACGGTCGCATGGCCGTCGACAAGCTGTTGGGCCGGGTTCCCGCCCGGTTGCACCGCCCGCCTTTCGGCGAGTCGATGGATCCCGCCGAGTCGGCCTCACAGTACGAGGAGACTCTTCGCTCCATCTTCGAAGGGCGTCGTCCCGACCTGGTGCTGCTGGGGATGGGCGAGGACGGGCACACCGCCTCACTGTTCCCCGGAAGCAAGGCCGTCTCCGAAGACGAGCGGTGGTTCGTGTCCAATGTCATCCCGGAGACGGGCGAGCCCCGGCTGACCTCGACCTATCCCCTTCTCTGGCACGCCAGGCGTCTCATGATGATCACCACCGGGGAGGCCAAGGCACCGGCCCTCCGTGACACCTTCGACAGGAGCAACACCCCGGCGTCCCGGATCGGGGAAGGGGAAGCGGAAGTGGAATGGCACGTCGACCGCGCCGCCGCCTCGCTGCTCTCCTGACCGCCGCGGCCCTGGCCGCCTGCTCACCGGCCGGGGGGGCGACGACCGGGACCACGGTCACGGTCACGACGGGCGCCGTCGGATCCGCGACCAGCACCACCATGCCCGCCACCACTACCACCACTCTGCCCGTCACCGGGACCACCGTGGTCAACGAGGTCGACGCCGAGGTCATCGTGCCCGAGGGAGCCGGGCCGTTCCCTGCAGTGGTCCTGGTCCACGGTGGCGGCTGGGTCACCGGGAGCCCCTCCTCGATGCGGCCCCTCGCCCGTCATCTCAACGAGAACGGATACCTGACGGTGAACACCCGCTACCGGCTCTCCTCACGGAGCACTCCCGGATTCCCCGAAGCGATCGAGGATGTGGCGTGTGCGGCCCGGTTCGCCGCCACACATCCCGACTCCGACGGGTCGGTGACGGTGATCGGCCACTCCGCCGGCGCCCACATCGCGGCTGTTGTCGCCCTCAACGGCGACGACCATCTCTCGGCGTGCCCGATCAGGGACGGCTCCGGCCTGCCGCAGCGCTTCGTGGGGCTGGCCGGGCCCTACGACGTCTCCAGGCTGGGCTCGGTGCTCAGCATGTTCTTCGGGTCGAGCCAAACAGATGACCCGGAGTCATGGCTGGCGGGCAACCCACTCGAGCTCGTCGACGGAAACCCCGATTTGGAGGCGCTGATCATGTACGGGGAGAACGACGGCCTGATCGCCGATCTCTTCGCCGTCGAATTCCACGAGCGACTTCTCGAGGCGGGGGCGGACTCCCTGCTGGAACTGGTGGAAGGCGCCCGACACAACGAGATGGACGACCCGGAGCTGGTCGGCGATCTCATAGTCACCTGGCTGAAGCGTTAGGGTCCCGGCGCGTGGAGCTCCTCCGCTGGATGGGCTGGATGTTCGCCCGGTTCGTCGCCGTCTCGGTGACCCTCGTGAGCGGCTGGATGTTCCTCGTCAACCTTGCAGAGATAAATCATCCCTCCTATCAGGCTTGGGTTCTGACCTGGATTCTCGCCTCCGGGCTGGTGGGGGCCCTGGGGGGCGTCGCCTATCTGATGAGCGTCGACGGCACCGGGCGCTTCCACACCCGGGCATGGCGGTTCGGGGGGTGGGTGGCGATGCTCGTCGCGGTGATGCTCCCCACGTCGTTGTCCTTCATGCTGATTCCTCTGACCCTCGCCCTCATCCCGTCCTTGTTCTTGGGATACGGGCCGAGCAAGCGCGTCACCTCCGCGTGAAGTCCCGTGGCGCCATCCGGGGGCCGAATCTCGGCGCATGCCCAAGGGTGTGCAAGAGGCGGATGACCCGGCCCCGCTGAGGGCGGAACGGCTCGAGGAGGTCGAGCATCTCCTCGTCGCTTCCCCGATCCTTCCCGGCCAGGTGATGGGCGACGACATTCTTGAAGTGGAAGTCGCCGACGGCGACCTGGTCGGGGTCGCCGTGTGACACCTCGAGGGTCTTGGCACTGGTCCACCGGGCGATCCCGGTGAACGACTCGAGGAGTGCTTGGGCTTGGTCAGGGCTGTCTCCGGCCAACCGGTCGATCCTCGCCGCCGCCGCCGACACTCTTCGGATCAGGTCGGCTCTTCGCTTCTCCAGGTGATGGCGATGAAAGACGTGGTAGGGAGCAGCGGCCATCCTGGTTGGATCAGGCGGTAGCCGGAGACGCTGATTTGGTCCCGGCGCCGGATCGGAGAACTCCCGGTAGAGGCCGCGCATCGCCCGCCTCGCCTCGGTCCCGGTCACCTTCTGGGCGCAGATCGCCACCAGGAGGGAGTCGAAGACCAGACCGGTGCGCCCGAAGCGATCCCCGGGATGGGTGCGATGGAGCTCGCCGACAAGGGGGTGATCGGGAGCGAAGGCGGAGGGGTCGTCGCCGAGACCCGAGATGTGGCCCAGCTGGTCGAGTAGCGATCCCGCCCCGTCGCCCCATGCCTCCCCCACCAGCTCGTCCTTGGTGCGGCGCACCCGAAGGGCCCCGTCCCCGTCGGGGGTGCGCGCCGCCAGCCACCAGCCATCCGTTTCGTAGCGACCGTGGAGCGGCCGCAGCGTGCGGCGAAGGTCGAGTGGCCCGGCGATGGGGATGGTCTTCGTCTTCACCGCCGCCATCTTGGCAAGATTGCTCCCATGACCGATAGCCAATCAGTCGAGGCGTTCATCGAAGAGATCGATGGCCCCGCCGCCTCCTTCTCGCCACGTAAGGCGGCAATGTCGATCTACCTCCCCGACGGGGGTAGGTGCTCACGCAGAGGCCCTCGAACGTCTCGGGCCGCACACCACCGGTGTCGGCTGCCTCTTACATCTTCTCGCCAGGCAGCTTGTTTGCCTGTTCGATCCAGGCGACGAGTTGGCCTTCGTCGAGCTCGTCGTCCTCGTGGATGTCGAGATAACGCACCTCGTCGTGCTTGGACGTCTTGGGCGGCATCGGGTCGAGAGAGGTCCCTTTGAGGAACTGGACCTGGACGTAATTCGTGTAGCAGCGGAAGGAGAGGAACCAGCCGTCGCCCTCGTGGCCGTAGAAAGGCTGATTCCACTTCACGGCCTTGTCCACGTCCGGAACAGTGTGGACCATCAGTTCGTCGAGTTGCTCGCCAATCGGACGCTTCCAACCGGGCATCGCTGCGATGTATGCCTGCACCGGCTCGTCACCTTCACCCTTGGGTACCTGGGGATTGCCACCGGAGAGCAGCTTCGGTTCGGACCCCGACTTCCTGCCCGCGTTCTTGTCGGATCTTGCCATCGGTCCTCCTCGTTCGCGTACTGGCCACCGTATAAGCAGGCTCGAGACTCTCGTGACAGGATCGGCGCCCCTGGCCTCCGTCGAATCGGTGGCGAGTGAAGCGATCTCGGACACGGGTCGGCTCATCCCCATCTAGCCACTGACTTCGACGATCACCCGGCCGGTCAGCTCCCTGCCATCCGAGTAGATGATGTCGGTGAGCCGGTAGGTGCCCGCAGCCACTTCGGGGATGACGATCTCATGGGAATGAGGGACGACCAGACCTATGTCCGGGATGGCCACGTTGCCTTGCGTGGAGTCGTAAACGGCGGGCGGGCTCTCGTTGAACGCACGCGCGATGACATGGGTCTGGGCCCAGCCTGCGCCATCCCAACACTCCCAGGATGCGGCGACGCCGGTGATGTCACTGCCATCGGCTCGGTCGTATTCGACCGAAAGGGAGGCGAGGCTCCCCGACTCGACCGGATTCGGCAGGACGGCGATCTCGAACTCGGATGCAGGCCGGAGCTCGGATTGCGGAGGTTGCAGGCAGTCGACGCTTCCCGGCTCGGTGGTCGCGGTGGAGTCATTGGTGCATGCGCCGAGGGCGAGCACCAACGCGATAGCGATCACCAGCGTGGGCTTCATCATCTATGTGACGGATCACGGCCTGGGGCGGTTCCCGACCTGCGCACCCCTACGCTCCTCTGGTGACGCCCATCGAACATGTCGAGAAGCTGGCAAACGCGCTCGACCAGGACGACTACACCACGGTGACCGGGGTCTTGTCCGATGACGTGGTCTATCGAGTGGGCGACCGGGTGCTCACCGGTCGCGACGCCGTCATCGCCAGCTATGCGGCAGCCTCGGAGATGGCGCACCGGCTCTTTGACGATGTTGGGTACGACCACCGGGTGATCGCCACCGACGATCCTCACGTCTTCAGGGTGATGTACTCCGACTTGCTGACCGTCGCCGGCGAGACACACACCCACCGGGCGGAACAGCACGTGACGGTGTTGCCGGATGTCGGGGTTGTGGCCATCCTCGACGTAGAGGTGGCGGGAGAGAGGGAGAAGATCGACGAGTTCATGGCCCGCCACGGGCTGTCACGGCGCGCCTAGTGACTCGGTCCGCGGCGAGCGCGCTCAGTCCGGGGGCTTACGTCTCTTGATGTAGGTGTGGCCGAGCGGGCTGGTCCATTTGTGGTCCCCATCCGGAAGACGTTCCGACCGCCAGGGGGCGTGGTGGCGGACCATGTGATGGTGACGACACAGCGGCCCGAGGTTGTCGTTGTGTGTGGGCCCGCCCTCTGAACAGGGCTTGCGATGGTCGAGGTCGCAGTCATAGGAATCATTGGGACACAGGGGGAACGTACAGGTGGGATACTCGGCACGGATCTGTCGTTTCTGGGATTCGGTGGGTCTACGGGCGATTGTGCCGGTGGCGACTGGCCGGCCCTGGTCGGTGACGGTGAACATCCACTCGCCATCGATGTTCTCCATGACCGTCTTCCGAGCGATCTCAGCGAACACCGGCCCGTAACCGTCGAAGACACCCGGCTTGTTCGACAGTCCGGCGAGAGTCTCGGCGTCGACGGTCACGTTGACCCGGCCGCCCCGACTCGGCGCACCGGTGCCCGGTCGCCTGCCTTGCAGCAGGTCGAGGGCGATGTCGGTGCGAAGCTGATCGAGGGTTCGGGACTCGTCAGCGGTCTTGAGGCGACGGGCGATGTCCTCGATATAGGACCGGGCGGCAATCACATCCTCGGGACGGGCTGATCGGATCTGCAGATCCGCCGTGTGATCCGGATTCGAGGACACCACCACCTTGCGGTCGGCAAGGCCCTCCTCGAACGACGCGGCAGCGCCGTCGGGGTCGGCCTCGAGGACCATCCGGGCGAGTCGGGCCCGGATCTGACCGGTGGTCAACCCTGAAGCGTCGTGGAGGATCCGATCGAGCAGGAAGTCAACGGTCTCTTCCGGCAGGTGACCCATGGTCTGCTCGAAAATCCTCACCTTGGGGAGGTCGACGAGCCCGGCGGAGAACGCATCCCAGACCCGTCGCAGCAATCCGGTCAGGGACACGGCACGGGACAACTGATCTTCGGAGGATCGGCGGGTCAACGTGAGCGCCGCCGCCACCTCCACCGCCGCGTACTCAACTTCCTCGGAGGAGCGGAGGACGCCGGAGTCGGGATCGGATGGCGGGGAATAAGCCACCTCGGCCATCGCCTGATATTTCCCCGCCTCGTGATGAGAGGAAAGCCGGGCTTGGGTCTGCATCAACCGGACCGCATCGTGACCATTCAGCTGCGACACGTCGATCGAGGAGACCATGGCGGCGAGATATGGGCCGGGCGGGATTCCCTCGAGACCACCCGGAAGAACCTGACGTTCAG
>DATFGI010000039.1:0-30413 GCA_035249605.1 Acidimicrobiia bacterium
ACCACCTGTGTCCTATTCGGCGACGGTGCCGGAGCGGTGGTGATGGAGCCAACCGAGGAGCCCCACGGCATGCTGGCCTCCGACATCGGGCTGGACGGATCGGTGTACCACATCCTCGAGGTGCCCGTGGACGGGACCAAAGGGGACCGCGTAGTCCCCGACCCGAGGAAGAGCGGAATCGCCATGGAGGGCCAGGAGGTGTTCCGAAGGGCGGTCACCAAGATGAGCGACTCCTCGCAGATCTCTCTCCAACGAGCCGGTATCGACCTGGAGGACATAGACCTGCTCATCCCTCACCAGGCCAATGTCAGGATCATCGACGCCACGGCGCGGCGTCTCGGCCTCGACGAGTCCAAGGTGTATGTGAACATCCACTCGTACGGCAACACCTCGGCTGCCACGATCCCGGTGGCGCTGACCGAGGCGCTGGAGGAGGGCCGGATCGAGCCGGGCTCGATCATCCTCTTCGCCGCATTCGGTGGCGGGCTGTCCTGGGGGTCGGCCGTGTTCCGCTGGGGGTCGCGGGTGGAGCCGCTCGGCGAGTCCGACGCCACCCTGCCCCCGCCCGACCGTGACACCATGGAATTGCTCCAACCCAACTTCGACTTCTTCGGCTTGCCGGAGAAGTTGACGTGACCGAGGGCCGGGTAGCTCTCGTCACCGGGGCGTCACGAGGCATCGGAAGGTCGATGGCCTTGGGATTGGCGCGCTCGGGACACAGGGTGGCGGTGAACTATGCGTCCAACGCCATTGCGGCCGACGAGGTGGTGCAGTCGATCACCGACGCCGGTGGGGAAGCGGTGTCAGTGCAGGCCGATGTCTCCGACGAGGGCGAGGTGGCGGAGATGTTCTCCCGCGTCGAATCAGATCTCGGCGCGCCCCTGGTCCTGGTCAACAATGCCGGGGTGACCCACGACGAGCTGCTCATCCGCATGCGGACGGAGGACTTCGATCGAGTCATCGCCACCAACCTCCGCTCCACCTTCTTGTGCACCAAGGCCGCGCTGCGGGGGATGCTGCGCGCCAAGTGGGGGCGGATCATCTCGATCGCCTCGGTGGCCGGGATGGTGGGCAACGCCGGGCAGGCCAACTACGCCGCATCCAAGGCGGGCATGATCGCCCTCACCAAGTCGGTGTCGAAAGAGGTCGGGTCACGCGGCATCACCGCCAACGTGGTGGCCCCCGGCTTCATCGCCACCGACATGACCGAGGGGCTCTCCGACCAGGTCAAAGAGGCCGCTCGGGAGGCGGT
The DNA here is from genome assembly GCA_035249605.1 of Acidimicrobiia bacterium. Lineage (GTDB taxonomy): Bacteria > Actinomycetota > Acidimicrobiia > Spongiisociales > ZC4RG35 > JANQRA01. The sequence goes on from DATFGI010000039.1 coordinate 1,253, forward strand.
GACCCTGGGTCGCTGGGGACTTCCCGACGAGGTCGCGGGCATCGTGGCATTCCTGGCCTCCGACGCCGCGTCCTACATAACGGGTCAGGTTGTGCCGGTCGACGGCGGCCTGGCGCTGTAAGTTCACCCGACACACAAGACGAGAAGGAGCTGGAATGGACAGGAGCGAAGTCTCAGAGCGTCTCACCGGGGTGCTCGTCTCCGAGCTGGGCCTCGATGGGTCGAAGATCCGGGACGACGCCCATTTCGAGGAGGACCTGGACGTGGACAGCCTCGGGGTGGTCGAGCTGCTGATGGCACTCGAGGACGAGTTCGACGTCAAGATCCCCGACGAGGAGGCCGAGTCGATCGTCACCGTGGGCCAGGCAGTCGACCTGGTCCACAAAAAGCTCAACTGAGGCGTCACCGCCGCTCTCGCCATTCGGCGAGGCTGCGGTAGACCAGCACCAACAGGACGGCGACGCCGATCGTCACCGCGACGAACGAGACCGAGGCGACCAGAGTCGCCCACCCGTTGCAGGGGGACACCACACCAACTAGATCGGGTTGACGGCAACTGACGTCTGTCACCACCCATCCCAGGGCAGCGGCCAGCGCCCCCATGAGCAGCGAGGGGATGGCGATCCAGGGGTTGGGTCGCCTCCTCACCGAGGCCGCCCCTTCTCGTCTATCTCGGCGGCGTCGAGGATCTCCCGTGGCGCCAGCTCCGGTGGGATCGGGAAGGTGGTGCCCACCTCACGGGGCGGGTGGTAAGACGTCTTCACCGAGCGGTCCCAGGCGAGCACGGCCACCGTCACCCCGGCCAATGCCGACGCCACAGCGGCGGGTGAGCCGAGGACGGGGGAGAGGGCGAGGGCGAGGGCCGGCCACACCAGCCGGATGGTGAGCAGGCCTCCGGGAAGGACCCGGCTGTACAGGAGGGCAGCGGAGGGGGCGGTCAGCCCCACGGTGAGGAGAGCCCAGGGCGGGGCATCGTTGCCGATCATCCCCAGCAGCGCGGGCACGGCCAGGAGCAGCATCGCCGGGGTTATTGCCCGCGGAGGGGGGCCTCCTGCCGAGGGGAGGCGCCGGATCGACGCGGTGAGGGCTGGGGAGAGCAAGGCGACCAGGGCGACGACAGTGAGAGTCACTCCGATGAACCAGGCAATGTCGGCCTCACGAAGTGCTGCCGGGACCAATGTCAGTGCCAGTGTGGCCAGCCCGAGACGGTGTGCCCACCTTCCCCCGACCACGACCATCCCCACCGTCGCCACTGTGGCCAGGGCCAGCAGCCCGACCGCGAGGAGGAAGGCCGGCGCACTCTCCCACGGCCCGGGGTCGACCACGAGGGCGGCACTCCACGCCAGTGCGGCCAGCAGGGTCGTGGCGGCGAGCAGAGGTGCCTTCACGGACCAAAGTCTGCCAGCGGGGACGCCCAACCCGAATTCGCTTTACGCGAAAGTGCGTGGGACGACGTTTGATCAGGCCGGGCTCGGCCCTTCCGGGGCGCCGGCGGTGGTGACCATGCGGAGACCGGTCCGTTCCCCGAAGCGGGGGGTGTCGCCCGGGCCCCATGAAGTCTCCTCACGCCAGGTGGCTCCCGGCCTCAGTGTGACCACTCCGCCGTCGGGCGGCTTCTCGTCGTGTAGAGCGCCGAGCGAGGCGCCGGTGAGATGAAGGCGAATCGCCTGCACCACGTCCTGATGGGATACCACCACCACATCTCCATGAGGGTGCTCGTCGTCTAGACCGCGGGCGACCGCCGAGGCCCGCTCGGCGACCCCAACGAGTTGCTCGTCGATGAATTCGAGACGCTGTGGATTGTCGAGATAGGCCTCGATCTCTCCCGGGAACAGGTTGGAGATCGAATTCCAGGCATGGCCCTGCCACCGGTCCATCAGGGACCAGTCGGTGAGATCGGGATGCACCCTCACCGGAACCCCGGAGCGGGCCGCGATCTCCTCGGCGGTGCGAAGAGCGCGCTGCAGGGGCGATGACCAGATTGCCACCACCGGTCGCGGACCGAGATAGCGACCCACCCGACGAGCCTGCTCCAGGCCGTGGGGAGAAAGATCGAAACCGGGCAGCGATCCACAAACGAGATGATCGGGATTTTCTACCTCGGCATGTCGGACCAGATGAACCAGGGCGGCCATATCCGCTCAGTTTGGCCCCGAGCCGGCCTCGGGCCCGGTAACTCCGGCGAAATGGTGTCACCGGGAAGCATTAACTTGGCCAGGCAGTGTGGACAGAGCCCATCCTCCACGTCGACATGGACAGCTTCTTCGTCGAGGTGGAGCGTCTCGACCGGCCCGAGTTGCGGAGGAGGGCGGTGGCCGTTGGAGGGACCGGGCCACGCGGGGTCATCGCCAGCGCCTCCTACGAAGCAAGGGTGCACGGAGTGCGCTCGGCACAGCCCACGGCCACCGCGCTGCGTCTCTGCCCCGATCTGGTCGTCGTCCCACCTTCCCACAACCGCTATGCGGAAGTCTCCGAGAGGGTGTTCGCGGTGTTCCGGTTCTTCACTCCCCTCGTCGAGGGTCTCAGCCTCGATGAGGCCTTCCTCGACGTCGTCGGGCTCCGTCTCCACCACGATTCACCGTCCGCGGTGGGCGAGGCGATCAGGTCCCGGCTCGAGGACGAGGTGGGTCTGCCTGCATCCGTCGGTGTCGCCTCGGTGAAATTCCTCGCCAAACTGGCCTCCGAGGCGGCAAAGCCCGATGGTCTGCTCCACGTCCCGGTCGCCAGCCAACTCGAGTTCCTGCACCGGCTCCCCGCCTCGGCGATGTGGGGTGTGGGCCCGGCGACACAGGCGGCTCTGGCCCGGCTGGGCGTCGAGACGGTCGCTGACATCGCCGCCTTGCCGGTGCCAACCCTGGTGGCCGCGGTCGGGCCCACGACGGGCCGCCAGCTGCACGATCTCGCCCATGGACGAGACGAACGACGGGTGATACCCGACAGCGAGGCCAAGTCGGTGTCGGTGGAGGAGACCTACGACGAGGATCTGGTGGGCCGTGAGCTCGTCGAAACCGCCCTGCTGGCACATTCTCAGAGACTGTCGGGCCGGCTGCGCCGGGCCGGTCTCGCCACACGCACCATCTCCCTCAAGGTGAGATTCCCCGACTTCGAGACCATCACGCGCGCCGCGACCGTGCCCGTGGCCATCGATGGATCCCGCCAGCTGTTCCACGTCGCCCTCGAACTGGCGGCAGGGGTCGACCTGCGACAGCCGGTGCGACTTCTCGGGCTTGGTGCCGCCTCACTGCAAGCCTCCAGCGGGCCGGAGCAGCTCCGAATCGACGAAGACCCCGGCTGGGCCATGGTGGAGGATGCGGTCGCCGGGATCAGGGAGAGGTTCGGTGACGAGGCGGTGAGCCCAGCCCGTCTCGCCCCCCGATTGAAAAGGGAATCGCCGGGTAAAGAAGCCTGATGCGTGACTTGCAGCCGGGTGTATTGTTTCGGTAGTCACTGGGTGCGATTGGTTGGGTGACCGAATGCCGCTGGACGACAACGAACAGAAGATCCTCGCCGAGATCGAGCGACAGTTCTACGAAGAGGACCCGGAATTGGCGCGGGCGGTCAAGAAGATCGAGCGCCCCGCCCGGGTCGGGGTTCGTCTCTCCATCCTCGGGATAATCGCCGGGCTGACGATTGTCATCGCATACGTCACCATCACACCCGTCGCCGTTGCTGGGTTTGCATTGGTGGTCGCCTCGGCAACATCGCTGGTCACCGCGCTCCGCATCAGGGGCTGGCGATCCAGCGATTCCGAGCCTGAGGAAACCCACCCCGAATAGCCTCCAGGGGCGATCTGCGGCGCCCCGGCCGACCCGCTATTGTTCCCGCCCCCCGGCCGTCTCCTTTGGGCTGGTTTCGGCGGGATCTGACAAGAGCGGACCATGCGTCGGTCCGGGCAAGGTTTTCGGGAAGGACAAAGTGGAGCACGCATTCACCGCCGAGCAGGCTTGCCGGCTGAGCAACTGCACCCACCATCAATTGCGCTATTGGGACAAGGTCGGACTGGTGAAACCGTCGGTCCAACCCACCGGAGGACGCCCCGGAGTACGGCGTCTCTATTCATTCCGGGACCTGGTCGCGCTTCGGGTGGTGCGGGGACTCCTCGACAACGGGATGTCGCTGCAACGGGTGCGTCGTGCCTGGGACTATCTCCGGCGCGAGGGGAACATGGAGAACCACCTCTCCGACGTGAGGCTGGTCACCGACGGGCAGAGCATCTTCGTGGTGAGCAACGACGAGGGGGAGCTGATGGACGCCCTGCGCGAGGGTCAGCTCGCCTTCTTCGTGGCGATCGGCGACATCACCCGACAGGTCGAGGAGGACGTCACCCGCTTCGAGCTGGACAAGGACAAGTTCCTGACCATGCTGCGGCGGGTCGAGGACGACATCCAGGAGGAGCGCCGGGCCTCGGGCACCTGAACTCAGTCCCTGGGCCGAAGCGAGCGGAGGCTCATCGCGGCCCGTGCTCGTCTCGAGCCCTGATAGGTGCGCTCGATCCACCACTCCACACCGTGCAGATCGGATTCGCGCGCCTGTCCGGTCCGGCCCCCGTAGACGGTGGACGAGTAGCTGATCGCCAGCGGCAGCAGCGAGTGGTCGGTCGACCGCGCCAGCTCCATGGGGGTCATCGAGGCGGGGACCGGCTCGCCAAGGTCGGTCAACCGGTCGACGATCTCGTCCCACGCCGCCGTGATGTCACCGGCTCGAATCCGGGCGAGACGACGCCGGCGACGTATCCGTTTTGCCAGGGGTATCGCCCCCAGGAACAGAGCGCCGGCCAGTATGCCGATCAGCCAGAACCGGGGGGCGGATCTGGCTCCGGCAGGGCTATCGGGGTCGACGAAGTCGGGGCCACCCTCGATCTCGCCGGCCGGGATCTCCGGCCCGGGCAGGACCTCGCTGGGGGTGACCTCGGGTAGGAACTCGGAGGGATCGAATCCGGCCGTGATGCTCGGTGGTTGGGACTCGAAGCCGGTCCATTCGGCGCGGGGTGTCGGGTCGAACTGCACCCAGCCGTATGGCTCCAGCCAAACCTCCACCCAGGCGTGGGCGTTGGTGTCGCGAACTACCACCACCTCGGACCCGTTGCTCTGTGCCTCCACCGATCCGGGAGTGAATCCCCATACGACCCGGCTCGGGATGTCGAGGAAACGCACCATCACCGCCATCGCCGCGGCGAACTGCTCGCAGTACCCGGTGCGGAAGTTGAGCGATGTGCTGTCGGTCAGCCACGCCTCGAGGTCGAGCGCGGAGTGACCCGTTTCCACGTCGATCGAATACTCGAACTCGCCACTGTCCCTGAACCACGACTGCAGCATCCACACCGCCTCGAAGTCGCTGCTTGCCCTCAGCGTCAGGGACCGGGCGAGATTGCGGATAGGGGTCGGGATGTCTTCGGGGAGGACCGTGAGACGGTCGAGATCGGCAGGCGCCACCGTTGCCTCGTCGGTGGTTCCAGGCTCGTGGGGGAATGCACCGGCCGCGGCGGCGGCAGCGAACATAGGGGTCAACTCGCCGTCCTCGCCGGTGGCGAGCACACCGAGGTCGGCGTCGCGGTCGGCGAGAAGGGTCCTCACCTCGTATTCGTCGCCTTCTCGCAAACCGCCTTGGGCCACGATCGCCGAGTCGGAGAGCACCTGGAACTCGGCAGGTCGCCGGGCCCCGTCCCCGGCGAGGTCGTGGATCTCGACAGGGACGCCGGCAGTGGGCGCCACGTCGGTGACCAGGTTGGCGATCCGCACCCTTTGCAGAAAGTCGGAGGTGGGCCCCTGGTAGACGTCGGACTCGTTGGCGAGGGGCCGGCCCGGTTGGTACTGGAAGAGGCTGAAGTCGGAACGCTCCCACTCGGTGCCGTCGAACTGGTCCAGGGTCTCGACTCGCCAGTAGATCTCGTTGGCGGGGGGTGCCCCCGGGCCCAGTGTTGCCACGAAGACTGGCTCGTCGCTGCGGTTGAGGACCCTTTGTCGCAAGCCGACCAGCCGGTTGAAGCTGATGCCGCCGTCCCCGCTGCCATACCCGCCGCCTCCGCCACCCCTCCACGGGGCGTTCCCGTATTCGGAAACGACGGCCGACGCGCTATCGGCGACGGTGGCCGCCCCCACCGCGAGGACCGTCGCCATCACCCCGGCCATGACGATCGAGCGGCGGCCGGTGGGCCTGCCATCGGAGTCGCGTGCCCGCCCCGTCTCCCGACGGCGCTCCATGGCCAGGGCGACGATTGCCAGACCGAGGGCGATGGAGGAAGCCGAGATCCAGCCCAGACCTGCCTCGACCCGGTCGAAGACGGCGAACTGGAAGTAGACGATGAGCGAAGGCGCGAACGTCGCCGCCGCCGGGCCGCCAGAGCTGCCCCAACTGTAGAGCGCGCCGACCCCCCACATGAGCGTGGCGAGGATGGCGAGCAGCCCGGGGCCGGCCACCACCGGTGGGACTCCTCTTCTGATTGTCCGCCATGCCAGGTCCATCTCGGCACCGAGCGTGGACACCGTCTCCCCGGTGGGCAGGATCCCCGCAAACAGGGTCTCCGGTGCCGCGATCCGCATCACCAGCAGGGCACCGCCGAGGGCCAGCATGGTGAGACGGATGGACCGACTCGTCGTGAACTGGGTGAGTAGCCACCACGCCACCGCCCCGAGGAACGTGGAGGCGACCAGGATCAGTTGCCATTGCGGCTGTTGCGGACCGGTCTGAAGCAACTTGCCCAGCCGGCCGATGGCCAGGACGAAGCCGAGGAACCCGGCTAGCTGACCGATGCGGCGTCCCACGCCTCTCCGATCGATAGCAGCCACTGTGGCGCCCAGGGCTCACCTGGCGCCACGGTGACGGTGGTCACCCCCAGACGATGGAATCCGGAGAGGGTCTGCGTCGTGGTGCTCGCCGCGCCGAGCAAGACCGTCGTCGGATAATCCCGTTTGAGCAGCTGGTTCACCGCGATGAGGGAGCGATCGGCGGTCCCGGTGACCATCACCAGTGCCCCCCCACCCCCCTTCTGACGGATCCTGGTGGCGACCGACTCGAGGTCGATGTCGGCCGTCGGCTGGACGAGGGCCAGTCGCTCCATCGCGGCCCCATAACGGGTGGTGTCGATGGCGGTCGGATCGCCGGCCCAGAGGTCGGCGTCGAATCCCGACCTGACCAGATGGGTCACCACGCTGGCGGCGCCCGACACCGCGGTTTCGAAGGCCTCGGCGGACTCGTATACCGAAGCCCGAACGTCGAGCAGGACCATGGCCCTGGACTGCCAGGGTGTCTCCAGCTGGCGAATCATCAGCTCGTCGGTCTTCGCCGACGACGGCCAGTGAACCCGGCGCAGGTCGTCACCGCGCTGGTACTCACGGAGTGTGTAGAAGTCCTCACCGCCACGCTGGGCCTGCTCGGGCCGGGAGGCCGCCATGGAAGGGTCCTGACCGCGAACCTGGGGGAATCCGGACAGGTCTTCGACCGTCGGGAACACCACCAGCTGGTCGACGGCCCCGTCCGGTGCCGGGAGCTCGGCGAACCCGAGCGGGTCGGCAGAGCGGGCCCGTGCCGGGCCCACGCGGTAGATGCCGCGCGGCCGGCACATCACACGATAAGTGGCGGTCAGTGCCTGCCCCGCATCGATTCGGGCGACCTCGAAGCTGGCCACGCCGAGACCCTCGACCTCGTCGACGATGGTGAGGTTTCGCAGCGGGCGGTGACCCGGGTTGCGCAGCGTCAGGGTCACCTGCACGGTGTCGCCGTTGTGCACCGCGGTGGCTCCGAGCCGTCGACTCACTCGGAGGTCGGGCCGATGAGCCCTCACGAAGATCACAGCCGCGAGCAGGGCTCCGGCGAAGAAGGTCCCGGCGAGGAGCAGCTCCTCATCGCCGAGCAACCACCAGAGGACGACGAGGGCGAGACCGGCGCCGAGCATGGCCCAGCCCCGTGTGGTTGGCATCAGGTGGCGATCCGGGACGTGGTGCCGGGGACGCGGACCCTGCCCATCACGTCCTCGATGACCGTGCTGATGGTCTCCCCGCGCATCTGGGCCTCGGGGCGCAAGCCGAGCCTGTGCTCGAGGACCGGGCCGGCCAGCTCCTTGATGTCGTCGGGAGTGACGTAGTCACGACCACGTGCCGCGGCACGGCTTCGGGAGATCCTTTGCAGGAACAGCGCCGAACGTGGGGAAGCGCCCAGCATCACGTCGGGATGGAGACGGGTGCCCTCGACGATGTCGACTATGTAATTCTTCACCGACGGGGAAACCGCCACCATCCGTGCGATCTCGATCATCTCGTTGACCTCGTCCAGGCTGGCGACGGCCCCGAGGTCGAAGAAGGTGGAGCGCACCCCATGTGTCTCCAGGATCTCCAGCTCCTTCTCCCGACTCGGGTAGCCGACGACGACCCGCATCATGAAACGATCGAGTTGCGCCTCGGGGAGGGGATAGGTGCCCTCGTGCTCCAGCGGGTTCTGGGTGGCGATGACCATGAAGGGGAGGTCGAGGGGCCGGGTGACGCCGTCGGAGGTGACCTGACGCTCTTCCATGGCCTCGAGCAGCGCCGACTGCGTTTTGGGGCTGGCCCGGTTGATCTCGTCGCCGACCACCACGTTGGCGAAGATCGGGCCCGTTTTGAAATCGAACGCGGCGGTGTTGCGGTCCCAAACCGAGACCCCGGTCACATCCGAGGGGAGGAGATCGGGGGTGAACTGAATACGGTTGAACTGACCCTCGATCGACCGGGCGAGGGACTTGGCGAGCTGAGTCTTGCCGACTCCGGGGACGTCCTCGACGAGGACGTGACCCTCGGAGACGAGGGCCAGGACCATGAGCTCGATCACGTCCCGCTTGCCCTGGATCACCGTCTCGACGTTGCTCACGATACGGTCGAAACGCTTGCCGAAACGCTCGATTGTCTCCGGGATCCCCTCGGCCAAGCTTCCTCCGTTTCGCGTGCGGGAACTCTAACGGTGATGTCGAGATGTGGTCACGGTGGCCTTGTGACGCAAATAGTGTGCCACAAGTATTTTTGCAGCGGGCCACTAGACTTCCGCCCGAGGCATCAGGGACGACGTCGGGAGGCAATGATGGGTTTCGGCAGCGGTGCGTTCCGCGCACTCGTGGGTCGGCCGCTGCTCGCCGTCGAGGCGCTTCGCGCCTGGGTGGCGATGCGAAGGAGGAGACTCCCGTTCCCGTCCCCCGTCTACCTCCGATGGCGGGCCGTCACCGCGTACGGTGACGAAATAACCACCGTGAGCGCGCAAGATCTGCTTGAATATCTGCGCTGGCGTAGGGAGATGCGGAATATCCGTAGAGGGGAGCGGTGGGGATGACTTCGAGTCTGGCGAACCGGCTCGAGGAGATACCGGGGGTGGCTTCGGTCGTGATCGACCTGGAGGGGTTTGGTCGCGGGATCGACGTCCGTCTCGAGGAGGGTGCCGACGAGGTGGCGGTGATGGAGCGGCTGCGCGCCTTGCTCGCCGCCTACGGGGTGCGCCATGATCGGGAGCCGAGTGTTGCCCCCCGCCGCGAGTTGCAGACGACCGGCGCCCACGCCGGGGTGCAGATAAGCATCACCCCGATGAAGAGCGGCGCCCGTATCGAGGCGGCGACCAAGTCTGTGAAGTCTTTTCGGGTGGTGGCGGCCACACCGCTGGCGGTGGCGCAGGGTCTCGCCGACGCCTGGTGTCAGGTGATCGGCCGGGTACCGATCGAGATCGTTTCGGTGACCGTCGGTGAGGATCGTCAGTTGGTCGTCAAAGCCGTTGACGGCGAGCACGAGGCCGTGGGCGGCGCCGACATCGATCAAGGTTGGGTCGATGCCCTCTCCCGGGCGGTTGCCGGTGTGCTCGGCGACGACCCGGCCTCCGACGTGCGCCGGGCGGCCAGTTAGCCCGGATCGCGATCTTCCGGCCTATCGCGCTCTGCTATTACGCTTCTGTGCGTAGGTCTCAGATATGACACGAGCTCTGGTCCTGAACGCGAGTTTCGAGCCGCTTTCGGTCGTCAGCGAACGGCGGGCGGTGGTGCTCGTCCTCAATCAAAAGGCGAGTGTCGTCGTGGGACGTGACGAGATCTGGTCCTCTGAGTCGACCGCGGTCGAGCTGCCCTCGGTGGTCCGGCTCAATCGCTATGTGAATGTTCCTTACCGGCGGGCCGTGCCGGTCACCCGTCGTGCGGTCTTCGGCCGCGACGGGCACACGTGCCAGTACTGCGGCGGGCCTGCCGAGTCCCTGGACCACGTGCAGCCTCGATCCAAGGGTGGTGACCACAGTTGGGAGAACGTGGTGGCGTGCTGTCGGTCGTGCAACGTGCGCAAAGGGGCGCGCACACTGGCCGAGAGTGGCCTGCACCTCCTCACCCAGCCGGGGCCGCCACGACGATTCGCCTGGATCTACGCCTCCACAGGGTTCCAGGTCGATCCCTCCTGGCATCCCTACCTGCTCGCCGAGTCCGCATAGCTCGCCGCGTCGCTAGCTCGCCGACGTCCCACGTCGGTCCCCCGTCGGGCCCACCCGTCTCTTGCCTGTCACCCGAACATGTCGTGCCGCCCACGAAGTGGGTCCAAAGAGTTGACAAGTGGGGCAAAGTGGGTCATAGTGGCGCAACACCCCGTAGAGGGGAGCAAGGACACGTGACGACGGACGGAAACGAGCAGAAGTGTTCCTCGGTGAGTACTTCCACAGCCTGGACGGGAAAGGACGGGTGGTCATGCCCTCCGGTTTTCGCCGTCGTCTCGAAGAGGGTTGTGTCATCACCAAGGGCCAGGACGGCCAGCTCGTCCTCTTCGCCGCCGACGACTTCGAGAGAAAGGCCGCCGAGGTGACCCAACAGCCCCAGGACAAGCGCGGCCGTCGGTTCTCCCGAACCATGTTCGCCGGTGCCGATTTGCAGACACCGGACAAGTCGGGCCGAGTGCTGGTCAAGCCCGATCTTCGTGACTTCGCCGACCTCGAGGTCGGGACCGAGATCGCGGTGCTTGGTGTCTTCGAGCACGTAGAGCTGTGGGAGAAGAGCCGCTACCTGGCCGAGAGGGCATCGGGTGACGAGAGCTATCTGGAAGAGGAGGCCTGAGGAGCGAGAGACGAGGTTTGGGCCCATTGCGAGCCCTCCGGAACCAATTGGAAGGCCCCTGACTCCGCCCGCCTCTAGTTGGTACCAGCGCCCGGAGGGCTCGCAATGGACCAGGACCAGGTGAACGGAGAGGCTGGATATCACCGGCCGGTCCTGGGAGATGAGGTCGTCGAGCTGATGGCGCCCGCGTTGCCCGGGGTGGTGGTCGACGCCACCTTCGGGGGTGGTGGCCACACGAGACGGATGCTGGACGAGTTTGGAGACGACGTGACGATCATCGCCATAGATCGCGATCCGGAAGCGGTGGCAACGGCCACCGGAATCGGCGCCACCGTGGTCCAGGGCAACTTCGCCGACATCGACGTGATCGTCGAGACGGTCACCACCGAGCCCATATCCGGCGTGCTATTCGACTTCGGGGTCTCCTCCCACCAACTTGATGTCGCCGAACGAGGGTTCTCCTACCACCGGGAAGGCCCGCTCGACATGCGGATGGGACCCGACGCCGCGCTGACCGCCGCCGACATCGTCAACACCTGGCCGGCGGAGGACATCGCCCGGGTCATCCGACGCCACGGTGAGGAGCCGCTGGCCCGTCGCATCGCCGGTGCCATCGTCGCGGCGCGGCCCATCACGTCCACTGCCCACCTGTCCACCGTCATCGCACAGGCGATGCCCGCGGCCCGGCGTCGGGCGGGACACCCCGCCCGACGCACCTTCCAGGCCATCCGCATCGCGGTCAACGCAGAGCTGGAAGCGGTGGCGTCGGGATTGGAGAAGGCCATCGACATGGTCCGGCCCGGCGGCCGGGTGGTGGCTCTCTCCTATCACTCCCTCGAGGACCGCATCGTAAAGCAGCAATTCAATGAAAGGGCCAGGGGTTGCACTTGCCCACCAGAGCTGCCGGTATGCGGGTGCGGCAACACCTCCGAGGTGCGGGTGCTGACCCGAAAGCCGATCAGGGCCGGGGCTGACGAGGTGGCGGCGAACCCTCGAGCGCGATCCGCTGTGCTCCGGGCCGTGGAGAAGCTGGCGTCATGACCGCTCGCCCTCTCCGTCGTCAACGCGCCGAGGACAGGCTCCGGGTCCTAAAGGGACGGCGTCTCCGCAAGCCGGCCGTGGCGCCCTGGATGATCATGGTGGTCATCGCCGTGGTGGCCTTCCTCGGCCTCGGATTTGCCCGGACCAGCCTGGACCGCTCCGCATTCGAGCTCGCCGAGCTCAACCAGGCCATCGACGAGCAGGCAGCGCTCAACGAGCAGCTTCGGCTCGAAGTCGCCCGCCTCGAGAACCCGGCGAGGATCGCCCCCCTCGCCGACGAGCTCGGTCTCGTCATCCCCTCGAAGACCAATCAGCTGCTGGTGAACCTGGACCTCCCGTCTCCGGTCGTGGCGGAGCGCGATGGCGATGGAGCGAACCAATGAATCCCCGAGGACGCGCTGGTACCGGGTTGATGCGCGGGGCGCCGCCCCTCCGGAGACCCAGCCGGAGAGTCGGTGGCCGTGCCCACACCTAGGGCGCTGCACGGCGGCACCGCGCGGATGACCCTGATCGGCGCCCTGGTGGTCGCCGGATGGTTGGGCATGGGGTACCGGCTCTTCGAGATACAAGTGGTCCGTGCCGAGGAGCTGGCCGAAAAGGGTCTGAGCCAGAGATTGGTGACCCGTGAGATGGCGCCCCAGCGAGGCAAGATCTACGACCGGCACGGCAACCTGCTGGCGATGACCGTCGAGTCACAGAGCCTCTTCGCCGTGCCCGACCAGGTGACCGAGCCGCTGTTTGTGGCCCAGCAGGTGGGTGCGCTGTTGGACATCGACTCGGAGACCTTGTTCGAGCGGCTCACCAGCGACCGGGACTTCGTATACATCGAGCGGCAGGTCGACGGGGTGCTCGCCGAGGAGATCCTCGCCAAAGAGATGGCAGGGGTCTTTGCCCATCCCGAGCCGACCAGGGTCTACCCGGCGGGGCCGGTGGCTTCACACGTCACCGGTTTCGTCAACATCGACGGCGACGGCCAGGAGGGGCTCGAGCTGATGTACGACGAAGAGCTGCGCGGGGTGCCCGGGCATGCCGAGTACGAGCGTGACCGCGCAGGCAGGGTGATTCCCCAGGGCTACACCAACATCGTGCCTGCCGTCCCCGGCCTCGACCTGATGACGACCATCGATCTTCCCCTCCAGTACCAGGCCCAGGAAGCATGCATCGACGCACTCGACCGCACCGGTGGCGAAGACTGTTGGGCGGTGGTCCTCGAGGTCGAGACTGGAGAAGTGCTGGCGATGGTCGGCGCCCCGGTGTTCGACCCGGAGATCCGCCAGACTCTCGACCCTTCCTGCGAGGAGGCCGATGACCCGACCCGGTGCAGGCTGTTCTCCAACTTCGTGGTCCGCGGGATGTACGAGCCGGGCTCGACCCAGAAGATGATCACGTTCTCGGCCGCTCTCGAGGAGGGCGAGGTGCAGGTGGGCACCATCTTCGAAGATGTCGACGACGAGCTGGAGTTGCTCGACGGAGCCTGTCGCTCCGGCGAGGACGATCTCCACGGGTGCTACGTCGACTTCGACGAGCACGAGACGATGGACATGACAGTGGCAGACATCTTCACCCGGTCGTCCAATGTCGGCACCATCAGGGTCGCCGAGACCCTGGGTCAGGACCGGCTGGTGGAGTACATCAAGGCGTTCGGGCTCGGTGAGGAGACCGGAATCGACTACACCGTCGAGTCACCCGGCCTGCTCCGCTTCGACGCCGGCTGTCAGACCTGCTTGGCCTCGGCCGCCATCGGCTACTCGGTGGCCGTCACCCCCCTGCAGATGGCGGCGGCATACGCCGCCATCGGCAACGACGGAGTCTGGACCACGCCTCACATCGTCCGCTCCACGGTCGACGCCGAGGCCAACGAGACCGACGTGGCGGGTGTCGAGACCCACGAGGTGGTCAGTCCGTCGACCGCATTGCTGATGCGGGAGCTGCTGGCTTCCGTGGTCGAGGAGGGGACAGGGCGCAACGGCGCCGTCGACGGCTACCGGGTCGGCGGCAAGACGGGCACCGCCAACAAGCTGGGCGAGGACGGTCGCTACACAGAGGAGACACGAGCCTCCTTCGTCGGGATGGCACCGATCAACGATCCCCAGGTGGTCGTGGCAGTGTTGGTCGACAGCCCGGACTACGACTTTCGGACCGGTGGCCTCGCCGCCGCCCCCGTGTTCAGCCAGATCATGGAGCAGGCACTCCACCGGCTCGGAGTCAGTCCCGATGGCGAGCCGGGGTAAACTCTTGTCTTCTCTGGCAACGGTGGTCGATGCCGAGGTGATCGGTGCCGGCGATCCCGAGATCATCGATGTCCACCACGACTCGCGTCGGGTCACCCCCGACAGCCTCTACGTTGCCCTGGTCGGGTCGCGAGCTGACGGCCACGACTTCGTGGACGCCGCCGTGGCGAGCGGCGCCACTGCGGTGTGCGTCTCGCGCCGCACCGGGGCCGCCGTGCCCGAGCTGGTGGTCGACGACACCAGGTGGGCCCTGGGTGATCTCGCCGACGAGGTGCACGAGCACCCTTCCCACTCGCTGGACGTCGTCGGGGTCACCGGGACCAACGGGAAGACCACTGTGACCCACTATGTCGAGTCGCTGGCGGGACAGGCGGGACGGATGACCGGGCTGGTGGGCACCATTCACACCAGGATCGCCGGGGAGTCGATCCCGGCCACCTTGACCACACCCGAGGCGTCGGAGTTCCAGCGGATCCTCGCCACCATGAGGGATCGCGGGGTCTCGGTGGTGGCCGCGGAGGTGTCATCGCACGCCCTCGAATTGGGAAGGGTTCGCGCCACCAGGTTCGCGGTCGCTGCATTCACCAACCTCTCCCAGGATCACCTCGACTTCCACGGCGACATGGACAGCTACCGACAGGCCAAGGAGCGACTCTTCACCGAGTACGAGGTGGGGACGGCGGTGATCAACCTGGACGACCCGGTGGGGGCAGCCCTCGCCGCCTCGTATCGGGGCAAGCTGCTCACCGTGGGCGAGAAAGGCGAGATCAGTGTTCGTCGACTCGTCCAGGGAGAGACCGGCTCGCGCTTCGAGCTGGCGACCCCATGGGGCAGCGCGGAGGTGGAGACGCCCGTCATCGGCGATTTCAACGTGGCCAACCTGGCGGTTGCGGTGGGTTGTTGTCTCGGCATCGGGCTCGACTTCGGCGTGGTCGTCGCCGGGATGGGCTCGATCCCCGGAGTCCCCGGCCGGTTCGAGATCGTTTCGGATGGCGGTGGCTTCATCGTGGTCGTTGACTACGCCCACACACCCGAAGGGGTGCGCCGCGCCGTCGCCAACGGCAGATCACTGGCCTCCAATCGAGTCATCGCCCTGATCGGCGCCGGCGGCGACCGGGACCGGGTGAAGCGAAGCGCCATGGGTGAGGCTGCATCGGCTGCCGATCTCGTGATCGTTACCAGCGACAACCCTCGCAGCGAGGATCCGGGCGAAATCACCGACGCCGTCGCCGCCGGTGTCGACCCGGCCACAGAGAAGGCCGTCGAGATAGACCGTCGCCGCGCCATCGAGCTGGCGGTGGGATCGGCCGGTCCCGGCGATGTCGTGTTGATCCTGGGTAGGGGACACGAGCCCGCTCAGGAGATCGGCGGGGTCAAGGTTCCTTTCGACGATCGCGAGGTGGCTCGCGCCGTTCTCGCCGCCGCAGGTGGTCCATCGGATACCACCGGCGATCGGGGAGGATGACGACGTGATCCCGCTCCTCGTCTCAGCTGCGCTCGGGCTGCTTCTCTCGCTGTTCGGCACCCCATACGCGATCCGGCTCCTCCGCAGCCGTGAGATAGGCCAGTTCATCCAGGAGGACATCCAGGGCCAACACGCCCACAAGCAGGGGACACCCACCATGGGCGGTGTCGTCTTCGTCACCGCCGCGGTGATCGGCTGGTTTCTCGCCCACTATCAGGTCTGGAGCCCCGATACCGGGCTCACCCTGGCCCGACGGGTCGAGTTCGGCGCGGGAGGGTGGCTCGCCGTGCTCGCCCTGCTGGGGATGGCCTTCGTCGGATTTCTCGACGACTGGGTCAAGTACACCCGGCAGCGCAGTCTCGGTCTCTCCAAGACTGCCAAATTCGGCGGTCAAGTCGCCATCGCCGCCCTCTTCGCCTATGGGGCGACCCAGGCCGGCATCGTCACCCAGATCTCCTTCGTCCGCCCGCTGGGGGACCGATTCGACCTCGGCATCCTCTTCGTGGTCTGGGTTCTGCTCATGCTCACCGGCACGGCGAACGGGGTGAACCTGGCGGACGGCATGGACGGGCTTGCCGCCGGCTCCGCGGCGTTGGTTGTCGGGGCCTACACGGTCATCTCGTTCTGGCAGTTCAGGAATGGGCCCGAGTTCCGACCCGACCCCATCTATCAGGCGCTGTCTCCCCTCGAGCTGGCAATGGTTGCCGCGGCCATGTTCGGTGCCCTGCTCGGGTTCCTCTGGTGGAACGCTCCGCCGGCGAAGATCTTCATGGGCGATGTCGGCAGCCAGGGGATCGGGGGGCTTCTCGCCGCTCTTGCGCTGCTCAGCAACACCCATCTGCTCCTGGCCCTCGTCGGTGCCATCTTCGTCGCCGAGGTGCTCTCGGTCATGGCCCAGGTCACCAGTTTCAAGCTCACCGGGCGACGGGTCCTCCGCATGTCGCCTCTCCACTTCCATTTCGACCTCGGTGGCTGGCCCGAGACCACGGTGGTCATCCGGTTCTGGATCCTCACCGGGGTCGGGGTCGCCCTCGGGCTCGGTCTCTTCTACGCCGACTTCCTCCGCCTGGAAGGGATCCTGTGACCCGCGCCCTCGTGCTCGGGGCCGGGATCTCGGGTCGGGCGGCGGCCCGTCTCGCCCTACGTCACGGGATGACGGTCACCGTCTTCGACGAGAAGGATGCCGGAGGCCTCCTCGAGCTCGGGGCGGGGACGGCATCGGGGGAGTGGGACCCGGTGCTCCTCAACGGAGTCGACCTGGTAATCGCCAGCCCTGGTTTCTCGGAGCGTTCCGCCCCGGTGGTGGACGCCCTGGAGGGCCGAATCCCCATCTGGAGCGAGATCGAGCTCGCCTTTCGCCATCTCCGGGCGCCGGTGGCCGCGGTGACAGGGACCAACGGGAAGACAACCGTGACCGAGGCCACCGCTGCCATGCTCGACGCCTCCGGACGTGATGCGCCGGCGACCGGGAACATCGGGTCGCCGCTCTCCGACTATGCCGACGCCGACTACGACGCGCTGGTGGTGGAGGTCTCCAGCTTCCAGCTCAAGTTCATCGAGACCTTCCACCCGGTCGCTGCCGCCATCACCAACGTCGCGGTGGACCACCTCGACTGGCACGGCTCGCCGCAGTCCTATCGCGAGGCGAAGGCCCACATCTACGTCAACCAGGACGAGTCCGATCTCCTGGTCTACGACGCCGACGACGAGGGTGCCTCCGCTCTGGCGGCGTCAGCCCCTGCCGAGCGCTTCCCGGTCTCGGGGCGCCGGATCCCGGACAACGGCGGCGGTTTCGACGGAGCGAAGCTCGTGATCGGCGATGTGGCGGTGGATGGCAACGACCTTCCCTCCCGCGATCCGATCCATCTCGTCAATCTGGCATGTGCCGCCGCGCTCGCCCTTCGTATGGGGGCCAGCGCGGAGGGAGTGGCGCGGGGGGCGATCGACTACCGGCCCGGAGCGCACCGTCGCACCCTGGTCGCTGCCGTCGACGGGGTGCGTTGGGTGAACGACTCCAAGGCGACCAATCTCCACGCGGCCATTGCTTCGGTTCGCGCCCATGGCCCCGTCGTGCTGATCGCCGGGGGCCTGGCCAAGGGCATCGACCTCACCCCGCTGGCCGCCGAGGAGAATGTTCGAATGCTCATCGGCATCGGGGAGTCAGGCCCGACTCTCGTGGCGGCGGCCGGTGATCGTGGCCGGCTCGCCGGCACGTTGGAGATCGCGGTCGAGGTAGCCGCCCGCGCTGCCCGCGAAGGCGACACCGTCCTCCTGGCGCCCGGGTGCGCCAGCTTCGACCAGTTCGAGTCCTACGGCGCCAGGGGAGACCGCTTCACCGAGCTGGTCTCGGAGAGATTGGAGAGGACGGCACAGTGACCGCCAACGTGACATCACTCGCCAAGGTGCGGGCCGCGGCTCGCGCCAAGGTCGCCCGCCAGAAGGTCAACGACCGCACTACCACCGCGCTGCTGGTCCTGGTCGTGGTCCTCGTGGTCATCGGTCTCGGGGTGACCATGTCCGCCTCTTCGGCCGTGGCGTTGAACCAGACCGAGACCCAGGACCAGTGGCACTTCCTCAAGCGGCAACTGGTTGGAGTCGGTCTCGGGACCCTGGCCCTCTTGGTCATGTCACGCATCCCCTACCGGCATTACCGCAAGCTCGCCGTTCCGGCCTTCGTGGTCACCGTCGGATTGCTGGTGATGGTCGAGCTCAAGGGGACCACCGAGGGCGGGGCGACCAGGTGGCTCAATCTCCCCGGTTTGCCCTCCTTTCAGCCGTCGGAGCTGGCCAAGGTCTCGGTGATCCTCGTTCTCGCCTATCTCCTGGAGAAGAAGGCCAAGCTGCTGACCAGCTTCGGTCACTTCATCATCCCGGTGGCGGCCACCCTGGGAGTGGTGGGGCTGTTCGTCATCCGCCAACCGGATCTCGGCACACTGATCATCATCGGGGCGGCGGCGATGGCGGTGATCGTCGCCAGCGACACCCCGATGAAACACGTTCTCCTCCTTGGCCTGGTCGGCGTCCTCGCCGCCACTTACTTCGCTTTCGAGGCCGACTACCGGGCGAGCCGAATCGATTCGTTCCTCGATCCTTATGCCGACCCTTCGGGCGACGGCTATCAGCTCCTCCAGGGCTACTACGCCTTGGGCAACGGCGGCATCTTCGGGGTGGGTCTCGGAGCGTCCCGGGCGCGATGGTTCTATCTCCCCAACGCCCACACCGACTTCATCTTCGCCATCATCGGGGAGGAGACCGGGCTGCTCGGCGGTCTCACCGTCATCGGGCTGTTCATTGCATTGGCGGTCGCCGGCTGGGTGGTGGCCACGCGCGCACCCGACCGGTTCGGGCGGATGGTTGCCTCCGGCCTGACCGTCTGGCTGTCCTTCCAGGCACTGGTCAACATCGGAGGAGTCCTCGGTGTGATCCCGATCACCGGGATCGCCCTCCCCTTCGTCTCTTTCGGCTCCACCGCATTGGCGGTCTCGATGGGTGCGATCGGCATCCTGGTGAATATCGCCCAAAGCGGCGTCGACCGGCTGAGATGACCTTCCTCATCGCCGCAGCCGGCACCGGTGGGCATGTGTTCCCCGGGCTGTCGGTGGGCGAGGCCCTGGTCGAGCTGGGGGTGGACAAGGATGATGTGACCTATGTCGGAGGCGACCGGCTCGAGTCCCGGATCTATCCCGAGCGCGGATTCAGGTTCGTCTCCGCGCAGGTCGCCGGGCTGAAGCGATCGCTCAGTGCCGAGAACCTGAGGCTTCCCGGTGTGGTGTTACGGGCTCGTCGTCTGATCGCCGACCAGATCGACTCGCTCGGAGTGGGCGTCGTGCTGGGAATGGGGGGTTATGTGACCATTCCGGCTGCCCTGGCCGCGCGTTCCAGGGGGAGGGTCTTCTTCAACGCCGAGCAGAACGCCGAGGCGGGGCTGGCCAACAAGGTGACAGCTCGGTGGGCTCGGGCCAGCTTTGTCGCCTTTCCCCGTACCGCTGGTCTGCCCAATGGGACCTGGGTGGGCAACCCGGTTCGCCGTGCCATACGCGAATTCGATCGAAAAAGGCTGGGGGCCGACGCCCGTCGGCGTTACGGGTTGGACGAAGACCTCCCCGTCCTCGGGGTCTTCGGCGGGTCGCTGGGTGCGGGGGTCATCAACGATGCGGTCGCCACCATGGTCGGGAAGTGGCAAGGCCCGCCGATCGGTGTGGTCCACCTCACCGGTGAGGCGCATCTCGAGTCTCTCTCGAGGCGGCCGGCAGCCGATGGGATCACATGGGTGAGGGTCGGGTTCGAGGAGGAGATGGAGTGGTTCTATGGCGCCGTCGACCTGGTGATCGCCCGCGCCGGCGGGGCTGTGGCCGAGCTCACCGCGACCGCGACACCCTCGCTGCTGATACCCGGTCGTTTCGGCTCCGGTGGCCACCAGCAGGGCAACGCCCGTTTCCTCGAGGAGGCGGGTGTCGCCGTGGTCGTCGAGGAGGCCGAGATCGCCGCACTCCCCGACGTGGTGACCAACCTGCTCCAGGACCGCGGGCGTCTCGCCGGGATGGCAAGGGCTGCGGGTGACATCGCCAAGCCGGCGGCTGCCCTTACCATCGCCCGCACCATGATCGAGGCAGCTCCGTGAGCCTCCCCGACGGGCGCATCCACATCGTCGGGGCGGGCGGCGCCGGGATGAGCGCCCTGGCCAAGCTCCTGGTCGCCCGCGGGCACCATCTCTCCGGTTCCGATCTCAGGGGCGGTCCGGCGCTGGATGCCCTCTCCGATCTTGGCATCGAGGTGTTCATCGGGCATCACCCCGAAGCCGTGAAAGGCGCCGGGCTGGTGGTCGCCTCCTCGGCGGTCCCCGACTACGACGAGGAATTGGAGAGAGCCCGCTCTCTCGGTATCGAGGTTTGGCGCCGTCCCCAACTTCTCGCCGCTCTGACCGGGGAGATCCCGACCATCGGGGCCACCGGCACCCATGGCAAGACGACCACCACCGCATTGCTCGTCACCGCATTGCGCGCAATGGGTGAGGACCCCTCCTTCGTCGTCGGCGGGGACCTGCTCGATCTGAGCACCAACGGCCACTTCGGCGGGGCCGACCTCCTGGTCCTCGAAGCCGACGAAGCCTTCCGGACCTTCGAGAGCCTGGTCCTGAACGGGCTGGTCATCACCAACGTGGAACACGAGCACGTCGACCACTTCGGCTCCGGGCGCGAGCTGATCGATGCATTCACCGGCGTGGCGAGGAGTGTCGACGGGCCGGTGGTTGCGTGTCTCGACGACGCGGGCTCCGGGGAGGTCGCCCGCAACGTGGGAGCCGTCACCTACGGCGTCGATCCGGAGGCCGACTGGCGGCTCACAGGGGTCTCCACCGGGCCCGAAGGCGTGAGCTTCACGCTGGGGCGACGGGGCAAGTCGGCGCCGGTTTCCCTCTCGCAACCGGGTCATCACCTGGCACTCGACGCCGCCGGGGCGATAGCCCTCCTCGTCGAGCTGGGTCGGGACTTCGACGACACCGTGGGAGCGGTTGCCGGGTTCAGGGGAGTGGGCCGGCGTTGGGAGAACAAGGGGACCGTTGCCGGCGTCAGCCTGTACGACGACTATGCCCATCATCCGACCGAGGTGGCTGCGGTCCTGGCCGCCGCCCGAGCGGTGGGCGGGGGTCGGATCTGGGCGGTTTTCCAGCCACACCTCTACTCACGCACTGAACGCTTCAGCAAGGAGTTCGGCCAGGCGCTGGCCGCTGCCGACGTCGTCGTGGTCACCGATGTCTTCGGTGCTCGTGAAGAGCCGGTACCGGGCATCACAGGCGAGTTGGTCGCCAATGCCGCCCGGGCCGCAGGAGCCGAAGTCCATTACGTCCCTCATCGATTCGAGCTCGCCGACTTCCTCGCCGACAGGGTGACCCGGGGGGACCTGGTGCTCAGTCTCGGGGCCGGCGACATCACCCTCCTCCACGGTGAACTGGCCCCGAAGCTGGCAGTGGCCGCCCCGTGAGCGGGAAAGGCCGGCCCGCCGCGCTCGAGATGGTCAGGGAGGGAGTGCCACTCGGGCCATTGACCACCTACAAAGCGGGGGGGCCGGCGCGACTCTTCGCCGAGGTGGGCTCGGTTGACGACCTGATGGCTCTCGCGGGATCCGGATTGACCAGGGAGCACCCCATCCTCGTGCTCGGTCGGGGGTCGAACCTGGTGGTCGCCGACGCTGGGTTCGATGGTCTGGTGATCCATCTCGGCGGAGCTTTCGCCACCGTCGAGGTGAACGGTGATCGGATCGAAGCGGGGGCGGCTGCGCCGCTGCCCAGGGTGGCCCGAACCGCAGTCGAGGCCGGTGTGCTCGGCCTGGAGTTCTTCGTTGGCGTACCCGGATCGGTTGGCGGAGCGGTGCGTCAGAACGCCGGCTGTTTCGGTGTGGAGACCGCGGACCGGCTCCTCACCGCTCGAATCATCGATCTGAGTGATGGCACCGTCCGCGAGGTGGGGCCCTCCCTGCTGGAGCTGGACTATCGGCATTCCAACGTCGCCGCCGAAGAGGCGGTCATATCCGCCCGGTTCCAGGGTGAGCGGGGTGATGTCGAGAAGGGCAAACAGCTGATGCGGGAGATAACTCGCTGGCGCAAGGAGCACCAGCCTGGGGGAACACTCAACGCGGGCAGCGTCTTCAAGAACCCGCCGGAAGTCGCCGCCGGCGAGCTCATCGAGAGCCTTGGTCTCAAAGGGATGCGGGTCGGCGATGTAGCGGTCTCCGACAAGCACGCCAACTTCTTCGTTGCCGGTCCCGAGGCGACGGCCGCCGAGATCCGAGAGCTGGTGGACAAGGTCAAAGCCACGGTTCTGGAGCGGACCGGTACCAAGCTGGAGACAGAGATCCAATTCGTCGGATTCGACCAATGAGCATCGACCCGCGCCTGATGGAGCGGCGGAAGTCCGTCGCCGAGGACAACGCCAAGAGGAATGTGACCCGGCTCCTCAGATTCCTCGCGCTCGTCCTCGCCGTCGGGTTCTCGGTCTGGCTGGTCTTCTCGCCCTGGCTCAGCATCAGCCGGGTGGAGACCGAGGGGATCGAGGCCAGCTCGGCCAACGCGATCCTGGTCGACGCCGGGGTCGTGGCGGGCACGCCGATGATCACGGTCGATCCCGGTTCGGTGGAGCGCGCCCTTCTCGCCGACCCCTGGGTGGCAGAGGCAGAAGTGATCAGGCACTGGCCCGACGTAGTGAGCGTCGAACTGGTGGAGAGGGTGCCCGCGGCGTGGGTTCGGACCGAGGGAGGCTGGTCACGCCGGGCGCTCGACGGGGTGGCGCTCCCGTCCCAAACGGAGCCGGACCCTGCTCTGACCTGGATCGAGATGCCGGACGTTGCCGATGACCTCGCCCACGAGTCGCCGGAGTTGCTCGGAGCCATCGAGTTCGCCGCGGCGCTGCCCGAGTCGCTGCAGGCGGGCGCCGTGGTGACCACCGTGGACGACGAGCTCTGGGCCACGGTGTCGGGATACCAGGTTCGGCTGGGGCGTCCGGTGGAGATGGAGGACAAGGCGCTGAGTCTGGCCGCATTGTTGGGAGAGGACGTCCCACAAGGGTCGACTTTGGTGCTGATCGCACCCACCAATCCGGCAGTGATGACCCCGGGTTCGGCCGAAAGTGCTTCAGGCGATGGCAAATCCGACGACTCCTAAACCTCTAGTAGAGACTAAGAGTTTGGGGGTTTACTTTGAACTGGCCTAACGCTAAACCTCTACTTCAACGTCTGATTTGAACCCGTTATTGGAGGTCTTTGTGAGCAACGGCAGCGGCGGCTACCTGGCCGTAATCAAGGTGGTCGGCATCGGCGGCGGTGGCGTCAATGCCGTGAATCGCATGGTGGAACAGGGTGTGCGCGGAGTGGAGTTCATCGCGTTGAACACCGACGCTCAGGCGCTGCTCATGAGTGATGCAGACGTCAAGCTCGACATCGGTCGCGAGGTCACCCGTGGCCTGGGCGCCGGAGCCAACCCGGAGATCGGCCGGGCCGCTGCCGAGGAGCACCGCGCCGAGCTCGAGGAGGTGCTCAAGGGGTCGGACATGGTGTTCATCACCGCCGGAGAAGGCGGCGGCACCGGCACCGGCGGGGCGCCGGTGGTGGCCGAGGTGGCCCGCTCGGTCGGTGCCCTCACCGTGGGTGTGGTCACCCGTCCCTTCGGCTTCGAGGGCCGACGCCGTGCCGTCCATGCCGAGCAGGGCATCGACTCGCTGAAGGACTCGGTGGACACGCTGATCGTCATTCCCAACGATCGTCTGCTCGACGTCGGCGACCCCGCCGCCCCCATCTCCGATACTTTCCGGCTCGCGGACGAGGTGCTGATGAGTGGTGTGACCGGGATCACCGACCTGATCACCACGCCGGGCCTGATCAACGTCGACTTCGCCGACGTCCGCACCATCATGG
This sequence comes from Acidimicrobiia bacterium, assembly GCA_035249605.1. GTDB lineage: Bacteria > Actinomycetota > Acidimicrobiia > Spongiisociales > ZC4RG35 > JANQRA01. The sequence goes on from DATFGI010000039.1 coordinate 25,425, forward strand.
CCGACGCCGGCTCTGCGGTGATGGGCATCGGACGGGCCACAGGGGAGAACCGGGCACGACAGGCAGCGGAGCGGGCCATCGCGTCCCCGATGCTGGAGGCCTCGATGGACGGTGCCAAGGGGGTCCTTCTCAGTGTCTCCGGGCCGAACTCGATGACCCTTCACGAGGCGACCGAGGCTGCGCGTGTGGTCTCCGACCATGCCGACGCCGAGGCGGACATCATCTTCGGCGCCATCATCGACGACGACCTCGGTCAGGAGATGAAGGTGACGGTGATCGCCGCCGGGTTCGAGGGACGTCGTCGCGCCAATCGCCCTCTCCGGGCCACCGAGGACCTGGGGCGCCCCAGCTCGTTCGACGAGGACGCTCTCGACATCCCCAGCTTCGTCCAGGGATGATCCGGCCCCCCGGCTGGGACGGGGTGGCCTTCAGCGAGGGCGGCGACGGTGACATCCGGAACGACGAACTGGCCCGCGAGGACATGATCCGGCGCTCTGGCGCCCCCGGGGCATGGGCCACGGTGCGACAGGTGCACGGCGCCGACGTGATCCGGGTCGATGGACCCGGCGACGCCGGAGAGGCAGACGCGGTGTGGACCAGCCAACCCGATCTCTCGGTCGCCGTCTTCACCGCCGACTGCTTCGCAGTCGTGGTCCATTCCACGTCCGCAGTCGGTGTCGCACACGCCGGCTGGCGGGGTTCGGCGCGCGGAGTGGTGGCCGGGCTGGTGACGGACATGAAGGCAGCAGGCCACCAGCCGGTCCGGGCCGCGATCGGCCCCGGCATCCGACCGTGCTGTTTCGAGGTCGGTGAGGAGGTATCCGGGCGATTCCCTGCCTACCGAGCCGAGACCACCTGGTCGACATCCTCGGTCGATCTCCCCGCGGCGATCGCCGGTCAACTGGACGGGCTCGATCTGTGGTCGAGCAGGGCGTGCACCCGTCATGACCCGGGCTGGTTCAGCTACCGGCGCGACGCCACGTCGAAACGGCTCGCCGCCGTGGGATGGCTGGCTTGAGTTACCGGTCGGTCCTGGAGCGGGTGGCCCGGGCAGCGGACAGAGTCGGTCGGGACGTCTCCGAGATCACCATCGTGGCGGTGTCGAAGACCATGACTCGCGATCAGATTCTGGAGGTCTACGACCAGGGCCACCGCGACTTCGGGGAGAATCGGGCCCAGGAGCTCGCCGAAAAGGCACCCGGTCTGCCCGATGACATTCGCTGGCACTTCGTCGGTGCACTGCAATCGAACAAGGCGCGCCTGGTTCGTGGCATAACGGTCCTGCTCCACTCGATGGACCGGCGGTCGCTGGCGTCGGCGTGGCTCAAGGGAAAGGGCCACGCGCCACCGGTGCTGGCCCAGGTCAATCTGGGCGAGGAGTCACAGAAAGCAGGCATCGCCCCAAGCGACGTGGGAGAAGCCGTGGCTTGGATGCTCGACATGGGTCTCCAGGTCGAAGGTCTGATGGCGATCCCGCCGATCCCGGGCTCGCCGGAGGACAGTCGACCCCATTTCATCCGGCTGCGCGAGCTGCGCGACGAGGCGATCAAGCAGCATCCGTCGGTGACCCGGTTGTCGATGGGGATGAGCGACGACTTCGAGACCGCGATCGAGGAGGGTTCCACTTTGATTCGCGTGGGACGGGCTATCTTTGGCCCCCGCAAGTCAACCGGAGAGTGAATGTCCTCTTTGTTCTCGAAAGCTCTCGTCTATCTGGGGCTGGTCGACGAGGACCAAATCGAGGCGGAAGCCGCGGAGATGGCCAACGCCCCAAACCACCACGATTCAGGGGGGCCGACGCGAAGCGTCGAGCCCATCGCCGAGGGGCGTCGGGTGGAGCCCCCGCCCACGGCCCGTGCCGCGAATCGTCCCCAAAAGAGAGTCGAGCCACCGATGCGGGCTGAGCCGGGCCGTCGTGTCGAGCCGCCGGCGAGTCCGCTGGTCCGACCCGTGGAGATCCAGTCCGACGTGCTGGTCGTCGAGGAGTTCTCCGACGCGAGGATGTTGGCCGATCGCGTCCGTGATCGTGTCCCGGTGGTCCTCGACATGCGTCAGGCCCATCCCGACCTGGTGCGACGGGTGGTCGACTTCTCGTCCGGACTCATCTACGCACTCGACGGATCTATGCGCCGGGTCGGTGACGGTCTGGTGCTCGTTCTTCCCCCCCGGGTCACCCTCAGCCGCGACGAGAAGCGTCGGCTGTCGTCACTCGGCGCCTACGACCTCGACGACGTCGACTGACAGTGCTCGATCTCCTCGTTGGGCTGCTCACCATCTACTTCTACGCAGTCTTCGCGTGGGTGATCCTCTCCTGGATCAGAGTGTCCTCAACACATCCTCTGGGAAGAGTTCAGACATTTCTCGACCGGATCATCTACCCGGTGATACTCCCGATCCGCCGGGTCATCCCTCCGATCCGGATCGGCGGGGGAGCGCTCGATCTGTCTCCGATCATCCTTCTGATCGCCATTCAGATCCTGATAGCCATCATCGACTGATCCTTGTCGCTGGCCCCCCACCTTCTTATCCTGCCTGCCGAAATCGAGAGGTGCACCAATGCTGACCACAGCGGACGTTGAGCAGAAGACCTTTTCCACGGCCCTCCGTGGCTACGACCTCGACGAGGTGGACGATTTCCTCGACGAGGTGGTGGCCACCATCCGTGAGCTGACTGATCAAATCGAGACCGCACAACAGGCTCGCCCGCAGGCGGCGGCGCCGGTGACCGCTCCCGAACCGGACACGGAACCAGAAGCGGCTGACGTCCCGGCCCCGGCGCCCACCCCGGCCGAGCCGGGGCCACGCATCGACGAGAGTGCGATCGGTCGTGCCCTTCTCGCCGCCCAGACCGCGGCCGACCAATTGCTCGCCGATGCTCAGGCCCAGGCGACGAGGATCGTCTCGGATGCCGAGAGCGCGGCCGACACCCTGCAATCGGAGAAGGAGGCCAAGCGCGCCGAGGCCGAGGCGGAGATCGCTGCCCTGGCCGCCCGGGTCAACTCGATCCGCTCAGAGCTCGCCATGCTCGCCGGCGAGGTCTCTGAGAAGCTCGACGACATGGATGCCGTCATCACCGGCAGTGGGGCCTCCGATTGGGAGACCGGGGACGGCGGAGAGGTCGTGCCGATCTCCGATCACATGGCCGAGGAGCCCCTCGATCTCGACAGCGATGATTCCGACGAGCCCGCCGACGACTCGGCCGGTGACTCTCCGGCCGTCGAATTCACCGAAGGTGAAGGAGACGGCGAAGGGTTGGAGGGAGAGCGGGACCATCTCGACGAGATCCTCACCGGTGTCGCCAACGACCTCCAGTTCGGCTCCGGCGACGACACCGAGGACGAGGAAGAGGACGACTAGCTACAACCGGCTGAGCAAACCGTCGAGCGGCGTCGGGACGCGGTCCGGCTCCAGGGCCTCTACCAGGAGGCGCCCATAGCGGATCTTCCGACCCGATCTGGTCCCGATGAATCTCCTCAGTTGTCGGTCGAGAGGTCTTTCCCGCTGCGCAGGCTGGTTTCGCATGCGCCGGAACGTCGCCATCTCCCCTTGGTCCTCGATGACCTCGATGACGCGGTCTGGCCCCAGGGCCCGGATCAACTCGTCCTCGAGATCTTCGACGCAGACATAGAAACCGAGACCCTGCAGACCGGCTCGTCCCAAATCCTGAGCGTGGCCGAGACGGGCCAGGGCGTTGGCCACCACCCGTTCCTCTCCGGCGTCGTAGAGACCGAGGACTGCGTGGCGGTCGAGATCGCTGAGATACCGTCCGATGTTGGTGATGCCACCCATGGCGATCACCACGACGCCGTCGGTCTCGAGGTGCCGCCCCCGTCGCTCCGCCAGCGTGAGCACCGCGGCGCGGTCGCTCTCTCCCTCGACGAGGACGACGGCGGACGGATCAGGCACATCGGGCATGGGCGCGAGCTTGGCAGGGGTCCGGGCCGTGAATTGATCAATTTGTGGTGCGAGGGAAGTAGCGGCGGGTTTTAGGGGGGTCGTCCGGTGCGGTAGGTGTGGCCGAGTGGGCTGGTCCAGATGTGGCTGCCGTCGGTGTCTCTTACGAGTTTCCATTTTGGTTTGCAGACATGATGGTGGCGGCAGAGGGGTGCCAGGTTGTGGCAGGTGGTGGGTCCGCCGTGGGCCCAGGGGTGTCGATGGTCGAGGTCGCATTGGGTGGCGGGGATACGACATCCGGGGAAGGAGCAGGTGCGGTAATGCCGGGCGGCGTGTCGTCGCTGCGCCCGGTTGGGCCGCCGTGATGTGGTCACATGGTCACAGTCGTCGGGGTTGTTGGTGTTGACGTCGATTTCGGCGTTTTCGAGGAGGGTTTGGATGGTTTCGGGGAGGATGGTGCCGTATCCGGGGACGTGTCCGGCGAGGTCGTCGAGGATGACCATGATCGGGGTGGGGACTGGTGGCGCCCCGTCGATGGTCTTGCCCTGTAACAGGTCTCGGGCGATGTCGGTTCGGAGTTGGTCGAGAGTCCGTGTTTCTCCGGGTGTTCGTTTCAGTTTCAGGGCGAGACCGTGGACATACCGGGTGGCGAGTAACGCTTGTTTCGGGTCGAGGTTGTGGAACAGGAGACTGGCGGTGTGATCCGGATTGGCTTCCAGGACCATGCGACGGTCTTCGACGCCTGCTTTCAGCCGGTCTGCAGCGGCCTCAGGCCCGAGTTCGAGGCTGATCCGTTGTAGTCGGGCTCGCAGCTGGCCGGTGGTCAACACCCCTGCTTGGTCGATCACCCGGTCGACCGCTAAGGGGACCAGAGCCGGGTGTAACGATTCGAGCTCCCGGGTGAACACTCGGGTCCGGCTCAGGTCGATGTCACCCTGATCCAGCGCGTCCCAAACGTCGGGTAGGCGACCCTGCAGGTCGAGGGCGAGGTCTAGTTTCCATCTCGGCGGCCCGTCGGGTCTTACCCAGAGCGGTCTGCACCTCTTCGACGGCGGACTCCACCGGAAACGAATCCCGGGCCGTGGTATCCGGGTC